>NZ_JAUIZJ010000016.1:0-269655 GCF_030435535.1 Bradyrhizobium sp. WYCCWR 13022
CCGGCGCGGAACACCAGCAGCGAGGTGGTCTGCTCGCCCGAGCCGATGTGGAGCGCGCCATTGTCGTCAGCCATGTCATGGGCCGAGGAGCCGGCGGCGCCGAGCGCCTTGGCAATGCCGTTGGGGTCGATGATCATGATGACGGCGCCATCGCCCAGGATGGTATTGCCGGAGAACATGTCGATGTGACGGAGCTTCGTCGACATCGGCTTGACCACGATCTCTTCGGTGTGGAACACGCCGTCGACGACGATGCCGAAGGTCTGGCTGCCGACCTGGGTGACCACGATGAAGCCGTTCTCGGGATCGCTGGCCGCGCCGTCGTCGATCTTGAGCAGCTTCTTCAGGTGGATCAGCGGCAGCAGCTTGTTGCGCAGGCGAAGGACCGCGGTGTCCTTGATGCGCTCGATGCGGTGCTCGGAGTTGGCGCGGGCACGCACCAGCTCGACCACCGAGAGCTGCGGAATGGCGAAGCGGTCACCGGCGGCCTCGACGATCAGCGCGGAGACGATCGCCAGCGTCAGCGGGATCTTGATGGTGACGGAGGAGCCTTCACCGGCGACCGACTTGATGTCGATGGTGCCGCCGATCTGGTCGATATTGGTGCGGACCACGTCCATGCCGACGCCGCGGCCCGAGACCGAGGTGATGGCGGCCGCAGTCGAGAAGCCGGGCGCGAAGATGAACTTGTGGATCTGGGCTTCGCTCATCTTCTCCAGCTCGGCCTCGGTGACGAGACCTGAGGAGAGCGCCTTGGCCTTGATCTTCTCGGTGTTGAGGCCGCGGCCGTTGTCGGCGATGCAGATGATGATGTGGCCGCCCTCGTGATAGGCGGAGAGGCGGATGGTGCCCTGCTCGCCCTTGCCGGAAGCGAGGCGCTCGGCGGGGGTCTCCAGGCCATGATCGGCGGAGTTGCGCACCATGTGGGTGAGCGGGTCCTTGATCAGGTCGAGCACCTGGCGGTCGAGCTCGGTGTCGGCGCCGTGCATCTCCAGCTCGATCTGCTTGCCGAGTTCGCTCGAGAGGTCGCGGACGATGCGGGGCAGCTTCTGCCAGGCATTGCCGATCGGCTGCATGCGCGTCTTCATGACGCCTTCCTGCAGCTCGGCGGTGACGTTGGAGAGGCGCTGCAGCGGCACCTTGAACTCGGTGTCCTCGTTGCGCCTCGAGATCTCCAGCAGCTGGTTGCGGGTCAGCACCAGCTCGGAGACCATGGTCATCAGGTGCTCCAGCGTATCCACGTTGACGCGGATCGACTGGTTGGCGATGCGCTCGCCCTCGCCGGCGCTCTCGTCGGCCATCGACTTCTTCGGCGCGGCCTTCTGCCTGGCAGGCTTTGCAGCCTCCCTGGCGGCAGGCGCCGGGACTTCAGCCACCGGCTCAGCCTTGGCAACCGGCGCCGGGGCTTCGATCGCGGTCTCGCGGAAGGCGCGCTCGAGCTCGTCGAGCGAGACTTCGCCCGGACGCAACGGACGCTCCAGGGTCTGGTCGATCAGCGTGCCCGTGGTCATCTCCTTGGCGGCAGCGGGCGCAGCGGCGGGGGCTTCCGGCACCAGCGGCGGGGCTTCGGCAACGGGAGCAGAACTCCCCGCCGCCATCGCGGCCATGCCCTGCTCGACCATCGCTTCCAGCTTGTCGATCAGATCGCGGTCGTTGCCTTCGGGCTCGGCTTCGGTCGCCTCGAGGCCAGCCAAAATCTCCTTGATGCGGTCGATCGAGGACAGGATCAGCGTCACCGCCGGTCCCGTCACCGGCATGCCGTCGCGGAATTTGCCCATCAGCGTCTCGCCGGCATGCGCCAGCGCTTCGAGCCGCGGCAGACCGAGGAAGCCGCACGTACCCTTGATGGTGTGGACCAGGCGGAAGATGTTATCCAGGATCTTGGCGTTGTTCGGTTCCTGCTCGAACTTCACCAGCTGATTGTCGACGGTGTCCAGGCTCTCGCTGGTCTCCGTCAGAAACTCCCGCAACAGATCATCCATGAGCTACGCCTTACTGAGCTGGACCTCAACGCCTGCGCCGCGCTTGGAATCGGCGGAAGTCCGCTCCTAGATCGTTAGACAACCCATTTCACGGTCCCGTTAATTTCATCCTCCGTGCTAATACGGATATTGAAACGAAGTTTGCCGTTCGGCTGCGTGAGACCGCAGTTTTCGGCAAATCCCGCCCGCAGCCTCGCTCCGGAAACGCGACAGGTAAACGCGCGGATAACGGCGTCACGGCAGGCGCAAAAAATCCTGCCGATGTCGGGAGATGTGCACGAGCCGCGCGAATTGAGTCAAATCACCCGCGATCGAGATCGCGCATGAGGGCTTCGGTCGAAGTGTCGATGAAATCCGCAAGACCCAAGCTTGCGGTAAACAGACTCTTACCGCACGACGCCGCGAACGATGACGCGCTAACCCAGCCGCGCAGCGGCGGCATGGGACTCGGCGAGGCAGTCCCTGATCGCGGCCAGCAGCGCAACCGGCGTGAACGGCTTGCGCAGGCAGCGCGAGGCGCCGAGCTCCAGCGCCATCCTGAGGAAATCGGGTGCAGGCGAATTCAGATCTGCGAAGGCATAACCGGACATCGCAATCAGCGGCGTCATGGGCGCGCGGTCGTGAAAGAGCCGGATCGATTCGAATCCGCGCATATGCGGCATGAAGATGTCGATGATCATCAGATCGAACTGTTCGTTCTCGAGAGCGCGGAGCCCGGCTTCGCCGCCGTCAGCGATCGTCACCCGAAAATTGTTTCGCTGGAGATAGATCTCGATGGCCATGGATACCATCGGGTCGTCGTCGACAACGAGAATGTGGCGCAGACTGTCTGGCGTCGTTGGAATTTCCCGCTTCGGCGATTCAAGAATTGAACCGTTGCGCACACCTTTCTCCTTTCGCTTGCGTTGAAATCGTATTGACCGCGCGCGCGGTCGGCCTGGTGCAACATGCGAACGGGATGAGCGCGAGATCCGCGGCCGGGCCGCGCAAAGGCGCGGAGCAATGTCTGACGGCTGAAAGGAAGCGACGAACGCGCAAGCCCGCGTGAACCGGCAAATAGCCGATGAAAAGGCCGACGCAATATCTACGGCCGGTTGCCCGTTCCCTGCTCATGAGGCCCCCTGGCACTCGTCCCCGGTTTGCTACGCAGGACTGGCTCGCCGGGCGTGCGCATCGATCAGCGCGCTGTTTTCATTTTCGCCGCAAATGCGGCAAGTTGTCTACCATTCAACGGGTATATGGACAACAATACAACCATTACAATATGTTCGTGTCGTTGGCAACTGGACATCGAAGGCGTGACGCCGACGCTCGAGAACCAGCGTCCCAAGAATCAGCATCCCGGAAGCCGATATCCGGGAAACACGCAGGATTGTCTCTGCATGAGCGCGAGCGGTCCACCGCCAAATCAAATGCTGCAGATGCTCGACGCGGCGGACTTCGACCTGTTGCGTCCGCATCTGGTGACAATCGAATTGGTCAGAGAGACTGTCTTGGACGAGGCAGGCGCGGCACTTCGCCACGTCCTGTTTCCGCACGACGGAACCGTTTCAATCACGGTCAGCCTGTCCGAAGGACAAACGATCGAAGTGGCGATGCTCGGACGCGACAGCATCGTCGGCGGCGGCGCGGCACTCGCCGATGGAATCGCGGCATCAGACGCTGTCGTGCTCTTTCCCGGGACCGCATCTGCAGTTGAAATCCCGGCCTTTCGAACCGTTGCCAATGCGAGCATCGCGTTCCGCAGCCTGATCATTCGGCACGAGCAAGCGCTGCTCGCGCGTGCGCAGCAGTCCCTGCTCTGCAATGCGCTGCACCCGGTCGAGGCGCGGCTGGCGCGCTGGTTGCTGCGTGCCCGGGATCTGTCGGACAGGGAAACCCTCGCGCTGACGCAGGAGACCCTGGCCCAGATGATGGGCGTACGGCGTAACGCCGTTTCGCTGGTTGCGCATGAGTTGCAGCGCGCCGGCATCATCAGCTACAGCCGCGGCCAGATCGAGATCATCGATCTACGCGCGCTGGAAGCGACCTCTTGCGAGTGTCATGCCGCCGTCAAGGCCCATCACGCGAGACTGTTTGCGAGTCGTTGATAATGTAAGCGCTACCACGACCGCGGCATTCCGGTGCGTACAAGACGGCGCCGAGTGATTGCTGAATCATGTCCAACAGCACTGCACCAATTGCCAATATATCCTGACGGGAACATGATGGAACTTACCCGAAAGCGGATCGTAGAGCCGCGGGTGTCCATCGGCGGATGAGACAGGAGGCTGCTTTGGAAACGATGGCGCGCCCATCCAACGGTTTCCTGTCGGCGCTGTCGGCAGATGATTATGAATTGATCCGTGCACATCTGCGCACGGCCGATCTCCCGCATGATGCCGTGCTGGTCGAGACCGGCGAGACGCTCAAGCGCGCCTACTTCCCGCATCGCGGCGTGATCTCGCTGGTCGTCAAACTCGCCAAGGGCGAGCATGTGCAGGTCGCCATGATCGGCCGCGACAGCCTGCTCGGCGCGTTTTCGACCTTGGGCGATGCTTGCGCACTCAACACGGCGGTCGTGCTGGTTCCCGGCGTCGCGTCGGTGATGGACCTCGACCGGCTGCGCATCGCGGCCGAACAGAGCGCAACCCTGCGAACGCTGCTGACGCGGCACGGGCTCGCGGTCTACGCGCAGGTGCAGCAGACCGCGGGCTGCAACGCGGCCCATCCGGTGGAGTCGCGGCTGGCGCGCTGCCTGCTGCACACCCATGATCTGTCGGGCGACTATCGGCTGCTGCTGACGCAGGAAGCCATGGCGCAGATGATCGGGGCGCGGCGCAACAGCGTGTCGCTGGTCGCCAATACCTTGCAGCAGGCCAATTTCATCCACTACAGCCGCGGGCATATCCAGCTCCTCAATCTGGACGGCCTGCGCCAGACGGCCTGCGAATGCTACGCCACGGTCAAGGCCCAATACGACCGGCTGCTCGGCGCGTGACGCCGCGCCGGTGCGCCCGGACCGAGCGGCACATGGTAAAGCAACTGCTTAGCTCCGCCCGCAAACTCGGCGCATCTCGTGACCAGAACTGCAATCGAAATGGCGTAGACACCCGGACGCCTCGCATCGCGACGCGCATCAAGGGGACCGGGACAACCATGTTCGACGCCGTATTCGCGCCTGCGCCAGGTGCGCTCGACACCGCGCCGCTGCGCGAGCCTGAACCGCTGCGCGAGCCCCGTGCGTTCGAGGCGCTGGTGCGCGAGATCGGCGAGGACGGCGCCCGTGAAGTGCGATCGGTATTCTGGAGCGAGACCAGCGCGCGACTTCAGTCGTTCCGCACGCTCGCGCTCGGCCAGCACCGGGCCAGGTTCGCGCGCGAGGCGCATTCGCTGAAGAGCACGGCCAGGACCTTCGGCTATCTCAGGCTCGCGACGCTGGCGCTGCGGCTGGAGAGCACGGCCGAGGCGATCGGCGCGGCCGAATTGGGCGATCTTCTGGAGCAGATGGAAGCGGCCTTCATCGCCGCGAAGGCCCAGGAATCGGAGGATTGACCGACCCGCCTCAAAGGCCCGCCGTACTTATACGGTTTGCAATTTTCACAGATGACTAATCATAGGTGGCGATAGTCGCCGGAAACCAGGAGGGTTTCCATGTTCACCTATGAGACTGCGGACCAGAAAGAGGTCCGTCGCTTTCGCATCGCACAGTTCAACGGCCGCATGGCCACGGTGAAGGCGGGCGAGTCCACGGTGACGGGTTTTGTCCGCTCGGTGCTCGAGCAGGAATCGACCATCCCGCCGCGCTGGACCATCACCATCATCCCGAATACGCCGAAGGAAGAGCCTACGATGCCGCGGGCCACTTCGCGCGCGCGCCCCTTCGCCGAAGACTATTTCTAGATCACGAGCGCGCCGCCACCAAGGCGGCGCAAAACGACCGCTTCAATCGATCGAATGCAGCAGCGCCGCGCGGACGAGGTCCGCGGTGTTGCGCGCGCCGAGCTTGCGCATCGCTTCGGCCCGATGGCTCTCGAAGGTGCGCGGACTGATCTGCATCCGCAGCGCCCCCTGCTTGTTCGAAAAGCCCTCGCTGATCAGCCGCAGCACCTCACGCTCGCGCTTGGTCAGCCGCTTGCCCGACAGGCCCGAGAACTCGGAGCTCGCCTCGCGCGGTGGCGGCAGCGCGCGGCCGGGCTTCAACTCGACATCTTCAGTGATCGACGGCGCGGGCAGGCCGCCTTTGTGCTGACCGGCAAGCTGCTTCACCAGGCCGCAGACGCGCTCGGTTTGCGCCAGTGCGTTCTCCACCACCTGCTGCAAATAGGCGCGGTCGGCCGAAACGGGCGCGAGTTGATCGCTGTGGTGCTTGATCTCGCCCATATAGAGCAGAAGTGCGGTCAGGGGACCATTGAGCTCGCGGGCTATGGCCGCGGCCATCTCGTCAGCCGCCTTGGCGCGGGCGGCATTGAGCCGGACGAAGTCGAGTTCTTCAGGCGCAGACGCACCGCTTTCGAACCATTCCGACGGCCGCGAATCAGTGACCGTATCGTTCTGTGACCCCATGTGACGTGTTTAGCGGAACCCGGGGCGATCTGTGGTTAACTTTCTGCTCCGTATGACTACGGTAATTCCGTCAGCTCTGTGCTGAAATACCGGCAAAGGCACAATTTATGCTTGCACGGGGCCGATGCCAGCCGCGCCAAGGTTGATGAAATTGCCTAAATCACAGGCAGGAATCCCAACACCTCCTTAACGATTACCGCCGCACCCCATCCCCGCGCACTCAGACTTTACCGATTAATTAACGGCGGCTTGCTTCTCTGTGTCGCAATTGAGAGCGCGCAAATGCCTCCATGCATTCGGCCAGTCAGCCTGCTGGAATCGTTGCGAGAGATTGCGTGCCATGGACGAAATCGACGAGCTTTCGGAGTTCCTGCAGAAGCTGACGCCGTTGTCGCGCAGCTGCCTGCTCAGCGAACTCGAGCGGCTCGAGCTTTGCGGCCTCGACATGCCGGGCTCAGCAGAGATCCAGGCCAAGCTGCGCGCCGAATTCCGCAAGGATGGATCGACCCAGGCGCGCGCGACCAGTCCGTCGCGCTATTTCTTCGCGCCGCTCGAACTGCTGCTGATCGACGGCGCGCCCGAGCACGCCAATTCGGGACGGATCTCGCGCAACACGCTCACCCCGATCTGGGAGTGGATCTGCCGCGACCTGCTGCCGACCATGGCGCGCGACTACATCAAGGCGATCAACGACCAGGTCGCCGCCAACAATCCCAAGGAAGTGCTGAAGATCGCGACGATCTTTCAGGGCAAGGTCGTCAAGGTGCTCGAGAACACGCTCGCATCGGCGGAAAGCACCGAATTCGCACGCGACAAGCTCGCGCAATACACCGCCTCGCGCACCGCCTTCGACGACGTGAGGAAGATGCTCCAGGTGCTGCGTGCCGGCGACGCGCTGCCGAAGTTCAACGAGAAGCTGCCCGAGACCATCACGAAATTCGACGACGGCCAGGTCGCACAGATCACCGCGCAACTCGACGCCTTCAAGAAGGCCAATCCCGATGCGCTGCCGTTCGCGCTGACGCTGGTCGCGAGGCGCCTGAAGACATTCTGGCGGCTCATATACCTTGCGACCAAGGCGGCCGCGAGCAAGAGCGCTGCCGAGGTTGCAGCGGCGTCCTATGCTTGCGTCGTTCCCATGGTGCTCGATCGGCTCGACGACAAGCGCCTTGCCTTGCGGATCGCACTTCGCCACAACCGATTTCTCGTCGCACGGGACCTGCTCACGGAAATCTACGACGTCGAACATTCGCTCAAGGTTCGCATCGACGGCATCGAGCAGAGCGAATGGGGCGTCCGGCTTCAGCAATTGATGGACGCGATCGCGGCGCTGGTGGCGGCCGAGGTCAGCCGCTTCCCCGCCAATGTCGGTCACATCCTGGGATCGCGCCGGCTGCGCAATCAGGATACGCTCGGCGGCAAGCTGAGCTATCTGGCCTGGAAGGGCCGCGACGCCGTGCAGGACGGCGCGGCGGCGTTTCGCAAATTGATCGGGGCGACCTAGTTCGCGCCGGCTATTCCGGAACGCGTGGCAGGCACAGGAAGCGATCGAGAAATCGCCCTGACATCACGATCCTGAACCACCAATAGATCAACCGCCGCGTCGTCATAGCTGCAATCCCTGACAGCCCACCACCGGCTCCAGGGACCAATAGCGCACGTGCAGCAATCGGCTTGTGAAGTGCTTCACATTCGCCCGCCCCGCGGATGGTCGCGTCGTCGCATAACCGTCACGCGCAGTGACGGGCCATGCACGCATCGCGCGAGAATGAATTCGTCGACGGAGCTCGCCGCTCACAATTCTCCGATGCATCACATACAGCGCGAGGGGTGGACACCGCGCGTGGTCCCTGCCGCGCCGATCTCCATCCGACGACAAAGAAGTAGGCGTTCTGCATGGACGAGCACGACAAAGCCACATCCAATTGAGGCACCCGTTATTCAATTGGGCGAAGCGCGCGCAGCATCGTCCAATTACAGGACACGGCCGCGCACACCGCCGAATTGAGCGTCGGGAAAATCCTGCATGATTGTCGCACGCAAGTGCGCTGCGCAGCGACAGACGTGAAGACTTCTCGAACGAGATCCGAACAATTTTAGAAATGATGGGGGCTTTAACGTTACCCAGATAATTCAATAATCGGCTGAAGCGCTCCTTATTTGAAACTGCTCCCGTCGCTAACACCGGTCGCGGAACGGGAGAGGTTTGCGATGAACGACGACATTGTTGAACTCGCCGGACGAAGGCCCAAGACCTTCGGACGGCGAAAGGTAACGCCGCGCGCATGCGTCGCCGACGGCAAGCGCCACCTGCGCGCATTCCTGGCCGAGGTGCTGGAGGATTTTGGCTTCGTCACCAGCGAATGCGCCAGTGCCGACGAGCTCAAGACCGTGCTCGCCGGCGAATTGCCGGACCTGATCCTGTTCGGCGTCGCCGCCGACGGCATCGAGCCCGGCACATTCCTGGAGACGCTGGTGCGCGAGGCCTTCGACGGCAAGGTCCTGACCGTCGGTGCCCGCGAGTCGATCATCGTCAAGGCCGTGCAGCAGGTCGGAGAGGAATATGGCCTCGCCATGCTGCCGCCGCTGACCACGCCCTTTGCCGCGGAGACGCTGCGCGATCGCATTGCGATGCTGCTGCCGGACGAGCCGGCGCCGAGCCCGGCCGTGCATGTCGGCGAAGCCTTGCACGCCGGCTGGCTCGAGCTCTGGTACCAGCCCAAGATCGACGCGCGCACGCTGATCCGCTGCGGCGCAGAGGCCCTGGTGCGGATGCGCCATCCGACCTGGGGCGTGGTGCCCCCGGCCTATTTCATTCCGGAGGAGCACGATCCGCACCTGCGCGATCTCTCGGAATTCGTGATCGAACGCGCGGTGCAGGACTGGCACTACCTCCTGGAGCGGCAAAGCCCGGTCGATCTCTCGATCAACCTGCCCGCCTCGTATTTGAAGGAGCCGCAGGCCGTGCGCGATCTCTGCCGCCGCGTGCCGACGCATCCGGCCTTCGGCGGATTGACGATCGAGATCACCAGCGAGGAGGCGATCCGCGATCTCGATCTCCTGACCGAAATCTCGCGCGAGATGCGGCTGCACAATATCGGCCTGTCGATCGACAATCTCGGTGCCAACTGGCCGTCGCTGATGGATCTCGGCAGGATCCCCTTCATCAAGCTGAAGGCCGACCGCCACTTCGTGACCGGGAGCGCCAACGACCGTCTCAAGCGCACGGTGTGCCGTCACATCGTCGAGCTCGCGCAGGGCTATGGCGCACGCTCGGCTGCCGAGGGAGTCGAGAGCCGCGCCGACCTCGTCGCAGCGAACGAGCTGGGCTTCGATCACGTGCAGGGCTTCCTGTTCGGCAAGCCGATGCCGTTGAAGAAATTCGCGCGGAGCACGCTGACGCGAACGGTGATGGGCGGCGAGTGAGGCTATCGCCTCGGCTTGTCGGCCCGTTGCGATCAGCTGCTCGCGACCTTCCTGACGGCCGGCGGAGACCAGCTGCCGTTGATGATCGAGGGCGCCTTCTCGTTCGGCCAATACATCCGCAGCATCAGAACGAACTTGCTGGCGGGTGCGGGCAACCAGTTCGACTCCTTGTCCGCTCCAGGCGAGTCCTTCTGGATATAGAGTTCGATCGTTCCGTCCGGATTGGGCTTGAGGCTCTGACGGGCGCTGATCGAATATCGGTTGATCGGATTGGCGACGAAGAAATACTTCTCGTCGTACATCGTCAGCGACCAGAAGCCGCCGACGGGTGGAAGCTGCCCCTTCGGGAAGCGCATCACGTATTTGTTGCTGCCGACGTATTCCTTGCCATCACTGTCCTTCTGCGATGTCGGATAGCATGCATCCTGGATACGATTGGCGCCGAGACCGATGGCCGTGACCAGGGCACGATTGAGGTAGTCGGTGCCGTAGACGCCAGTCTGCGAATCGAATGCCCAGCCGTTGGTGTTCCTGATGGCCTTGTTGATCTTGAACTGCACCATGATGCGGTCGAACGCGACTTGCGGAATGCGCTTCGCGAACACAGCGTCGAGCTTGCCGGCATCGAAATCCTTGCCCGGAACGAGGCCGATCTTGGCGAATTTGGCGACCTCGGCGGCGTCGGCGGCCGCCGGCGGATTCCGCTTCATGAGCTGGGCCAGAAGGCTGAAATAGGCGGCGGCATCCATGCGGTTGACCTGATCGCGCACGGCGGTCTTCATGTCGATCGACTGATCGACCTTGCCCGGTGGAGGCGTGTAGGACTTCCCGTAGGCACTCAGGGGGACGAGCTTGAACTCATCCTGGGCGGCGTGCACCGCCGCGTAATCCGCTTGTGTGCCGGTGCAGTAGATGCGACCCAGGATCCAAACGATGCTGGTAGGCGACTTGTATTCCTTGGCGCCGGCCGGGAGCGTGCCCGTCCAACCCGGCCCGGTGATCGCATAGGTCTGCGCCTTCGTACCAGTCGTCCGTTTGCCCGGCACCTGGAACACGTTCGTCCAGCCATCGAGCATCGGGAACAGGAAATAGCGGTCTTTCATGTCGGGGATGCTGAGAACCCACGGCTCGTCGCCGACGTCGATCCACGCCGTGGTGTAGAGCGTGTCGGCGTTCGGAGCCGTCACATCCCTGAAGCTTGCATCGGGATAGGTCCGCAGCTTGACAAACTGCCCCATCGGCCCGCGCGTACCCTCGACGGAGGCCATGTTGGTCATGACCCGTCGCGTCATCTCCATCGTCACGAGTGGATAGCCGAAGACGTAGGCATCGGTGGCAAGCCAGAAATCTTCGCCACCTTCGACCGCGCCCAACAAAGGACCGTCGTGATCTGCTCGGCTGACCGAGAGCATAAGTGCCGAGACCGCGCTTCCCAAACCGGCAGACAAGAGATTCCGACGAGTCATGTTCATGACGCTGCCTCCTGCTCTGATCTCGATGCGTGTTATGTCGTTGCGAAATAGGCACACACGGGCGTGGAGGAGATAACTCTCCTCATTCAATGAGGCACTGCGCGCCGGGGCCCGCGTTGATCCAGATCAACATTGGTGGCCGCATGGGCCAGGTCAGGAATTGCGCTGCATCGAGCTCACGCATACCGCCGCGCGAAGAAGACGCAGGCGACGACGAGCGCGGTCGCGGCAATCATGCTCCATGCAACAGGCTCGTGCAGCAGGAAGCCGGCCAGCGCGAGGCCGAAGAACGGCTGGAGCTGCTGCAGCTGGCCGACGCGCGCGATGCCGCCGGTCGCAAGGCCGCGGTACCAGAAGATGAAACCGACGAACATGCTGAAAACGGAGACATAGGCCAGCCCCATCCAGGCCGGTGCACCGACGCTACTCCATGTCGACGGCCAGGTGAGAAGCGCGACCGGCAGCATCAACGGCAGCGCCAGCAGCAGCGCCCAGGAGATCACCTGCCAGCCGCCGATCCGGCGCGACAATGCGGCGCCCTCGGCATAGCCGAGCCCGCACAGCACGATCGCGGCGACCATCAGGAGATCGCCGGTCACCGACGCGGAGCCGTCATTGGACAAGGCAAAGCCCGCGACCGTGGCACTGCCGAGCACCGCGAACAGCCAGAACAGCGGTCGCGGTCGCTCGCCGCCGCGCAGCACGGCGAAGATCGCGGTCGACAGTGGCAGCAGGCCGATGAAGACGATCGAATGCGCTGACGTGATGTGCTGGAGCGCGAGCGCGGTCAGCAGGGGAAAGCCGACCACGACGCCGAAGGAGACGATGGCGAGCGAGATAAGATCTTTCCGCTCCGGCCAGGCCTGGCGCAGCAGGCCGAGCACGGCTGCGCCGATCAGAGCCGCGATGATCGCGCGCGCAGAGGTGAGGAACAGCGCGGAGAAGCCGCCGACCGCCACCCGCGTCGCCGGCAGCGAGCCACTGAAGATGATGACGCCGAGAAGCCCGTTACCCCAGCCGCTGCCAGCAGATTGCATGTCCGTCCCATTTTTTCCGGGTTGCCACCCTCGGCCGATGGCGGTGGCATGACCAGTCACAATTCAGTACAATCCAGCAAAACTGTATGGGTGTGGAAGGGAATACACCTTGGACATCGAAGCGCAGATGAAGGGTCGCGGCGGCACGCGCACCATCGACGTGATGGGCGCGATCCGCGCCAAGGTCACCGGCCGCGCGCTCGGCCCCGGCGACCGCCTGCCATCGATCCGCAGCCTCGCCGCCGCGATGGGCGTTTCGCCGTCGACGGTCGTCGAAGCCTATGATCGCCTCGCCGCCGAAGGCCTGATCCGGGCCCGCCGCGGCTCCGGCTTCTATGTGTCGCCGACGGTCGCGCCGCCACTTGCATTGAGCGAGGTCGAGCCGCGCCGCGACCGGGCGGTCGATCCGTTCTGGGTCTCCCGGCAATCGCTCGATGCGGATGATGCCGTGCCGAAACCCGGCTGCGGCTGGCTGCCGCCCGTGTGGATGCCGGAGGCGGCCTTGCGCCGCGCCGCCCGCGCGCTTGGCCGCAGCGAAGCCAGCGTGCTCACCAATTACGGAAGCACGCGTGGCGCTCCGGTCCTGCGAAGGCTGCTGCTCACGCGCCTTGCCGAAGACGGGATCGAGGCCGCGATGGGACAATTGATGCTGACGGGGTCGGGCACGCAGGCGACCGACCTGATCTGCCGTTTCCTGCTGCGTCCCGGCGACACGGTGCTGGTCGACGATCCCTGCTATTTCAATTTTCGGGCGCTGCTGCGCGCGCATCAGGCGAAGATCGTCAGCGTGCCCTACACGCCGTCAGGCCCGGACGTTGCTCGCTTCGAGCAGATTCTCGGCAGCGAACGGCCACGGCTCTACATCACGAACTCGGCGCTGCACAACCCGACCGGCGCGACGCTCTCGCTCCAGACCGCGCACAGGCTTTTGACCGTGGCGGCCGCGCACGACCTCACCGTCATCGAGGACGATATCTTTGGCGACTTCGAGCCGGAGCGCTCGCCGCGCCTGGCTGCGCTCGATGGCTTGAACCGCGTGATCCGGATCGGCAGCTTCTCCAAGACGCTGTCGGCCTCGGTGCGCTGCGGCTACATCGCCGCGCGCGCCGACTGGATCGAGCATCTGGTCGACCTGCAGGTCGCAACCAGCTTCGGCGGTCCGAGCCCGGTCGCGACCGAGATCATCGCCAAGGTGCTGGCCGGCGGCAGCTATCGCAAGCACATGGAGGAGCTCCGGCAAAAGCTCACGCGCGCGCGGCGCGACATCGCGCGAAAACTCGGGGCGCTCGGCATCGAACCCTGGCTGATGCCGCGCGGCGGCTTCTTCCTTTGGTGCCGTCTCGCCGACGGGCAGGATGCGACGGCCGCGGCGCGCGCCGCGCTCGAAGAGGATGTTGTGCTCGCGCCGGGCAACGTGTTCAGCGTGGCGCAGACCGCACTGAATTTCATGCGGTTCAACGTCGCGCACATGAGCGATCCGGGAATGTGGGACGTGCTGCGGCGGGCGTTGAAGGCACAGCCGAACCGCTAGTACCACGGCTCCTCATACACAGGCTCGCCCTCGAGCAGCAGGCGCTTGATCGCGGCGCGGCCCGAGGGGAGCACGGCGGCGACGACGCGCAGCTTCTGCTGGTTGCGGGCCTGCTCGAGCTTCCTGCCCTCGCCTTCCGGCACGAAATAGTTTTCAAGGCCGTATCTGATCGTCAGCCTGTCGCAGAAGGTGCGGCCGGTCGAGCCACAGGAATGGGTGACGCGGCCGCGGATCAGCACGTCAGGCGCGGTGACCGCAACGGGCGCGGCGTGCACGGAAACGGCCTGATAGAGGCCGTTGGCATCGGGCGCGAGCTTGACGAACACGGTCGGGTTACGCTCGGCGGACGGCTGGCCGGCGAGCGCGCCTGCCGGCAGTTGCGTTATATCGTACCCGAGCGTGACATAGTCGCCGCGCAGGAGATCGCGCGGATCGACCGGCCGCGTCTGCAAGGTCACCTCGGTTCCCCCGCGCAGGATCTGCATGCGATCGGCGACCATCAGGACCAGCAGCGCGCATTGCAGCAGGATGGCGGCGCCGAACAGCACGGCCTTCGGGATGCGTCCCGCAAAATTGGCGATGGACTCGATCATCGTTCAGCCCTCGGCAGCAAGCGGTTGAGCGCTGACGCAAACACGACGGCGATGATGCCTGATACTGCCAGGAAGGCCGAGCGGCGCAGCAGCGAGCCCTTCACCGCCCAGGTGATCGCAGCGATGACGCCGGCGATGCCGAGCCAGCCGGCGACGATGCGCGGACGCACGTCGTCGAGCACGCCGGAGACGACCAGGCACAGCATGGCGCAGAGCAGCGCGGCATAGGCGAACCAGGGTTCGCCGGCCGCGGACGCCGGCCAGATCGGCGCGGCGATCAGCACGAGGCCGATCGCGCACGCTGCGAGGATTTCACCGGCGCGCCGCGTGAGGCCGGCGGAGGCGAGCGCGAGAATCACGCCCGCGACGCCGCACGCGACCGCCCACGGCGGCTGGGCCGTCACCGTTGCAGTCCGAAGACGGAACAGATCGTCGACCGTCGTCACCTCCAGGAAGGCGACGACGGCCAGCGAGAAGGCGCCGTAGATCGACAGCACGGATCCGAGCCGCTGCGCCCGCGGCGACGGCGCGGCTGATATCGCGAGCCCGCCGCCGAACAGCAGCGCCGCTCCGTTCGCCAGCACGAAGGACGGCTGGGCGCCATCGAAGTCGAAGCGAAGCGAGGTTGCGACCCACCACGGAATCACCGCGACCGCGACGAGATGGGCGGCGACGCGGGAGTCCCACGCGAAGGCGATCGCGGCGGCGATGAGCCAGGCCACGATGAACTGGAGATGCAGGCTGTCCGGCGCATCATAGACGCGCATGCAGGTCCAGATGCAGGCCGCCGCGAGCCCGACCGCCAGCGCACCGCGCGAGCCGGTCAGCAATGCGGCGGCGAACGCGCCGACCGACCACAGCAGCATGCCGCCGGCAAAGTCGTCGCCGAGATGATACATCTGGCCGACCAGCGCGATGCCGGCGCCGAAGACGATGGCACCGATGCTGGCACAGAGATCGGCAAGAACAGTGCGGCCCGTCGCCGCGAACCACGCCCCGAGCCCGCCGGCGACGATCATGCCCGCAAGCAGGATCGCGAAGCGCAGCAGCCGCGCAATCTCGGTCCAGTGCGCCGCGACGAAGGCGAGGAAGGCCGCCGCGATCAGGAGGCCGCCGACGATGGCGACGACCACGGCAATGTTGATGCCCGGCGACAGCGGCGGCAGCGCATTGCGAATGGAGCCAGCCGCCGCCGGCGCGATCACGCCATCGGCCTCCCATTGCGCGAGGTCAGCCTCGAGGCGCTGCCTGTAGGTCTTGTCGAACATCGTCGTGGACACCTGGCTCCCTGCCGGACGCGGGATGTTGGTCGGACTGCGCCGGTGACAGGTTCAACCTTGTCACCGCTTCACGCGGGGTCCTCAGCGCCCGGACACCATAAACGCGAAAACAACCCCATGCACAGTAGCCGGCCCGCGTCAGGACAAGGACTTACACAGGAGCTGCTGCTGATTACCCGAAACGACGTTGACTCGTCGGGCAAAACAGGTCCATGATGGTATCATGGCAGGAGGTTCGACAGGCAGGGTTCTAGCCCGGGTCTCCAGGAGGCGTTTGCCGCCGGACGGTTGCGCGTTTTCGTGCACGGTCACCGCAACATCCAGCATCCGCTCAGGCGAATTGAGAGTATCGGGACAGTTGAAAGAAGGGTTCTGCCTGGTAGGACGGATCGGTGGCGAGGCGAGCAAGCCTTTGCCCGATGGCGGGCGCGAACTTCGCGCCATGGCCTGAACACGCGGAGCAGACGATCAGGCGGGACTCCGGCCAGCGATCGATGATGAATTCCTCGCCCGCATCCAGCCTGATGTCGGCGGGCGCGGTGTTGGTGTAGAGGCAGACGTCGCGATCGATGATGGGCCCGGCCGCATCAGGGACGAGGGCGGCCAATGCTTCGCCGATGGGACGGAGTTCGGCATCGCTGGCCTGCGGACCCCAATCGTCGGGGCCGACCACGGGCCCGTGGTTGTGAGGCGCAGCCTTGACGCCGCGCTGTTCGAAATCCGGAAAGCCGTAGACGATGTCATCAGGACCGCGGTCCAGAATGAAGATCGGGAAGCGACCTGAAACCACAGTGTCGGGGCTGGCAGGCTTGAACCAGCCGACCGCCTGTCGGGTGACGTTGAGCAGCGCGGCGAGTTGCGGGAGGGCGCGACCGAGCCATGGGCCCAGCGCCAGGATCGCGCGCTCGGCGAAGAACTCTTCGCTCGCCGTGCGGATCGACACGCCGTCGTGGCGCGGCGTGAAGCTCGCGCGTTCCGGAATCACGCGGTCGCGTGCGCGTGCGCGCATCAGCTTCATGACTGTAGCGGTGTGCAGGATCGCGGCACCGTCCTGGACGACGACGTCCCAGTCGTCGGGCAGGTTGAAAGCCGGAAATTCCTTGTTCGCGACAGCAGCGGTCATCTTCGGATCCGGGCGCCCTTTCGCGATCGCGGCCGCGCGCGAGGACGCCACCATGGCGGAGCCGGGGCGGCCGGCCTCCAGAATAGGGGTTTCCGTCAGAACCGTTTGACCGCTTTCGGCCTGCAGCCGGATCCAGCCGGCATGAGCCTCGTCGCTCAGGCTGGTGTAGTTGGGGTTTTCGAAATTGAAGCGACGGAAAATGCGACATGAACCATGTGACGAGCCGCGATCCGAACCTGCTGCGACAGGATCGAAGCCGAGCGCATCGACGCCGGCATCCAGCAACGCGCCCAGCGCTGCTCCGCCCATGAGCCCCAGACCCAGCACGGCGACTTCGCATTTTCGCATGAAGGCCTCGCGAGCGATGCTACGACGCGCCGATCATCGTGATGATTTCGCGGGTTGACAAGGTCTACGGGAGGGCGATTGCGGCCGGCATCGACAACGCGGCATCAGATCAATGGGGCAGCAATCAGCGCCGTCAGGTCGGTTCCTGTCGTCGACGGCCTGCTCGCGGCGACGGCGCTGATAGGATACGGGAGGGATCGTCTCGATTACTCTTCGGGCACCGGCAATGGGGATAGCCCAAGTTCTTTCAGAAACACGTTGTGCTTCGCCGTTGAGTTTTGAATTTGCTTCTCAAGCTCGACCAGCTCTCTATGCGTGGCCGACAGATCGATCTCGACTTGCTGCTCGGATGTGCTGATATAGCGGGAGATATTGAGGTTGTAGCCTTCCTTCGCGATCCGCTCCATGCCGATGCGCTTGCGGTCCACGACGAAGAGGCATTTCTCGATATCGGGATTGTCCTTGAGGAGGGTTGAGGCCTTGAACGAGGTGAGCGTCTTGCCGCTGCCGGTGGTGTGCCAGATGTATCCGTTGCCGCAGTTCTGGGTGATGCAGTCCACAATGGCCTTCACCGCATAGATTTGATACGGCCGCATCATCAGGAGCTTTTGCTCACCGGCAACGCGCACCATGTAGCGGCTGATCGTTTGACCGAGCGTGCATTTGACGAGGAAGGTCTCGGCAAAGCTGTCGAGGTGGGTGATCTTTTTGTTATTTACGTCTGCGAATTCATAGACGGGTAGAAAGCGTTCCTCGGCATTGAAAGCAAAATGCCGGGCGTTATTGTTCGCGAAGTAGTAGGTGCGGTCGCGGTTGCTGACGATGAAGATCTGGAGGAAGCAGAGAAGCGTCTTGGTGTAGCCGTTGCCGGGGTCGTTCTTGTAATCGACGATCTGCTCCATCGCCCGACGGGGGCTGATCCCGAGGGTTTTCAGCTCGATTTGAACGACGGGGACGCCGTTGATCAGGAGTATGACGTCGTAGCGATGATGGCTGTTATCCGTGTTGATGCGGAGCTGATTGACCACCTCGAAGGCGTTCTTACACCAGTCTCTGATGTTGACGAGGGTGTAGTTCAGCGGCGTACCGTCATCACGAATGAAGCTGTTGCGCTCGCGAAGTGTTCGGGCGGCGCTGAAGACATCGGGCGTGACGATCTCGTCGATTAGGCGGGTGAACTCGGTGTCGGTGAGGCGTACGCGATTAAGCGCTTCGAATTTCTCACGGAAGTTTTGCTCCAGCGTGGAGCGGTCACGGATGTCGGGACGATATTCGTACTTGAGGTCGCGTAGCTTTGAGACAAGCGCTTCTTCTAGTTTTCGTTCGGCTGCGATCATCGCCATCGCGGAAGCTCACTCACTTCTTGATCTGCTCAATGGTCCAATTCGCTACATCACAAAGCGCGGACTTGATGCTCCTGATCTAACATCTGCTTGTGATTGGTGTCGTCTTTCATTTGGGCGGCACGCTCAACTAATTGGAATATAAACTCACTGACTTAGACCAATCGGGTAGTCATGCAGGAGAGGACATTGGCCAGTTTCAGCGGCCGCTCGAAACGCCCTGCGCGACGGATAGCTCGGCTTCCGTGCGCTCGAATCAAGCCCAGGCCGCTCGGAATGTCATGTGGATACGAATGTCGCTACTTAATCAATAAGCCGGCGCGACGCTTCAGAGGGGAAGACCAGGTTGGCGACCCGGGACTTGATTTTATGGCGGAGAGGGAGGGATTCGAACCCCCGATAGGCTTGCACCTATGCCGCATTTCGAGTGCGGTGCATTCAACCACTCTGCCACCTCTCCTGAAGGCGCCATATGAGGAGCAGGGCCCCTGTGGTTGGGGGCGTTCATAAGCGAGGATGGCGGGCCAGACAAGGCGCGAAAGGGGAAAATCCGGTGGTTGTTTTGCCGCTTTCTCGCCGTGTTGCCAACAATGGGCACCTTTTGCTGGGCTACCCCCCTCCCTAACCCTCCCCCACATCCGCCTTCGCCCGAAGGCGGGCTTCGGCGAGACAAGAGCGGGGAGGGAACGCACCTCCCTTGTCGCGGCGAATGAAACCTCATCTCATCTGCTCGACCAGAGGACTTGCCAGCCGAAAGGAACTGCCATGGAGCACCTGACGATCTCCGCCAATGGCGCCAATTTCCATGTGGTCCGTGCCGGCCGGGGAAAACCGCTGCTTTTGCTGCATGGTTGGCCGGAGATCTGGTTGACCTGGGCGCCGGTGATATCGAGGCTTTCGGACCGTTTCACCCTCATTGCGCCTGATTTGCGCGGCTTTGGCGACAGCGACAAGCCTGACGGGTCTTTCGGGCCTGATGGCCATGCGGCCGACATGCTGGCCGTGATGGACGGGCTCGGCATCGACCGATTCGGCGTGGTCGGCCATGACGTCGGCGGCGCGGTGATGCAGCCGCTGGCCCGGCGGGCGGGCGAACGTGTCGCGGGATTGTTCTTCTTCGATTTCGTCTATCCCGGCATCGGGCCGCGGATGGCGGCGCCTGAAAGGCTCAACCAGATCTGGTATCAGTCTTTCCAGCAGATGGAGATGGCGCCTCGGCTGGTGGGCGCGAGCCGCGAGAGCTGCCGGCTCTATATCGCGCACTTCCTGAAGGGCTGGGCGCATCGCAAGGACGCGTTCGACGACGTGCTCGACCTGTTCGGCGATACCTATTTCAGGGACGGCAATCTCGCCGGCGGCTTTGCGCATTATCGCGCGTCGCATGCCGGGCGCGTAGCGATGATGAAGGGCGAAGCCGTGCGGCTAGCGCCGATATCAGTGCCGACCTGCGTGCGCTGGGCCGAGCACGATCCGCTGTTTCCCTATGAATGGACCGACCGGCTGGGAGAAACGTTCAGCAAGCTCGATCTTGCGATGTTTCCCGATGTCGGGCACTTCCCGCATCGCGAGGATCCGGATCGCGCGGCGGAGGAGATCGCCGGGTTCTTTCAGCGCATCGGGTGGAGCTGAGAAGCGGGGACGTTAGAGCGGGATGAGTTGAGTTCATCCGTCAACAACGCTCTCTCCGTTCCCTCCCCCCTTGTGGGGGAGGGGCAGGGAGGGGGGCGCCACACGGGGACTCTATCGAGAGCGCACCGCCCTCGATGCATCGTCGACAACTGTCGCCTTTTCCTGGGCTACCCCTCTCCCTAGCCCTCCCCCACATCCGCCTTCGCCGAAGGCGGGCTTCGGCGGACAAGAGCGGGGAGGGAACGCACCTGTGTGTTGGGGCGCCAGTCCTGCCTCATTCCAGGATGCTTTAAAAAACAGGGTGGGACCGCCAGACGCGGTAAACACTGGCGGTCCCGTGCCGCTCATCGAAATGCCGGCCAGGAAGGGCGGCTTCGCAGGCCTGCGTGAGACGACGATTCGACCCTAGCGTGCAGGCAGGTTCCCGCAACGCAATCCGGTCCTTAACCTAACCAGTCAAGGTTACTCCTTGTCGTTCTTGCTGTTTTCCCTGGCTTTCTTCTTGCTCGTGTCCTTGCCGTTCTCGGACGAGTCCTTGCCGTTGCCGCCGTCCTTGTGGCGGTTGGTGAAGCGCGCATTGCCGAGGCCGGTGCCGATGGTGAGCACGCCCCAGCGATCGACATCCTGCATGAACGGCACCTCGGAGAGGCCCTGCACCACGCCGTCATTGTGCATCAGGATCGCGGTGTCGTGCTCGCCGATGACAGGAATGCCCTCGATCAGGCTCGCCGGCAGGTTGAATTTGCTGCTCTCCCAATTGCCCGGCAGATTCTGCGCGCCTTTTTCAATGGACCCGTCCTCGCTGATGACGCCGGGACAGGCGATGCCGATGAAGGGCGCGAGCTTGAAGCCTTCGCTTTCCGCTTCCGCAATCAGCGCCTTCAGCATCTTGGTGAGCCGCTTCACCGCGCCTTCGCGCGTCGGCTCGTCGTCGGCATGGCGCCACAGCTCTGATTTCACGACCTTGGCCTTCGACAGGTCTTTTGCCTTCTTCCAGCCCGTCTCGACCAGGCCGCAGCGGATGTTGGTGCCGCCGATATCGACCGCGAGGATGCTGTCATGGGCCTCGAAAATCCAGGACGGCGCCAGATGCAGCGTGCCGATCAGGCCGGCTTCGTCGGGATGATGCCGGATCGGTACCAGATCGATCTTGAAGTCCTCCGCTTTCAGAATGATCTCGGTGCGCGCGATCGCGAGCTCGCCGAGCCGTGAATCGCGAAAGCCGCCGCCGACCACGATGCGCTCGGTCCTGGCCCAGGCCTTCGTCTTGAGGAAGCGCCGCGTGACGTAGGCGAGCTCCTGGGCAAAGTCCTCGATCGCGCTGTGCACCACGGCCGAGGCCTCGACGTCGTCGCTCACCAGGATTGCATCCAGCGTCTTCTTGCTGATGCTCTCCGACGGCTCCTTGCCGAACGGATCCTCGCCGGTCTTGCGCAGCGGCTTGCGCCAGCGGTCGAGGATCTTGCGGAATGCGCCCTTGCTGGCGCGGTCGCCGAGGAAGCCGTCCTCGTCCTTCATCTCGATGTTGAAGCTGTCGACATCCACCGACGGCAGCCGACCGGCGCCGTGATGGGCGATGCCCGTGGTCGTCTTGACCAGTTCGTCCGTTGCCATGAGAGCCCTTGCCCGCTTGCCTGTTCCGGCGGACTAACGGCGGGGGAACCTGATGGTTGCAGCGCGGGCCGAGATTCCGTGGGGGCGCGGAAACGGCCCAAATCCTTCAAATCCGGCCTCTTTTCGCCGGCTTTTCCTTGACTCTTCGCCCCCGGCGGCTATAAGTCCGCACAACCGGCGCGGGGCGTTTCTCGCGCCGCTTATTTTTGCGTGGGTTTTCAAAGGGATAACTCCCGCCCGCGCGAAACTCGCAATAAACCCATAGCGACTGATCAAAAAGCCGGCCCGGACGCTTCTCGTCCCGAGGCCGGGATTGAACACGGAGAAAAAACGATGTTCGCAGTCATCAAAACCGGCGGCAAGCAATACCGCGTCGTGCCGGATGATGTTCTCGAAGTTGGCAAGATCGAAGGCGAAGTCGGCTCGATCGTGCAGTTGAATGAAGTTCTGGTGGTCGGCGGCGACACGCCGGTGCTGGGCGTTCCGACGGTGGCCGGCGCCTCCGTTGCGGTCGAGGTGCTCGACCACAAGCGCGGCCCGAAGGTCATCGCGTTCAAGAAGCGCCGCCGCAAGAATTCGCGCCGCAAGCGTGGCTACCGCGACGAGATCACGGTCCTGCGCGTCAGCGAGATCCTGACGGACAATGCCAAGCCCACCAAGGGCCCGCGTCCGAAGAAGGAAAAGGTTGCCAAGGAAGCGGCTAAGGAAGCTGCCGAGTAACTGAAACCGATCACGCCAATTCACGAGTTGATGCGTGCGACGTTTTGAAATGATTCCGTCAAGGAATTGACCTAGAACTACGCAGGATTTCGGAGACGAGCCATGGCTCACAAAAAAGCAGGCGGTTCATCGCGCAACGGTCGCGATTCCAAGGGTAAGCGTCTTGGCATCAAGGTGTTCGGCGGGGAGCGCGTGATTCCCGGCAACATCATTGCGCGTCAGCGCGGCACCACCTGGCATCCCGGCCTCAATGTCGGCATGGGCACCGACCATACTCTGTTCGCCAAGATCGAGGGTCGTGTTGAATTCCAGGCCAAAGCCAACGGCCGCACCTTCGTAGCGGTACTCCCGCTCGCAGAGGCTGCTGAATAGACGGTGGATCTTATTTGGAGTCCGCCGGGTCCTTGACCGAACCGGCGGAGTTCCAGAGATCAAGCAGATCGAAGGCTCCAGGGGAGGCGGGGAAACCGGCCTCCCCTTTCGTTTGACCAGTTCACTTTTCACTTAGTGACTTCTAGCGGAGCCGGACATGTTGCAGGACTTTTCGAGCGTGACCTTAGCCGAGGCGAGACCCAGCGTCGTCGCCACCGAGCGGCTGACCTTGCGGCGGCCGACCCTCGCCGACGTCAAGACCATCGCCCGCCTCGCCAACGACCGCCGTGTCGCGGAGAACACCCGCCGGCTCCCGCATCCCTATTCGCAGGACGACGCCGTCGAGTTCGTCCGCGCCACCGCCGCGCTCGGCAGCGAGACCGTGTTCCTGATCGAGCACGACAGCGGGCCGATCGGCATGGTCGGCATCGACCGCTCCACGCCAGAGAATGCCGAGCTCGGCTATTGGCTGGGCGTCGAGCATTGGGGCCGGGGCTTTGCCACCGAGGCCGCACGCGGCGCCATCGACTTCTTCTTCGAGGAGTTCGAGGACGACCACCTCCATGCCGGCGCGCGCGTCACCAATCCGGCCTCGCGCAACGTGCTGGAGAAGTGCGGCTTCCAGTGGAGCGGCGTGCAGCTGCACCGTTTCCTGGCGCTGGGCTCGTCGACACCGGTCGACTGCTTCCGCCTGTCGCGCGGCGTGTGGTCGTCGCTGAAGAGCTGGAGCAGCGCGCGAAGGATGAGGTAGTGACTACGCCGGCGGGGTAACCTCTCCGCTGGCGCGGCCCAAATCGCGTTCACGCAGGTAGATATAGAAGCCGGCGCCGATGATGATCACGGCGCCGACGATGGTGGCGATTTCAGGCACGTCGCCGAACACGACGAAGCCGAAGATCACCGCCCAGACGATCATCGAATATTGATACGGCACCACCACGCTCGCGGGCGCGAGCTTGAGCGAGCGGTTGACGCAGAACAGCGCCGTCACCGAGATGCATCCGGCCAGCGCGAAGAACACCAGGCTGCCCGGCGTCGGCGGCACCCAGTGGAATGCCGAGAGCACGGCGCCCAGCGAGAACGTGCCGATGAATTGCGAGGACGCCATCACGATGTCGGGCGTCTTGCGCAAGCTGCGGGTGATCAGCATCAAGGTTGCGAAGGAAAGGCTGCCGCCGAGTGCGATCAGCGCCGGCAGGCTCACCGTCTGCGCCGACGGCCGCAGCGCGATCAGCACGCCGCAGAAGCCGATCAAAATCGCCGTCCAGCGCCGCCAGCCGACCTTCTCGCCCAGAAAGATCGCCGACATCGCGGTGACGAAGATCGGGCCCGCCAGATAGTAGGTGATGACGTCGGCGAGCGGCAGATGGACCGTCGCGAGGAAGAACGCGGCCACCTCCAGCGTCGACAGCACGACGCGGATGAGCTGCAGGCGCGGCCGCTCCAGATGCAGGAACTGGTGACGCTGCTTCCAGATCAGCGGCGACAACAGCAGCAGCGCCGCGCAGGCACGCAGGAACAGCAGCTGCCCGACCGAATACGTCCCGACCAGGAACTTGCCCATGGCGTCCCCGAACGAGAACATGAAGATCGAGAGCACCATGAGTCCGATGCCGGCCAGCCGCGCCGAGCGGTCGTCATAGGCGGAGAGATTCTTGAACAGGGGCATCGAGCGTCGTTTTAATGAAGCAGGGGCGCGCGACAAGCCCGCGCAAGCCGAATTGAACGGATTGTCGCACGCGTCGCGGCGCGGTAGCGATAGGCGTCTCACCGACGAAAGAGCACTGGCATGACCGAGTTCGACCCGGCCCAGCACCGCATGATGCCAGCGCAACGCTGGTTTGAGGATTTCGTCGTCGGCGAGCGCTTCGTGCTGCCGAGCCGGACCCAGACATCTGCGGTATTCGCCGCGTTCCAGACCGCAAGCGGCGACACCCACCCGGTGCACTACGACGTCGAATATTGCCGAGCCCGCGGCATGCCGCATCTGCTCGCGCACGGCTTTCAGACGCTGATCCACACCGCGCCCGGCGCGGGCCTGTTTCCCTTCATGGTCGAGCAATCCCTGGTCGGCTTCCTCGAGCAGTCCAGCCGGTTCCTCAAACCCGTCTTTGCCGACGACACGATCTATCCCGCGCTCGAGGTCACCGAGCTGGTGCCGGGCCGCACGACCGGCACGGTGACGCTGAAGAGCACCGTCTTCAACCAGCGCAAGGAGCTGGTGCTCGAGGGCACGCAGAAATTCCTGATCCGGCGCAGGCCGACTGGTTAAGCAAGGGCCAAAATTCGCAGGTTTTCGGCCGATTTGCGGGGTCATCCGGGTTGCCGGGCGTGCCCGGCTGGCCTACCTATGGCCCATGAAATTCCTCGACGAAGCAAAGGTCTATATCCGCTCCGGTGACGGCGGGAACGGCTGCGTGGCGTTCCGCCGCGAGAAGTTCATCGAGTTCGGCGGCCCCTCCGGCGGCAACGGCGGCCGCGGCGGCAATGTCATCATCGAGGTCGCCGATGGCCTCAACACGCTGATCGACTACCGCTACCAGCAGCACTTCAAGGCCCAGAAGGGCGAGAACGGCTCGGGCTCGGACCGTCACGGCGCCAACGGGAAGAATATCGTGCTGAAGGTCCCGGTGGGCACGCAGATCTTCGACGAAGACCGCGAGACGCTGATTCACGACTTCACCGATGTCGGCGAGAAATTCGTGCTGGCCGAGGGCGGCAATGGCGGCTTCGGCAACGCGCATTTCAAGTCCTCGACCAACCGCGCGCCGCGCAACGCCAATCCCGGTCAGCCCGGCGAGGAGCGCTGGATCTGGCTGCGGCTGAAGCTGATCGCGGACGCCGGCCTCGTCGGCATGCCCAATGCCGGCAAGTCGACCTTCCTGTCCAAGGTCAGCGCGGCGCGGCCCAAGATCGCAGATTATCCCTTCACCACGCTGCATCCGCAGCTCGGCGTCGTGAACGCCGACGGCCGCGAATTCGTGCTCGCCGACATTCCCGGCCTGATCGAAGGCGCGCATGAAGGCACGGGCCTCGGCGACCGCTTCCTCGGCCATGTCGAGCGCTGCCGCGTGCTGCTGCATCTGGTCGACGCCACCTGCGAGCATGCCGGCAAGGCGTACAAGACCGTGCGCAAGGAGCTCGACGCCTATGGCGGGCTGCTCACCGACAAGATCGAGATCGTCGCGCTCAACAAGATCGACGCGGTCGAGCCGGACGAGCTGAAGAAACAGAGGGACCGGCTGAAGCGCGCCGCCAAGAAGACGCCGCTGCTGCTGTCGGGCGTCACCGGCGAAGGCGTCAAGGAAGCGCTCCGCGCGCTGGTCGACGTGATCGGCGAAAGCCCGGTCTCGGCGAAGGCCAAGAGCGCGGCCGAAGCGGAGCCGTGGTCGGCCTGAAGATCGATGCTCTCTCCATACCTCTCCTCAACGGGGAGGTTGTCTTCGCGCCGTCGATAGAGCAGCATTCGGAAAATCGAGCTGGGGGCGGAGACAAGGCATGGCGCGCGCGAAGAACGTTCTCTGGATCATGTGCGACCAGCTTCGCTATGATTATCTCGGCTGCACCGGCCATCCCACGCTGAAGACGCCGAACATCGACGCCATGGCCAGGCGCGGCGTGCTGTTCTCGAAGGCTTACGTGCAATCGCCGATCTGCGGTCCGTCGCGGATGTCGTTCTACACCGGCCGCTACATGCGCTCGCACGGCTCGCACTGGAACGGCTGGCCGCTGCGCGTCGGCGAGCCCACGCTCGGCGATCACCTCAAGAAGATCGGCGTGCGCAACGTGCTGGTCGGCAAGACCCACATGGCGCCCGATCTGGAAGGCATGAAGGCGCTCGGCATTCCGCCGGAATCCGTCATCGGCGTGCACGTCGCCGAATGCGGCTTCGAGCCCTACGAGCGCGACGACGGCCTGCATCCGACCGGACGGCCGCGCCCGAAATACGACGAGTATCTGCGCCGGCAGGGTTTCGAAGCGACGAACCCCTGGGAGCACTGGGCCAACTCGGGCGCCGCGGATGACGGTAGCTTGCAGAACGGCTGGCTGCTCGTGCACGCCGACAAGGCCGCGCGCGTGCCGGACGAGCACTCCGAGACGCCTTACATGACGCGCCGCGCGATGGACTTCATCGGCGAGGCCGAGACCGACGGACGGCCGTGGTGCCTGCATCTGTCCTACATCAAGCCGCACTGGCCCTACATCGCGCCCGAACCCTATGCCAGCATGTATTCGATCGATGACATGATCCCGGTGATCCGCTCCGAGCGTGAGCGGCAGAATCCGCATCCCGTGTTCGGCGCCTACATGGACATGCGCTACTCCCGCAACATGGCGCGCGACGAGGCCCGCGAGAAGGTGATCCCGACCTATATGGGCCTGATCACCCAGATCGACGACCAGATGGGCGTGCTGATGAAATTCCTGGAGGAGCGCGGCCTCTTGGACACCACCATGATCGTGTTCACCTCCGATCACGGCGATTATCTCGGCGATCACTGGATGGGCGAGAAGGACCTGTTCCACGAACAGTCGGCCAAGATTCCGCTGATCATCATCGATCCCTCCAAAGAAGCCGACGCCACGCGCGGCACGCGTAGCGACGCGCTGGTCGAGGGCATCGATCTCGCACCGACCTTCGTCGATTATTTCGGCGGCAAGGTGCCCGGGCACATCCTCGAGGGACGCTCGCTGCTGGCGCTGCTGCGCGGGCCGACACCGAGCGATTGGCGCAAGGTCGCGTTCTCCGAATACGACTATGCCATGCAGGATGTGCGGCTGAAGCTGAACCAGCCGATCGAGCGCTGCCGCCTATTCATGGTGTTCGACGGCCGCTGGAAATACATTCATGCATCAGGCTTCCGCCCGATGCTGTACGATCTCGAAACCGATCCGGACGAATATGTCGATCGCGGCGACGATCCGGAATGCGCCGGCGTAATTGCTCGATTGCAAGCCGAGCTGTTCGACTGGGCGCTGCACCCCAACGACCACGTCACCACGCCGCGCGAAAAGATCGCGAACTATGCCGACAACCAGCTCCAGGTGAAGGGCGGCATCCTGATCGGCATCTGGGACGAGGCCGAGCTTGCCGCCATCAAGGACGGCATCGCCCAGCGCGCGAAGATGTAGGCCGCTCTTCGGGACTCTGGATTGCTTCGTCGCAAGGGCTCCTCGCAATAACGGGGGAAGAGGCTCAATTCTCGATCCTGTACCCGGTCGCCTTCACGATCGGCTGCCAGAATGCCGTGTTGGCGGCGAGCTCCTTGGTCAATCCCTCCGGAGTCGAGCCGACCGGGATCAGGCCGATCGCGGTGAGCTTCTCCTTCACGTCGGGCTTGGCAAGCGCCGCACTCGCGGCCGCGCCGAGCTTGCTGGCGAATTCCGGCGGGCTGCCGGCCGGGAGCCACATGCCGTACCAGGCATCCGCAACGAGATCGATGCCATTCTCCTTCAGCGTCGGCACCTCGGGTGCGAACGGCGAACGCTCCGCGCTCGAGACAGCGACGATCTTCACGCCCTTGGCGCGATGCTGCGGCAGCGCGTCCGCCAGGGTCGTGATGCCGAACGCGATGTGGCCGCCGATGATGTCGTTGAGAATTGGCGCGCTGCCGCGATAGGGCACGCGCGTCAGGGGAATTCCGAGATCCTTCTCGAGCTTGGAGCCCATGAAATGCGGAATGGTGCCGTTGCTCGGCACACCGAACGAGGTCTTGTCGGGATGCGCCTTCAGCCAGGCGACGAATCCCTTGAAATCGGAGGCATCAATCTCCGGGCCGATCACGACGGCGAACTCGAACCGCGCGAGCAGCGACACCGGCATGAAATCCTTCGCCGTGTCGAAGCTCGGCGTCGTCTCCACCATCGGCAGCAGGTACATGGTCGGCCCCGTCGTCACCAGCACCATGCTGCCATCAGGGCTGGCACCCTTCACCGATTTGATGCCGATCAGGCCGTCGCCGCCGGTGCGGTTCTCGACCACGATGGTCCGTTGCAGCACCGGGGCAATCTCTTGCCCGATCAGCCGACACAGCGTGTCGCCGCCGGCGCCTGCCGCGAACGGGAAGATGATCTTGGTCAACCCGGCCTGCGCTTGCGCCTCGCTAACCTGCGCCAGCAGTGGCAGACCGAGACATCCGGCCATGAATGTGCGGCGATCCATGCGTTTCCCCTTTCCAGCCCGTTATGGTTGGCGGCCATTAGAGCCAGCCGGGCCTGCGAGACAAGACCGACATTGGTCCCGTTTCCCACCCCGGCCGCCTTGCGCCGGCCATCGTCCTGCTGCAAAAGCAGGCCTCACCGGCGCCGCCCGTCGCTCCGCCGTTTCCAGAGCAATTCCGTCCTGTTGGCGCCGACACATACCCACATGGCCAGCCCCGAACTCAGTCAATTCCGCCGCATCGTCGTCAAGGTCGGCTCCGCGCTGCTGGTCGATTCCGACAGGGGCGAGGTGCGGGCGTCCTGGCTGGCCGCGCTCGCCGACGACATGGCCAAGCTGCACAAGGAGGGCCGCGACGTGCTCGTGGTGTCCTCGGGCTCGATCGCGCTCGGCCGCAGCCGGCTCAAGCTGCCGCGCGGTCCGCTGAAGCTGGAGGAGAGCCAGGCAGCCGCCGCCGTCGGCCAGATCGCGCTGGCGCGGATCTGGTCCGAGGTGCTCGGCGCCCACGGCATCGGCGCCGGCCAGATTCTCGTCACCCTCCAGGACACAGAGGAGCGTCGCCGCTATCTCAACGCGCGCTCCACCATCGGCAAGCTGCTGGAGTGGCGCGCGATCCCTGTCATCAACGAGAACGACACGGTCGCAACCAACGAGATCCGCTACGGCGACAATGACCGCCTCGCTGCGCGCGTCGCCACAATGGCGAGCGCAGATCTGCTGGTGCTGCTCTCCGACATCGACGGCCTCTACGACGCCCCACCAAAGAACAATCCGAACGCAAAACTGATCCCGGTGGTCGAGAGCATCTCCTCGGAGATCGAGGCGGTGGCGGGAGACGCCGAATCCGAACTGTCGCGCGGCGGCATGCGCACCAAGGTCGAGGCGGCCAAGATCGCCACGACAGGCGGCACGCACATGCTGATTGCATCCGGCAAGATCGAGCATCCGCTGCAGGCGATCGCCAATGGCGGACGCTGCACCTGGTTCCTGACGCCGGCCAACCCCATCACCTCGCGCAAGCGTTGGATCGCGGGCACGCTGGAGCCCAAGGGCACGCTGACGATCGATGCGGGCGCGGTGACGGCGCTGCGCGCCGGCGCCAGCCTGCTGCCGGCCGGCGTGATCAAGGTCGAGGGCCAGTTCGCCCGCGGCGATGCCGTAATCGTCCGCGGCCCCGATACCAGCGAGGTCGGCCGCGGCCTGATCGCCTATGACGCCGAGGTCGCCGAGCGGATCAAGGGCCGCTCCTCCCCTGATGTGATGACCATCCTCGGCATCAGCGGGCGCTCCGAGATGATTCACCGCGACGACCTGGTGGTGGGCGGGTAAGGCCGGCTATTGCATGTCGTCGGCGCCGATGTCCTGGCGGCCGTGCATGACGCGGACGATCTCAATGCCATCAGGCAACGGGACATAGAAGATCACGTAATTGCCGACTGGGAAGCTGCGCAAGCCGGCACGCAATTCTCGTCGATCTCTTCCGGCCAGCGGATTCTCCACCAGCATCTCGAAAATCTCACCGATGCGCCCGATCTGGTTCTCGGCGGCCCGAATGCTGTCCGAAGCAATGAAGTCCCAGATCGAATCGAGATCGATGTCTGCTTGTGGAGCTTTGCGGAATCTATTCGCCACGTTTGCGCGCGGCCAACCGTTGCCGTCCCCGCGCCTTGATGTCGTTCATCCATTCCTGAATGTCGACTTCCTCCATCGGTCCGCTGTCAAACCCCTTCTGGATTTCCTCCCGTAGCGCCTCCAGCTTGATCCTGCGCCGCTCTTCGCGCTCCTCGACCAGCCGAAGACCTTCGCGCATGACTTCGCTCGCGGTAGCGTAGCGGCCGCTCTCGACCAGATTGTCGATCAGGTCCTCGAAATGCTTGCCAATGCTGTAGCTGCTCGCCATGGACGGCTCCGTTATCAGATAATGATATTTATTGATATTTGAGCGTCCGGCAAGGATCGGTCCCACCTCCGGTCCCGCCAGGCCATTGGCCGACCCGGTATCCACGACCGTACCCCTGCCATACCCGCCCCGCCCTTCGCAAAAGCGGGATTTCCGTGCTAGGACACCGCCTTAGCAGAAGGTTGAACTCTCATGGCCGCCCCCCTGAAAGCCGTTGACGGCAATGCCGATCGAACCGCCGATCTCTTGGCGCTGATGTCCGATCTCGCCACCCGTTCCCGCGCCGCCGCGCGGGTGCTGGCGCTGGCGCCGCCGGAGCAGAAGAACCGGGCGCTGGAAGCCATGGAGCGGGCGATTCGCGCCAACGCCGCAGCGATCCTCGCCGCAAATGCCGAGGACGTCGCCGAAGCGCGCGCCTCCGGCAATGCCACCTCGTCCTTCATCGACCGCCTGACGCTGACGCCGGCGCGGGTCGAAGGCATGGCTGAGGGCATCGCCGTCGTGCGCGGCATCGCCGATCCCGTCGGCATCGTCACCGAGAGCTGGCAGCGGCCGAACGGCATGACCATCGAGCGCGTGCGCGTGCCTCTCGGCGTCGTTGGCGTCATCTTCGAGAGCCGGCCGAACGTCGCGGCGGATGCTGGCGTGCTCTGCCTGAAATCCGGCAATGCCGTGATCCTGCGCGGCGGCTCCGACAGTTTCCGCTCCTGTCGTGCCATCCATGAGTGCCTGGTGCAGGGTCTGCGTGAAGCGGGACTGCCGGAAGCTGCGATCACGCTGGTGCCGACGCGCGACCGCGCGGCGGTCGGCATGATGCTGTCCGGCCTCAACGGTTCGATCGACGTGATCGTGCCGCGCGGCGGCAAGAGCCTCGTTGCGCGCGTCGAGCAGGAGGCGCGCGTGCCCGTGTTCGCGCATCTCGAAGGCGTCAACCACGTCTATGTCGATGCCAGCGCCGATCTCGCCATGGCGAAGTCGATCGTGCTCAATGCCAAGATGCGACGCACCGGCGTCTGTGGCGCGGCCGAGACATTGCTGGTCGATCGCGCCGCTGCCGGCAAAAACCTGAAGCCGCTGGTCGAGATGCTGCTCGAGGCCGGCTGCGAGGTGCGCGGTGACGACGCCGTGCAGGAGACAGATGCGCGCGTAAAACCTGCCAGCGAAGACGATTGGGACACCGAATATCTCGACGCGATCATCGCGGCGAAGGTGGTCGATGGCGTCGACGGCGCGATCGCGCACATCCAGGACCACGGCTCGCACCACACCGATGCGATCGTGAGCGAGAACGACGCTGCCGCGAAGAAATTCCTCAGCGAAGTCGACTCCGCGATCGTGCTGCACAACGCCTCGACGCAATTCGCCGACGGCGGTGAGTTCGGCTTCGGTGCCGAGATCGGCATCGCCACCGGCCGCTTCCACGCCCGTGGCCCTGTCGGCGCCGAGCAATTGACGAGCTTCAAATATCGCGTTCACGGCACCGGGCAGACGCGGCCGTAAGAGACGTCGCGGGGCGGGCGGGCATTGAGTAACAATTTCGTCGTGCCGCGCTTCGTGGCGCAAGCGGTCCCGCCCCATACCGAGGGGATGCGTATCGGCCTGCTCGGCGGCTCGTTCAACCCGCCGCATCAGGCCCATCGCGCGATCAGCCGCTTCGCCTTGATGCGATTGCAACTCGATCGCGTCTGGTGGCTGGTCACGCCAGGCAATCCGCTCAAGGAGAACGGCAATCTGCATGAGCTCGGCGAGCGCATGCAGGCCGCGCGCGATGTCGCCAATGACCCCAGGATCGAGGTAAGCTGTCTCGAATCCGTCATTCGTACCCGCTATACCATCGACACGATCAACACGTTGCGCCGCCGCTTCTCCGGCTTGCGCTTTGTCTGGATCATGGGCGCCGACAACCTCGCTCAATTCCATCGTTGGCAGGACTGGCGGCGGATCGCCGCCCAGGTCCCGATGGCAGTGATCGATCGCCCGCCGCAGAGTTTTCGCGCCCTCGCCTCCCCTGCCGCCCAGGCGCTCGCGCGCTACCGCCTGCCGGAGAGTGAGGCAGCCTTGCTTGCGGACCGGCCGGCGCCGGCCTGGGTCTTCCTGACCGGGTTGAAGCTCAACCTCTCCTCGACGGGCCTGCGGAACCCGGACGGGAGCTGGAAAGGTACGAAGTGAGACGGAATGTGGGAAATTACGGGCTCTCTGGCATATTGAAACCCTTAACCCCACATGATGTAGTGTAACCAGCGAAGGCCGGATTCGGCCTTCGCGATACAGTGAAAGGAATGGTCCCTGGCCACGTCTGTATTGTCAAAGTCTGTTTTACCCAAGGCTACGAAACCGGCGCGTAAAACATCGACCAAAGCTGCGGCCTTGAAGGCGCAACCCGACGCCGACAAGACGCTGAGCCTGATCCTCTCCCGCCTCGAGGACATGAAGGCGGAAGAGACGGTCACCATCGACCTTCGCGGCAAATCGGCATACTCCGACTACATGATCGTCACCACGGGCCGTGTGAACCGGCACGTCGGCGCGATCGCGGAGAACGTGACGAAGAGCCTCAAGGAAACCGGCATCAAGAACATCCATGTCGAGGGCTTGCCCAATTGCGACTGGGTGCTGATCGATTCCGGCGAAGTGATCGTGCACGTGTTCAGACCCGAGGTCCGTGAGTTCTACAATCTCGAGAGATTGTACACGCAGGGCCCGGGGGCGGCGAAGGCGATCTAACGCGATCTTGGAGGCTGCTGGCCGATTTCGAATCGGCCGACGCGCATGCTAGCGTCGTGCGCGCGCCGAATGCGCGCGGTCTCGAAAACTCGACTCTGAAACATCATGCGTGTCGCTGTCATCGCGGTGGGCCGGCTGAAGCAGGGGCCGGAACGGGAGCTTGCCGAGCGCTATTTCGAGCGGTTCGACGAGGCCGGCCGCAAGCTCGGATTCCGCGAGCTCACCATCCACGAAATCCCCGAGAGCCGCGCGCGTGATGCCGCGACGCGGATGACCGAAGAGGCGGCCGCGATCTCCGCGCATATCCCGGACAAGTCGATCCTGGTGGCGATGGACGAGCGCGGACAAAACCTCGATTCCACCGTATTCGCACGGAATCTCGGGCGCTGGCGCGACGAAGGCGCCGGTCATACTATCTTCGTGATCGGCGGGGCGGACGGACTTTCGCCCGAATTGCGCCGTAAGGCCAAGCTCGCGATCGCATTCGGCTCCGCGACCTGGCCGCATCAAATGGTCCGCGTCATGCTTCTGGAACAGCTCTATCGGGCCGCCACCATTCTGGCCGGCCACCCCTATCATCGCGCGTGATTCGCGCCATAACGAGCACCTTGCCCAACAGATGCGAGCGCCGATCCTCAATTTGCTGCTGATGGTGAGCTGCGCCGGCGCAAGCCTCTTCGCCGAAGAAAATCTCGCACAAGCTCAGACGGCGGCACCGGCGCCCCAGACCGCAGTCATCTCGACCGATGCCATCAAGCAGCGCGAGCAGGAGCTGGAAGCTGCGCGCGCCCGGCAGAAGAGCGCGGAGGAGGCGCAGGCCAAGCTGAAGGCCGAGATCGCCTCGCTCGGCCAGGACCGCACCCAGCTCAATCAGCAGCTGATCGACACCGCCGCCAATGTCCGCACCGTCGAGACCAAGATCGACGAGGCCGAAGCGCGTCTGCGGACGCTGAACGGCCGCGAACAGGAAACGCGCGCCTCGCTCGACTCGCGCCGCGCCGACATCGTCGAGGTGCTGGCGGCCCTGCAGCGAGCCGGAAGGCGCACGCCGCCGGCGCTGCTGGTGCGGCCGGAAGATGCGCTGCAATCGCTGCGCACCGCAATACTGCTCGGCGCTGTCGTGCCGGAATTGCGCAGCCGCGCCGAGAAGATCGCGGGCGAGCTCGGCGAGCTTGTGACCTTGCGCAAGAGCATGGCCGCCGAGCGCGACCAGCTGGCCTCCGACCGCGACAAGATCCGCAGCGACCAGACCCGGCTCACAGCCCTGGTCGACGAGCGGCAGCGCCAGCAGGCCTCGCGCGAGAAGGACCTCGACGCCGAAAATTCGCGCGCCATCACGCTGTCAAAACAGGTCGGCGATCTCCAGGGGCTGATCGCCAAGATGGAGCAGGACCTGCAGAGCGCCGCCAAGGCGGCTGAGAAGGCCGCCGAGGCCGCCAAGCAGGCCGAAGCCAAGGAGGCCAAGGCAGCGGCTAGTGCCAAGCCCGGCCCGGCCATCTTCAAGGATCGCTCCCGAACCAGCCCGGCCATCCTGTTCGCCTCGGCGAAGGGGCTCCTGCCTTTGCCGGTTAACGGTAACAAGATCAGGGACTTTGGCGGTTCCGATGGCGTCGGCGGGGTCCAGAAGGGCATTTCGCTGGCCACCAAGCCCGGCTCGCAGGTCACAACGCCATGCGACGGCTGGGTGGTCTATGCCGGCCCGTTCCGCAGCTACGGACAACTCTTGATCCTCAATGCCGGGGGCGGGTATCATGTCCTGATCGCCGGGATGGAGCGCATTTCGGTAAACATCGGACAGTTCGTGCTCACGGGGGAGCCGGTCGCGACCATGGGGTCGACATCTCAAGTCGCCTCCATTCTCGCCACCAACGCGAGTCAGCCTGTGCTGTATGTCGAGTTCCGCAAAGACGGCACTCCAATCGATCCAGGCCCATGGTGGGCCGCAAATGAAGGCGAGAAGGTTCGCGGATGATGCGCAAGACTTCAGTTATCCTCCTCAGCGCGGCCACCGGTGCGGCGCTGACGCTGTTCGCGACCCAGCCGCGCGCGGTGTTCATGGGCTCCAGCGCGCGCGCGGCGACCGCTGACACCTATCGCCAGCTCAATCTGTTCGGCGACGTGTTCGAGCGCGTGCGCTCCGACTATGTCGAGAAGCCCGACGACACCAAGCTGATCGAATCCGCGATCAGCGGCATGCTCTCCGGCCTCGATCCGCATTCGAGCTACATGGACGCCAAGAGCTTCCGCGACATGCAGGTGCAGACCCGCGGCGAGTTCGGCGGCCTCGGCATCGAGGTCACGATGGAAGACGGCCTGATCAAGGTGGTCTCGCCGATCGACGACACGCCCGCTTCGCGCGCCGGCGTCATGGCCAACGACATCATCACCAATCTCGACGACGAGGCGGTGCAGGGCCTGACCCTGAACCAGGCGGTCGAGAAGATGCGCGGCCCCGTCAACACCAAGATCAAGCTCAAGATCATCCGCAAGGGCCAGGACAATCCGATCGACGTGACCCTGGTGCGCGACAACATCCGCGTCCGTTCGGTGCGCGCGCGCGTCGAGGCCGACGACATCGCCTATATCCGCATCACCACCTTCAACGAGCAGACCACCGAAGGCCTGAAGAAGGAGGTTGCCAACCTCTCGACCCAGATCGGCGACAAGCTCAAGGGCTACATCATCGACCTCCGCAACAATCCGGGCGGCCTGCTCGAAGAGGCCGTCACCGTCTCCGACTCGTTCCTGGAGAAGGGCGAGATCGTCTCGACCCGCGGCCGCAACGCCGAGGAGACCCAGCGCCGCACCGCGCATGCGGGCGACCTCACCAAGGGCAAGCCGGTCATCGTGCTCGTCAACGGCGGGTCGGCCTCGGCGTCGGAAATCGTCGCCGGCGCGCTGCAGGACCACAAGCGCGCGACCATCGTCGGCACGCGCTCGTTCGGCAAGGGCTCGGTGCAGACCATCATCCCGCTCGGCTCGGGCAACGGCGCGCTGCGCCTGACCACCGCGCGCTACTACACGCCGTCGGGCAAGTCGATCCAGGCCAAGGGCATCGTGCCCGACATCGAAGTGCTCCAGGACGTGCCGGACGAGTTGAAATCGCGCACCGACACCAAGGGCGAAGCTTCGCTGCGCGGCCACCTCAAGAACGACGGCGACGAGAAGACCGGTTCGCAGTCCTATGTCCCGCCGGACGCCAAGGACGACAAGGCGCTCAAGATGGCCGACGACCTGCTCCACGGCATCAAGAACAGCGCCAACGCGGCGCCGACGCCGAGCAGCGACAACAAGGCCGCGCCCGCCGACAAGCCCAAGGCAGCAAACTAAGGCGGCACACCAACCGCGATCTGCGAGACGTGACGACAAGGGCGGCTCCGAGAGCCGCCCTTTTTGCGTGGAACTCCTGGCCTCCCCGGCCTATCCCGGCCTGCCGCCACTTGACCTCGCCGTGGTATCGTCGGGCTAAGTGATTCGGGATCTCGCATGACTGAAACGGCGGATGATCTGAGCGCCCCGCTCGGACAGGACAAGCCGCGTCGGAAACGGCGGCTGCGGCTGCCTTTCACGGCCATGCAGTTGCTCGCCGTGATGCTCGGCCTTTTCCTGGTCGCCTTTGCAGGCTTTGCCATCTTCAACAAGGACCCGCTCGGGGGCGAGCCGATGACGCGGATCGCGATTCGCGATCCCAAGGCCACCGACGAGAAGCCCGCGGCCGGCCACGGCCAGGACGCCAAGCAAGAGAGCAAGCACGACACCAAGGAAGCGCCGAAGCACGCCGGCGACCAGAAGACCGTCACCATGATCGACGGCTCGACCGGTGCCCGCCACGACGTGGTGATCGGCGCCGGCGACCCCACCGACAAGGGCGAGGCGGCTTCCGCGGCCCCGCCCGTCATGGCCGGGATCGACCCAAAGCTGCTGGAGAAGTCGCGCTACGGCATGATCCCCGCGATCTCGGGCGATCTCAAGCCGTTCAACGTCTATGCCGCCGAGGCCGACCGCGCCAAGGCCGCGAAAATGCCGGTCGTCGCGATCGTGATCGGCGGCCTCGGCGTCGGCGCCGCCAAGACCACCGATGCGATCATGAAGCTGCCGGGCGCGGTGACGCTGGCCTTCACGCCTTATGGATCCGATCCGGGAAAGCTGGCCGAGCGCGCCCGCGCCCAGCGCCACGAGATCTTCCTGCAGATCCCGATGGAGCCCTACGACTTCCCGGACAACGATCCCGGCCCGCAGACGCTGCTGACCTCGCTCACCCCCGACCAGAACACCGACCGCCTGTACTGGCACCTGAGCCGGATGCAGGGCTATGCCGGAATCACCAATTTCATGGGCGCCCGCTTCATCGCGACGGAGGCGGCGATGCAGCCGATCATCCGCGAGGCCTCCAAGCGCGGGCTCGGCTTCTTCGACGACGGCACCTCGCCGCGCAGCATCGCGCCGCAGGCGGCCGGAAGCCTCGCCGTTCCCTTCGGCAAGGGCGACATCGCGCTCGACGCGGTGCCGACCGCGAACGAGATCGACCGTGCCCTGAACAAGCTGGAATCGGTGGCCCGCGAGCGCGGCGTTGCCATCGGCACGGCTTCTGCGCTGCCCGTCTCGATCGAGCGGGTCGGCGCCTGGATCAAGACCTTGAGCGACCGGGGTATCCTATTGGTGCCATTGACAACCGCGATGCTGAAATCAAGATCCAGCTAAATCAAAGAATTGGTACGGCACGGCGTCCCTCGCCCGGCCGGCAGTACGCGAGAGGTTTGGCGGCATGGCGCGTTACGAGGATCTGCCCTACCGAACCTGCGTCGGGGTGATGCTGATCAACACGAAGGGCCTGGTGTTCATCGGCCGCCGCGCCGGCGGTATCGAGCATGTCGACGACGGCCACGTCTGGCAGATGCCCCAGGGCGGCGTCGATCCCGGCGAGGACAATTGGGAGGCGGCCAAGCGCGAGCTCTATGAGGAGACCAGCGTGCGCTCGATCGAGCGGCTCGGCGAGGTGCCGGACTGGCTGATCTACGACATCCCCCGCACGGTCGCGGGCCGCGCCTGGAAGGGCCGCTACCGCGGCCAGCGCCAAAAATGGTTCGCGGTGCGCTTCATCGGCAAGGACAGCGAGATCAACGTCGAGAAGCCCGGCGGTGGCGGCCACAAGGCCGAATTCGTCAGCTGGCGCTGGGAGCCGATGAAAAACCTTCCCGAACTGATCATCCCGTTCAAGCGCCCGGTCTATGAGCGCGTGGTGAAGGAATTTTCCGCGCTCGCCGATGACTAATTCAAATTGTCATCCCGGCTTTGGTGCTAAGGCACCGGCTGGACTGACAATGAGAGATGCAGGCGTGACCAACGAAAAACCCTATCGTCCCAATGTCGGGATCGCGCTGTTCAATGCCGACGGCCATGTGCTGATCGGCCACCGCTTCAAGGGCGACGGCCCCGAGATCATCCTGCCGGGCCTCGACTGGCAGATGCCGCAGGGCGGCGTCGACGAAGGCGAGAATTTGCGCGATGCCGCCATGCGCGAGCTCTGGGAGGAGACCAGCGTCGTCAGCGCCTGTTATCTCGGCGAGACCGACTGGTACGCTTACGAATTCCCGCCCTATGACGGACCGCAGACGCATCGGCTGGCAAAATTCCGCGGCCAGCGCCAGAAATGGTTCGCGCTGCGCTTCACCGGCAAGGACGACGAGATCGACCCGCTGACGCCGCGCAACGGCCAGCCCGCCGAGTTCGACGCCTGGCGCTGGGAGCGCCTCGACCGTGTCGCCGATATCGTGGTGCCGTTCCGCCGCGAGGTCTACCGGGCAGTGGCAGAGCAGTTCGCGCCCTTCGCCAAATGAGAACGCGAAAACAACCCCATGCACAGTAGAACGGGGGTTGAAATGATGAGAGAATTTTGCCGGAAATTTGCGTGTGAGGAGGGCGCCGCTTTCTCGTTCCCTCCCCCCTTGCGGGGGAGGGAACGCACCGTCGTCGGTACCGCGGTTGGTGCGCAAACGGACATTCGGCTAGCGCGGTCGCGACCGCTCGGGTCCTCCACTTCGTGGGGTGACGTGAATGACGACGGCTTTCATCAGACCCTGACAAACGAAAGAAGTTAGAGGACCGGACTGGGCAGCGCGCGGCCAGCGAAATGCGCGGCGAGATTGTCGCGCATCAACTGGCCCATGGCCTTGCGGGTCTCGACCGTCCCGGAGGCGTGGTGAGGCTGCAGGAGTACATTCGGCAGCTCCAGGAATCGCGGGTTCAGGTTCGGCTCGCTTTCGAAGACATCGAGCGCCGCTGCGCCGAGCTTGCCGCTCGCAAGCGCCGAGATGAGCGCCGCTTCGTCGATGTTGGAGGCGCGCGAGACGTTGATGAGGAGGCCGTTGGGTCCGAGCGCATCAAGAACCGCAGGCCCGACGATGTGCCGGGTCGCTGCCGAGGCGGCGAGCGTGACGAAGAGGACATCCGAACCTGCGGCGAGGGCGACCGGGTCGGCGACGAAGGTCCAATCCTTGGCGTATGGCTTCGCCTCGATGTCCGAATAGGCGATGTCCATGTCGAAGCCGGTCAGCCGGCGTGCCACTTCAAACCCGATGCGGCCGAGGCCAAGGATGCCTGCGCGCTTGCCCCAGGCGCGTGTCTTCAAGGGATAGAGTCCCTTGGCGGCCCATGATCCATCGCGCACCCAGCGCTCGGCACCGTTCACGCCGCGCCATTGTGCGAGCATCATCGCGATCGCGATGTCGGCCACGTCCTTCGTCAGCACGTCCGGCGTATTGGTGACTTGGACACCGCGCGACCGGCAGCTGTCCAGATGCACGGCATCGAAACCGACGCCGTAGATCGAGATGATTTCAAGCTTCGGACATGCCGCGATGAGCTCGGCACCTGCGCCGAGTTCGCCACGCGTGGCGATGGCTCGCACACACGCTCCGGCTGCGTCAAGGAGGGCATGCTTGTCAGCCGCCTCGAAATAGCGGTGGACTGTGTAGGCTTCATCGAGCGGGAGCTGATCCCATTCCGGATAGGGGCCCATCTGAAGGATTTCGGGCTTCGACATGTGGGGGAGCGCTCCTCTTCGGCCTCGTCTTGACAGGAAATGTTATCGATAACATAGTGCGGCGAATGATAGATGTCGAGACGCAAGAAGAGGAAACAGGGTGGCGATCAACTTGTTCGATCTGACAGGGCGCAGAGCGCTGGTGACGGGATCTTCGCAAGGCATCGGCTTTGCGCTTGCGCGCGGCCTGTCCGAGGCCGGTGCGGAGGTCGTTCTCAACGGTCGCGACGAGGCCAAGCTTGCCGCCGCCGCCAGTTCCATCGCGGGCACGCGAACCCTTGCCTTCGATGCCGCCGACCACGCCGCTTCCCGCGCGGCTGTCGATCGCTTCGAGGCCGACATCGGGCCCATCGACATTCTCGTCAACAATGCGGGCATGCAACACCGCGCACCGCTCGAGGATTTCCCCGCAGACGCGTTCCAGCGCCTGCTGCAAACGAACATCGCCTCGGTCTTCAATGTCGGTCAGGCCTGCGCCCGCCACATGATCGCGCGTGGCGCCGGCAAGATCATCAACATCGCGTCCGTGCAAACCGCACTCGCGCGCCCGTCGATTGCGCCCTACACAGCGACGAAGGGAGCCGTCGGAAATCTGACCAAAGGCATGGCGACGGACTGGGCGAAGCACGGCCTTCAGGTCAACGCGATCGCGCCCGGCTATTTCGATACGCCGCTCAATGCCGCGCTGGTTGCGGATGCTGCGTTCTCGGCCTGGCTCGAAAAGCGCACCCCGGCGGGCCGCTGGGGCAAGGTCGAGGAACTCGTCGGCGCCTGCGTCTTCCTCGCTTCGGCCGCGTCCTCCTTCGTCAACGGACATGTGCTCTATGTCGATGGCGGCATCACGGCCTCGCTCTGAGGCGTGTCGTCGAAACTCACCGTGGAGATGTCGAAATGCCTGGTTCAGTCGCATTGATCGGCGCCGGCGCCATGGGCGGCGCAATCGGAGCTCGGCTTGCTCAAACCAGCACCCGATTGTTGGTGTTCGATCTCGATCCTGCGAAGGTCGCGTCTCTCGTCGAACACGGTGCGACTGCGGCAAGCTCTGCTGCGAAGGCCGCGGTCGAAGCCGATGCCGTGATCCTCAGCCTCAACTCGTCCAAGATCGTGCGAGCTGCAATGTTCGGGCCGGCGGGTGTTGCCGAAGGCGCGCGGAAGGGCACCCTCATCATCGACATGTCGTCGATTGACCCGGAATCCACGCGCGCGCTGGCGAGGGACGCGGCCGCAGCCGGGCCACGCTGGGTCGACAGTCCTCTGTCGGGCGGCGCGCCGAAGGCCCTGATCGGCCAGTTGACCTGCATGGCCGGTGGGGATGCTGCCGATGTCGCGGAGGCGCGGATGGTGCTCGCCGAGGTCGCCTCGAATTTCACGCATATGGGCCCGTGTGGCGCGGGACAGACAACGAAACTGATCAACCAGGTTCTGTGCGCGCTCAATTTCGTCGCGGTGGCCGAGGCGACGGCGCTGGCGGAGGCTTCCGGCGTCGATGCTACAAAAATTCCTCTGGCCTTGCGCGGCGGCCGGGCCGACAGCGCGATCCTCCAGGAATACATGCCGCGCTTTGCTGCGCGCGACTATCGTCCGACGGGTCGCATCGACAACATGGTGAAGGATCTCAACGGCGCACAGGATCTTGCGCGCCAGACGGGCATCGCGATGCCGATGACCGTCGTTTGCGCCGAGATCCATCGGCTGCTGACCGCGATCGGGTGCGGCGCGATGGACCAGGCCGCGCTGATGGAATTCTGGGCGGCGCGCACGCCGCCCGCTTGATGCGCCCCCTCGCGGGCTCAGGACAATCCGTGCGCGTTGACGAAGATCGCGTAGAGCGATGTCTGCGCGGTGATGTAGAGCCTGTTTCGCTTTGGTCCGCCGAAGGTCAGGTTTGAAACGATCTCAGGCACCGGAATGCGTCCGATCAGCGCGCCGTCGGGCGCATAGACGGCCACGGCATCCGCCGTCGACGTCCAGATATTACCGCTGCGGTCGACGCGGAATCCGTCATAGAATCCGGCCGGCGAGGTCGCGAAGATGCGTCCCTCGCCGACCCCAAGCCCGCTTGGCGCAACGTCATAGGCCCGGATCACCGCCGGTAAGCCCGGCACGTGCGTCGCGCCGGTTTCGGCGACATAGAGCAGCCGCTCGTCGGGCGAGAAGGTGAGGCCGTTCGGCTTCACCATGTCTGTCACAACCGCCGACAGCGCCCCGCTTGCCGGATCGAAACGATAGACGTTGCTGGCGCCGATCTCGCTTGGCCCGGCATGCCCTTCGTATTCGCTGTCGATGCCGTAGGTCGGATCAGAGAACCAGATGGTTCCGTCCGACTTGACCACGACATCGTTGGGAGAGTTGAAGCGTTTTCCGTCGAAGCGTTCGACCAATCCCACCCAACGGCCATCGGGCTCCAGCCGCGAGATGCGGCGGCCGCCATGTTCGCAGGCGATCACACGTCCCTGCGCATCGCGGCTATGACCGTTGTGATAGCCGCAGGGGCTTTCGAACACCGAGACCGAGCCGTCAGTCTCGTCGAAGCGTAACACGCGATCGTTGGGAATGTCGGACCACAGCAGCGACTTGGCTGATGGTACATAGACCGGGCCCTCGGCCCAGCGGCTGCCGGTCCAGAGCCTGTCGAGCTTAGCATGTCCGATGATCAGCGCCTGAAAGCGCTGGTCGAGAATGTCGTAAGTGCTCACGGCGTAAGATCTCCGCGATCAGTCGGTCGGCAACGCGAAGTCATCGGCTTTGAAGACCGTGTGGAAGATGGAGCCGTCGAACATCTCGGTCAGCCCCTTGGTGACTTCGCGGCTCTCGAAGCGAACCGGCGAGGCGAGCGCCTGCTCGATCGCCTCGCGCGATGGATAGCGGATCGCGAGCACCATCTCGTAACGCTGGGCATCGCTGTCACTTTCCTCCTGGCGCAGCACGCGAACCTCCTCGGCACCGGGAAAGCGCGTCCACAGCGGCACAAGCTTCTCGCGGACATAGGAGGTGAATTCGGCTTCGCGTCCCGGCTTGATGCGGCCACTGAAAAAAGCGCAACGGATAAACATCGGTATTCGCTCGTCTGTCTGATGGAGTGGAAGAAAAATCGGCGGTCAGCTTGTGGCCGACCGCCGAGGGAGCACGGCCATGCCGTGTTCGGCGGAGGAAGCTTAGAGACCCCAAGCCTTCTTGTAGGCGTCGCGATAGCCGTTGCCCGGGTCGAACGTATTGGTCGGGCCGCCGTCGAACTCGACATTGGCCTTGGTCACCACATGCAGCGGCGAGACATAGCCCGACCATTTCTCTCCGGCGATGGCGCGGTTCAATTCGTCGACGAGCTGCCAGCCCTGGAGATTCAGCGGCTCGGCTACGGTGACGGCCTGGTAGGCGCCGGAGCGGATGCGCTGATAGGCGCTTTCGGAGCCGTCGCCCGCGGCGACATTGATGGGCGCACCGGTGCCCTTGATGCCGGCCGCAGAAAGCGAAGGCGCCATGAAGTCGTAGTAGAGGTCGTTGATCGCGAGCGAATGCGTCCAGGCGGCGCCGTGCTTTTGCAGGAGAGAGGTGGTGAGCTGCGGCATGCGCGCCGAGGTTTCGGCGATCGGCGTATCGACCCATTCGAGAACCTTGCCGCCGAGCGCCTCGATCACCTCTTTCATCTTCTTCGCCTTGGCGATCGCGATCTCATAGGTCGAGTCGGTGAAGATGATCACACCGGGCTTGCCTTTGGCATCGACGAAGGCCCAGTTGGCCGCAGCGGTGGAGACGGCCATCGGATCGGTCGTCACGTTGGCAAAGACGCCGGCTTCGGGAACGGGGCCGATCACGGGAGCCGCGTGCCACGAAACCATCGGAATCTTGGCAGCCTTGGCCGCCTCCATGCCGGGCTTCTGTTCGACCGCGTCGAAGCCGCAGATCACCAGGCCGTCGGGCTTGAGCGTCATGGCCTGGCCGAAGGCGGCGGTGCGACCGGAGACCGAGCCGGCGCCATCAAGCGTGCGCACGGTCCAGCCGGCGGCCTTCGCGGCCTCCTCGATGCCCTTGGTGACGCCGAGCACGCCACCGTTCTTCATGTCGGAAGCGAGTACGACGATGGTCTTGCCCTTGGCGATCTTCGGAGCGGTGGTCGGACCGTCCCATTTGTCGACCTTGGACGCATATTTGCCAACGAATGCGTTGGCGTCCGCGAGCGAATCGGCGTGGGCGGACGCAAGACCAAATGCGAGGCCGGCGACGACAGCGCCGGTTCTTATCATCGAATGCAACATAGAGCGTTCTCCTTGGGTTTAATTGCCGTTTCGTTTTTTCGCCGGCTCTTCGCCGGGCTTTCCGTTGTGGCCGGCTTGCTGCCGGCCACGAACTCCTTCAATGGCTGTTTCAAGCCTTGCGATCGGGTGCGCCGACCGGGACCTTCGCAACGGCACCGCGCTTCCTCTGCGCGTATCCGGCCATTCCGATTGCGGCGAGCAGGGTGAGGCCGTTGAAGAGCGGCTCGACCCAGAAGGAGCCGCCGAACTGCTGAATGCCGGCGATGCCGACCGCGAGCACCGCGACGCCGACGATGGTGCCCCAGACATTGACGCGGCCGGGCTTGATGGTGGTCGAACCGAGGAAGGCGCCGACGAGGGCGGGCAGGAGATATTCGAGGCCAACGCTTGCCTGGCCGATGCGCAGCTTCGAGGCGAGCAGAACGCCGGTGACAGCAGTGAGGATGCCCGACGCCATGAAGGCACCGACTGTAAAGCGCTGCACCGGAATGCCGTTGAGCGCGGCCGTCTTCGGATTGGCGCCGATCGCGTAGATGTAGCGGCCGAGCGGCAGATATTCGAACATCAGCCACATCGCCACCGCGAGCACGAGCACGTAGAAGCCGGTGATCGGCAAGCCGAACACCATCGTGCCGTTGAGGGCAAGGAACCCATCCGGCAGCATCGCGACGACCTGCCGGCCGCCAGTGTGCCAAAGCGCGAGCGCATAAAGCACCGTACCGGTGCCGAGCGTGGCGATGAAGCTGTCGATGCGCGCGACTTCGACCAGCAGGCCGTTGAGGAGGCCGGTGAAGGCACCGAGGCAGATGACGACGAGAACCGCGACCGGCCAGGGCAGGCCGAAGGCGACTTGCAGGCTGATCACCAGGATGTGCCAGAGCACGATACCATAACCGACCGTGAGGTCGATCTTGCCCGCGGCCATCGGGATCATCGCCGCAAGCGACAGCATGGCGATGATCGACTTGTCGGAAACGATCGAGCGCAGGTTGAGCAGCGTCGGAAACGTGTTGGGCAACAGGATCGAGAACAGCGCGATCAGCGCTGCCGTGATGATCGGCAGGCCGTAGACCGGCAGCAGCCGCGTGACCTTCTGCGACCGCGACGCGCCGGCGAGATCCGCGCGCGTCGGTTCCAGTGCGTTCGATTCGATCGAATTCATTCCCATACGTTCCTCCCGGCGGACCTCTCGTAAGTCCGTGCGATTGTCCCTTACGCGGCCTCGGAGGCCGACGCGGCAGTGATCAGGGCTTCGGTCGTCAGTCTGTCTCCTGCGATCTCGGTGATGATCCGGCCGCGGTTGAAGACGAGCGCGCGATGGCAGATATGCGCAACTTCCTCGAAATCGGTGGAGACGACGACGACAGCAAGTCCTTCGGTGATGGCGCGCGCGATCAGCCGATAGATCTCGGCTTTGGCGCCGACGTCGACGCCGGCAGTCGGATCCTCGGCCACAAGCAGCTTGCGGCCCGTGGCGAGCCAACGGCCGACGACGACCTTCTGCTGGTTGCCACCGGACAGACCCTCGATCGCGAGATGCGGATCATTGGGCCGCAGGCCCACGAGGGCGCCGAGCTTGACCGCCTCTTCCGCCTCGCGGCGTGGTGCGAGCACATCGAACAGGCCGCGTCCCGAGGCGCCCGGGTTGAGGAAGGCATTCTCGCGGATCGACAACGACGCTGCGATCGATTCCTCCGTTCGGTCGCGCGCGACCAGACCAATGCCGCCGGCCATGGCCGTCATCGGGCTGGACAGATCCGGCGCCGTGCCGTCGACCAGGATCTCGCCGCGATGCGCGACCGCGCCGAACAGCGCGCGGCCGACGTCCTCCTGACCCGCGCCGCGCAAGCCCACGAGGCCGAGGAGTTCGCCCTCGCGCACGTCGAAATCCACGGGGCCGGACTTCGGGGTGGTCAGTCCGCGCACCGTGACGCGGGTCTTGCCGGAGTGGGAAGCCGCTTTCTCGAACATGTCGAGCAGGGGCCTGCCGACGATCAGCCGCACCAGATCTTCGGGCGAAGTCTCGCCGATTGCCTTCTCGCCGACGAGCTGGCCGTCGCGCAGCACGACGACGCGGTCAGCGATGCGGAAGATCTCGTCGAGCCGGTGTGACACATAGATCATGCCTACGCCCTGTTCGCGCAGACGCCGCAGCGCCGCGAACAGGCGCTCCACCTCATCGGCAGGCAAGCTCGCCGTCGGCTCGTCGAGCACGAGGAAATCGCAATTGACGACGAGCGCGCGGGCGATGGCGACCAGCGACTTCTCGGTGCGCGACAGGTTCGCAACGCGCGTGGTCGGGTCGATATCGCAGCCGACGAGCGCGAGCGCCCTGGTCGCGCGCGCCTCGGCGCTGCGCCAGTCGATGAGGCCGAACGGCCGCGCGCGCGGAAAGCCCTGGGCGAGCCCGACATTCTCCGCCACCGTCATCCATTCGACCAGGCCGAGATCCTGATGGATGAAGGCGACGGGTTGGTGGTCGGCGCGGCCGCCGGGCGCATGGTGATAGGGCTCGCCTGCGATCGTCACCGCGCCGGCGTCCGGACGATGGATGCCGCCGAGCACCTTGATGAGGGTCGACTTGCCCGCGCCGTTCTCGCCGAGCAGGGCGACGACTTCGCCGCGCTTGACGCCGAAGCTGACGCCTTTGAGCGCGCGAGTGCCGCCGAACGACTTGACGACCCCATCGAAGCGCAGTGCACCCGGTGCCATCCCTGGTTCCTCCCGAAATCGCCAGCCGACCGCGATCGGTTGGGAGGTGCTCCCAACCGATGACCAGGCGCCCGGCCATCGTGATCCATTATGGCGTCATATTTGTTATCGATAACACTATCCGGTCGAGCGACGCTGTCAAGCCGGACTCAGGTGCTTTCGCGCTCGATGACCTCAAAGGGGACGATCAACGTCTCGGGCCCTGGTCTGCGACCATCCCTGATGTCGTCGATGGCGCGTAACAGGACGCTGCCGGCTTCCAGTCCGATATTGCGGCAATCGACGGCGACGGTCGTGATCCTCGGCCAGGAACAACGCGAAACCTCGAAGTCGCCGAAGCCGGCCACCGCGATCCGGCCGGGGACTGCCCAACCGCGGCGGTGGCATTCCATGATCGCGCCAAAGGCAGACAGGTCGGAGACGCAAACGGCGGCGTCCACATCCGGCCATTGCTCGATGAGCTGGACGATGGCCTCGCCACCCTGTTGCATGGAGATTGGCGGATTGCCGAACGAGATCGTACGTCCGACCGGCAGGCCGAGCTCCTCGACGGCTCGCTTGTAGCCGAGCCGGCGATCGGCGCCGCGCGTGTCGCGCCGGCTGGCGCCGCCGATGAAGGCAATGTTGCGGTAGCCCTTCTGGTAAAGCCGATGCACGAGCGCGCGCGAGGCTTCGGCGTTGGAGAAGCCCACGACATGGTCTATCGGGTCGGCAGGCAAATCCCAGGTCTCGACCACCGGAATGCCGGCGGATTGCAGCATCCGCCGCGCCTTCGGCGTGTGCCGGCCGTCGGTGACGATGATCCCGTCGGGCCGGCGAGTCAGCATGGCCCGCACGAGTTGCTCTTCCTTGTCGATATCGTAGTCGGTGTAGCCGAGAAGCATCTGAAGCCCCTGGCCTTCGATCGCCTCGGTGATGCCGCGCGCAGTGTCCGAGAAATTGGAGTTGTTGATGGAGGGGATGAGGGCCGCCACGAAGCCCGTCCGCTTCGAGGATAATGCGCCCGCAGACAGGTCGAGCACATATCCGAGCTCTTCGACAGCAGCGAGGATTCGCTGCCGTGTCTCCTCGGAGACGGCGCCGTCGCTCTTCAACGCACGCGAGACGGTCATGGCGGAAACGCCCGCCCGCACCGCCACCTCAGCCATGGTCGCTGGCCGCTTGGGCGCCTTTCTGGTCGTCGTCCGAGTTCGTTTCATCTCAACGCGGTCTTTGCTAGATTCTCACGCCGCCGGATCAGGACCAGCAAACTTCCTCTGCCGATGCGATTTGGCCCGCCCCGGCTGGCAATGACCATGGTATCGATAACAGTCCACGCTGCAATGGTTTTAATAGATCATCGCGACGTAACGGATCACCCTCCGCTCGTCGCAGATGCATGGAGCTGCAAGACAGCCGCGCACTCACAGCCGGATTTCCAGCTAATTCATCGGCCCCACCGTAAACGGGCCGATCGCGATCACGTGGCAGTCGCTGTCGTGCTTGACGCAGTCGGCGAGCGCGGAGTTGATCGCGGACTGCTCATTGGCAGCCTTCAGGCCGAGACCCGGACGGCCCGCGGTGCCGACCGCAACCGCATTCCAGCCCATGCCGTCGCCGAGCTTGCGTGCGACGTCGTCGCGCGCATCGGCGACGATCGAGGAATTGCTCGCGGCGTGGAAGAAGCCATTGGCCTTGAGCAGGGTTGGGATCGGCACGACGAAGACGTCGTCGACCACCACAGTCATACAGGGCGCGCCCGCGAACGCGCCGCAGGATTCCAGCGAACGCCGCGCCGCGTCGCCGACAGAGGTTGCTCCCAGCGCCCAGAAATATTGTCCGCCCGGGCCGAGCGCGACCGAGCGCGATTTCGCCGCCTGCACGTAGATATTTTCGAGCCGGGTTCTGGCTTGCTCACGCACCATCGGCAAATCCTTCGGCACAAATGCGCGCTCGGTGATGGCGTCGTGCCGAAACCAGGGCTGCGGCGGCATCGGCGGACTGCCGTGGCTGTACACCACCTTGTTGCCGACAGCGTAGAGCTCGCAGCGCCGCGGCGATTGCGCGGCGTCCGCGCGCTTCTGGCATTGGTCGACGGCGCCGTTGCGCGCGGCCTCCTCGGTCGGCTGATTGAGCGCGGAGCCGAAGAATCCGCCGATGTTCAGGGCATAAGCCTTGTAATCTCCGGCGGCCGAATATTCGTTGCTGAGAAAGGCACGCTGGCGCTCGCCGATGAACGGCACTGCGTCCACGGGGATCTTGCCGCGGGCTGCCGCCGGCGGCGTAGCGGCAGCCGCCTGGGTCGGCGTCGGGCTGGGTGATGGCACGGCGACCGGACTTGAGCCCGGTGCTGCTGCGGTGGACGTTGCCGGGGTCGAGCCGACCTCCGCGGTCTCGAGTTTGGTGAAGTAGAGGAAGCCGCCGACGCCGATCGCGACGACGGAGACCACGCCGACGACCAGCGGCCACATCCAGTTCGGCGTGGGCGATGCCTTCGCGACCTTCTTCACCTGCGGCGTGGCATAAGTGCCGTCCTCGCGCCGCATCGCCACCATGTAGGCGTGCACCGGCGTCGGGATGTTCTTCACCTCCTGCGCACCGATATCGGCGAACTGCACCGACAGCTTGTTGGCGACCTGTTCATGCACCGCACGGGAGACGCAGATGCCGCCGACCTCGGCGAGCCCTTCGAGCCTTGCTGCGATGTTGACGCCGTCGCCGAGCAGATCGCCGTCGCGCTCCACGACGTCACCGATGGTGATGCCGATGCGGAACGACATCTGCCGGCTCGGCGGATAGGCCATGTTGCGGGTTCGCAGGGATTCCTGGATGTCGATCGCGCAGCGCACCGCTTCCACCGCGCTCGGGAATTCCGCGAGCACCGCGTCGCCGGCGGTATTGAAGATGCGCCCGCCGGCCTTGGCGATGAAATCGTCGACGACCAGGCGATAGGAGGCCAGACGCCGCAGCGTCTCCTCTTCATCCTCCGCGACCAGCCTCGAGTAACCGGCAATATCGGCTGCGAAAATCGCTGCGATCTTGCGTTTCATCTGCTGCCCGCCCCGGAACAAATTCGCGGGCGCAGAATGCCGCTATCTCCGGCGCGGTGCAACAAAGTTTCAGGGCCCGCCACGGCAGTGACGAGCGCTGATTTTATTACAGTTTCTCGAGAGGTCGGCGCGACGTGCCGCGGTCGCAAGCGCGACGCAGCGATTAGTGCATCGCGGTCGAACTGACCTGCTGCTGGATGCTCTTGTAGTGGTCGAGCCACTCGATCGCCCGATCGAGTTCGTCGCCCTCGTGCTCTTTCAGCTTTTCTTCCATCTCCGAGATGGTCTCGGCGAACTGGGCGCGATCGAGCTCGTCCAGCGATGTCGCGACGTCGGCGAGCACGGTCAGGCCCTTTTCGGAAACTTCGGCGAGACCGCCGAGCACGATGACCTTCTCGTGCTTGCCACCCGTGGTGATGGTGAGGATGCCCGGGCGAATCGCAGCCACGACCGGCGCATGACCAGCCAGCACGCCGAAGTCACCCTCGACGCCGGGAACGTCGACCTGGTCGACTTCGCCCGAGAACGCGAGCTTTTCCGGAGAGACGAGATCGAAGTGGAAGGTGGCCATGAGAAACCTGCGAGTAGCGAGTGGCGAATAGCGAGCGGCGCGATCGGGAGCAGCGACTATTCGCTACCCCCCATTCGCCATTCGCGTCTTAGGCGGCCTCGGCCGCCAGCTTCTTGCCCTTCTCGACCGCCTCTTCGATGGTGCCGACCATGTAGAAGGCGGCTTCCGGCAGGTGGTCATACTTGCCTTCCACCAGGCCCTTGAAGCCCTTGATGGTGTCGGCGAGGTCGACGAACTTGCCCGGCGAGCCCGTGAAGATTTCGGCGACGTGGAACGGCTGCGACATGAAGCGCTCGACCTTGCGGGCGCGGGCCACGGTCAGCTTGTCCTCTTCCGAAAGCTCGTCCATGCCGAGAATGGCGATGATGTCCTGGAGCGCCTTGTAGCGCTGTAGCACCTGCTGGACCTGACGGGCGACCGCGTAGTGCTCCTCGCCGACGACCAGCGGGGAGAGCATGCGCGAGGTCGAGTCGAGCGGGTCCACCGCCGGATAGATGCCCTTTTCGGCGATCGAGCGCGACAGCGTGGTGGTCGCGTCCAAATGCGCGAACGAGGTCGCCGGCGCCGGGTCGGTCAAGTCGTCGGCCGGAACGTAGATGGCCTGCACCGAGGTGATCGAGCCCTTCTGCGTGGTGGTGATGCGCTCCTGCAGCGTGCCCATGTCGGTCGCCAGCGTCGGCTGGTAACCCACCGCCGAAGGAATACGACCGAGCAGCGCCGACACTTCGGAGCCGGCCTGGGTGAAGCGGAAGATGTTGTCGACGAAGAACAGCACGTCCTGGCCCTTGTCGCGGAAGTCTTCCGCAATGGTCAGACCGGTGAGCGCGACGCGGGCGCGGGCGCCCGGCGGCTCGTTCATCTGGCCGAACACCAGCGCGCACTTCGACTTCACGCTCGGATCCGGATTCTTCGGATCGGCGTTGACCTTGGACTCGATGAACTCGTGATAGAGGTCGTTGCCTTCGCGGGTACGCTCGCCGACGCCGGCGAACACGGAGTAACCGCCGTGCGCCTTCGCGACGTTGTTGATCAGCTCCTGAATCAGCACGGTCTTGCCGACGCCGGCGCCGCCGAACAGGCCGATCTTGCCGCCCTTGGCATACGGAGCGAGCAGGTCGACGACCTTGATGCCGGTGACGAGAATTTCAGCTTCGGTCGACTGGTCGGTGTAGGTGGGCGCTTCCTGGTGGATCGCGCGCAGGCCTTCCGACTTGACGGGACCGGCTTCATCGATCGGCTCGCCGATGACGTTGATGATGCGGCCGAGCGTGCCTTCACCGACGGGAACGCGGATCGGCGAACCGGTGTCGGTCACTTCCTGGCCGCGGACCAGACCTTCGGTGGTGTCCATCGCAATGGTGCGGACGGTCGATTCACCGAGATGCTGGGCGACTTCGAGCACCAGGCGGTTGCCGCCGTTCTTGGTCTCGAGCGAATTGAGAATGGCCGGCAGGTGGCCTTCGAACTGCACGTCGACGACGGCGCCGATGACCTGGGTGACGCGACCGGACTGGGCTGCCATTGGATGTCTCCTTCGATCCGAACTTCTAGACCACGATCAGCTTGTTGATCGGGATGTTGCGTTTGACGGGTACTGAAGCGTCTTGATCAGACGGCCTCGGCACCCGAGATGATTTCGATCAGTTCCTTGGTGATCTGCGCCTGACGCGTGCGGTTGTAGACCAGCGTCTGCTTGCGGATCATCTCACCGGCGTTGCGCGTCGCGTTGTCCATCGCGCTCATCTGAGCACCGTAGAACGAGGCGTTGTTCTCGAGCAGCGCGCGGAAGATCTGAACCGCGAGGTTGCGCGGCAGAAGACGGGTGAGAATCTCGTCCTCTTCCGGCTCGTATTCGTAAGACGTGGTGCCGGCGGCTGCGCCCTCCTCGACCACCAGCGGGATAACCTGCTGGGCAGTCGGGATCTGCGCGATCACCGAACGGAAGCGCGAGTAGAACAGCGTGCAGACGTCGAACTCGCCGTTATCGAACCGCGCCAGAACCTTCTTGGCGATGTCCTCGGCATTGACGAAACCGAGCTGACGAACGCTGCGCAGGTCGAGATGCTCGACGATCTGCTTGTCGAACAGGCGGCGGAGCTGCTCGTAACCCTTGCGGCCGACGCAGAAGAATTTCACTTCCTTGCCCTGCGCCATCAGCGCCTGCGCACGCTCGCGTGCGAGCCGCACGATCGAGGAGTTGAAGGCGCCGGACAGCCCGCGCTCGCCGGTGCAGACCAGCAGCAAATGGACCTGGTCGCGGCCGGTGCCGGCCAGCAGCGCCGGCGCGCCGGGCGAACCCGCCGCGGCGCTGGCGATGTTGGAGATCACCGCGCTCATCTTGTCGGCATAGGGACGTGCAGCTTCCGCGGCGGTCTGCGCGCGGCGCAGCTTCGAGGCCGCGACCATCTGCATGGCCTTGGTGATCTTTTGCGTCGCCTTGGTGGAGGCGATGCGGACGCGCATGTCTTTAAGTGACGCCATTCTTCGTTCACCCCGGCGGTTCGACCTGATGCGTCGGACCGCTAGCCTGTCCCTGTCGCAATGCCCGGCCGGGCGCCGGGCACGCACTTTCTTGCTTGCCTATCGCGAAGCACGTCGTGGCCGGGCGATCCGGCCACGTCTGCGATTACGCGAAGCTCTTCGCGAAACCCTCGACCACCGACTTCAGCTTGGCGGCGGTGTCGTCGGAGAGATCGCGGCTGTCGCGGATCGAATTGAGGATCTCGACGTTCTTGCCGCGGAGCAACGAGAGCAGACCATCCTCGAACGCGCGCACCTTGTTGACCGGAAGCGGGTCGAGATAGCCATTGGTGCCGGCCCAGATCACGCAGACCTGCTCTTCCATCTTCAGCGGCGAGAACTGCGGCTGCTTCAGTAGCTCGGTGAGGCGCGAACCGCGATTCAGCAGGCGCTGGGTCGAGGCGTCGAGGTCGGAGCCGAACTGCGCGAACGCCGCCATTTCGCGGTACTGCGCGAGCTCGCCCTTGATCTTGCCGGCGACCTTCTTGGTGGCCTTGGTCTGCGCGGACGAGCCGACGCGCGACACCGACAGACCGACGTTCACCGCGGGACGGATGCCCTGGAAGAACAGGTCGGTTTCCAGGAAGATCTGGCCGTCGGTGATCGAGATGACGTTGGTCGGGATGTAGGCCGACACGTCGTTGGCCTGGGTTTCGATGACCGGCAGCGCGGTCAGCGAGCCGGACCCATGGTCCTTGCTGAGCTTCGCCGCGCGCTCGAGCAGGCGGGAGTGCAGATAGAACACGTCGCCCGGATAAGCTTCGCGGCCAGGCGGACGGCGCAGCAGCAGCGACATCTGGCGGTAGGCGACGGCCTGCTTGGACAGATCGTCATAGATGATGACGGCGTGCATGCCGTTATCGCGGAAGAACTCGCCCATCGTGCAGGCGGTAAAGGGCGCGATGTACTGCATCGGCGCCGGATCCGAGGCGGTGGCGGCGACGACGATCGAGTATTCGAGCGCGCCCTGCTCTTCCAGCACCTTCACGAACTGGGCGACGGTCGAACGCTTCTGACCGACTGCGACGTAGACGCAGTACAGCTTGATGTTCTCGTCGGGCTGCGCGTTGAGCGGCTTCTGGTTCAGAATGGTGTCGAGCGCGATCGCGGTCTTGCCGGTCTGACGGTCGCCGATGATCAACTCGCGCTGGCCGCGGCCGATCGGGATCAGGGCGTCGATCGCCTTGAGGCCGGTCGCCATCGGCTCGCTCACCGACTTGCGCGGAATGATGCCGGGCGCCTTGACGTCGACGCGCATGCGCTTGTCGGCCTGGATCGGCCCCTTGCCGTCGATCGGATTGCCGAGCGCGTCGACGACGCGGCCGAGCAGGCCCTTGCCGACCGGCGCGTCCACGATGGCGCGGGTACGCTTGACGGTCTGGCCTTCCTTGATCTCGCGGTCGGCGCCGAAGATAACGACACCGACGTTGTCGGTTTCGAGGTTCAGCGCCATGCCGCGGGTGCCGTTCTCGAACTCGACCATTTCACCGGCCTGGACGTTGTCCAGACCGTAAACGCGGGCGATACCGTCGCCGACGGACAGCACCTGTCCGACTTCGGAGACTTCAGCTTCCTGGCCGAAATTCTTGATCTGGTCCTTGAGGATCGCGGAAATTTCCGCGGCGCGGATGTCCATCAGCCTGCCTCTTTCATCGCGTGCTTGATCGAATTGAGTTTGGTGCGAAGCGAACTATCGATCATGCGGCTGCCAAGCTTCACGACGAGGCCACCGATGATCGAGGGATCGATCTTCACGTTGAGCGCGACGTCCTTGCCGGTCACCGACTTCAGGGCAACCTTGAGGGCGTCGAGATTCTTGTCCGAGAGCGCTTCCGCCACGGTCACGTCCGCGGTCGCCTCGCCCTTGAACTTGGCGACGAGGGCGCGATAGGCGCGGATGACGTCAGCCACCGCGAACAGGCGGCGGTTGGAGGTCAGCACTTTCAGGAAATTGGCGGAGATGCCGGCAATACCGGCCTTGTCCAGAACGGCCGAGAGGGCCTTGGTCTGGGCGTCGGCCGCGAAAACCGGACTGCGGACGAGGCGCTTGAGATCAACGCTCTCGTTCAGCAGAGCCTCGAACTTGTCGAGATCGGCTTTGACCTCGTCGACCACTTTCTGGTCGCGGGCCAGTTCAAACAAGGCCGTTGCATAACGGCCCGACACACCGGAAACGGACGTATCTTCTGCAGCCACAGACGCGCTCTTTTAGCTGTCAAATTCGCAAGGGAAAAACCGTCGCCACGAAGCGGCGCCTAGCGATCCAAGCCCTTGGAATTCAAGCGGGACTTCGATTTTCGACCGACACAGGACGTGCCGGGCTCGTTAAAATCGCGGCTTTGCTAACATAGCAGGCGCGCACGTGCAACATGACGCCAAATTAAAGGCACGACCTTCTGTCGCCAGTTCGTCGCAGCTTCGCGACAGCCCGGCGGCGATCACCACCGTGACCTGCCACGCCACGGAATTGCCGCGAGCCTTTCGCCGGCAACGCGCCCATTGGTTCCTGCTTTCAGCGCATAGCGGCCATGAACACGAATCGCTGAGGCGTGATTCCGGCCGCGCCGAACGCGACCCCGAATACTTACCCAATTCTAAACGCAAAGCATAACAACTTTGCTTTACAGTATTCGAAAGTAATAAATCAGTTAAAGAAACGTTAAAGTGAAAGATTACGGAACTTCGGCTGAATATCGATTCAGATCACAAGATATTTCAAAGGGACATGGAAGGGATTTACTGCCCAATTCACGCCTCATTGGGAATCGAAACGCCAACCCGCTCACAAACTGATGGGGGCTTCACTTGCCACATATGTGGCATTACTAGCGTAGGGACCACTAAATGCTGTCTTTGAAGATGCTGGGCACTGTGACCCGGCCGCGCACGGCGCTCGCTTTCGTCGCTGCAACTCTCCTCGTCGGTGGAACTGCCACCGAGGCTTCCGCCAAGTCCAGGCATCACCACCGCTACTCTCACCATCATCACCGCCACCACGCCCAGGACGATTCCAACGCGACCTCCGATTGGCGCAACGCCAATGCGTCGATGACGCCATCGTCGGGCACGGGCCGCAGCTTCTCCGGCATGGCCTCCTATTACGGCAACGAGTCCGGCAGCCGCACCGCGTCGGGCCAGCGATTCAACCAGAACGCCATGACCGCAGCGCACCGTTCGCTGCCATTCGGCACCAAGCTCCGCGTCACCCATGGCGGCCAGAGCGTCATCGTCACCATCAACGACCGTGGCCCGTTCGTGCGCGGCCGCGTGCTCGACCTCTCCACGGGCGCTGCCCGCGCCATCGGCCTCACCGGTGCCGGCGTCGGCCGCGTCACCGCGGAAGTGGTTTCGTAACAGCGCGCTTCGCGTGAAATAAGCCCGCCGTCTTTGGGGGACGGCGGGCTTTTTTGTTTGGTTCATCGCCACCAATACCCCGTCATTCCGGAGTGCGACGAAGTCGCGAGCCCGGAATGACGACGGAGAGTATGGCTGCGGTGGCTGTTACAAAAAGCTCTGCGGGTCGACGTCGACCTCGAGCTTCTGGTTGCCCTTCGGCTTCGGGCACACCGCGAGCCAGTTGCGCAGATAATCCGACAGATCAAACCCGCGCGCCGATTTCACCAGGATGCGGAACCGGTAGCGGCCCTTGATCACCGCGAGCGGCGCTTCCGCCGGGCCCAGCACCACCACGCGCTCGTCGCGCGGCGCGAGTGAAACGAGCCTGCGGCCCAGGCCCTCGGCGCTCGGACGATCGCCCGCCGAAATGATCAGGCTCGCAAGCCGCCCGAACGGCGGGTAGAGCGTGCGTTCGCGCAGATCGATCTCGCTGTCGTAGAAGGCCTCGCGGTCGCAGGCGATCAGCGCCTTCATCACGGGATGATCGGGCTGGTGCGTCTGCAGATAGCCGACCCCGCGGCCCTGCTCGCGCCCGGCGCGGCCGATCACCTGGTTGAGCAATTGCCAGGTGCGCTCCGCGGCGCGCGGATCGCCATTGCTCAAGCCCAGATCCGCATCGACTACGCCGACGAGATTGAGCCGCGGGAAATTGTGGCCCTTGGCGACGAGCTGCGTGCCGATGATGATGTCGACGCGTCCTTCCGCGATCTCGGCAAGCTCGCTGCGCATCGTCTCGATCGAGGTGATGAGATCGCTCGACAGCACCATGGTGCGCGCGTCGGGGAACAGCGCGGCCGCCTCTTCCTGCAAGCGCTCGACGCCGGGACCGACCGCGACCAGCGATTCCTCCGCCGAGCAGTTCGGGCAGACATGCGGGCGCGGCATCGAGAAGCCGCAATGGTGACAGACGAGACGCTGGCGAAAGCGGTGATCGACCAGCCAGGCATCGCAGATGGTGCAGGCGAAGCGATGGCCGCAGCCGCGGCACAGCGTCAGCGGCGCATAGCCGCGGCGATTGAGGAACAGCAGCGCCTGCTCGCGCTTTTCGATCGCAACTCTGATCTCGCTTGCAAGCCGTGGCGAGATATAGCGGCCGCGCGCGGGCGGCTCGCGGCGCATGTCGATGGCTTCGATATGCGGCATGTGCTGGCCGCCGAAGCGCGAGGGCAGCGCGATGCGCTGATAGCGGTTCTTGCGCGCATTGACCTCGGATTCGACCGAAGGCGTCGCGGACGCCAGCACGATCGGGATTTTGGCGATATGCGCGCGCACCACCGCCATGTCGCGGGCGTGATAATGCACGCCCTCGTCCTGCTTGTAGGCCTGGTCATGCTCTTCATCGACCACGATGAGGCCGAGATTGGCGTAGGGCAGAAACAGCGCCGAGCGGGCGCCGACCACGACCGGCGCAGTGCCTTCCGAGATCGCCGCCCAATTGCGCGCGCGGGTGCGCGGCGTCAGCTCGGAGTGCCACTCGATCGGGCGCACGCCAAAACGCTGCGCGAAGCGGTCGAGGAACTGGCCGGTGAGCGCGATCTCCGGCATCAGGATCAGCGACTGTTTTCCGCGGCGAATGGTTTCCGCCACGGCCTCGAAATAGACCTCGGTCTTGCCCGAGCCGGTGACGCCGTCGAGCAACGCGACGTGAAAGGTGCCGTCGGCCGCGAGCGCGCGCATCGCATCGACGCCGGCGCGCTGCAGCGGCGAGAAATCCGGCCGGCCGAACTCCGGATCGGGCGCCGGCGGCGGCGGTGGCGGCGGCATCGGCTCGACCGTGAGCGTGCCTTCATCGACGAGGCCGTCGATCACACCGGCCGAGACGCCGGCTTCCCTGGCCGCCTCGGACTTGCCGTGCAGCAGCCGGTCCGACAGCACCTCGATCACGCGCGCCCGCGCCGGCGTCAGCCGCCGCGGGGGATCGCCGACCAGGCGCACGCCGGGACGCACGCGCTCGGGGCCGAGATTCTCGCCCATGCGCAGGCACATGCGCAGCACCATGCCGCGCGGGCTCAACGTGTAATTGGCGACCCAGTCGACGACCGAACGCAGCTCGGGCTTCAGCGCCGCAACGTCGAGCTTCTCGCTGACCTCCTTGAGGCGGTTGTGCAGGCGCGGATCGGGATTGGCGTTTTCGCCCCAGACCACGGCGAGCACCTCGCGGGCGCCCAGCGGCACGCCGACGAGATCGCCCGCCTTCAGCTCCATGCCGCGCGGCACCCTGTAGGAATAGGTCTGGTCGAGCGCGACCGGCACCAGCACGTCGACCATGCGGGTCGCGTTGGCGGGGGCGGTCGAGCTGCGCGACGAATGATCCATTGAAAGAGAATCGGAACCTTGGGGCTTTGAGGCTAGCGCCCCGGGCCGGCCTTAGCGAACGGTAAACCGGTGAGATGCGATATACTGTGCGGAATCATTCCGTCCAGAGCGCATGAGCAAGGCCGCCGTCCCACCCCTCGAGCTCGCCAGCGCCGATCCCTCGATCGCGCAGGAGATGGTGCGCTGGCTGGCGCATCTCGGCGCCGAGAGGCGGTTGTCGCCGAAGACGCTGGAGGCCTATGGCCGCGACCTCAGGCAGTGCCTGGATTTCCTGTGCAGCCATTGGGGCGAGCGCGTGACGCTGGAACGGTTCGCCTCGCTTGAAGCGACCGATGTGCGCGCCTTCATGGCGATGCGCCGTGCCGACGATATTGCCGGCCGTTCACTGATGCGGGCGCTCGCGGGCCTGCGCTCGTTCGGCCGCTTCCTCGAACGCGAAGGCAAGGGAAAGGTCGGAGCCCTCTCGGCGATCCGCGCGCCGAAGGTCGCAAAAACCTTGCCGAAGCCGCTGCCGATGGCATCGGCAAAACGCCTCGCCGACGCCGACGAGCGCGCCGGCGAGGAGCGCGAGACCTGGATCCTGGTGCGCGATGCCGCGGTGATGGCGCTGCTCTATGGATCGGGCCTGCGCATCTCCGAAGCACTGGGCCTGAAGCGCCGCGAGGTGCCGAAGGCGGGTGAAGGCGACGTGCTGGTCGTCACAGGCAAGGGCAACAAGACGCGTATGGTGCCGGTGCTGCAGAACGTGCTCGCGCTGATCGACGAATATGTCGCGATGTGCCCGCACGCGCTGCCGCCGGAGGGGCCGATCTTCGTCGGCGCGCGCGGCGGCCCGCTCAGCCCGCGCATCATCCAGCTCGCGATGGAGCGCTTACGCGGCGCGCTCGGCCTGCCCGACAGCGCCACGCCGCACGCGCTCCGCCATTCCTTCGCCACGCATCTGCTGTCGCGCGGCGGGGACTTACGCGCGATCCAGGAATTGCTCGGCCATTCCTCGCTCTCGACGACGCAAGTGTATACCGGCATCGACTCTGAACGATTGCTGGAAGTCTATGCGAACGCGCATCCACGGCGCTGATTCCTGACATCAAGCTGTCATCACAAGGCATGCCTCTTGCGCAGGTCGCTCGGTTCGGTCAATCGTTGCGGAACCGAACAGGAGGGGATTCATGAGCGCACACGAAAGCATGGAGCACGCCGAGCATGCCGAGCACGCATCCGGCGAGAACAAGAAGATCGCCCTCCTGATCGCTGTGCTGGCGCTGTTCCTGGCGATCTCGGAAACGCTCGGCAAGGGCGCCCAGACCGAGTCGATCAGCAAGAATGTCGAGGCCTCCAATCTCTGGGCGTTCTTCCAGGCCAAGAGCATCCGCCGCACCGTGGTCCAGACCGCCGCCGACCAGGGCAAGCTGACGCTTGGCAGCGCCAGCGACGACGCCATGAAGGCCACGGTGCAGAAGCAGATCGACGATTGGCAGAAGACCGCGGCGCGCTACCGCTCCGAGCCCGAGACCGGCGAAGGCACCGAGCAGCTCTCCGAGAAAGCCAAGGAAGCCGAGCACGCGCGCGACGAGGCGACCGCGAAATATCATCACTTCGAGCTGGCGTCGGCTGCGTTCCAGATCGGCATCGTGCTGGCATCGGCCACCATCATCACCGGCATGCTGCCGCTCGCCTGGATCGCGGGACTCCTGACGCTCGCCGGCCTGGGCATGACCGTGCTCGGCGCCTGGGCGCCGCACCTGCTGCATCTGCACGGGTGACTGAGGCCGCCACACGCACAGCTGTCGTGCCCCGGTTCGACCGGGGCATCCACCCACTACGCCGCGACTTCTCGGCTCTAATCTCGATGCCTCTGGAACACTGGATCGCCCGCCTTCGCGGGCGATGACGGTGAGTGTGGAGCGAGCAGATCAGCGCGCCTCGTGCACGCTCTTGCGGAAGCGCTGGATCAGACGGAGCGTGCGCGCTGACCAGCCTTCGCCGTTGCCCTTGATCAGTTCGCGGAGGCGCTGCTTGATCGGCTCGACCAGCTCGGTCGCCCTGGCGCGCAATCTCAGGATCAGCTCGTAGAGCCGCTCGAACCAGTGCATCTCCAGCAGCTTGTCGCGCGTGACGTCGAACACGAAGGCGGTGACGCCGACGCCGAGCATCTTTGCGAACAGGATCGTGAAGACCGCGCTGGTCCAGTATTCATGCGTGAGCAGCCACAGGCCGACCAGCTTGAGCGGAAACAGCGGGATGATCGGGACGGCGAAGACGATCAACGTCATCGCCGGCGAGAGTGCGTCGACGCGATCCGCCAGCCAGGCCTTGAACCGGGCGAGCGGGATCAGTGCGACAACCCGCGCGACGATCGGCTCGAGATGGTCCCACAGCCAGGCTTCGATCAGGAAGATGATCGCCAGCAGGACCCAGACCGGTTGAAGAAGGCGGCGCAGCATGTGATGTCCCGCCCGATTCGGCTTAGGCGCGGTCCTACATATGGATGGCCCGCTTGCCGACTGCAAGCGCGGCTTCCTTGACGGCCTCCGAGCGGGTCGGATGCGCGTGGCAGGTGCGGGCGAGATCTTCCGCACTGCCCCCAAACTCCATGAGAACGCAAGCCTCGTGGATCATTTCGCCGGCTTCACGGCCGATGATGTGCACGCCGAGCACGCGATCGGTCTTCGCATCTGCGAGAATCTTCACGAAGCCGTCGGTGGTCTGGTTGACCTTGGAGCGGCCGTTGGCGGTAAAGGGAAACTTCCCGACCGTGTAGGCGACGCCGGCCTGCTTTAGCTCTTCCTCGGTCTTGCCGACGGAGGACACTTCGGGGCTGGTATACACCACGCCCGGGATGACGTCGTAATTCACGTGGCCGGCCTGGCCTGCGATGATCTCGGCAACGGCGACGCCTTCATCCTCGGCCTTGTGCGCGAGCATGGGACCGGCGACGACGTCGCCGATGGCATAGACGCCCTTCAGGCTGGTGGCGAAATGCGGATCGATCTGGACGCGGCCGCGCGGATCGAGCGCAACGCCGGCTTCCTTCAGGCCGAGCCCGTCGGTGTAGGGCACGCGGCCGATGCAGACGAGCACGACGTCGGCCTCCAGCGTCTCGGCGGCGCCGCCGGCGGCGGGCTCGATCGTCGCCTTCAGCGTCTTGCCTGAAGTATCGACAGCGGTGACCTTCGCACCGAGCTTGAACGCGAAGCCCTGCTTCTCGAGGATGCGCTGGAATTGCTTGGCGATCTCGCCGTCCATGCCGGGCAGGATGCGGTCGAGGAATTCGACCACGACGACTTCGGCGCCGAGCCGCTTCCAGACCGAGCCGAGTTCGAGGCCGATCACGCCGGCGCCGACGATCAACAGCTTGCCGGGGACCTTGTCGAGCGACAGCGCGCCGGTCGACGAGACGATGCGCTTCTCGTCGATCTCGATGCCCTTCAGGCGCGCGATGTCCGAGCCGGTGGCAATCACGATGTTCCTGGTCTCGATCACCTGCGACTTGCCGTCGGCGGAGACCTCGACCTTGCCGGTGCCCAGGATCTTGCCGGTGCCCTTGAGCACGTCGACCTTGTTCTTCTTCATCAGGAACTCGACGCCCTTGACGTTGCCGTCGATGCCCTGCTGCTTGAAGTTCATCATCGCGGGCAATTCGAGCTTCGGCGCGGAGACGTTGACGCCCATCTTGGCGAAGGAATGCGCGGCTTCCTCGAACATTTCGGAGGCGTGCAGCAGCGCCTTCGAGGGCATGCAGCCGACATTGAGGCAGGTGCCGCCGAGCGTGGCGTTCTTTTCGACCACGGCGACTTTCATGCCGAGCTGGCTGGCGCGCACCGCGCAGACATAACCGCCAGGTCCGGTGCCGATGACGACGAGATCGTAGGTAGCCATGAGAGAAAGTCCCGTAGGTTTGGCGTTGTGAGGATGTGTCAGCGTCCGCGCGGCGCGTCAGCGTCCGCCGGACACATCGAGAATGGCCGAGGTAACGTAGGAGGCATCGTCCGACATCAGCCAGACGATGGCGTTGGCGATTTCATCCGCGGTGCCGACGCGCTTCATCGGCACCATATGGGCCAGGCGATGATGCCGGTCGGGCTCGCCGCCTGAGGCGTGGATCTCCGTATCGATCAGGCCGGGGCGGATCGCGGCGACGCGGATGCCTTCGGCCGCGACCTCGTAGCCGAGTCCGATGGTGAAGGAATCCACCGCGCCCTTGGATGCGGCGTAGTCGACATAGGTGTTGGGCGCGCCGAGCTTGGCGGCAACCGACGACAGGTTGACGATGACGCCGCCCTTGCCGCCATGCCTGGTCGACATCCGCTTCACCGCTTCGCGCGCGCAGAGGATGGAGCCGGTGACGTTGACCGCGAGCACGCGCTGGATACGCTCGGCCGACATCTCGTCGACGCGCACCCCGCTCTGGCCGACGATGCCGCCATTGTTGACGAGCGCACCGAGCGTGCCGAACTTGTCGGCCTGCTTGAACAGGTCGATGATGTCGCGTTCCTCGGCGACATCGCATTTCACCGCGATCGCCTTGCCGTTGCTGGCTTCGATCTCGGCAACGACCTCGTCGGCGGCCTTCTTGTTGCTGGCATAGCCGACCACGACGCGGTAGCCGCGCGCGGCCGCCGCAATCGCAGTCGCACGACCAATGCCGCGGCTGCCGCCGGTGATGACAACGACTTTATCCGTCACGCGCGCCTCCATGGTTCGACAGGCGCCGCCGCTACGATCGCGACGGCGCTCGCAGAGCATCAGGGATCAGAGATCGAGCACCAGGCGCGCCGGATCTTCCAGGCTCTCCTTGACGCGAACCAGGAAGGTGACGGCTTCCTTGCCGTCGATCACGCGGTGATCGTAGGACAGCGCCAGATACATCATCGGGCGGACCTCGATCTTGCCGCCGACGACCATCGGACGATCCTGGATCTTGTGCATGCCGAGGATGCCGGATTGCGGCGCGTTCAGGATCGGGGTCGACATCAGCGAGCCGTAGATGCCGCCATTGGTGATGGTGAAGGTGCCGCCCTGCATCTCGTCGATCTTGAGCTGGCCGTCACGGGCGCGGCGACCGAAATCGGCGATGCCCTTCTCGATGTCGGCGATCGACTTGTGGTCGCAGTCGCGCACCACGGGCACGACGAGACCCTTGTCGGTGCCGACGGCGACGCCGATGTGATAGTAGTTCTTGTAGATCAGATCGGTGCCGTCGATCTCGGCGTTGACGGCCGGGATGTCCTTTAGCGCCTGCACGACGGCCTTGGTGAAGAAGCCCATGAAGCCGAGCTTGGAGCCGTGCTTCTTCTCGAACGCATCCTTGTAGTGGGCACGCAGCGCCATGACGTTGGTCATGTCGACCTCGTTGAAGGTCGTCAGCATGGCCGCGGTGTTCTGCACGTCCTTGAGGCGGCGCGCGATGGTCTGGCGCAGGCGGGTCATCTTGACGCGCTCTTCGCGGGCGGCGTCATCGGCCGGCGACGGCGCACGGACCTGCACGGCGGCGGCCGGCTGGTTGACCGGGGTCGGCGCGGAGGCCGCACGTTCGATCGCGGCGAGCATGTCGCCCTTGGTGACGCGGCCGTCCTTGCCGGAGCCCGGGACGGTCGAGGCATCGACGCCGCTCTCAGCCGAGAGCTTGCGCACGGACGGGGCGAGCGGCGCGTCGGCCGGCGGCGCCTTTGCGGCGGGAGCAGCAGCCGGAGCGGCAGCAGCGGGTGCCGGAGCAGCAGCAGGCTTGGCCGGCGCGGCGGCGGGCTTGGCGGCACCGGCGCCATCGGTGATCTGGCCGAGCAGCGCGCCCACAGCAACGGTCGCGCCGTCGGCGGCGATGATCTCGCTCAGCGTGCCGGCGGAGGGCGCCGGGACCTCGATGGTGACCTTGTCGGTCTCGAGCTCCACCAAGGGCTCGTCGACGGCGACCGGGTCGCCAGCCTTCTTGAACCAGCGGCCGATGGTGGCCTCGGTGACGGATTCGCCGAGCGTCGGCACACGAATTTCAGTCATGGTCTTTTCCTTAAGGGATCGCCAATGCGGTCATGAATTCTACTGGTGTCATGCCCCGCGAAGGCGGGGCATCCAGTACTCCGCGGCGGTCGTGGTCATCACGACCGTCACGGCGTACTGGATCGCCCGCCTTCGCGGGCGATGACAGCGTCCTAAAAACTTCTCAGCTCAATGCTTCGTCCAGGAACGCCTTCAACTGCGCCTGATGCTTGGACATCAGGCCAGTGGCGGTCGCGGCGGAAGCGGCGCGGCCGACGTAACGCGGACGCCGGCTCACACCGTTCACCTGGTTCAGCACCCATTCCAGATAGGGTTCGATGAAGTGCCAGGCACCCATGTTGCGCGGCTCTTCCTGGCACCAGATCACTTCCGCCTTCTTGAAGCGGGACAGCTCGGCCACCAGCGCCTTCAGCGGCACCGGATAGAGCTGCTCGACGCGCATCAGATAGATGTCGTCGATGCCGCGCTTCTCGCGCTCCTCGTAGAGGTCGTAATAGACCTTGCCGGAGCACAGCACGATGCGGCGGATCTTCTCGTCCGGGACGAGCTTGATTGGCTCGTTCGGCAGCATCTGGGCGTCATCGTACAGGATGCGGTGGAAGGTCGTGCCCTTGGCGAGTTCCTCGAGACGCGAGACCGCACGCTTGTGACGCAGCAGCGACTTCGGCGTCATCATGATCAGCGGCTTGCGGATCTCGCGATGCAGCTGGCGGCGCAGCACGTGGAAGTAGTTCGCCGGCGTGGTCGGGTAGACAACCTGCATGTTGTCTTCCGCGCACATCTGCAGGTAACGCTCCAGACGCGCCGAGGAATGCTCCGGTCCCTGGCCCTCATAGCCGTGCGGCAGGAGGCAGACGAGGCCGGACATGCGCAGCCATTTGCGCTCGCCCGAGGAGATGAACTGGTCGAACACGACCTGCGCGCCGTTGGCGAAGTCGCCGAACTGGGCTTCCCACAGGGTCAGCGTGTTCGGCTCGGCGAGCGAATAGCCGTATTCGAAGCCGAGCACCGCTTCTTCCGACAGCAGCGAGTTGATGACCTCGTAATGGCCTTGCTCGTTGCCGAGATGGTTGAACGGCGTGTAGCGGCTCTCGTCCTCCTGGTCGATCAGGACCGAGTGACGCTGCGAGAAGGTGCCGCGCTCCGAATCCTGCCCGGACAGACGGACGTGATGGTTTTCGGCGAGCAGCGTGCAGAACGCCAGCGCTTCGCCGGTCGCCCAGTCGATGCCGGCGCCGGTGTCGATCGCCTTGGAACGGTTCTCGAGGAAGCGCTGGATGGTGCGGTGGACGCGGAAACCGTCCGGTACCTTGGTGATCTTGCGGCCGATGTCCTTCAGCTCGGTGAGTTCGACACCGGTGACGCCGCGGCGCGCATCCTCTTCCTGGTCGGCGATCTTGAAGCCCGCCCACTTGCCGTCGAGCCAGTCGGCCTTGTTCGGCTTGTAGGAGGTGCCGGCCTCGAACTCGGCATCGAGACGGGCGCGCCAATCGGCCTTGGCCTTGTCGACCTCGCCCTGGGTCATCACGCCTTCGCTGACCAGACGGCGGGAGTAGAGCTCCAGCGTCGTGGGGTGAGCCGCGATCTTCTTGTACATCACCGGCTGGGTGAACGCCGGCTCGTCGCCTTCGTTGTGGCCATGCCTGCGGTAGCAGAACATGTCGATGACGACGGGCTTGTGGAATTTCTGCCGGAACTCGGTCGCGACCTTGGCCGCGAACACCACGGCTTCCGGATCGTCGCCGTTGACGTGGAAGATCGGCGCGTCGATCATCTTCGCCACGTCGGACGGATAGGGCGAGGAGCGCGAGTAGCGCGGATAGGTGGTGAAGCCGATCTGGTTGTTCACGATGAAATGCACGGAGCCGCCGGTGCGGTAGCCCTTCAGGTCCGACAGACCGAAGCATTCGGCAACCACGCCCTGGCCCGCGAACGCCGCGTCGCCGTGCATGAGCAGCGGCATCACCGAGATGCGCTGGTCCGGCGGATCGCCATGCTGGTCCTGCTTGGCGCGGACCTTGCCGAGCACGACGGGATCGACGATCTCGAGATGCGAGGGGTTGGCGGTCAGCGACAGATGGATGCGGTTGCCGTCGAACTCGCGGTCCGAGGAGGCGCCGAGGTGATACTTGACGTCGCCCGAACCTTCGACCGCGTCGGGGTTGGCCGAGCCGCCCTTGAACTCGTGGAACAGCGCGCGATGAGCCTTGCCCATCACCTGCGTCAGCACGTTGAGGCGACCGCGATGCGGCATGCCCAGCACGACTTCCTTCACGCCGAGATTGCCGCCGCGCTTGATGATCTGCTCGAGCGCGGGGATCAGCGATTCGCCGCCGTCGAGGCCGAAGCGCTTGGTGCCGGTGAACTTGGTGTCGCAGAATTTTTCGAAGCCCTCGGCTTCGACCAGCTTCATCAGGATGGCGCGGCGGCCTTCGCGGGTGAAGGAGATTTCCTTGTCCGGCCCCTCGATGCGCTCCTGGATCCAGGCCTTCTGCGCGGCATTGCTGATGTGCATGAACTCGACGCCGAGCGTCTGGCAGTACGTACGCTCGCAGATCGCGGTGATTTCACGCAGGTTGGCGTATTCGAGACCGAGCACGTGATCGAGGAAGATCTTGCGGTCGAAATCGGCTTCCGTGAAGCCGTAGGTGCGCGGGTCGAGCTCTTCGCGGTTGCGCGGGGCCTCGATCCCGAGCGGATCGAGCTTGGCGTGGAAGTGGCCCCGCATGCGGTAGGAGCGGATCAGCATCAAGGCGCGGACGGAGTCGCGCGTGGCCTGGAGCACGTCGGCGGAAGAGACATCCGCGCCCTTGGCCTGCGCCTTGGCGGCGATCTTGGCGCCGACAGCCTTTTCGACCTCGGCCCAATTGCCGTCGAGCGCGGAGGTCAGGTCGTCCTTCGGGGTCAGTGGCCAGTTGTCGCGCTCCCAGGACGGGCCCTCGGCGTTCTTCCGGACGTCAGCGGGCTGGTCGTTGAGGCTCTTGAAGAACTCCTGCCACTCGGCGTCGACCGAGGACGGATCCTTCTCGTAGCGGGCGTAGATTTCGTCGATGTAGGTGGCGTTGGTGCCCTGCAAAAAGGATGACAGGGCAAAGGCTGCGTTCGCGTCCTGGCGAGACATACTGGGTTCCTGGCGATTTCGGTTCGCGCATAACAAACGGCGCTGGCGCCGAGCTCCCCGACAGGACTCGACGCGACAGGCACCCTTTACCCTATTTGCTGCGAAACTTCGCCCGGAAAAGCACGAAGGAGTGAATTAGCCTTTCAACTTTTCGGCAAGCGTATGGCCGAGCCGTGCCGGCGACGGAGACACTGTAATCCCTGCGGATTTCATCGCTTCGGTCTTGGAGCCGGCATCGCCCTTGCCGCCCGAAATGATCGCGCCGGCGTGGCCCATGCGGCGGCCGGGAGGGGCCGTGACACCGGCGATGAAACCGACCATCGGCTTCTTGCGGCCGCGCTTGGCCTCGTCCTTGAGGAACTGGGCGGCGTCTTCCTCGGCGGAACCGCCGATCTCGCCGATCATGATGATCGACTCGGTCTTGGGGTCGGCGAGGAGCATTTCCAGGACGTCGATGAACTCGGTGCCCTTCACCGGGTCGCCGCCGATGCCGACCGCGGTGGTCTGGCCGAGGCCTTCCTGGGAGGTCTGGAACACCGCTTCGTAGGTCAGCGTGCCCGAACGGGAGACGATGCCGACCGAGCCGGTCTTGAAGATGTTGGCCGGCATGATGCCGATCTTGCACTCGCCTGCGGTCATGACGCCCGGGCAGTTCGGCCCGATCAGGCGCGACTTGGAGCCGATCAGCGAGCGCTTCACGCGCACCATGTCGACGACGGGGATGCCCTCGGTGATGCAGACGATCAGCGGGATCTCGGCGTCGATGGCTTCGCAGATCGCGTCGGCCGCGCCCGGCGGCGGCACGTAGATCACGGACGCATCGGCACCGGTCTTCTCGCGCGCCTCACGCACGGTGTCGAACACCGGCAGGTTCAGATGGGTCGAACCGCCTTTGCCGGGCGAGGTGCCGCCGACCATCTTGGTGCCGTAGGCAATCGCGGCCTCGGAATGGAAGGTACCGTTCTTGCCGGTAAAACCCTGGCAGATGACCTTGGTGTTCTTGTCGATCAGGATGGACATGAGGTCTGCTTTCGCGAAACTAACGAGTGAGAGGTCAGTGGATGCGGCGGTAGACGCCGGTGAGCACGTCAGCCCAGCCTTCCGCGTCCGGCGAGAACTGGATCTTCAACGAATAGGAATTGTCGTCGATGATCTCGTAGACGTGGCGCGCATTGCCGCGGAGCGAGCCGCGCACCAGCGTCAGGGTCTTGCCGACCCATCCGCCGGAGGCGGGCGAGGGCGGCGTGTAGCCGAGCGAGTCGTACCAGAACAATTTGTAGGTCCGGTCGTCACGATCGTAGGTGAAGAGGCCGTGGGTGGCGAAGGCCTGCTTGCCGTCGCGCATCTGGACACTGTCCTGGATCAGATAAAATCCGTTGAGATCCATGCGCGCGACGGTGTGCGAGGTGGCCGGCCCGCCGCTGGTCCAGCGCGACGGGAAGACCATCTCTTCACCATTCCATTCGCCGGCGAACGCGGCGAGACGCGTATGCTCTGCAAGCGGGGATGATGCGGAGAGATGGTCCTGGGCCATGGCGTTAGCCTCCCTTGACGGCCTTCACGATCTTCTGCGCGGCGTCGTCGAGATTGTCGGCCGGCACCACGTTCAGACCGGATTCACGGATGATCTTCTTGCCGAGCTCGACGTTGGTGCCTTCGAGGCGAACCACCAGCGGCACGCTGAGGCCGACCTCGCGCACGGCGGCGGTGACGCCCTCGGCGATCACGTCGCACTTCATGATACCACCGAAGATGTTGACCAGGATGCCCTTCACGTTGGGATCCGCGGTGATGATCTTGAACGCGGCCGCGACCTTCTCCTTGCTGGCGCTGCCGCCGACGTCGAGGAAGTTCGCCGGCGCCATGCCGTAGAGCTTGATGATGTCCATCGTCGCCATGGCAAGACCCGCGCCGTTGACCATGCATCCGATGTTGCCGTCGAGCGTGACGTAGTTGAGGTCGTATTTGGACGCCTCGATTTCCTTGGCGTCTTCCTCGGTCTCGTCGCGCAGCGCCAGCACCTCGGGATGACGGAACAGCGCGTTGTCGTCGAACGACACCTTGGCGTCGAGCACGCGGAGCTGGCCCTGCTTGGTCACGACCAGCGGGTTGATCTCCAGCATCGACATGTCCTTGGCGACGAAGGCCGCGTAGAGCTGCGCGGTGAGCTTTTCCGCCTGCTTGGCGAGGTCACCCGAGAGGTTCAGCGCCTTGGCGACGGTGCGGCCGTGATGGCCCATGATGCCGGTCGCGGGATCGACCGAGAAGGTCACGATCTTCTCGGGGGTGTTGTGCGCGACGTCCTCGATGTTGACGCCGCCTTCGGTCGAGACGACGAAGGAGACGCGCGAGGTCTCGCGGTCGACCAGGATCGAGAGATAGAATTCCTTGTCGATGTCGGAGCCGTCCTCGATGTAGAGGCGGTTGACCTGCTTGCCGGCGGGGCCGGTCTGCACGGTCACGAGCGTGGCGCCGAGCATCTGCTTGGCGAATTCGGAGACCTCCGCGGCCGACTTGGCGATGCGCACGCCGCCCTTGTCGCCGGCCGAGGCTTCCTTGAACTTGCCCTTGCCGCGGCCGCCAGCGTGGATCTGGCTCTTCACGACATAGACCGGACCGGGCAGCGCCTTGGCGGCGGCCTCCGCGTCGGCGGCTTTGAGCACCGGTACGCCCTTGGAGATCGGAACGCCGAACTCACCGAGCAGCGCCTTGGCCTGATATTCGTGGATATTCATATGGTCGCTCCCTGAACCCGCGGGCGGTGACCCCTAAAGGCCCACCTCAGTCTTGTGGCTGGCATACCATATACCACAGGAACTGCAACCCGGATTCTTTGACATCGAAATCTTGGACCCGGAACCCGCCCGGTCATCAGGGGTCCGGAAATGAAACCGCCGAAGACCGGGTTTCGATCTTCGGCGGGGATTGCTTGCCCTCAGCGGCCAAGAAGATCGGGTGCGATCTTCTTGCAGGCGTCTACCAGGCCCTGCACGGCGCCGACCGACTTGTCGAAGGCCTCGCGGTCCTTGCCGGCGAGTTCGATCTCGACGACGCGTTCGACGCCCTTGGAACCGATCACGACGGGCACGCCGACATACATGTCCTTCACGCTGTATTCGCCGTTCAGGTACGCGGCGCAGGGCAGCACGCGCTTCTTGTCCTTCAGATAGCTCTCGGCCATCGCGATGGCAGACGCGGCCGGTGCGTAGAAGGCCGAGCCGGTCTTGAGCAGGTTGACGATCTCGGCGCCGCCGTTGCGGGTGCGGTCGACGATCTCGTCGAGGCGCGCCTGCGAGGTCCAGCCCATCTTGACGAGGTCGGGCAGCGGAATGCCGGCAACGGTCGAGTACTTCACCAGCGGCACCATGGTGTCGCCATGGCCGCCCAGCACGAAGGCGGTGACGTCTTCGACCGAGACGTTGAATTCGTCGGCCAGGAAGTAGCGGAAGCGTGCGGAGTCGAGCACGCCGGCCATGCCGACGACCTTCTTGTGCGGCAGGCCGGAGGCCTTCTGCAGCGCCCAGACCATGGCGTCGAGCGGGTTGGTGATGCAGATGACGAACGCGTCGGGCGCGTACTTCTTGATGCCGGCACCGACCTGCTCCATGACCTTGAGGTTGATGGAGAGGAGGTCGTCGCGGCTCATGCCGGGCTTGCGCGGCACGCCGGCGGTGACGATGCAGACCTTGGCGTTGTCGAGCGCCTCGTAGGAGTTCGCGCCGGTGTAGTGCGCGTCGAAGCCGTCGACCGGCGAGGACTGTGCGATGTCGAGCGCCTTGCCCTGCGGCACGCCCTCGGCGATGTCGAACATCACGACGTCGCCCAGTTCTTTCAGGCCGATGAGGTGAGCCAGCGTTCCGCCGATCTGACCGGAGCCAATCAAAGCAATCTTGTCGCGCGCCATGTGAACCTGTCCTTTAGACACGTTAAGGAGGGGAAAACTGAGAGGGTGGTTATCCCTTTCGCTTCCGCCGTTCAAGTCGGTGGATGCCCAATTGTCGGGCTTGCCGCGTATACAAGCGCAACCCTGTCATTCCCGCCGGCGCGCAGGCGTTAACCCGAAAGTCACGCGGCAGATTCCGAGGCGTGCCGACGACCGCGGGAGCGGCCAGAATGACAGCGCTGGCAAATAGGACTTAAGTCTCCACCAGGCCCTTGGTCGAGCCGCTTGCGGTGGAATCCTTGCGGCCGTGAGGCAGCGCCAGATAGGATTCCGAGCTCATCTCGATCAGGCGCGACGAGGTCCGCTTGAACTCCATCGCCTCGGTGCCCTCGTCCGCAATGTAGAGCGAGATCGGGTTGGCATCGGCCGAGGCCATCAGCTTCACGGCATTGTCATAGAGCGTGTCGATCAGCGTGATGAACCGCTTGGCGGCGTTGCGCTGGGAGAAGTCCATCACTGGAATCTGGTCGACCAGGATGGTGTGATAGTCGTGCGCCAGCCTGAGGTAGTCGGATGCGCCGAGCGGCTTCTCGCAGAGATCGGCGAAGCTGAAGCGCGCCACGCCATGGGCCGAGCACGGCACGTGCAAAGTGCGGCCCTTGATCTGGATGTCGCGCGACTTGCACCTGGCGTTGCCGGTCATCTTCGCCCAGGCGCGATCGAGCGCGGCGTCGGCATCGCCATCCGCCGGCGTCAGCCACATCGGCACGCCCTGGAGTTTCTCCAGCCGGAAGTCGGTGCGCGCATCGAGCCGCGAGACGTCCATGTGGTCGGTGATCTGCTTGATGAAGGGCAGGAACAGCGCGCGGTTCAAGCCGCCCTTGTAGAGATCGTCGGGCGCGACGTTCGAGGTCGCGACCACGACGGTGCCGAGCTCGAACAATTTGGCAAACAGGCGCCCGAGGATCATCGCGTCCGCGATGTCGGTGACGTGGAATTCGTCGAAGCAGAGCAGCCAGCTCTCCTCGAAGATCGCGTTCGCCGTCAGCGCAATGACGTCACCGTCGGCGATCTCGCCGCGCGCGATGCCCTGGCGATAGTCGTAGATACGCTCGTGCGCTTCCGCCATGAACTCGTGGAAATGCGAGCGGCGCTTGTGCGCGACGGTCGAGTGCTGGAAGAACAGATCCATCAGCATGGTCTTGCCGCGGCCGACCTCGCCATGGATGTAGAGCCCGCGCGGAGCCTCGTCCTTGTCGCCACCGCTGAACAGGCGGGCGAGCAGCCCCTGCTTGCGGTTCGGCTTGTAGTTCGCCAGCCGCAAATCGAGCGCCGCATAAGCCTCGGCGACCTCGGCCTGCGCGGCATCGGGCTCGATCGCGCCGGAGGCGATCTGGGCCTGATACGCTTCGCTGAAGGAGGAATCTGGAGTGGAGAGCATCGCCCTTTACCGCCAGAGACCGGCGGAAATTGCAAGCCGTCAATTGGTGCGGGGCGCTATGCGCGCCGTATCCCGGGCGCGCTGCAGCGTGTAACGCTGCGGCGCAGAGCCGGGGGACCCACCGCTTCGTACATCGCCGAAAGCGATCTACTCACACAGCTCGTAGGCGTCCTCGACGACATACGGCCCGCCGCCGGTCGATGCGCGCGAGGAGAACAGCACGAACCGCTCCGCAGTGAACGCCTTGCTCGGGAAGTAGCCGCGGATCGAGAGATAATCGGCGACGTCGCGGTCGGAGGCGTCGTGCAAACGGGCCAGCGTGACGTGCGGGATGAACTTGCGTCCTTCCGGATCGAGACCGATCCGCTGCATCATCCGTTCGAGCTCGGCCTGCAAATCCATCAGCGGCTTGCTCGGCGCGATGGTGGCGACCACCGCGCGCGGCTTGCGGCCGCCGAAGCTCGTCAACCCCTGCACCTTGACCTCGAACGGCTTGCGGTCGACGCGAAACAGCATCGACGCGATCTCGTTGGCGGAGACGCCGTCGATGTCGCCGATGAAGCGCAGAGTGACGTGATAATTTTCGGGATCGATCCACCTGGCGCCGGGAAGGCCGCCCCTGAGATTGGAAAGCGACTGGCCGATCTCGGCCGGAATTTCCAGACCAGTGAACAAACGCGGCATCGTTTCGTACTCCCGATGCTTGGGTACGGTCCCTGAGCAGGACCCTATCCAAATTAGAGCCGGCGACGAATCACCGGTACCCTGATTCCTATCGCAGTTGTGTGACTCTGCGAAGTGTTGCCACGGCTACACCGGGAAAACCCTGGGTATTACGGTTGGCGTTGCCTGCTTTTCAACGGCGTTGCTCGCCGATCGTGCGTACGAATGCCTCGACCGTGGGCAGCATGTTGTTGACGACGATGTCGACGCCTTCGGCGGTCGGATGAATGCCGTCGGCCTGGTTGAGCTTGGCGTCGGCCGCGACGCCGTCGAGGAAGAACGGATAGAGCGGCACGTCGAACTGTTTCGCCAGATCCGGATAAATCGAATTGAAGCGCGCGCCATAATCCGCGCCGAAATTCGGCGGCGCCAGCATCCCACACAGCATCACGGCGATCTTGCGCGCCCTGAGACGCTGAACGATGTCGGTCAGCGCCGCCCGCGTCAAGTCAGGGTCGATGCCGCGCATCGCGTCGTTGGCGCCGAGCTCGAGGATGACACCCTCGGTTCCGTCGGGCACCGACCAGTCGAGCCGGTCGCGGCCGCCGGACGAGGTGTCGCCCGACACTCCCGCGTTGATCATGTCGACCGTTATGCCCTTGGCTTGCAAGGCTTTTTGAAGCTTCGCGGGAAACGCGTCCTGGGCCGAAAGGCCCAGACCGGCGCTCAAGGAATCGCCGAGAACGACCAGCTTGATCGGCTTCGTTGCGTCCGCCCAGGCGGGATTGGCGAACGTCATCAAAGCGAGCATCAACACGGCTATGTGCATGAACAATCCGTAACGCCTCTCGACCGCGCGTGCGGAGTTGCCATATGACCGGACCATGGACATCAGCACCTCTCCCTCTTCGCTCGCCGGCACTGCGCCGGACACCATCGCCATCTCCAACGTCAATCTCTCATTGGGGTCGGGGGCGGCACGCGTTCATATCCTCAAGGATATCAGCTTGCGCGTCGGCTCGGGGGAGACGATCGGCCTGATCGGCCCGTCAGGCTCGGGCAAATCCACGCTGCTGATGGTGATGGCGGGGCTGGAGCGTCCTGATAGCGGAGAGGTGGTGGTGTCGGGCACGCCTTTCAATGCCCTCGACGAGGACGCGCTGGCCCGCTTCCGCGGCCGCCAGGTCGGCATCGTCTTCCAGTCCTTCCACCTGATCCCGACCATGACGGCGCTGGAAAACGTCGCGGTGCCGCTCGAGCTTGCCGGCAATCCCGACGCGAGCAGGCGCGCGGCCGAGGAGCTGCAATCGGTCGGGCTCGGCGACCGCCTGCATCACTATCCGACGCAGCTCTCGGGCGGCGAGCAGCAGCGCGTCGCGCTCGCGCGTGCGCTGGCACCGGATCCCGCCATCCTCGTCGCGGATGAGCCGACCGGCAATCTCGACGAGGCGACCGGCAAGCAGATCGTCGACCTGCTCTTCAACAAGCATGCCGAGCGCGGCATGACCTTGGTGCTGGTCACGCACGATTCCTCGCTCGCGCATCGCTGCGATCGCGTGATCCGCCTGCGCTCGGGGCGCATCGAAACGCAGACGACCAACGCATGAGCGTCGCTGTCGAACCGTTTGCGAAGCCGAACGGCGTCGCGCTGTCGCTGCGCTATGCCTTGCGCGAATTGCGCGGAGGCCTGCGCGGCTTCTACGTCTTCATCGCCTGCATCGCGCTCGGCGTGATGGCGATATCGGGTGTCGGCTCGGTCTCGGCGAGCCTGAGCGAAGGTCTTGCACGCGAGGGCCGCACGCTGCTCGGCGGCGACGTCTCGTTCGTGCTGTTCCAGCGCGAGGCGAAACCCGACGAAGTTGCCTTCCTGCGCTCGCGCGGCACCGTCTCCGTTGCCTCCACCTTGCGCGGCATGGCGCGCTCGACCGACGGCAAGCTGGCGCTGGTCGAGATGAAGGCGGTCGACGACACCTATCCGATGCTCGGCCAGTTGACGCTGGCGCCGCAGCTGCCGCTGAGCGACCTGCTCGCCGAACGCGACGGCGCGTTCGGCGCGGCTGCCGACCCGACGCTGCTGGCGCGGCTGTCGCTCAAGATCGGCGACCGCGTCACCATCGGCTCGGCAACCTTCCAGATCCGATCGAGCGTCGAGGCCGAGCCCGACAAGCTCGCCAGCGGCATTGGTTTCGGGCCACGCTTCCTGATCAGCGAAGCGGCCTTGCGCGCCACCGGCCTCGTTCAGCCCGGCAGCCTGGTGCGCTGGGTCTATCGCGTAAAGCTGCCTGATAGCGCCAACAGCGACCGCGCCACCGACGCCTTCATCGCGGACGCGCGGAACGCCGCGCCGCAGGCCGGCTGGGAGATCCGCAGCCGCTCCAACGCTTCGCCGCAGCTCGAGCGCAATATCGGCCGCTTCACGCAGTTCCTGACGCTGGTCGGCCTCGCCGCGCTGCTGGTCGGCGGTGTCGGCGTCGCCAACGCAGTCAAGAGCCATATCGATCGCCGGCTCGAGGTGATCGCGGCCTTCAAGGCCGTCGGCGCCACCGGGCGCGACGTGTTCGGCATTTATCTGGCGCAAGTCGTGCTGCTCGCCGCGATCGGCTCGGTGATTGGCCTTGCGCTCGGCGCGGCCATGCCGTTTGCCATCGTCGGCCTGTTCGGAAAACTGTTGCCGCTGCCCGTGGTGCCGGCCGTACATGCCGACGAGCTCGCGCTGTCCTTCGTCTATGGCCTGCTGACCGCGCTCGCCTTCGGCCTGTGGCCGCTCGGGCGCGTGCACGACGTGCCGGTCGCAGCGCTGTTCCGCGACACCATCGCGGCCGAATGGCACCGGCCGCGCCTTGGCTATCTCGTGCTCATGGGCGTCGTCGTCGCGCTGCTCGTCGCCGTCGTGATCGGGCTGTCGTTCGACAAGCGCATCGCCGCGGTGTTCGTGGTCTCCTCCGTGGTCGTGTTCGCCGTGCTGCGCGGTGTCGCTGCGGTGCTGATGGCGATCGCGCGCCGGCTGCCGCGCACGCGCTTCACCATGCTGCGGCTCGCGATCGCCAACATCCACCGCCCGGGGGCGCTGACGCCGTCCGTCGTGCTCTCGCTCGGTCTTGGCCTGGCCGTGCTCGTCACCATCACCCAGATCGACGGCAATCTGCGCCGGCAGTTCCTGGCCGCACTGCCCGACCGCGCACCGTCGTTCTATTTCATCGACATTCCGAGCACGCAGGCCGCACCCTTCGACGATTATCTGCGCCAGATCGCACCGGGATCGAAGGTCGAGGACGTGCCGATGCTGCGCGGGCGCATCGTCGCCGCCGGCGGCGTCCGCGCCGAGGACCTCAAGCCGACGACCGACTCCGAATGGGTGCTGCAGAGCGACCGCGGCCTCACCTATACCGGCGAGCTGCCGAAGGGCTCCAAGGTGGTCGAGGGCAAGTGGTGGAGCGCCGACTATTCCGGCCCGCCGCTGGTCTCGATGGAGAAGAAGATCGCCGACGGGCTCGGCCTCAAGCTCGGCGACGAGATCGTCGTCAACGTGCTCGGCCGCGACATCCCGGCGAAGATCGGCAATCTGCGCACCATCGACTGGCAGGGGCTCGGCATCAATTTCGTGCTGGTGTTCTCGCCGAACGCCTTCAAGGGCGCGCCGCACACCCACATCGCGACGCTGACCGAAGCCGGCGGCGATGCGACCGGCGACGGCAAGATCATCAAGCAGGTCGCGGATGCTTACCCGATGGTGACGAGCGTGCGCGTGCGCGAGGTGATGGAGACGGTCGGCGCGGTCGTCACCAATCTCGCGCTGGCGATCCGCGGCGCCAGCGCCGTGACCCTGATCTCGGCGATCCTGGTACTGGGCGGCGCGCTCGCCGCCGGCCATCGCCACCGCGTCTATGATGCGGTGATCCTGAAGACGCTCGGCGCCACGCGGCTGCGATTGCTCGGTGCCTATGCGCTGGAGTATCTGCTGATCGGCCTTGCCACCGCAATGTTCGGCGTGATCGCCGGCAGCATCGCGGCCTGGATGATCGTCACGCGGCTGATGACGCTGACCTTCGTCTGGCAGGCTGCGAGCGCGGCCGGCGTAGTTGCCGCCGCCCTGGTCGTCACCGTCGGGCTCGGGCTTGCCGGCACGTTGCTGGCGTTGAACAAAAAGCCCGCCACGGTGTTGCGCAATTTGTGACAAAAGGTAGCGGATGGCGGCGCGGGATCGGAATCGCGTGATTTCCGCGATTAACCCCGCCCGCTTGTCAGGTTTGCGTCAGGAGCACACGTAGAGGGCGACATTCGGCCGCGCGTGGACGGTTGCAGCGAATGTGTTAGTTTCCCACATATCGGATGGGTTCGGAGCCCCGATTGTTAGCTAAAGTTAATGTCGGCAGACATCGGTTTCCGAGATAGAATTTGACGAACCGGCGGCATGGCAACCCCTATGCCGGACCGGACCAACCAATGGGAATTCGACCATGTCGGACCTGGACCGCAATTACACTTCTCCTTTCGGTAGGGCCGCCGGGCGTGTTGACGCCGCGACGGTCGATGCCGGCCTGCGCGCCTACATGCTGCGCATCTACAACTATATGAGCATCGGCCTCGCCATCACGGGCCTCGCCGCGCTCGGCGTCTACATGGCTGCCGTCACCGACGTTCCGACGGCGGAAGCCGTCCGCGTCGGCAAGCTGTTCCTGACGCCGTTCGGCTACGCGATGTTCGTGAGCCCGCTGAAATACCTGTTCATGCTCGCGCCGCTCGCCATGGTGTTCGTGATCTCGGCAGGCATCAACCGCCTGGCGCCCTCGACCGCGCAGATCCTGTTCTGGGTGTTCTCGGCGCTGATGGGCATCTCGCTGTCCTCGATCTTCCTGGTGTACACGCACACCTCGATCGTGCGGGTGTTCTTCATCACCGCGGCGACCTTCGGCGCGCTGAGCCTCTACGGCTACACCACCAAGCGTGACATGAGCGGCATGGGCTCGTTCCTGTTCATGGGCCTGATCGGCATCATCATCGCGAGCCTGGTGAACCTGTTCCTGGCCAGCACCGCGCTGCAGTTCATCGTGTCGGTGGTCGGCGTGCTGGTGTTCGCGGGCCTCACCGCCTGGGATACCCAGCGGCTGAAGAACGACTACATCTACGGCTACGCTTCGGCCGGCGGTGACATCGCCGAACGTGCGGCGATCTCCGGCGCGTTGTCGCTGTACTTGAACTTCATCAACCTGTTCACGCTGCTGCTGCAGCTCCTCGGCCAGCGCGACTAAGCGCCGGACCAGAGCGAACGGACACCGACCCCGGCCGAAAGGCCGGGGTTTTTGTTTGCCCGCTGCCTATCCGCTCATTACGGACGCAGCGAAGCGGTCCAGCGTCCCTCCATGGATGCATTTCTGGATTGCCTCGCTACGATCGCAATGACGGTGTGGAAGGAGCGCTGCCCCTTCCAGCCACCACGGGAACGCTCTAATCTCTCCCCATGTCCGCACCCGAAATCAGGCCCACTATCGAGGCCGACCTCCCCGCCATCACCGCCATCTACCAGCAGGCCGTCCGCGAGGGCACCGCGACGTTCGAGCTGGATCCGCCAGACCTCGCCGAAATGACGCGCCGCTATCGCGCACTGGTCGACGGCGGCTATCCCTATTTCGTCGCCATCCTCGACGGCCGTCTCGCGGGCTACGCCTATGCCGGCGCCTATCGGCCCCGCCCGGCCTATCGCTTCACGGTCGAGAACTCGATCTATCTGGACCCGGGCTTCCACCGCCGCGGCATCGGCTCGTTGCTGCTGGAGCGGCTGGTCAGCGAATGCGAAGCGCGTGGCTTCCGCCAGATGATCGCCGTGATCGGCGATTCCGCCAATGCCGGCTCGATCGGCGTGCACACCAGAGGCGGCTTCAAGATGATCGGCACGCATCCCAATGTCGGCCTGAAATTCGGCCGCTGGCTGGATACGGTGATGATGCAGCGCGACCTCGGCGAGGGCGCGAAGAACGTGCCGGCGAAGTAGGTTCATTCGTCATTCCTGGGGCGATGCGTCGGCATCGAACCCGGAATCCAGAAGTTTCCTTCGCAAAAGCGGATCGAGATTCCGGGTTCGCGACTTCGGTCGCGCCCCGGAATGACGACCGAAGGTCGTCACACCACCGCCAGCTTCCTGTCGATCACCAGCAGCACGCGCTCGAGCTCGTGGCCGCGGCGCAGGATCAGGCCGGTCGCCGAGATCACGCTGTACATGCCCTGCTTGCGCGCGAGCCGCGGATCTTTCTCGATGCGGTAGATCGGCACTTCGGAGGCCCGGCGATAGACCGAGAACACCGCGCGGTCCTTCAGGAAGTCGATGGCATAGTCGCGCCACTCGCCGTCGGCGACCATGCGGCCATAGAGATTGAGAATTCGGTGCAGTTCGAGCCGGTCGAACGTCACCCGGCCGGGTTGGGCATTCGCAGCGGCGGGGCGCGCCACTGCGCGCTGCTCGCTCGGATCGGCATCCTCCGACGTCAAACTCATGGGGCGCCTCCTGTCGTGTCAGCATGACCGCCCCCGCGAAGACCGTCCCCGGAGCCGCGGATCATGACAATTGCATGATTGCGCCAACCGTTCCCCGCCGCAAGGGGCTCTTGAAGTGCCCACGAGAACCACATGAGAACCACTTTAGAACCACATGAGAACTGGGGGCCATCTCGCCGGCCGGTTGCGAATCATGACACATGCAACGGTTGAAATTCCCGGCGGCAAAGCGTCACGGGATCGTTAGCAGGAATCACAGGATCGCCGCTTTTCCGCCCATCGCCTGCCGCCCTGCGTTGCGAAAAGGCTGGTGTGCGTTGACCCGGTCCTTTCGGTTCCGGATTCCTCAGCCCCCAGCCCCCCGGGGTCGAACAGGATCGGGTCTGTACGCGCGACAAGGAGGGCCAACGCGAGTTGGTCCTTTTTTGTTTGTGTCCGGGTGTGTCTGCCTCGATGACCTGCTCCCTCATCGGCGCCATCACTCTCGCCCCTGATCCTCAGGGAGACGCGCGCATGAACGCGCTCCTCACCATGAGGAGCGAGAGCAATCTCGACACTGGAGAGTTTCGAATTAGTGCAGCGACGTATACGCCGCGCCCAGCATCGCACCGGGCTTCTCGCGGCTACCGTCCTGGACATAGACCACCGCACCGTCGACCCCATCGCGCGACGTCAGATTCTCGAGCGGCACGCTCCAGCTTTCGGGACGCCCGTTCCAGTCGCCGACCTTGAGCAGATTGCGCACGACGTTGTGATAGGTGATCTGCTGTCCGCGATTCTCGCCGCGGCCGATCTCGATCGGCACCGATTTCGCAATCGAGCAGATCCAGACTTCGCCATGCGAGACCGTCGGCTCCCTGCTCGCTGCGACCGACACGTTGATCTGCTTGCCCGCGAGCGACATCGTCACCGGCACGCTCATCACGCCCGCGCCCAGGTCCGTCTTGTCGATCGCGTTTTCGATGCCGGAGCGGTCGCTGCCGATGACATGCACGGCGCCGTTGACCACGGCCTGCGGGGTATAGACTTCGCGGTCACCGCGCATGCGTGAATAGGCGCGCTGCCGCGCCGAGAAACGTGAATCCGCCAGCGTGTCCTTCCAGCCGAGATAATCCCAATAGTCGATCGGCATGCTCAGCGCGATGATCGAGGGATCCTTGGCGAGGTCGCCGATGACCTTGTCGGCGGGCGGGCAGGACGAGCAGCCCTGGGATGTGAAGAGCTCGACCACGGCGCGCGGGTCGGCCTCGGCGGGACGGACAACGGCGACGATGGCGCAGATGCCGAGTGCTCCCGACCAGAATGCACCGGACCAGCGCGAGACGAAATTAGAGGCCATCATTCCAGTCATGTCGAACGTCACACATGGTAGCTCGTGGGGGAGATCTTATCGCCGGATGGTCACCGTAGTCTTACGGGCGCGGCACGTTCAACCGTCCAACACGCGCTTTGCGCCGGGCGGGCCCATCTGAAGCATGCCGCAAACGTACGAAGGCGGCCTTTTGATAGGCCGCCTTCGTTTAACCTTCTACTCACGTCGCAGTGAGCCACCGTTCACAAATTCGCGCGCCAAAGTGCGCCCAGCGCACTTTAGATTGTCGTTGGAGCATGATCTTTCCGGAAAACCGCTGCGCACTTTGCGCTAACGCGGCCCTTCGGGTCCGGATCATGCTCTAGGCCGCGAGCTTGCGCAGCACGTAGTGCAGGATGCCGCCGTTCCGGTAGTAGTCGAGCTCGTCCAGCGTATCGATGCGGCACAGCAGCGAAACGCGCTGGAGCTTGCCGTCGCCCGACACGATCTCGGCGGTCAGCTTCTGGCGCGGCTTGAGGTCGCCGACGAGGCCACGCAGCGTGACCTTCTCGTCGCCCTTGAGGCCGAGCGAGGACCAGGAGGTGCCTTCCTCGAAGGTCAGCGGCAGCACGCCCATACCGACCAGGTTGGAGCGATGGATGCGCTCGAAGCTCTGGCAGATCACGGCGCGAACGCCGAGCAGACGCGTACCCTTCGCAGCCCAGTCGCGCGAGGAGCCGTTGCCGTACTCGGCGCCGGCGAACACGACGAGCGGCACCTGCTCCTGCTGGTACTTCATCGCGGCGTCGTAGATCGACATCTGCTCGCCGTCGGGCCAGTGCTTGGTCAGACCGCCTTCGGGGATATTTCCATCCGCGCCCTTCAGCATGAAGTTCTTGATGCGGATGTTGGCGAAGGTGCCGCGCATCATGACTTCGTGGTTGCCGCGACGCGTGCCGTACTGGTTGAAGTCGGCCGGACGCACCTGGTGTTCGCTGAGATATTTGCCGGCGGGCGAGGTGAGCTTGATCGAGCCGGCCGGCGAGATGTGGTCGGTGGTGATCTTGTCGCCGAACATCGCGAGGATACGCGCTTCGACGATATCGGTGACCGGCTCCGGCTCCTTCTTCATGCCGTCGAAATAGGGCGGGTTCTGCACGTAGGTCGAAGACATGTTCCAGCGATAGGTCTCGCTCTCGACCGTCTTGATCTTGCGCCAGTTGGTGTCGCCCTTGAACACGTCGGCATACTTCTTCTTGAAGATCGACGCGGTCACGAACTTCTTCATGAAGGCGTTGATCTCCTTCGTCGTCGGCCAGATGTCCTTCAGGTACACCGGCTTGCCGTCCTTGCCTTCGCCGAGCGGCTCGACCGCGAGGTTCTTGGTGACGCTGCCGGCGAGCGCATGGGCGACGACCAGCGGCGGCGAGGCCAGATAGTTCGCCTGCACGTCCGGCGAGACGCGGCCTTCGAAGTTGCGGTTACCGGAGAGCACGGCAGCAGCGACGATGCCGTTGTCGTTGATCGACTTCGAGATCTCCTCCGGCAGCGGGCCGGAATTGCCGATGCAGGTGGTGCAGCCGAAGCCGACCAGGTTGAAGCCGACCTTGTCGAGATCGGCCTGGAGGCCGGAATCGGAAAGATATCCGGCGACGACCTGGCTGCCCGGGGCGAGCGAGGTCTTCACCCACGGCTTTGCCTTGAGGCCCTTCGCAGCGGCGTTGCGGGCCAAGAGACCGGCGCCGATCAGAACGCTCGGGTTCGAGGTGTTGGTGCAGGAGGTGATGGCGGCGATGACGACGTCGCCATGGCCGATCTCGTAGTTCTTGCCTTCGACGGCGAAGCGCTTGTTGGGCTCCTCGGCCTTCTTGTACTCAGTGCCGAGTGCGAGCGAGAAGCCTTCGGCGACCGAGGGCAGCGCGATGCGGCCTTCGGGACGCTTCGGGCCGGCCATCGACGGCACGACGTCGGCGAGGTCGAGCGTCAGCGTTTCCGTGAACACCGGATCAGCCGACTTGGCGGTGCGGAACAGGCCCTGCGCCTTGGCATAGGCCTGCACCAGCGCGACGCGCGCAGGCGCGCGGCCAGAGGTCTTGAGATAGTCGATCGCGGCCGCGTCGACGGGGAAGAAGCCGCAGGTCGCGCCATATTCCGGCGCCATGTTGGCGATGGTCGCCTTGTCGGCGACCGAGAGATTGTCGAGACCGGGGCCGAAGAACTCGACGAACTTGCCGACCACGCCGAGCTTGCGCAGCATCTGCGTGACGGTGAGCACGAGGTCGGTCGCGGTGACGCCTTCCTTCATGGCGCCCTTCAGCTTGAAGCCGACGACGTTGGGCAGCAGCATGGACAGCGGCTGGCCGAGCATGCAGGCTTCCGCCTCGATGCCGCCGACGCCCCAGCCGAGCACGGCGAGTCCGTTGACCATGGTGGTGTGGGAGTCGGTGCCGACCAGCGAGTCGGGATAGGCGACCTCGAAGGTGCCGGTCTTCTTGCCGACCGTCATCTTCTCCTTCTTGGTCCAGACCGTCTGGGAGAGATATTCGAGATTGACCTGATGGCAGATGCCGGTGCCGGGCGGCACGACGGAGAAGTTCGAGAACGCCTTCTGGCCCCATTTCAGGAACTCGTAGCGCTCCTGGTTCTGCTTGTACTCTTCGGTGACGTTCTTGGCGAAAGCCTTGTTGTCGCCGAAGAAGTTCACGATCACGGAGTGGTCGATGACGAGATCGACCGGAACCAGCGGGTTGATCTTCTCGGCGTCGCCGCCGAGCTTCTGCATGGCGTTGCGCATCGCAGCCAGATCGACCACGGCCGGGACGCCCGTGAAATCCTGCATCAGCACGCGGGCCGGGCGGAACGCGATCTCATGCTCCAGCGACTTCTTGCGCAGCCACTTCGAGACCGCAACGATGTCTTCCTTCTTGACCGAGCGGCCGTCCTCGTTGCGCAGAAGGTTCTCGAGCAGGACCTTCATCGAATAGGGAAGTTTCGAAATTCCCTTCAGACCATTCTTCTCCGCCGTGGGCAGGCTGTAATACACATAGGTCTTGGCGCCGACCTTGAGGGTCTTTTTGCATTTGAAGCTGTCGAGCGAGGTCATGTAGGAAATCCCAATTGTTAGTTATACCCGGCAGGGTATTTTAACACCGTCAGCGAAGCAGGCTGGGTCGCTTGCAGGGACAGGTTGAGTTGCTGCATCAAGTAGTTCCGGGCTTATAGAAGCTTTCTAACCGCGCCGCCACAGCCACAATCGAACCCAGCAAGTCGCGAGCCAAAAATTCTGATGCGCTACCCCAAGATTTCCTGAGGCCTGGCTTTGAACGGGTTGGTACCAGGTCAGATGAAGCTGTCCGGACGCGGGGTGGTTTGCGTGCGGGGCGGCCGCGAGGTGTTTTCCGGGCTCGATTTCGAGGCGGTCTCCGGCGAAGCCGTGGCGGTCGTGGGACGCAACGGAGCGGGCAAGACCTCGTTGCTGCGGCTGATCGCCGGGCTGCTGATGCCGGCCGGCGGCACGATCGTACTGCACGGGGGCGACACCGACATGACGCTGCCCGAGCAGTGCCACTATCTCGGTCATCGCGATGCCCTGAAGCCGGCGCTGAGCGTGGCTGAAAATCTGTCATTCTGGGCTGAATTTCTGGGCGGCGTGCGCTGTGACGCGACTGAGAGCCTGGCCACCGTCGGCCTCGACCATGCCACCGATCTGCCCGCCGCCTTCCTGTCCGCCGGCCAGCGCCGCCGGCTGTCGCTGGCCCGGCTGCTGACGGTCCGCCGCCCGGTCTGGCTGCTGGACGAGCCGACCACGGCGCTGGATGCCGCAGGCCAAGAGATGTTTAGCGGGCTCATGCGCGACCATCTGGCGCGCGGCGGCCTGATCATCGCCGCCACCCATGGGCCGCTCGGCATCGAATCGCGGGAGCTTCGGATTGGGGGTGTGACGTGAGGCGGTACGACCCTCAGTTTTCCAAGCGGCTAGGCACGGCTCCCTCCGTTCCCTCCCCCCTTGTGGGGGAGGGTCAGGGAGGGGGGTGCCACACGCGGACTTTCTCAGTCGGCCGACGTTCCTCCCTGCGATCAAGCGCACAATTTCCTCTGCTACCCCTCTCCCTCTCCCCCACCCTCCCCCATAAGGGGGGAGGGAGCGCAGTTGGTCTGGAGTGCGAGCCGGGCACTCATGGCCGCCTCGCCGCGGCCGCCGGAGCCTCCCCATGACCGCTCTCTCCGCGCTCATCCGCCGGGACATCCGGATCGCGCTCCGCGTCGGCGGCGGAGCGCTGATCGGCGTGCTGTTCTTCCTGACCGTGGTCGTGCTGATGCCGTTCGCGGTCGGGCCGGACCTGGCGCTGCTGTCGCGGCTGGGGCCGGCGATCCTGTGGCTGGGCGCGCTGCTGGCGAGCCTGCTCACGCTGGACCGGCTGTTCATGGCCGACCATGAGGACGGCTCGCTCGACCTGATCACGATGAGCCGGACGCCGCTGGAACTCGCCTGCGCGGCCAAGGCGCTGGCGCATTGGCTGGCCGCGGGCCTGCCGCTGATTATTGCAACCCCAGTGCTGGGCCTCTTGCTCAATCTCGACATGGTCGCGACCGGCGCCGTGGCGCTGACGCTGCTGGCCGGCACACCTGCCCTGACCTTCACCGGAATGATCGGTGCGGCGCTGGCGGTGACGCTGCACCGCGGCGGGCTGCTGATGGCCGTGCTGGTGCTGCCGCTGTCGATCCCGGTGCTGATCTTCGGGGTTGCGGCCTCGCAGGCCGCGATCACCGGGCCGTTGTCATTCGGCGCGCCGTTCTCGATCCTCTGCGCACTGTCGCTGGTCAGCCTCGTGATCGGCCCGTTCGCGGCGGCGGCGAGCCTGAAGCATGGACTGGATTGAAATTAGCCGGTTGCCTTGACCCCGATCAACTTTCGCTGCGCGCTTTCATGCTGATTGCGTGAGCAGCCCCCGGTGATTATCAGGATACCATGTCGCTGATCGACCTCGCCAACCCCACCAGGTTCCTCGCGCTCTCGGCGCGGGTGCTGCCATGGCTTGTGGCCGCGACAATCATCCTGCTCACGATCGGCCTTTATCAATCCGCCGTTGCGCCCGACGATTATCAGCAGGGCGCGACCGTGAAGATCATGTTCATCCACGTGCCCAATGCGTGGTTGTCGATGTTCGTCTGGGGCGTGATGAGCGTGGCCTCGCTCGGCACGCTGGTGTGGCGGCATCCGCTCGCCGACGTCGCTGCGAAAGCCGCAGCTCCGATCGGCGCCAGCTTCACCTTCCTGGCGCTGCTCACGGGCTCGCTGTGGGGCCGGCCGATGTGGGGCACCTATTGGGAATGGGATGCGCGGCTGACGTCGGTGCTGATCCTGTTCCTGATGTATCTCGGCCTGATGGCGCTGTGGCGCGCGGTGGAAGATCCCTCGCGCGCGGCGCGCGCCGCGGCCGTGCTGACACTGGTCGGCGCACTCAATCTTCCCATCATCAAGTTCTCGGTCGACTGGTGGAATACGCTGCATCAGCCGGCCTCGGTGATGCGCATGGGCGGTTCGACGCTCGACAAGGCGTTCCTGATTCCGCTGCTGGTGATGGCGGTCGCGTTCACGCTGCTGTTCGTCACGCTGCATCTGGCTGCGATGCGCAACGAAATCTTGCGCCGGCGCGTGCGCTCGCTGCAGATGATGCAGGCGAGCCGCGTCGCATTTTCGGTGGATCCGGGTTCGCGCCAGGAAAACGCGCCAGAAGGGGCTGCATAAGATGTCGCTCGGTCCATACGCCTCCTTCATCGTGACGTCCTATGTCGCGGCCGGAATCGTGGTCGCGCTCCTGATCGGCTGGGTCATCATCGACTATCGCAACCAGACGGAGCGCCTGCGCCAGCTCGAGCGCAGCGGCGTCACCCGCCGCTCCAGCCGCCGCGCTATGGACACGCCATGAGCGACCAAACGACCTCGGCACCGCCGCAGCGCCGCACCTTCCTGATGGTGCTGCCGCTGCTCGCCTTCCTCGGACTTGCCGTGCTGTTCTGGTTCCGGCTCGGCAGCGGCGATCCGTCGCGGATTCCCTCCGCACTGATCGGCCACCCCGCGCCGCAGACCGCGCTGCCGCCGCTCGAGGGATTGCAGGCCGGCGGCGCGCAGGTGCCGGGACTCGATCCCGCCGCGTTCAAGGGCAAGGTCAGCCTCGTCAATGTCTGGGCCTCCTGGTGCGTGCCATGCCACGACGAGGCGCCGCTGCTGACCGAGCTCGCCAAGGACAAGCGCTTCCAGATCGTCGGCATCAACTACAAGGACGCGCCCGACAACGCGCGCCGCTTCCTCGGCCGCTACGGCAACCCGTTCGGCCGCGTCGGCGCCGACGCCAACGGCCGCGCCTCGATCGAATGGGGCGTCTACGGCGTGCCCGAGACATTCGTCGTCGGCCGCGAAGGCACCATCGTCTACAAGCTGGTCGGTCCGATCACGCCGGACAATTACCGGACGGTGCTGCTGCCGCAGATGGAAAAGGCGCTGAAGTAGTCATCGTCATTCAGGGGCGATGCGACACCATCGAACCCGGAATGACTCCATCCGACTACCCCTTCCTGATATCCCCCGCCTCGGCTTCGCTGGTTTCCAGCGAGGCCGGCTCGACACCGTAACGCTTGGTCAGCGGCATCTGGGCGATGGCGAAGATCATGGTGATGGGCGTGACGCCGAACACCTTGAAGTTCACCCAGAAGTCCGTGCTCTGGGTGCGCCAGACGATCTCGTTCAGCACCGCCATGCCGGTGAAGAACAGCGCCCAGCGCAGCGTGAGGATGCGCCAGCCCTGCGGCGTCAGGTTGAACATCTGGTCGAACATCACGGCGATGAAGGAGCGACCGAACAACAGACCTCCGCCGAGGATCGCGGCGAACAGGCCGTAGATGATGGTCGGCTTGACCTTGATGAAGGTCTCGTCGTGCAGCACCAGCGTCAGCGTGCCGAACACCAGCACGATCACGCCCGTGACGATGGCCATGATCGGGATGTGGCGCGTCACCACATAGGACGCGATCATCGCCGCCACGATCGCGACCATGAAGGCGCCGGTCGCGGCAAACAGGTTGAACTTCGCATTGACGAAGAAGAACACGAGCAGCGGACCAAGCTCGGTCGCAAGCTTGAACAGCGGATGCGGCTGGGTCTTGTCCATTCTCTAACTTTCGATTCCGGCGATCGCGCGGGCGAAATCGCGCGCGGTGAACGGCGCGAGATCGTCGACGCCTTCGCCGACGCCGATGAAATGCACCGGCAATTTGAATTTCTCCGCGAGCGCCACCAGGATGCCGCCGCGCGCGGTGCCGTCGAGCTTGGTCATGACCAGGCCCGTCACGCCCGCAGTGCGGTGGAAGGCCTCGACCTGCGACAGCGCGTTCTGGCCGACGGTGGCGTCGAGCACGAGCAGCACCGCATGCGGCGCCGAAGCGTCCACCTTCCGGATGACGCGCACGACCTTCTCGAGTTCGTTCATCAGCTCGGCCTTGTTCTGCAAGCGGCCGGCGGTGTCGATCAGGAGCACGTCGATGGCCTGCTCTTTCGCCGCGGTCAGCGCATTGAAGGCGAGGCTGGCCGAGTCCGAACCCTGGGCGCCCGCGATGACCGGCGTTCTGGTACGTTCGCCCCAGACCTTGAGCTGCTCGATCGCGGCCGCGCGAAACGTGTCGCCGGCGGCCAGCATCACCTTGCGGCCTTCGGAGGCAAACTTTTGCGAGAGTTTTCCAATCGTCGTGGTCTTGCCGGAGCCGTTGACGCCGACCACGAGGATGACGAACGGCTTCCTGGACGTATCGATCTCGAGCGGCTTCGCCACCGGTGCCAGCACCTTCTCGACCTCGGTCGCGACCACGTCCTTGACCTCGTCGGCCGAGATCGCCTTGTCATAGCGCCCGGTGCCGACCGCATCCGCGATCCGCACCGCGACAGAGGTGCCGAGATCGGCGCGCAGCAGCACGTCCTCGATGTCGTCGAGCATGGCGCGGTCGAGCTTGCGCTTGGTGACGAGATCGGCAACCGCGGTCCCGAGCGAGGACGAGGTGCGCTTCAGCCCGTTGGACAGGCGGCGCCACCAGCTCAGCTTGGGGGGATCTGACGTGGTATCGTTCATGGCGGGCGTGTGTTAGCCGTTCCCGCCCCCAAACGAAAGTCTTGCAATTGCTCGATGTTCCCGAATTGACCGCCGATGAGATCCTGGGCCGCGTGCTCCACCGCGACGGCCTGATGCTGATCATCGACAAGCCGGCCGGGCTACCGGTACATCGCGGCCCCAAGGGCGGGCCCAATCTGGAGGACTCCTTCGACGCGCTCCGGTTCGGCCTGCCGCGTCCGCCGGTGCTGGCCCACCGGCTGGACAAGGACACCTCCGGCTGCCTCGTGCTCGGCCGCCACCGCAAGGCGACCGCCTCGCTCGGCCTCCTGTTCAAGCACGGCAAGATCGGCAAGACCTACTGGACCGTGGTCGAGGGCGGCCCTGCCGAGGACGAAGGCACCATCGACATGCCCCTCGGCCGGCTCAATGCGGAACGCGGCTGGTGGCAGAAGCCCGACCCCGAGGGACAGAAGGCGGTCACCAACTGGAAGGTGATGGGCCGGGGCGCAGGTTTCACCTGGCTCGCGATGGAACCGGTGACCGGGCGGACCCACCAATTGCGGGTGCATTCGTCCGCGACCGGCTGGCCGATCTTCGGCGACAACATTTATGGCAACGGCCCGCGCTTCGGCGAGCCGAAGCTGCATCTGCATTCCCGCGAGATCGTGGTCCCGATCTCCAGGAACAAGGAACCGATCCGCGTGGTCGCGCCGGCGCCACCCCACATGCACGAGAAGCTCAAGGCTTGCGGGTGGAACGGGGAATAGTGACCTCAAGGAGGCATGGTTTACGAAACGTTCAGTGCTCGTCGCTAATGATAGCGGTTGCTTAGAACAAGCTTCCCATCCGCTCAGGACGAGCAACGCGTCATGTCCACGGCCCAGCTATCGATCATCGACGAGGTCGAGTCCGCGATCCGGACCGGCTCGGCGGAAAAGGGCCTGGAGACCGCCCGGCGCGTCACCGACCTGTTCCTGTCCTCCGCCGGAAGCTTCAACGACGAGCAGGTCGCGCTGTTCGACGACGTGCTCGAGCGGCTGATCGGCACCATCGAGCTGCGCGCCATCGCCGACATGGGCGCGCGCATTGCGCTCGCCGAAATCAGCGCCCAGCTCGCGCCGATCGCGCAGGCGCCGCCCTCCGTGATCCGCCGCCTCGCCAACAACGACGAGATCCGCATCGCAGGTCCCGTGCTCCAGGAATCCGCCCGCCTCGACGAGGACGATCTGGTGAAGATCGCCTCCAGCAAGGGCGAGCCGCATCTGCTCGCCGTTGCCGGTCGCTGGTGGCTGAAGGAGATCGTCACCGACGCGCTGTTGGCGCGGCGCTATCCCAGCGTCAGCAGGCGCCTTGCCACCAATCCCGGTGCGCGCATGTCCGGAAAGGGATTCGCGGTCATCGTTGGACAAGCCGAAAGCGATCCCGAGCTCGCCGTGAGCATCGGCGTCCGCGTCGACCTGCCGTCGGATCTGCGCCGCCGCTTGCTGCGTTCCGCAACGGATGCCGTCCGCACCCGCCTGCTGTCACGCGCGCCGCCCGATCTGTTCGAGGAAATCCAGAGCGCGATCGCCGCCGTCACCGTCGGTGTCGAGCGCGAGATGTCGGGCGTGCGCGATTTCGAAGGCGCCAAGCGGGCGATCGCAAATCTCAAGGCAACCGGCCAACTCAACGAGGCGACGCTGCTCGGCTTCGCGAGACATCGGCGCTACGAGGAAGCCGTGGCTGCGCTGGCGGCGCTGTCCGGGTCGACCGTCGAGGTGATTCGCCCGCTGATGCAGAGCCTGCGCGAAGACGGCCTGCTGGTGCCGTGCAAGGCGGCGCTGCTGAGCTGGGAAACGACAGCCGCCGTGCTCGAAAGCCGGTTTGCGACCGGCGCGATGAAGCCGGCGGATCTTGCGAGGGCGCAAAACAATTTCGCACGTATGTCGCCGGAGAATGCGCGGCGGACGCTGCGCTTCTGGCAGGTGCGGGCCTCGTAGCTATGTCGTGAGCCGCTCGCCGTCGCTGCCTGCGATCGTCAACGGCACGACGCTACCGACGCGCTCGCCTGCAATCGCCACCGGCAGATAGTGCTGGGTACGCCCCTGCCCTTCGCTCTCGATCAAGACATCGCGCGTTGCGCCGATCTCGGCCTGCAGCCGCAGCCGTAACGCAATTTCGCCGGCGGCGCGAAGGCACCTCGCGCGTTCCTTGATCGCCGGCCCCGCCACCTGCGGCATCCTTGCAGCCGGCGTGCCGGGGCGCGGCGAATAAGGGAAGACGTGCAGGAACGTCAGTCCGCATTCCCCGACCAGATCGAGCGAGCGCGAAAACATCTCCTCGGTCTCGGTGGGGAAGCCAGCGATGATGTCGGCCCCGAAGACAATATCCGGCCGCAGGCGGCGCACCCGATCGCAGAATGCGATCGCATCCTGGCGCGAATGCCGCCGCTTCATGCGCTTGAGGATCATGTCGTCGCCCGACTGCAGCGACAGATGCAGATGCGGCATCAGGCGCGCATCGTCGGCGATGGCATCGAGCAGGTCGCCATCTGCCTCGATCGAATCGATCGAGGAGATGCGCAGCCGCTTCAGCTCCGGCACGTGCCGCAGGATCTGCTTCGTCAGCAGGCCGAGCTTCGGCGCGCCGGGCAGGTCCGTGCCGTAACTGGTGAGATCAACTCCGGTCAGCACGATCTCGGCATGGCCGCGCTCCACCAGCGTCCGCACCTGATCGACCACCGCGCCCATCGGCACCGAGCGTGAATTGCCGCGGCCATAGGGAATGATGCAGAAGGTGCAGCGATGGTCGCAGCCGTTCTGCACCTGCACGAAGACGCGCGGCAGGCCGCTCGCATAGCCGTCCATCAGATGCGGCGCCATCTCCCTGACAGCCATGATGTCGCTGACGGCGATTTTTTCGCTGGTGCCAAGATCGAAGGCGTTGCGCGTCTCCTGCCACGCGGAGCTGCGCATCTTGTCGTCGTTGCCGACGACGCGATCGACCTCGGTCATGCCGGCAAACATCGCGCTTTGGGTTTGCGCCGCGCAGCCGGTGACGACGATGCGCGCATTGGGCCGCTCGCGCTTCAATTTGCGGATCGACTGCCGCGCCTGCGCCACCGCCTCGTTGGTGACGGCGCAGCTGTTGATGACGATGGTGTCTTCGAGCCCCGCGCTCTCTGCCTTGCTGCGGATCACCTCGGCCTCGAAGGCGTTGAGGCGGCAGCCGAAGGTGACGATGTCGACGGCCATCAGCCGGCCGGCGCGAACAGCGCCGGATCGAACTTGCCTTCATATTCGAAGGTCGCCGTACCCGTCATCAGCACGTGGTCGTCGCGCTCGCGCCATTCGATGCCGAGCTTGCCGCCCGGCAGCGTCATCTCGACCTTGCGCTCGGTGCGCTTCAGCCGCGCAGCTGCAACCGCGGTCGCGCAGGCCGCCGAACCGCAGGCACGGGTCAGCCCGGCGCCGCGCTCCCAAGTGCGCATGGTGATGTGCTCGCGATCGACGATGTGGGCGAGCGTGATGTTGGCACGGTCGGGAAAGATCGGATGATTTTCCAGCAGCGGACCAAAACGCTCGAGATCATAAGCGTTGACGTCGTCGACCCAGAAGATCGCGTGCGGATTGCCCATGCTGACCACGGACGGCGAATGCAGGATCGGATTGTCGATCGGTCCGATCTGCAATTCGATGTAGCGGGTATCGCGAAACTCTTCCGCCAGCGGAATGTCCTGCCAGCCGAACTTCGGCACGCCCATGTCGACGGTGTAGAGATCGTGCGCCGGGCCCTGCCAGGCATTGAGCAGGCCGGCCGCGGTCTCGAAGGTCGCCGTGGTCTGTCCGCTCTTCTCGAAGATCCGGCGCACCACGCAGCGCATGCCGTTGCCGCAGGCGCCGGCCTCCGAACCGTCATTGTTGTAGATGCTGATGAACGCTTCGGTGCCGTCGAGCCGCGGCTTCTGCAGCACCATGAGCTGGTCATAGGGCACGCCGCCCTGCGCGGATGCGACCGCCCGGGCATCATCAGGCGTGATGCGGCCGGCAGAATCGCGCATGTCGACGACGACGATCTCGTTGCCGATGCCGTTCATCTTGGCGAATGCGTGGTTGGCCAGCGCGCTCATGAAAATTCCCGAATTTTGCCTGCCTTATATGGCGATCCTGACCGGCTTGGCCAGTGATTTGGCTGCGGCAGCCAGAGCGGACGGCCATGATGAACTGCCATGACGCATCTGTCATGGGACGAATTTGGCGCCCGCGTGTTAGAACCGCGCGGTTCGCGCGATCAGGGATGCGCGACCGGATTTGGGCTTTGGGAGCCAAAGCCTTGGGGAGAATGGAATGATTGGGTTTCGTCGTCTTGCTCTGGCCGCGCTGATCCCGGCAGCGGCCTTGTCGCTTGGCCTGTCCGGCGCCCTCGCGCAGACCCCGAGCCCGGCGCCGGCCGCCTCGGCAAGCCCCTCACCGTCCCCGTCGGCCTCGCCGTCCCCGGCCGCAAGTGCTTCGCCCGCGCCGGCGGCAACGCCGTCTCCGTTGCCTTCCCCTGCGGCCAGCGCCTCACCAAGCCCCGCAGCACCGCCGCCCGCAGCGGCTGCCACTCCGGCCCCGGTGCAGACCGCCGATCCCTTTGGCCAGGAGATCACGCTCGAGGCCAAGAAGGTCGTGATGGTCAAGGGCACCGCCAATTGGGACTCGGCCTTCGACACCCTGGTCGACGCCTTCAAGACGCTGAACGCGCTGCTGGACAAGCAGGGCATCAAGCACGCCGGCAATGCGATGATCGTCTACACCTCGACTGACGACACCGGCTTCACCTTCCTCGCCGAGATCCCGGTCGATCAGGACCCCAAGAACCTGACCAAGGACATGAGCATCGGAAAATCGCCGGAGGGCAAGGCGCTGAAATTCGTCCATCGCGGCTCCTACGACAACATGGACAACACCTATGAGGCGATCACCAATCACCTCGACGACAAGAAGCTGGAAGCCAAGGACACCTTCATCGAGGAGTACCTCACCGACCCCCTCAAGACGGCCGAGGACAAGCTCGTGATCAACGTATTCGTGCCGCTGAAGTGAGACCGATGATTAAGCCTGCCACCCTCGCCACCATCTTCGCCGCCGCGCTGCTGGCATCGCCCGCATTCGCCGATGATTTCCCGTCCGCCATCACCGTCAGTGGCGAGGCGACCGTCTCGGCCGCGCCCGACCTCGCGCAGATCGATGCCGGCGTCGCCAACGACGCCAAGTCGGCGAAGGAAGCTTCCGACGCCAACAACGCTGCGATGGGCAAGGTGCTGCTGGCGCTGAAGGGCGCCGGCATCCCGGAGAAGGATTATCAGACCTCGCGCCTGTCGCTGCAGCCGCAATATGCGCCGAACCGCTCGACCGGCGCCTCGCCCGTGGTCGGCTTCCGCGCCTCCAATCGCGTCACCGTCAAGATCCGCGACGTGACCAAGGTCGCCGGCATCATCGACACGCTGGTCAGCGCCGGCGCGAACGACATCGGCAACATCTCGTTCGAGGTGACGCAGGCCTCAAAGCTGCTCGACGATGCCCGCGAGCAGGCGGTCGCCGATGCGCGCCGCAAAGCGGAGATCTACGCCAAGGCCACCGGCGTCACGCTGGGCGCGCCGCTCAGTGTGTCCGAGGGCGGCGCTCCAATGCCGCTGTTCAAGGGCCGCATGGCCGCAGCCCCGATGGCCGCGCCTGCTGCCGTTGCGCCGGGTGAGGAAACGCTGGCGGTAACGGTGAACGTGAGCTGGTCGATCAAGCCGAAAGAGCAGTAGCTCTCGTGTCCCGCCGCGCTGCGTCCGGGGCGCGAGCTGTATGTGCAGAGACTACTAAATCTCCATCACCTGCCCTGGCTTCATCGCCACGAACCGCTCCTGCGGAATCTTCGCAGCGTCGAGCGCTTCCACCAGCGCCTTGGCCGGTGCGTCGATCGCCTCGTCCGTCAGCTGGAACGTGCCGTGATGATGGCCGAGCGCCTGCTCCGCGCCGCAATCGGCGAACGCCTTCACCGCGTCCTCCGGGTTCATGTGCTGGTCGCGCATGAACCAGCGCGGCTCGTAGGCGCCGATCGGCAGGATCGCAAGACGCAGCTTCCCGTGCCGCTCGGCGACGCGGCGAAAATGCCTGCCGTCGCCATAGCCGGAATCGCAGACGACGTAGATTTTCCCGGCCGGCGTCTCCAGCACGAAGCTCGCCCACAGCGCCCTGTTGCGATCGAACATGCCGCGCGCGGTCCAGTGCCGTGTCGGCACCAGCGTCGCGGCGATGCCGTTGCCGAGCTCGACGCGCTCGTGCCAGTCGAACGCCTCAGCCTTGATCGTCGAATCGTAGCTCCGCATCGTCACATCATTGCCGAGCGGGGTGACCACGCGCGGCGCGAAATTCTTGGCGAGCCGCGACAGCGTCGCGATGTCGAGATGATCGTAGTGACCGTGCGACACCAGCACGATGTCGATCTTCGGCAGCTCGTCAAAGGCGATGCCGGGATCGTTGTGCCGCTTCGGCCCGACAAAACTGACCGGCGAGACCCGCATCGACCAGACGGGATCGACGAGGATGTTGAGGCCGCCGGTCTGGATCAGCCAGCTGGCGTGACCGACGAAGGAGAGTCGCACCTTGCCGCCGTCGACACGCTCCGGCGGGGTGTCGGCGTGGGGGCTCGGGGCCCAATCCGGCCATTTCGTTCGCTCCCGCCCGCCGCCGAACTGCCAGCGCAGCACCTCGCCAAGGGATTTCGGCGGCACGCCGTCCGGATCGAAGAAGTTCAGACCATCGAAATGGTCGGAGACCGGGCCGTCATAGGTTTTCATGCGGGATATCCAGAGGGGAACGCCGACCAGCGCGCCAGCCCCGGCAAGCAGTCCGAACAGCGGCGACGGGTGATCAGCGCGGGGCAGGCTTCTAGGGATGATTGGGATGGTAAGTCATCACCGCTATATGGGCGGAGCCGCCGAAAAAGGAACCCGTGGCCGGAAATGCCCTGCTTTCAAGGCCTTACCCTGGCAAGGGCGTCCTGCGCGCCTAACTTTCCTTGACTTTTGGGCGTGAGCGGCGTTTAACCCCGCGACTTTCTCGGAAAGGCTTTCTTTTCGACCCGCCGACTGGCCCTTGAGGCCAGAGGTCAACGCCCGACAGCGCGATGCGCCCTCGGGCGCAAAGGTGTTTGGAAGATCGCCATTCTGGCGAGCAGGACAAGGACAACGGCATTGTTCGACAATCTGTCGGAACGGCTTGGTGGCATTCTCGATCGTCTGACGGGGCGCGGTGCGCTGACCGAAAAGGACGTCGATGCCGCGATGCGCGAGGTGCGCCGCGCGCTGCTCGAGGCAGACGTCGCGCTCGAAGTCGTACGCAGCTTCACCGAGCGCGTCCGCGAGCAGGCGATCGGCGCCACCGTCGTCAAGTCGGTCACGCCAGGCCAGATGGTGGTCAAGATCGTCCATGACGAGCTGATCAACACGCTCGGCGCCGAAAGCCAGACCATCGACGTCAATTCCGTGCCGCCGGTGCCGATCATGATGGTCGGCCTGCAGGGCTCGGGTAAGACGACCACCACCGCCAAGCTCGCCCGGCGCCTGGTCCAGCGCGACAAGCGCAAGGTGCTGATGGCCTCACTCGACGTCTATCGCCCGGCGGCGATGGAGCAGCTCGCGGTGCTCGGCCGCGATCTCGACATTCCGACGCTGCCGATCGTCGCGGGACAGCAGCCGCCGCAGATTGCGAAGCGCGCGCTGGAGGCCGGCAAGCTCGGCGGCTACGACATCGTGCTGCTCGACACCGCCGGCCGCACCACGCTCGACGAAGAGATGATGGCGGAAGCGGCTGCGATCAAAGCCGCAGCCAATCCGCATGAAGTGCTGCTGGTTGCGGATAGCCTCACCGGCCAGGACGCCGTGAATCTGGCGCGCTCGTTCGACCAGCGCGTTGGCCTCACCGGCATCGTGCTGACCCGCGTCGACGGCGACGGTCGCGGCGGCGCCGCGCTGTCGATGCGCGCGGTCACCGGCAAGCCGATCAAGCTGATCGGCACCGGTGAAAAGACCGATGCGCTGGAAGATTTCCACCCTGATCGTATCGCCGGCCGCATCCTCGGCATGGGCGACGTCGTGTCGCTGGTCGAACGCGCTGCCGCCAACATCGACGCCGAGAAGGCCGCGCGCACCGCCGAGCGCATGCGCAAGGGTCAGTTCGACCTCAACGACATGCGCGAGCAGCTGCTGCAGATGGCGAACATGGGCGGCATCAGCGGGTTGATGGGCATGATGCCCGGCATCGCCAAGATGAAGAACCAGATCGCGGCCGCCGGCATCGACGACAAGATCCTGAAGCGCCAGGTCGCGGTGATCGATTCCATGACGCGCGAGGAGCGCCGTCATCCCGATCTGCTCAAGGCCAGCCGCAAGAAGCGCATCGCCGCTGGCTCCGGCCAGAGCGTCGAGCAGGTCAACAAGCTGCTCAAGATGCACCGGAACATGGCCGACGTGATGAAGGCCATGGGCTCGGGCAAGCGCGGCCCGCTCGCCGGCATCGCGCAGGCGATGGGCTTTGGCGGCGGCATGAAGATGCCGTCTCCCGAAGAGATGAAGGCGCTGCAGGAGAAGATGCAGAGCGGCGGCGGACAGGGTCTGCCGAGCCTGCCGAAGGATTTGCCGCCTGGCCTTCGCACCGGCCTGCCGAACCTGCCCGGACTGACCGGGCTGAGCGGCAAGCCGACGCTGCCGGGTCTCGGCGGTTTCCCGGGCAAGAAGAAATGAGGAAATCGTCGCGAGGGCCGTAAGTTGTCCCGCGCGGCGCGAAATACCAATCAACCGAACAAACGTACTTTGCAAACCACACTTTCAAGGAGAACTGAATGTCCGTCGTTATCCGCCTCTCCCGCGCAGGCACCAAGAAGCGTCCCGTCTATCACGTCGTCGTCGCCGACTCGCGTTTTCCCCGCGATGGCCGCTTCATCGAGCGTCTCGGCTATTTCAATCCGCTGCTGCCGAAGGACAACGAAACCCGCCTGAAGCTCGACATGGACAAGGTCAAGGCCTGGCTCGCCAAGGGTGCGCAGCCGTCGGACCGCGTGATGCGCTTCCTCGATGCCGCCGGCGTCAAGAAGCGTGAAGCGCGCAACAATCCCGAGAAGGCCGTGCCGCGCAAGGAGCGCAAGGCGCAGGCCGAAGCCGCCGCGAAGGGCTGAGGCTAGGCCATGTCGGCGCTGATCTGCGTCGCGCGGATCGGCGCCGCGCATGGAGTACGCGGCGCGGTCAAGTTGTGGACCTTCACCGAAGATCCATTTGCCGTGAAGCGCTACGGGCCGCTTCTCTCCAAGGACGGCAGGCGCCAGTTCGAACTGGCGCAGGTCCGCGAAGCCAGGGACCATCTGGTCGCGACGTTCAAGGGCATCGCGACCCGCGATGAGGCGGAGCGCCTCAACGGCATCGAACTCTACGTCGCGCGCGAAAAGCTGCCCGCGACCGATGAGGACGAATATTACCACGCCGATCTGATCGGGCTCGCCGCCGTCACCACGGATGGCGACGAACTCGGCCGCGTGCTTGCGATCCATAATTTCGGCGCCGGCGACATCATCGAGATCGCGCCGCTCAAGGGCGCGACGATGCTGCTGCCGTTCACCAACGCGGGGGTGCCGGAGGTCGACCTCAAGGGCGGCCGCGTCGTGATCGCGCTGCCGCAGGAGATCGAGGGTGACGAGCCCTCCATGAGCCGTCCCCGCGAAGGCGGCGACCCGTAACCACGGGCCGTGGTTTTTGGCTAAGCTGACTGACATGACCAATCCCTCACCCTGGCGTGCAACAGTGCTGACGCTGTTTCCGGAGATGTTTCCGGGGCCGCTCGGTGTGAGCCTCGCCGGCCGCGCGCTGGCCTCCGGCCTCTGGCAGATCGAGGCGCGCGACATCCGGGCCTCCGCCACCGACCGCCACCGCAGCGTCGACGACACCCCGGCCGGGGGCGGCCCGGGCATGGTGCTGCGAGCCGACGTCCTAGCGGCCGCCATCGACGCCGCTGAGATCGCACCGGACCGCCCTCGCCTGCTGATGAGCCCTCGCGGTCGGCCATTGACCCAGGCCCGCGTAGCGAAGCTGGCCCAGGGCCCCGGCCCGCTGGTCGTCTGCGGTCGGTTCGAGGGCATCGACCAGCGGGTGATAGATGGCCGCGGCCTGGAGGAGGTCTCGATCGGCGACTACGTGCTCTCGGGGGGTGAAATCGCAGCCTTGGCGCTGATCGACGCCTGCGTCCGGCTGCTGCCCGGCGTGATGGGCAAGGAAGCTTCGGGAACCGAGGAAAGCTTCTCGGACGGCCTGCTCGAATACCCCCAATACACCCGCCCGCAACTGTTCGAGGGGGCTCCGATCCCGGAGATCCTGACCTCGGGCGACCACGCCAAGGTCGCCAGCTGGCGGCGAGAGCAATCCGAGGCCCTGACGGCGGCCCGGCGACCTGATTTATGGGCGCAAATCCCGCCGAAAACCCCGAATCGGCCCGGACGCCAAAAAACGCCAAAAAACAAGACAGACGGGTGACAAACGCTCCGGCTTGCCTTATAGGAGCGCCCACATCCGCAATGGCTGGATAAACGAATTTCGCGCAGCCCCCGTTTCCAAGGCTGGGCGCGCCGATGGAGATTTACCCATGAACCTGATCAAGCAGCTCGAGCAAGAGCAATTCGACAAGCTGTCCGCCGGCAAGGACATTCCGGAATTCGGTCCCGGCGACACCGTGATCGTCAACGTGAAGGTCGTCGAAGGCGACCGCACCCGCGTCCAGGCCTATGAAGGCGTTTGCATCGGCCGTTCCGGCGGTGGCCTCAACGAGAGCTTCACCGTCCGCAAGATCTCCTACGGCGAAGGCGTCGAGCGCGTGTTCCCGGTGATGTCGCCGATGATCGACTCGATCAAGGTGGTGCGCCGCGGCAAGGTGCGTCGCGCCAAGCTCTATTACCTCCGCAACCTTCGCGGCAAGTCGGCCCGCATCGTCGAGAAGACCGAGCACGCCAAGGCCGTCAACGAGTAAGCTTCGCGACCAGACGAGTTTTCGAGAGCGCGGGGCAAAACCCCGCGCTTTTTTGTTGCGTCAGCCGTGCGCGTCAAACCACTCGCGCTTCCAAATCGGCCTGCTATATATTCCTGGAATGTTTCCAGATCCGACCAGCTTCGTAAGCCCTCAGCGCATCGTCATCGACGATCGCTCGCGGCTGCCTGGCCGGTTCTTCGGACGTTTCGCGACCTCGGCAACGTCAGAGCTTACGCGCGCAGCCTAAAAGCTGCGTTGACGATTTTGTTGCCCGCGCGCGAGCCGCGCTCAACTGCTTCACACATTCCTTCGGAGCTCAAGCTCATGTCCAAGCCGACCACCCTGTACGACAAGATCTGGAACGACCATCTGGTGCACGAAGCCGAGGACGGCACCTGCCTGCTCTATATCGACCGTCACCTGGTGCACGAGGTGACCTCGCCGCAGGCGTTCGAAGGCCTGCGCGCGACGGGGCGCAAGGTGCACGCACCCGAGAAGACGCTCGCCGTCGTCGACCACAACGTGCCGACCACCGACCGCACCAAGCCGAACCCGGATCCGGAGAGCATCGAGCAGATCAAGGCGCTGGCCGAGAACGCCAAGGAATTCGGCATCGAATATTACAACGAGTTCGACAAGCGCCAGGGCATCGTCCACGTCATCGGCCCCGAGCAGGGATTTACGCTGCCCGGCACCACCATCGTCTGCGGTGACAGCCACACCTCGACGCATGGCGCGTTCGGCGCGCTCGCGCACGGCATCGGCACTTCGGAAGTCGAGCACGTTCTGGCGACGCAGACGCTGATCCAGAAGAAGGCGAAGAACATGCGCGTCACCGTCGACGGCAAGCTGCCTGAAGGCGTGACGGGCAAGGATATTATCTTGGCCATCATCGGCGAGATCGGCACGGCCGGCGGCACCGGCTACGTGCTGGAATACGCCGGCGATGCGATCCGTTCGCTCAGCATGGAAGGCCGCATGACGGTCTGCAACATGTCGATCGAAGGCGGCGCTCGCGCCGGCCTCGTTGCACCCGACCAGAAGGCCTACGACTTCCTGCGTGACCGTCCGAAGTCGCCGAAGGGCGCGGCCTGGGACGCGGCGATGCGCTACTGGGAGGGCTTGCGTTCCGACGAAGGCGCGCATTTCGACCACGAGCTGCGCCTCGATGCGGCAAAACTGCCCCCGATCGTGACCTGGGGCACGAGCCCCGAGGACGTCATCTCGATCACCGGCATCGTGCCCGACCCCGACAAGATCGCGGATGAGGCCAAGCGTCTCTCCAAGCATCGCGCGCTGAAATATATGGGCCTGACGGCGGGAACGAAGATCACCGACATCAAGCTCGATCGCGTCTTCATCGGCTCCTGCACCAACGGCCGCATCGAAGATTTGCGCGCCGCCGCGAAGATCGCGGAAGGCAAGCAGGTCGCAGGCAGCGTCAACGCCATGGTCGTGCCGGGCTCCGGCATCGTGAAGGAGCAGGCGGAAGCCGAGGGTCTCGACAAGATCTTCATCAAGGCCGGCTTCGAATGGCGCGAGCCCGGTTGCTCGATGTGCCTCGCGATGAACCCGGACAAGCTGAAGCCGGAAGAGCGCTGCGCTTCGACCTCGAACCGCAATTTCGAGGGACGCCAGGGCTTCAAGGGCCGCACGCATCTGGTGTCGCCGGCGATGGCGGCGGCAGCCGCGATCGCGGGTCACTTCGTCGACGTCCGGGATTGGCGCTGAGCCACTCCCTGCAATTGTAGTGATCGCGGCAAACGGCCGTTAAGCGGCTTCGCCCACACTCTCGTCCTCGCGACGGTTTCCGCGGGGACGAGAGCCATGGCCAACAAGCCTGAATATGTCGACCTGATCGGCGATGCGACCCGCCAGCACCGGCGGCGCGCGACGCGCTTGCCGATCGTCGCCAAGCCCGAAGCCGAGGAGGCCTCGAAGCTCAGCCGCTGGCCGCCGGCCATGTTCAGGAAATGGAAGATCGAGACGCTGATGCGGTGGAAGGCGACCTCGTGGAATGTGAAGGGCTGGCTCTAGAAACAAAGGGCGCCCGAGGCGCCCTTTCATTTCGACCGCACTCACCAATAGCGGTACGGATAGTGCCAGCGGTGCCAACGATGCCAGCGGCAGATGCGGCGCGGGCCGTAATAGGTCCAGACGATCCGGCAGCGGCGCGGATAGTGGTAATAGGGATAGTAGCCGCCGTAGTAATGGCGCCGGTGGAAGTGGCGATAGCCGTAATACGGCCGATAGTAGCCGCCGCCCCAATGACGATGATAGCCGCCATAATGGATGCCGCCGTAGCGCATCCCGCCGCCATGGAAGGCCGGCGCGGCGCGGAAGCCGCCGCCGTGGAAACCACCGAAGTGACCACCGCCACCGTGGAAGCCGCCGAAATGTCCGCCGCCACCATGCCCACCACCGCCGCCGCCGTGGCGGACCTGGATCATCATGTCATCGCTTGCAGCCTTCGCCGCGGGCAGCGCGGTCGGATTGATCGGCGTCATCGCTTCAGCGCGACGCGCGGTCCCCGACGACAACATCAGAACTGCAAATGCGGCAAGCCCGAGCAAGCGCAGCGAACTGGTCGCTGGGCCCAATCTCCTCAACATGGAATGTCTCCCTGAATGTGGACAGCGAAAATTGCGGCGCAGCGGTCTCGCGCCATCGCTGTCCAATTGCAGTCGCTCCCGAGATTAAACTTAAGGACAGGGACGTGAACGCGCCATGAACGAGCGAGTTGCTCGCGTCACCAGAACGGCCCGTAGCCGATGACGAACGGCGCGGGCACACCGTAGGGATAGGGACGGTAGTAAACGGGCCGCGCGTAATAATGCGGATCAGGGCGCGGCGTGTATCGCGTGATGTCGTATCGCGCATGCCGTCGCCCATCGAACAATGCGCGCCCGGCGGATGCGTCCGGCAGCTTCGTCAGCCTCTGCGCGGCGGAAGCCTGAGACAGGCTCGCAGCAAGCCCGACGGCAACGGCCAGTGCGATCCATCTCGCCATGACGATCTCAGCCGCGGCGCCAGTAACAGCTCATATGCGGCGTGATCACGGTGCCGCTGGGCCTGTGTTCCTGCACATAGGCGACGCTGCATTCGCGGACCGCATCGGGGCCCGGATTGTAGCGTGGATAAACGCCGTCTGGAGTGTAGTAGGGCGTGACGCGCAGGCGCGTCTGGGGCCGCCTGCGCGGCGGCGGGATGTCGTCGGGTGAGGCGGCCTGGGCCACACGGACTTCCGTGCCAACCGTCTGCGCTTGGGCACCACTCTCGCCAAACTGCGAAAACAACCCCATGCACAGTAGAACCAGTCCCGCTGTTCCTGCCCGCATTTCACACCACCCAGCTCAGCCAACCCCTTGAGGCGCCGTACGCTCCTCGTTTTCGCGCGCGACGTCAACTCTTCGCCCGGTCCCATAAAGCCGGATGCATCGCCGCGGAACCCGCGGTAAGAGAGGCGGATGTGGACGGACCTGAAAGCGCCCTCGCTGGCCGAGATGGAAATGACGGCGCACGACATTTTCGAGCGCCTGCCGGCGGAGTTTCGAAAGCTCTGCGAAGGCCTGATCATCCGCGTCGACGACTTCCCGACCGAGGAGGTGCTCGACGAGATGGAATGCGAAAGCGAGTTCGACCTGCTCGGCCTGTTCCAGGGCATCGGCCTGCCCCAGCAGAGCTTTGGCGACGTGGCGCGGCTGCCCAACATGGTCTGGCTCTACCGCCGGCCGATCCTGGACTACTGGGCCGAGCACGACGAAAGCCTCGGCCATATCGTACGCCACGTCCTGATCCACGAGATCGGCCACCATTTCGGCCTGTCGGACGACGATATGGCCGCGATCGAGGCTCAGGCAGGGTAGGACGGTCCCGGTTCACATCTCCCAAGGGAGAGGTGCAATCCCGACGTCGCACCAGACCCGCCCAGCAGACGAGATCTGCCCAATTGGGCCTAGGATTCGGCGTGCGATCGCGATAAATACGCGGTCCCTAACCACTCTCGGGAAGCGCAACCATGGACAAGTTCACCACGCTGGAAGGCGTCGCGGCGCCGCTGAAGATCATCAATGTCGACACCGACATGATCATTCCGAAGCAGTACCTCAAGACCATCAAGCGGACCGGGCTTGGCAAGGGGCTCTTTTCCGAGCAGCGCTACAAGGACGACGGCAGCGAGAACCCGGATTTCGTCCTCAACCAGCCCGCCTATCGCAACACGAAGGTGCTGGTGGCCGGCGACAATTTCGGCTGCGGCTCGAGCCGCGAGCACGCGCCCTGGGCGCTGCTCGACTTCGGCATCCGCTGCGTGATCTCGACCTCGTTCGGTGACATCTTCTACAACAACTGCTTCAAGAACGGCATTCTGCCGATCCGCGTCTCCCAGGAAGACCTCGACAAGCTGTTCGACGACGCCGAGCGCGGCGCCAACGCGACGCTGACGATCGACCTGCCGAACCAGGAGATCCGCGGCCCCGACGGCGGCAAGGTCAAGTTCGAGATCGACCCGTTCCGCAAGCACTGCCTGATCAACGGTCTCGACGACATCGGCCTCACGATGGAGAAGAAGACCTCGATCGACACCTATGAAGAGAAGCTCAAGCACGAACGCGCCTGGGCCTGATATTCCGCGATGGCTTATAACTATCGCGAAAACCAAACATATTTGCAGATCGTGAGTGCCGCGGAGAGGATTCTCCGCGCGCTCAGCGCAAGCCAAGGGAAAGCCCTTTCGGCGAAGGATCTAATTGCTCGGATCAGGACTGAAAACCATTCGTTGACGATCGGTGACCCCACGATCCTCAGCTATCTTAGTTACGCCGCCAATCACGACATCCTGACGAAGATAGATACGGGCGGACCGAGAGGCGGTTACTGGTTCAACGAAGAGTTCGAGGCTCCGGCTCAAGAGGAGGCATCGGTTGTTGTACCGACGCCGAGGGAGGCACACCTTTACGAGTTGGTTCGGTACTGGCTTCAAGCAAAGAAGGACCTTCCAGCGAAGGATATCTCTCAGCTCAAAGCCGGCGGGATATGGGGCAATCCGGACATTGTCGGAATTTCTTCAACCGATCGGCTCGGATTCTTTGACGTAGAAATCGTCTCCGCCGAAGTAAAGCTGTCCGAGAAAGACTGGCGGAGATTTATATTCGAAGCCGTCTCACACAAGCGATTTGCAAATCGGGTCTACTACATTTTCCGGACAAGACTTGAGACCGTTAAACTTCCGGACGAAATGGATCGCTACGCCGAGCAATACAGAATTGGTATCGTCCTCGTTCCACTTACTGACGACGAGCTCGCCAAGTTGGGCAGTAGCGAGGAAAAGGCCAACTTGGCCAACTATGTTGACCGCATAGTTGAAAGAGTGCCGGCGGTTTATGATTTCGTGCCGCCTCGCTATCAGATTGAATTTTTGGAACGCATTGGTCTTAAGCAGAAGGAAGACATCATCCGCTTCGGGTTAGCCGATCAAGCCAATTTCTGACGCCCATGCTGCCCGAGATCGTCACCTTCTGGCATGGCCCGATGGACGCGTTGCGCCAGACCTGTCTGCGCTCGCAGCTCGCGGCCGGCCACAAGGTCACGGTCTACAGCTTCGATACCATCCCCGGCCTGCCCGCAGGCGTCGACAACGCCGATGCCGAAGCGATCCTGCCGCACACTTTCTCCGAACGATTGCGGCCGCCGCAGCCGGACGGAAGCTGGCGCGACTGGACCACGCTCCAGTTCAGCGACTTCTTCCGCATGAAGCTGATGGCGAAGAATCTCGGCCTCTGGCTCGATGCCGACGTGCTGCTGCTCAAACCCGTCGAGATCGATCCGGCAAAGCCTTACTTCGCCTGGGAGCGGCCTCGCCAGCTCGGCAACTCCGTGATCTACCTGCCGCCCGAGCACGGCATCGTCACGGCGTTCGAAGAGCTGATGGAGCAGGAGGAACTGACACCGAACTGGCTGTCGGTTCGTCACCGCATCACCTTCATGATGCGCCGCCTGCGCGGCGGCTCCAACCGGCTCTCCGATATTCGCGTCGCGATCTATGGGCCCGCCGCGCTGACCGCACTGGCGCGCCGCACCGGCGAATTGAAGAATGCGCTGCCGAAACAATCGTTCTACGCCGTGCACGCCGAGCCGAAACTGTTCTTCGATCCCTCCAGCTATCTCGGCCTCGTCACCAACCCCGAGATCATCGGCCTGCACGTCTCGCCCAAGGGCCGCGGCGGCGAGAAGCCGATTCACGGCAGCCTCTATGCCTGGGCGACGGAGCGGTTTGCGTAGTCTCCGCGGAGGTGGTGCGCCCCCTCTCCCGCAGCGGGAGAGGTGCAGCGGAGAGGCAGCGCCCCCCTTCCCAATTTGATCCAGCGCAACGCGCTCCTGCATCATTGTGCCTAGTCTTGCTGCCATCGCACGACCCTAGGGAGCTTCGCCATGAGCACCGCAAGCAGGCCTTATCCGATCGTCCAGGACCTCATCGAGTCCTTTGCCGGCTGGCTGAAGCATCGCCGCGAGCTGAACGAATTGCGGCAGCTCGATCGCTCGGATTTCGACCGGATCGCCAACGATCTCAGGATCGCGCCTGACGACCTCGAGGAGCTGGTCCGTCACGGCCACCACTCCGCCGACGAGCTGCCGAAGATGCTGAAGCAGCTCGGCATCAACGAGGAGCGGCTCGGTCAGGTGCAGCCGCTCCTGCTGCGGGACATGGAGCGGGTCTGCTCGCTCTGCGAGCACAAGGCGCAATGCGACCGTGACCTCGCCGACGGCACCGCTGCGGAGAACTATCACGGTTATTGCGGCAACGCCGCGACGCTGGAATCGCTCGATCGCACTGAGGTCGCGCCGCGTTGAGACGGCGCGAGAGACCCTCGTGAGAGCCGTTCTCGCTCATCCACTCGATGGCGCTGTGACCAGGCATGCGGGATGGGTATGGTATCGAGCATCTGGCTCGAACCATCGCGCATGACCAATATCGCCAAGAGCGGAACGAGGAAGCGGCGGTGGCGTTACCGCCTGGCAGTTGTCCTGCTCACCTATTTGGCTCTCGCTTACTTTCTTGCGCCCCTGCTGTGGATCCACCACGAGCGCGAGGCTGGGCTCGCATCGTTGCCGATGGTCACCAGGACGTCGGACGACATCCCCGCTGATCCCCTGAACGTTGGACTTGTCGGCAGTGGCGAGGACGTCGTCCGCGCCATGAACGCGGCCGGATGGTTTGCGGCCGACGCCGTGACACTGCGCTCGAGCATCGAGATCGTCGGGAGCGTGGTGCTGGATCGGCCCTATCGCAATGCTCCCGCCAGCCCGCTCTATTACCTGGGCAAGAAGGAGCAATACGCTTTCGAGAAGCCTGCAGGAAACAGCGCGGATCGGCGCAATCACGTCCGGTTCTGGAAGGCCCTCGAGAAGGGCGATGACGGCCGTCCAGTCTGGCTCGGCGCAGCGACTTTCGACCGGGGTGTCGGGCTAAGCCACGACACCGGACAGGTGACCCATCACATCGATGCCAACATCGATGCCGAACGAGATCTCCTGATGACCGACCTGCACGAGGCACGTGTTGTCAGCAATTTCTTTCAGATCTCGGGCATCGGCCCGACGATGTTCGGCCGAAACGGTGGCGGCGATCCCTACTATACCGACGGCGAGAGACACATTGCCGTCCTGGTGCCGGGAGCGGCAAACGGACCTGCCGATCCGCCCACCATTCCACCGCCCGCTCTCATCGCCTTGAAGGATGCCATATGGCACGGCATCGCCCCCAAAGCCGACAGCAGGCCTTAGCCCTTGCTCATCGCCGCGATCGCATCCGCGATCTCGATCGTGCGCCGCGCCATGTCGGCATGCAGGCGCTCCACCATCGCACCATCCAGCCGGATCGCGCCGCGCGAGACGTTTTCCGGCAACTCGAACGCGGCGATGATTTTTCGCGCGCGTGCGACTTCCTCTTCGGGCGGGGTGAAGATCGCGTTGCAGGCCTCGATCTGCGAGGGGTGGATCAGGGTCTTGCCGTCGAAGCCGAGGTCGCGCGCTTGCGCGCATTCGGTGGCGAAGCCGTCGGGGTTGGCGATGTCGCTGTAGGGGCCGTCGAGGATCTCGAGGCCGGCGGCGCGCGTCGCCAGGATGCAATGGGTGATCATCGGGATCATCGCGGCGCGGCCGGGCAGCATCTTGATGCGCGTCTCGCGCGAGATGTCGTTCGGGCCGAACACGAAGCCTGCGAGGCGGCTCGATGGGTCGCGTCCAGCCTCGGCCAGCTCCTCGGCATGGAGCACCGCGCGCGCGGTCTCGATCATCGCCCAGACCTTCACTGAAGGCGCGGCACCGAGTCCGGCGAGGTCGCGGCCAATGGTCTGGAGATCCTCGATGCTTGAAACTTTTGGAACCAGGATGCCGTCGGGCGAGGCCTTGGCGGCCATCGCGACGTCATCGGCCCACCATTGCGTGTCGAGGCCGTTGGTCCGGATCAGGATCTCGCGCTTGCCGAACCCTTTTGCAGCGATCGCGGCGGCGATGCCGTCGCGTGCGACCGCCTTGGCATCAGGGGCCACGGAATCTTCCAGATCGAGAATGAGGCCGTCGGCGGCGAGATTCCGCGCCTTTTCAAGGGCGCGAGGGTTGGAGCCGGGCATGAACAGATGGCTGCGGCGCGGGCGGGTCATGCTGACATTCCTTCCGGTTTCCCTCGGGCTCTTCTAGCCGGAGGCGATAGCATCTGGCCTGCCTATTCGAAAGGCTTGTTCACGCTACCGGTATATGATTAGGCATAGGCCATGATCACATTCCCGAAGTCCTTGCTGGACGGCTACAACGCCTTCGCCACCAACCGGTTGCCGGCCGAGCAGCACCGCTATCGCGAGCTGTCGGTAAAGGGGCAGTTCCCGGAAGTGATGGTGATCGGCTGCTGCGACAGCCGCGTCGCGCCCGAGGCCATCTTCGATGTCGGTCCGGGCGAATTGTTCGTGGTCCGCAACATCGCCAATCTGGTACCGACCTATCAGCCCGACGCCAACGCGCACGGCGTCTCGGCCGCGCTGGAATATGCCGTGACGGTGCTGAAGGTGAAGCACATCGTCATCCTCGGTCACGCGCAATGCGGCGGCATCCGCGCCTTCATCGACAAGATCGAGCCGCTCACGCCCGGCGACTTCATCGGCAAATGGATGCAGATGTTCATCAAGCCCGGCGAGGTGGTCGAGCAGCGCGACCACGAGAGCATGGCGCAATTCGTCGAACGCATCGAGAAGGCCGCGGTGTTCCGCAGCCTGGAAAACCTGATGACGTTCCCGTTCGTGCGCAAGGCCGTCGAGAGCGGCCAGATGCAGCTGCACGGCGCCTATTTCGGCGTCGCGGAGGGAACGCTGTTCGTGCTGGACAAGGCGAGCAAGGAATTCAAGAGCGCGCGGAGCGTGGTGTAGGGCGCCGTTCTCGAAGGTTCGTAGGGTGGGTTAGCCTTGCAATTGCGCGAAGCGCAATTCGCTGGGCGTAACCCACCACTTCTGTCACCGCGGAAACGAAAGAGCTGGGTTACGCCGTGCGGACTGCGCTTCGCGCAGCCGCGGGCTAACCCACCTACAAACTTCCTACGCCGCCTGCTTCTTCGCGCTGATCAGCTTGCGGTTGATCAGCACTTCCGCGATCTGGATCGCGTTGAGCGCCGCGCCCTTGCGGAGGTTGTCCGACACGCACCACAGCACGAGGCCGTTCTCCACCGTCGCGTCCTCGCGGATGCGGCTGATATAGGTCGCGTCCTCGCCGGCCGCTTCATACGGCGTGGCGTAGCCGCCGGGCTCCTGCTTGTCGATGACGAGGCAGCCGGGCGCCGTGCGCAGGATGTTGCGCGCTTCGTCGGCGGTGATCGGATTCTCGAACTCGATGTTGACGGCCTCGGAATGGCCGACGAAGACGGGCACACGCACGCAGGTCGCGGTGAGCTTGATCTTGGGATCAAGGATCTTCTTGGTCTCCGCCATCATCTTCCACTCTTCCTTGGTGAAGCCGTCTTCCATGAAGACGTCGATGTGGGGGATGACGTTGAAGGCGATGCGCTTGGGGAATTTGTTCGCGACCAGCTCGCTGTTGGTGTAGACGGCCTTGGTCTGCGAGAACAGTTCGTCCATCGCGTCCTTGCCGGCACCCGACACCGATTGATAGGTCGAGACCACGACGCGCTTGATGGTCGCCTTGTCGTGCAGCGGCTTCAGCGCGACCACGAGCTGCGCGGTCGAGCAGTTCGGGTTGGCGATGATGTTCTTCTTCTTGAAGCCTTCGGTCGCAGCCGCGTTCACCTCGGGCACGATCAGCGGCACGTCCGGATCCATGCGCCAGGCGGACGAATTGTCGATCACGACCGCGCCGGCGGCGCCGATCTTCGGCGACCACTCCTTCGACACCGAGCCGCCGGCCGACATCAGGCAGATGTCCACGTCGGAGAAATCGTAATGCTCGAGCGCTTTGACCTTGAGGGTACGGTCGCCATAGGAAACCTCGACGCCGACGCTGCGGCGTGACGCCAGGGCCACGACCTCGTCCGCGGGGAATTTGCGCTCATCCAGGATGTTGAGCATTTCCCGTCCGACATTGCCGGTCGCGCCGACGACTGCGACTTTGTAACCCATCGTTCACTCTCCGATGAAAAAGCCCGTTCCTGAAGCTGACGCTTAAACAGGAAGAGCAGCGCTTCTATGCGAGAACCGGCCTCAAGACAACGTTGGACCATGCCTGAAGGCCGTGGATGCAGTCGCCTGAGGCCAGCACGGCCGTTAGCCCCACCCAGATCCATCTGGCGCTCGCCAACTTTGCCGACGAGGTGGTCGGCACGCTGGCGCACCTGTTCGCCTATGTGGGGGCGCTGGCCCTGTTTGCCATCCTGGCCCTGGCCGGTCTCGGCCAGTTGCCCGATTTGCGCGACGATGGGTCCGCCGACAAGCCGGGTTGGGCCGTTGCCGACCGGTCACATCCGGCCTTTGCTCTCAGCCGGATTGATTCATCAGAAAAAACAGCCTCTTACACCATCCTCCGGCACCCCGAGGGCGGCCGGCGCGATGTGATGCGCTGGGCCGGCGATGCCGACAAGCCTGTGGCCGAGCTCGAGATCTACCGCGAAGGCAGCGAGTTCGACGTAACCCGGCCCGCAACATCAGGCCTCGCCATCCAGATGGGCCTGGGTGCGGCCACCGCGCTGGAGCAGGCCGGCCTGATCGACACCAAATTCGGACCCGTCGCCCTGTTCCGGCCATCGGGTACGGCTGACGGGACGCCCTCCTGCCTCGGCTACCTCAAGCGTAACGAGGAGCCGGCGCTGCAGATCTCCGGCTTCTCCTGTCAGGGCGAGACCATGCCGGCCCGGCGTGCGGCGATCGCCTGCACGCTGAATCGGCTGACGCTGCTGACCGCGGGCAACGAGCCGAAGCTGGCGGAGATGTTCGCACATGCGGAGCTGAAGCGCCGCTCCTGCGAGCCCGGCGGCTCGGCGGACTGGCTGCTGGGCGCCGCCAATGCGCAATTGCGCGGGACGCTTTGATCCTCATCAAGCTCAAGTCGCTGGTATCCATGCAACTTTTGCCGGCGCGCCCGATTATTCCGTCCTGGTGTGACTGAATTGACCTAGTTGTGGTCCCCCCGGCCGGGCTAGTATGGGGTGAAATCGACTGGCGGCTTGCCGCCTGAAGGGGACGTGATGAGCTTGAATTTCTCTGCGGCGAACAAACTGGCGACGTTGCTTGCGGCGAGCGCCGTGGTTGCGATGGCCTTCGCTGCGCCGGCGTCGGCCGACACCAGGACCAAGCCGCGCTATGACGAGCGCGGCCGGCACTATTACGGTCCGAGCGGCCCCAATGCCGTCTACCAGCAGGGCCGCACCCGTATCTACGTGAGCAAGCGCTCCTGGCTCGACGGCGGCACCGAGGTCAATCCAGGCGACCGCAAGTTCACCGACTACGCCTTCCCGCCGGCCGTGGGCTATCCATCCTTCGCCCGCGAAAACCTCAACCGCCCGATCGACCGCCAGCCGCTGGCGACCCCGGCCGATGTCGGCGGCTATCCGCAGAATTTCCCGCTGTACTGAGCGGCGAAGCGACCGAATCAAAAGGCCGGGCTGATGCCCGGCCTTTTTGTTTTGCGAGATACCGTAGGGTGGACTAGCGCAGCGTAACCCACCCTACGAGAGTTGTGCCCGCGTTACGCGTGCAGCTTCTGCAGTTCCTTCAGGATCGCTTCGCCCATCTGCGTGGTCGAGGCGGCGGTCGTGCCTTCCGACTTGATGTCGGCGGTGCGCAGGCCGCTGGCGAGGACCGCTGCGATCGCGGCGTCGACCTTGTCGGCGAGATCGCCCATGTCGAAGGAATAACGCAGCGCCATGCCGAACGACGAGATCATCGCGATCGGATTGGCGAGACCTTTGCCGGCGATGTCAGGGGCAGAGCCGTGCACGGGCTCGTACAGCGCCTTGCGCTTCTTGCTCTTGACATCGACCTCGCCGAGCGAGGCGGAGGGCAGCATGCCGAGCGAGCCGGTGAGCATCGCGGCGATGTCGGACAGCATGTCGCCGAACAGATTGTCCGTGACGATGACGTCGAACTGCTTCGGCCACTTCACCAGCATCATGCCGCCGGAGTCAGCGAGCTGGTGCTCGAGCGTGACTTCGGGATATTCGCGCTTGTGGAGCGCCGTCATGACCTCGTTCCAGAGCACGCCCGACTTCATGACGTTGCGCTTTTCCATCGACGTCACCTTGTTCTTGCGCTTCCTGGCAAGCTCGAAGGCGACGCGGCCGATGCGCTCGATCTCATAGGTGTCGTAGACCTGGGTATCGATGGCGCGTTTCTGGCCGTTGCCGAGATCGGTGATGGTCTTGGGCTCGCCGAAATAGACGCCGCCGGTGAGCTCGCGCACGATGACGATGTCGAGGCCCTCGACCGCCTCGCGCTTCAGGCTGGAGGCATCCGCCAGCGCCGGATAGCAGACGGCCGGACGCAAATTGGCAAACAAAGCGAGATCCTTGCGCAGGCGCAGCAGGCCGGCTTCGGGGCGCACCTCGTAGGGAACGGCATCCCACTTCGGGCCGCCCACTGCGCCGAAGATGATGGCGTCGGCGGCCAGCGCCTTGGCCATGTCGCCCTCGGAGATCGACACCTTGTGGGCGTCATAGGCGGAGCCGCCGACGAGGCCGGTATCGGTCTCGAATTTGGCGATCCCGGCCGAATTGAGCCAATCGATCAGCCGCTTCACCTCGCCCATCACCTCGGGGCCGATACCGTCGCCGGGGAGCAGCAGCAGTTTGTGGGTCGCCATATCAGTTTCCTCTGAGATCGAAATTCGGCCGGAGTGCTAGAGCGGCGTTGTGCGCTTGGCAAGACACCATTGCAGCGCCGCGGCTGTGCAAGGCGGGCAGGGCCTGCCACACTGTACGGGCCGGAGTACCCGTTGCTCGCCCCAGATCGCCCACCCGTCGCACATCCCGCGCGGCTGATCCTGACCCTGTCGCTGGCCGCCACCGTCGGGCTCGGCATCGGCCGCTTTGCCTACGCGCTGGTGCTGCCCGACATGCGGGAGGACCTCGGCTGGTCCTACTCGGCGGCGGGTTTCATGAACACCATCAACGCGGTCGGCTACCTCGTGGGCGCGCTGATGGCGTCCCGGCTGATCCAGCGCGTCGGCTGGTCGGCCGCAATCCGCGGCGGAACCGTGGCCTGCGTCGCCGCGCTCGCCACCTGCGCGCTGACGGGGAATTTCATCGCGCTGAGCCTGGCGCGTCTCGTGCTCGGCCTGGGCGCGGCAGCCGGCTTCGTCGCCGGCGGCGCACTGGCTGCGACCATCGCGCAGTCGCGCCCCGAGCGGGCCAATTTCCTGCTGAGTTTGTTTTACGCCGGGCCCGGCATCGGCATTCTCGCCTCGGGCCTGATCGCACCGTTCACGCTGCAGCATTTCGGCCCGGGCTCGTGGTGGATCGTGTGGTGGGCGATGACGCTGCTTTCAGCGGCGATGACCGTGCCGCTGTTCCTGGTCCGGATCGAGAGCGGGGCGCGCTTTTCGGAGGGCAGCCACGCCGCCTTCGCGATTTTGCCCGTGCTGATCTATCTCGCCGCCTACTTCCTGTTCGGCGCCGGCTACATCGCCTACATGACCTTCATGATCGCCTATGTGCGCGACGGCGGCGGCGGGGCCGCGGCGCAGGCGGCATTCTGGGGCCTGATCGGCATGAGTGCGTTCGTGACGCCCTGGGCCTGGCGCCGCGTGCTCGCGCTCGACCGCGGCGGCCTCGCCACCGCGATCATCCTCGGCACCAACGCGCTGGGGGCCGCCCTGCCGATCCTCGGGCATTCGCCCGCCTGGCTCGGTATCTCGGCCGTGGTGTTCGGCGTCGCCTTTTTCGCCGTGGTCGGTTCGACCACCGCCTTCGTCCGCTTCAACTACCCGCCCGAGATGTGGCCGACCGCGATCGCGGCCATGACGATCTCGTTCGGTATCGGCCAGACCCTCGGCCCGATCGTCGTCGGCGCCATCACCGACGCGCTGGGAAGCCTGAGTTATGCGCTGAATGTCTCGGCGGCGCTGCTGGCGCTGGGGGCGGTGCTGGCGCTGCTGCAACGGAAGGTGGGGCCGGCAGCTAGCTCCCGCTGAACGAATTGTATCCCTGGTCTTCCCAATAGCCGCCCTTGTAGTCGTTGGTGACTTCCATCGAGACCACGTATTTCGGGTTCTTGAAGCCGAGCTTGGTCGGCACGCGGATCTTCATCGGGAAGCCGTAGGCGCGCGGCAGGGTCTCGTTGGCGAATTTGAACGTCATCTGCGTCTGCGGATGCAGCGCGGTACGCATGTCCAGCGGCGAATTGTAGCCGTCCTTGTCCGCGCACTGGAACCAGACATATTTCGCACGCGTGTCGGCGCCAACAAGTTTCAGGAAATCGCGCAACGGCGTGCCGGTCCAGCTGCCGATCGCGCTCCAGCCCTCGACGCAGATGTGGCGGGTGATTTGCGTGAACTGCGGCAGCTTGGTGAGCTCCTGAAGCGTCCACGACTTCTTGTTGTCGACGAGACCACGCACCTCGAGCTTCCATGCGTCGCCGTCGACGTCAGGCGCGTCGTCGAGATCGTAGTAGGCGTTGAACGGGAACGGCTTCGTAATCGCGCTCTCGGGGAAGGTCGGCGCCAGCGCATCGGGATTGAAGATGAAATCCTGCACGGCGTCGTTGAACTTCGAGATCCTCGTCAGCAGGGCATCGGCCGAAGACGAGTCGACCACGTCGCAGCCGGTGAGCAGGGTCAGCGCACCGAGACTGGCGCCGCCCGCAATGAAGCGGCGGCGGGTGACATCAGGCATCACCTTGAGGGAGTCCTTGATCAGCAGCCGCTTGTCGACGCCGGGGATCAGGAACGAACGCTTGGCCATTGTGGTTCTCCCTCAGCGACCGATGATCATCGCGCGCAGGCTCTTCGGCACCAGCAGCGCGAGCAGGACGTGAATGACGAGGAAGGCGCAGATTGCCGCCATGCAGAAGAAATGGACGTAGCGCGCGGTCGGATAGTCGCCGAACAGTGTCACCAGCCAATGCAGTTGCACCGGCTTCCAGATCGACAGGCCCGACAGCACGATCAGCACGCCGACCACGATGATGCCGGCATAGAGCATGCGCTGCACGTAATTGTAGACGGTGAGATCGTCATGGCTGAGCTTGAAGGTCAGGGCAGCCTTGACGTCGTGGATCACGCCCGCCGGGGTGATCGGCAGCAACTTTTTCCGGAAGCGACCCGACGCAAACCCGGTGACGAGATAGGCGAGGCCGTTGATCATCAACAGCCACATCGCCGCAAAATGCCAGAGCAGGCCGCCGCCGAGCCAGCCGCCGAGCGTGTAGTCGCGCGGGAAGCTGAAGCCGAACAGCGGCGAGGCGTTGTAGATCTGCCAGCCGGACAGGATCATCAGGACCATGGCGACCGCGTTGGTCCAGTGCATGACCCGAACCCAGGCCGGCTGGATCACCTTGGCCTTGGTGGCGCTGATCTGCTCGTCGGTCACGATAAGGCTCGACATGATGGTTCCGTCCTGAACGTCGTGTGTCGGTAATTATACGCCGGTCTGGCCGCCTTCGTTACGCCCGGTTTCCGATGAGATCGATGCCGCCGGGCTATCGCAGTCACAAAAAAGCGAGCCGGGGAGACCCCCGGCCCGCTGGTCGCGCCTCCGGCAGGAGGAGATACAGCGAAGGCGCTCCCGGATCAGCTAGCCGGCATCAAGACGGTGTCGACGACATGGATCACGCCGTTCGACTGATTGACGTTCGGAATCGTGACGGTGGAGGTGCCACCCTTGGCATCGACGATCATCACGGAGCTGCCCGACTTCTTGACGGTCAGTTCCTCGCCCTCGACGGTCTTGAGCTTCTTGCCGTCGGTGAGGTCGGAGGCCTCGAGCTTGCCGGGCACGACATGGTAGGTGAGGATCTTGGTCAGGGTTGCCTTGTTCTCGGGCTTGACCAGGGTGTCGACGGTGCCGGCCGGCAACTTGCCGAAGGCGGCATTGGTCGGCGCGAACACCGTGAACGGACCCTTGCCTTCCAGCGTCGGAACCAGGCCGGCCGCCTTCACCGCAGCCACCAGCGTGGTGTGGTCCTTCGAATTGACGGCGTTCTGGACGATGTTCTTCGAGGGAAACATCGCGGCGCCGCCGACCATGACGGTCTTTTCCTCGGCGCGGGCGGGCGCGATGACGGTCGCGGTGATGGCCAGGGCGCTGAAGGCAGCAGCGGTGAGATAGGCAATGCGCTTCGACATGGAGAAACTCCCGATTTCGATGATGACCGGCGATCACCGGCGTTGGCGTTGGGGCAACAACGGCATCTGCGACAGTTTGACGTGAAGCAGCAGCGCGTCGTTGGCCGAACTACGGGAGGGTTTGCGAAGCGGTTTCGAGGAATAATTTATTGTGATGCGTGAAACTATGGGCGGGGGAGTTCGTGTGGGGTGCAAGAGCGCCACAACATCCGCTGTCGTCCCGGACAAGCGCAGCGCAGATCCGGGACGACGAGGCGAGTTTGCCGCGCGGTCTTCGCGCCTCAATCCCTGCTCAACGGCGTCTGGATGAAGCCGCGATTGTGCGTCGGGCTGATCAGGAGTTCGTTGATGCAGACGCGCGGCGGCATGCTGGCGATGAACGCGATGGTGCGGCCGAGATCTTCGGATTGCAGCATCTTGGCCTGCTCCTGCTCGCTCGGCACCACCGGGCGCAGCTTCAGGATCGGCGTTGCCACCTCACCCGGCATCAGGCAGCAGGCACGCAGGCCGTTGACGCATTCGTCCATGTTGAAGGAATGGGTCAGCGCCAGCACCGCATGCTTGGTCGTGGTGTAGGCCGGGCCCGGCATCTTCGAGACGTGGCGGCCGGCCCAGGACGAGACGTTGATGATCGAACCGTCCTGCTGCTTGCGCATCGTCGGCAGCACCGCACGCATGCAATAGAGCACACCGTTCAGATTGACCTGGACGAGCTTGTCCCAGCCCTCCAGTTCCATGTCCTTCCAGCTGCGCCTGGGGACGTTGATGCCGGCATTGTTCACCAGCAGGTCGATGCGGCCGTGCTTCGCAACGATCTGATCGGCCGCCGTCTGGGCCGCGGTCGCATTGGACACGTCCAGCGCCAGCGCCTCGGCGGCCCCGCCGTCCTTGGCGATCTTGGCAACAACGGTGTCCAGGGCGTCTTTACGGCGACCGGAAACCACCACCGTCCAGCCATCGGCAGCAAGCGCCTCGGCGCCAGCCTCCCCGATTCCGCTGCCGCCGCCCGTAACCCAGGCCACGCGTTTCCCGTTTTTTGCCATGCCAACTGTCTCCGTTGCTTCATTGGGGCGGTTTTTGCTAATCCAGCCCTCGGTTTTGACCGGCCTTGTCAGTCCTGCGGTCGAGGAAATCTTGCATGAACCACGCAGCCAACGCCAACCTGTTTTCCCGCCTGTTCGATGGCCTCGACGATCCCAAACGCCTCGCGATCGAGACGCAGGACGGCGCCCATATCAGCTATGGCGATCTGATCGCACGGGCCGGGCAGATGGCGAATGTGCTGGTCGCGCGCGGCGTGAAGCCGGGCGACCGCGTCGCGGTGCAGGTCGAGAAGTCCGTCGCCAATATCGTGCTCTATCTCGGCACGGTCAGGGCCGGCGCGGTCTATCTGCCGCTCAACACTGCCTATACGCTCAACGAGCTCGATTACTTCATCGGCGACGCCGAGCCGGCGCTGGTGGTCTGCGATCCCTCCAAGGCCGAGGGCCTCGCCCCGATCGCCGCCAAGGTGAACGCCAAGGTCGAGACGCTCGGGCCTGACGGCAAGGGCTCGCTGACCGAGGCCGCCGACAAGGCGAATAGCGAATTTACGACCGTCTCGCGCGCCAACGACGATCTCGCCGCGATTCTCTACACGTCGGGCACCACCGGCCGCTCCAAGGGCGCGATGCTCAGCCACGACAATCTCGCGTCGAACTCGCTCTCGCTCGTCGATTACTGGCGCTTCACCGACAAGGACGTGCTGATCCACGCGCTGCCGATCTACCACACCCATGGCCTGTTCGTGGCGACCAACGTGACGCTGTTTTCGCGCGCATCGATGATCTTCCTGCCGAAGCTCGATCCGGATCGGATCATCAAGCTGATGGCGCGGGCGACGGTGCTGATGGGCGTGCCGACGTTCTACACGCGCCTCCTGCAAAATCCCGCGCTGTCGCGCGAGACCACCAGGCACATGCGGCTGTTCATCTCGGGCTCGGCGCCGCTGCTGGCCGAAACCCACCGCGAATGGTCGGCGCGCACCGGCCACGCCGTCCTCGAACGTTACGGCATGACCGAGACCAACATGAACACGTCGAACCCCTACGAGGGCGAGCGCGTGCCCGGCGCCGTCGGCTTTCCGCTGCCCGGCGTCTCCTTGCGCGTCACCGAGCCCGAGACCGGCAAGGAGCTGCCGCGCGACGAGATCGGCATGATCGAGGTCAAGGGCCCGAACGTGTTCAAGGGCTATTGGCGCATGCCCGAGAAGACCAAGTCGGAATTTCGACCCGACGGCTTCTTCATCACCGGCGACCTCGGCAAGATCGATGACAAGGGCTACGTCCACATTCTCGGCCGCGGCAAGGATCTCGTCATCTCCGGCGGCTTCAACGTCTACCCCAAGGAGATCGAGACCGAGATCGACGCCATGCCTGGTGTGATCGAATCCGCCGTGATCGGCGTGCCCCACGCCGATTTCGGCGAGGGCGTCACGGCCGTGCTGGTCTGCAACAAGGGCGCCGATGTCACCGAGGCCGCCGTGCTCAAGGCGCTCGACGGAAGGCTCGCCAAATTCAAGATGCCCAAGCGCGTCTTCGTCGTCGACGAGCTGCCGCGGAATACGATGGGCAAGGTGCAGAAGAACGTTCTGCGGGATACCTACAAGGATATTTACGCGAAGAAGTGAGGGGCGGGCGCTCCGATCAAGCGCTGCGAACCTGCGATCACCCGGACTGTCCCCTCAGTTGCAATCTCCTTCCGATTCGGTCGATCGGAATGAGATGCTTTTTGAAGCTGTAGGCGATCCGATTTGCGCGGTCGGCACGCCGGGCCTTTGGGCTGAGGTGGAATGCAGGGTGCGCATGTCCGCCGCATGACGGAAAATCGATGCACAGGACGGAAATCTCAGATCGTCGGTCCGCCGTCCGCATGGCGCCTGATGTCATGAACTGACTGGTTCGAACCGGAGCCTCCGCCTGGCGGCCTGGAGCCGTTCCAATAGTGATTTCAATGCACCTCGCCCGCTCGACCAAAGAGTGAATTAATGTTCTATTCTTTATCGGTCGACCATCATGCTGGTATACCAAGCCCCTGATTGGCCTTGGTTCATCAAGGGTCTAGAGCTGAACGACGGTTCGATTTATGGCGATTTGGTGATTGCGCAGGTGAAATCGACTCCGTAAATAGAGCCGACCTTTCGCGATCCCCGCGCGCCCCATGCTGGGCCGCAACACACATCAAAAGCCCATGACCGCACGGATCGAACGACCGCTTTCACCACACATGCAAGTCTACCGCTGGACGTTGACGATGGCGCTGTCCATCGTCCATCGCGCCACCGGTATCGCGCTTTACGTCGGGACCCTGCTGCTGGCCTGGTGGCTGATCGCGGCGGCGTCAAACTCCGCCGGGGCCTATGCCAACGTGCAGGCCTTCACCGGCAGCATCATCGGCCGGCTGATCGTGTTCGGCTACACTTGGGCGCTGATGCACCATATGCTGAGCGGCATCCGGCACTTCGTCTGGGACCTCGGCTTCGGCTTCAAGGCCAATGAGCGCGAGGCGCTGACCTGGGCCGCCCTGATCGGCGGCATCGTGCTGACGATCCTGATCTGGATCATCGCCTACGCGATCGGAGGCGTCCGATGAGCGCCGGCGAAACGCCCAGGCGCAGCATGCGCACCCCGCTCGGCCGCGTCCGCAATCTCGGCGCCGCGCATTCCGGCACCTCCGACTTCTGGCGTCAGCGCCTCACCGCCGTCGCCATGACGCTGCTGATGATCCCGGTGATCGTCGTCGTCATGATGCTGCTCGGCAGCAACCAGGCCGGCGCCAAGGTGATCCTCGGCTCGCTGCCGATCGCGGTGATCATGCTGCTCTTCATCATCGCCAGCGCCTGGCACATGAAGATCGGCATGCAGGTCGTGATCGAGGACTACGTCCACAACGAGAAGCTGAAGCTCGTCTCGATCATGCTCAACAACTTCTTCTCGATCGCCGTCGCGCTCGCCTCGACCTACGCGATCCTCAAGATCTCATCCGGAGTGTAACCCATGGCCGCTGAGACGAATGGCAAGGGCAACAGCGCTCCCGCCACCAACGGCAAAGCCTATCCGATCGAAGACCACACCTATGACGTCGTCGTGGTCGGCGCCGGCGGCGCGGGCTTGCGCGCCGTGGTCGGTTGCAGCGAGGCCGGCCTGAAGACGGCCTGCATCACCAAGGTGTTTCCGACCCGCTCGCACACGGTCGCGGCACAGGGCGGCATCTCCGCCTCGCTCGGCAACATGCACAAGGACGACTGGCGCTGGCACATGTACGACACCGTGAAGGGGTCGGACTGGCTCGGCGACCAGGACGCGATCGAATACATGGTGCGCAACGCGCCCGACGCGGTCTACGAGCTCGAGCATTGGGGCGTTCCGTTCTCCCGCACCGAGGACGGCAAGATCTACCAGCGCCCGTTCGGCGGCATGACCATGGACTACGGCAAGGGCCAGGCACAGCGCACCTGCGCCGCCGCCGACCGCACCGGTCACGCCATGCTGCACACGATGTACGGCCAGTCGCTGCGCCACGCGGCCGAGTTCTTCATCGAGTTCTTCGCCATCGACCTGATCATGGACGACCAGGGCACCTGCCGCGGCGTCATTGCGCTCAAGCTCGACGACGGCACCCTGCACCGCTTCCGTGCCCAGACCGTGATCCTCGCGACCGGCGGCTACGGCCGCGCGTATGCCTCCTGCACCTCAGCGCACACCTGCACCGGTGACGGCGGCGGCATGGTGCTGCGCGCCGGCCTGCCGATGCAGGACATGGAGTTCGTGCAGTTCCACCCGACCGGCATCTACGGTTCGGGCTGTCTCGTCACAGAGGGCGCGCGCGGCGAAGGCGGCTATCTCGTCAACGCCGAAGGCGAGCGCTTCATGGAGCGCTATGCGCCGTCCGCGAAGGATCTCGCCTCGCGCGACGTCGTCTCGCGCGCGATGACCATCGAGATCCGCGAAGGACGCGGCGTCGGCAAGAAGAAGGACCACATCTTCCTTCACCTCGACCATCTCGATCCCGCAGTGCTCGCCGAGCGCCTGCCGGGCATCTCCGAATCCGCAAAGATCTTCGCCAATGTCGACGTGACGCGCGAGCCGATCCCGATCGTGCCGACCGTGCATTACAACATGGGCGGCATCCCGACGAACTATCACGGCGAAGTTCTGACCAAGAAGGACGGCGACGACAACGCCATCATCCCCGGCCTGATGGCGATCGGCGAAGCCGCCTGCGTCTCCGTGCACGGCGCCAACCGCCTCGGCTCCAACTCGCTGATCGACCTCGTCGTGTTCGGCCGCGCCGCGGCGCTCCGTCTCGCCGAGAAGCTGACGCCGAACGCCAAGCAGCCCGAGCTGCCGGCGAATTCGTCGGACCTCGCGCTCGGCCGCCTCGACCACTATCGCTACGCCTCGGGCGGCACGCCGACCGCGAAGCTGCGCGAAGGCATGCAGCACGTGATGCAGAACAACTGCGCCGTGTTCCGCACCGGCGAGGTGCTGAGCGAAGGCCAGAACCTGATCGAGAAGGTCCACAGCGGCATCACCGACATCGCCGTGTCCGACCGTTCGCTGGTGTGGAATTCGGACCTCGTCGAGACGCTCGAGTTCGACAATTTGATCTCGCAGGCGGTGGTGACGATGAACTCCGCCGCCAACCGCACCGAGAGCCGGGGCGCGCATGCGCGCGAGGACTTCTCGGAGCGCGACGACAAGAACTGGATGAAGCACACGCTGGCCTGGCTGGACTCGTCCGGCAAGGTCAGGATCGAGTACCGCCCGGTTCACGACTACACCATGACCAACGACGTGCAGTACATTCCGCCGAAAGCGCGCGTGTACTGAGCGAACAGCGAAAGCCTCATCGAAATGGTTGAATTCGCACTTCCGAAGAACTCGAAAATCACCGGCGGCAAGACCTGGCCGAAGCCCACGGGCGCGACCGAGACGCGCGAGTTTCGCGTCTACCGCTGGAATCCCGACGACGGCAAGAATCCGAGCGTCGACACCTACTACGTCGACGTCAACGACTGCGGTCCGATGGTGCTGGACGGCCTGATCTGGATCAAGAACCACATCGACCCGTCGTTGACCTTCCGCCGCTCCTGCCGCGAAGGCGTCTGCGGCTCCTGCGCCATGAACATCGACGGCCAGAACACGCTGGCCTGCACCCGCTCGATGCACGACGTGAAGGACGGCGCGGTGAAGATCAACCCGCTGCCGCACCAGCCGGTCGTGAAGGACCTGGTCCCCGACCTGACCAATTTCTACGCGCAGTACGCCTCGGTCGAGCCGTGGCTGAAGACGACCTCGCCGACGCCGCAGAAGGAATGGCGCCAGACCCACGAGGACCGCGAGAAGCTCGACGGCCTCTACGAGTGCATCCTGTGCGCCTGCTGCTCGACCTCGTGCCCGAGCTATTGGTGGAACAGCGACCGCTATCTCGGCCCCGCCGCGCTGCTCCAGGCCAACCGCTGGGTGTCTGATTCGCGCGACGAGGCCACCGGCGAGCGGCTCGACAATCTCGAGGATCCGTTCCGGCTCTACCGCTGCCACACCATCATGAACTGCGCCAAGGCCTGCCCGAAGGGCCTGAACCCGGCCGAGGCCATCGCCGAGCTCAAGCTCAAGATGGTCGAGCGCCAGATCTAGGGTCTTTTCCACGCGACGGCCCCGGCCCGAGCGGCCGGGGAGCGCGGTTCGGAGTCAAGTCGACCCGTCCCGCGAGGCGGGCGAGCCGGTGCATTGCAACCTCCGGTTCCGTCACAAGCCGCTTCCTTCCCGGCGTCAAATTCAAGTAAGCTCTCCGGTCGGGGGACCGGAGCGACCGTGCAGGGCGCACAACGCAATTCGCTGAGACTGTTGCAGTGGATGATGGTTGCATCCCTGGCGCTGCCGGTTGCGCTGTTCGCCATTGCTTCCACGATTTCCTACAATTCGACGCTTCAGACCGCCGACCGCGAGATCGAGCGGACGCTCGATGTCGCGCATGAGCACGCGCTCAAGGTGTTCGAGACCATCGACCGGAGCCTGGCCGAGCTCAACGAGGTCGTGCGCGACCTGCCAGACGACGCCATCCGGTCACGGGAAGGCGCGCTGCACAAGCGCCTGAAGCAGCTCACCGACGCACTGCCGCAGCTGAAATCGGCCTGGATTTTCGATGCGAGCGGAAAGTCGCTGGTAAACAGCCTGGCCTCGCCGCCGCCGGAGCTGAGCTTTGCCGACCGCGATTATTTCTATGCCCATGTCGACCAGAGCATCGGCACCTTCATCGGCGCCTCGCTGACGCCGCGCCCGCCCTATCAGGGCGCGCGGTTCTTCAGCATGAGCCGCCGCCGCGAATCCGAGGACGGCAGCTTCACCGGCGTGATCCAGGCGTCGGTCCTGCCGGAATATTTCGAGAACTTCTACGCCAGGATCGGCACTGAACCCGGCAGCTTCTTCGCGATGGGACGCGCCGACGGCACGTTGCTGGCACATTTCCCGCGGCTCGATCGCGACGTCCGGCTCGATCCGAACGGCCCGGTCGGCCGGGCCATCGCAGCCCATCCCAATCATTGGCTGATGACCATCGCCTGGCCAACGGACGGGATCGAACGGCGCATCGGCTACCGGCGCGTCGCCGAATATCCGATCTATGTGAGCGCCGGCCTGGAGACCTCGGCGATCCGCGCGCGCTGGCTCGCCACCATGAGCCAGCACCTGGTGTTCGGCGTGCCCGCCACCGCGCTGCTGTTCGTCCTTCTGGCCTTCGCCTTCCGGCGCACCCAGCATCTCCAGCTCGAAGCGGCAAGGCGGCGCGAGGCCGAGGAGGCGCTCAAGCATAGTCAACGGCTGGAGGCGCTGGGCCAGCTCACCGGCGGCGTCGCGCATGATTTCAACAACCTCCTGACCGTGATCCGCGCCTCCGTCGACCTCCTGAACCGCCCGCAACTGAGCGAGGAGCGGCGGCAGCGCTACATCACGGCGATCGCGGAAGCGGTCGCACGCGCGGCCAAGCTGACCTCGCAGCTGCTCGCCTTTGCGCGGCGCCAGACCTTGAAGCCCGAAGTGTTCGACGTCGGCGATCGCATGCAGTCGCTGCGCGACATGCTCGCCACGCTGCTTGGACCTGCGATTGAGATCGTCATGCAGCTGCCGGGCGAGCCCTGCCTCGTCAACGCCGATGCCGGGCAGTTCGAGACCACGATGATCAACATGGCGACCAACGCGCGCGACGCCATGCAGGGCAAGGGCCGGATCGTCTTGACGGTGCACCCGGCGACCACCGTTCCTGATACGCTCGCGCATCTCTCGGACGGCCATGGCTTCGTCTGCGTCGCCGTCAGCGACACCGGTATCGGCATTCCCGCCGCCCAGTTGGGCCGCATCTTCGAGCCGTTCTTCACCACCAAGCAGGTCGGTCAGGGCACCGGCCTCGGCCTGTCGCAGGTGTTCGGCTTCGCCCGGCAATCCGGCGGCGAGGTGACCGTGATCAGCGAGGTCGGTCAGGGCAGCACCTTCTCGCTCTACCTGCCGCGCGTGCCGGCAGCTCTCCTGCCCCGAAGCCAGGCGCCGACCACCGCCCCTGCCGTCGCCGGCAGCGGTATGTCGGTGCTGGTCGTCGAGGACAATATCGAGCTCGGCAATTTCGCCGCCGACGGGCTGACCGAGCTCGGCTACAGCGTCACGCTCGTCGACAACGCCACCGACGCGCTCGCCGAACTGGTCGGCGATTCCGATCGGTTCGACGTCGTGTTCTCCGACGTCGTGATGCCCGGGATGACCGGGCTCGATCTGGCGCAGGCGATCCGCGAGCGCGGCATCGGCGTACCTGTCGTTCTGACCACGGGCTACAGCCACGCTTTGTCCCAGGACGGCGTCACCGGCTTCGAGCTCGTGCAAAAGCCCTATTCGATCGAGGAGCTGTCGCGTGTCCTGCACAAGGCCGCGCGGCTGAAACGGGTCCGCGACGGCGCCGCCGAGTGAGGACGCCGGCGGAACCCGAGGGGAACCGGCCGATTTGTCTCGCGTTACCCGGCCATGGAAAAACCAGCCGAAAAGCGCGAAGGGGCCAGGAAGCCGCCCATCGTCGACATCAAGGGCGAGGACGGCGAGGACGTTGCCGCGCCGCCGCCCGAAGTGCTCGAACCCGATCCCGAGCTGACGCCTGAAGAGGTCGAGCGGGCGCGCAAGGATTATCTGCTGACGCGATTCTGGATCAGCGCGCGCGGCTTCTGGAGCCGCAAGGGCGACCGTCTCGCCTGGCCGTTCTCGATCGGCCTCGTCGTGCTGATCGTCCTCACCGTCGGCTTCCAATACGGCATCAATGTCTGGAATCGCGCGATCTTCGACGCCATCGAGAAGCGCGACGCAACCACCGTCTTCCATCTCACGGCCGTGTTCTTCCCGCTCGCGATCGGCAGCATCGTGCTCGGTGTCGCGCAGGTGTTTGCGCGGATGAGCATCCAGCGGCGCTGGCGCGCCTGGCTCACCAACAGCGTGCTGACGCGCTGGCTCGCCAACGGGCGCTACTACCAGCTCAACCTCGTCGGAGGCGATCACAAGAATCCGGAATACCGGATCGCCGAGGATCTGCGCGTCGCAACGGATTCGCCGGTCGACTTTCTCGCCGGCGTCACCTCGGCGCTGCTGTCGGCCGCGACCTTCATCGTGGTGCTCTGGACCATCGGCGGCGCGCTCACCGTGACGCTGGGCGGATCGACGATCACCATTCCCGGCTTTCTCGTGATTGCCGCAATGCTCTACGCGGCGATCGCCTCCGGCTCGATCCTGGTGATCGGCCGTCAATTCGTGCAGGTCTCCGAGGACAAGAACCAGGCGGAAGCCGAATTCCGCTACACGCTGACCCGCGTGCGCGAGAATGGCGAGAGCATTGCGCTGCTCGGCGGCGAGGACGAAGAACGCGGCGGCATCGACCGCAATTTTACCAGTGTCCTCGGACAATGGGCGCGGCTCGCCGGCCAGCACATGCGCACGACGCTGGTGTCGCAGGGCTCGAGCCTCGTTGCTCCCGTCGTGCCGCTGCTGCTCTGCGCGCCAAAATTCCTCGACGGCAGCATGAGCCTCGGACAGGTAATGCAGGCGGCGTCCGCCTTCACCATCGTGCAGAGCGCGTTCGGCTGGCTGGTCGACAACTATCCGCGGCTCGCGGACTGGAACGCCTGTGCCCGCCGCATCGCGTCGCTGATGATGTCGCTGGACGGCCTCGAACGCGCCGAGCAGGGCGACGGCCTCGGCCGCATCAAGCGCGGCGAGACCAGCAACCAGACGATGCTGGAGCTGAACGACCTCTCCGTCACGCTCGACGACGGCACCGCGGTGGTCGGGGAGACCGAAGTGGCGATCGAGCCGGGCGAGCGGCTGCTGGTCGCCGGCGAATCCGGCACCGGCAAGAGCACGCTGGTGCGCGCGATCGCGGGCCTCTGGCCATGGGGCGGCGGCAACGTCAATTTCCATCCCGACCGCCGGCTGTTCATGCTGCCGCAACGACCCTATGTGCCCTCGGGCTCGCTGCGGCGTGCCGTGGCCTATCCCGGCGCAGCCGAGAACTGGAGCGAGGCGGAGATCGGCGAGGCCCTGGACAAGGTCGGCCTCGATCACCTCAAAGCGAAGATCGAGGAGGAGGGGCCGTGGGACCAGACGCTCTCCGGCGGCGAGAAGCAGCGCCTCGCCTTCGCGCGGCTTCTGCTGCACAACCCCGATATCGTCGTGCTGGACGAAGCGACCTCGGCTCTCGACGAGAAGAGCCAGGACAAGATGATGCAGATGGTCACCGACGAGCTGCCGAAGGCGACCATCGTCAGCGTCGCACATCGTGTCGAGCTGGAAGCCTTCCATAGCCGCAAGATCGTGCTGGAGCGCCACAAGGGCGGCGCCAAGCTCGTCAGCGACATCGACCTGATCCCGCGCAAGGGCAAGCGCAAGCTGCTCGGCCGCTTCCTGCGCCAGCGCAAGCCGGCGGCGAAAAAGGCGGCGTGAGGCACTCTCGTCCCCGGGCTCGCTTCGCGCTCCGGGACGACACTGAAATTGTAGCCCTCACCAAAACCGGCTATGCATGCGCCGCTTGCAACGAGGACCGCCTGCTTGACGCCCGACACCACTCTTTCGACCGCGCCGTTCGGCTCGTATGCGCCGAACGCAGCGCAGGCCGCGATCATCAGCCTCGCGCAACGATCGGGACTGAAGCGCGGCGCGTTCCGGCCGTGGATGTCGCGGCTGGTCAATCTGCTGCGCGGCGGCCCGGTCGACGTGCAATATCAGGGCGCCTCGTTCCGCTTCTATCATCAGGGCAGCGCGACCGAACGCGGCGCGCTGTTCAACCCCGACTACAACATCGACGAGCTCGACTTCCTGCGCCAGCACACGCCGGCCGGCGGGACGTTCGTCGACGTCGGCGCCAATGTCGGCACGTTTGCGCTGGTGATGGCGCGGCAGGTCGGGCCATCAGGCAAGGTCGTCGCGATCGAGCCGCATCCCCTCACCTTTGGCCGGCTCTCGTTCAACCATGCCGCGTCGAAGGCAACGCAGGTGCGCCTGGTCCAGGCCGCCGCGGGCGATGCCGACGGTGAGTTGATGATCGAGAGCGGCGGCGGCAATCTCGGCGCCACGCATGTCGTCACCGGCGCCGCCAGCGCCGAGGCCATCAAGGTGCCGTCGCTGCGGCTCACGCGCATTCTGGAAGATGCCGGCGTCCGCCAGGTCGATTCGCTCAAGATCGACGTCGAGGGTTTTGAGGACCGCGTGCTGATCGGCTTCTTCCGCGACGCGCCGCCGTCGCTGTGGCCGCGTGCGGTGGTGATCGAGCATCTGTCACAAAACGAATGGCAGCAGGATTGTATTGCTGACATGGTCACGCGCGGCTTTGCGATCGCGCGCAAGACGAGAAGCAATACGTTCCTGTCACGCTGAACGGCGGAGGCTATCGATGATCGATCATTTGGGCTTGTCGGTTTCCGACTACGAGGCCGCGAAGACGTTCTACGCCAGGGCGCTGGCGCCGCTCGATTACAGCCTGATCATGGAAGTGACGGAAGAGCAGACCGGCCATGCCGCAGCCGCCGGCTTCGGCGCCGGCGGCAAGCCGGATTTCTGGATCGACGGCAAGGGCGCGATGAACAAGCCGGTGCATGTCGCGATCCTGGCGAAGGACCGCGCGACGGTCGATGCGTTCTACGAGGCTGCGATGGCCGCCGGTGGCCGCGACAACGGGCCGCCCGGCATCCGCCCGCATTATCACGCGAACTATTACGGCGCCTTCGTGCTGGACCCCGACGGCCACAACATCGAGGCGGTCTGTCACGCGCCCGAATAGGACGCCGTCCGTTGTTCGAGCGTGATCCTTTCGGAAAACCGCTACGCGCTTTTCCGGATCATGCTCTCGGAACATCGGCGCCGCATCATCGTTGTCGTTCTCCCGATAACTGATCTCGATGATGCCGATGCCGATCGAACCGCCCGAGATACCGCCGTCGACACCCGGCACGCCGACCGAGCCGCCACCGGGCATTCCGCCGGGCAATCCGCAACCGGAGATCACGCCGCCTGTGCGCGAGCCCGGGGAATCGCCGCGCCCGGATGAATTGCCGGGTCGCGCGCCCGAGGAGATTCCGTCGCGCGGACCGAGCGGTCCGCTCGCGCCGAATCCTGCGACGGATGCCAATTCGTCGCAGGCTCATACGTGACGCGATTGCAAGCCGGGCCTGAATGCGCAATGAACGTTGCTCGTGTGACATGATTTGCATGCAGAAATAAATCGCGACGCAATGTCTTTGCCCGCCACAATCCGGCCTAACGCGTAGCTGTTCATCACCCGACTTCACCTCGTCAAAGAACCTTCCGGGGAATTTCACGACATGACCAATCTTCGCTTCGTGCTGCTTGCCACGACGGCTCTGACCGCGATGCAATTCGCAAGCTCCGCATCGCACGCGCAAAGCGCGCCGCCGCTCGTGGTCGCGCAGGCCCAGCCCGAGAAGGGCCCTGACGGAAAACCGAAGCAGCCTCCGAAGGAGGCGCCGAAGGGACCGCCGCCCGCGGCGCGCCCGGCGACGCCGCCTCCGCCTGCTGCGCCCAAGGCACCAAGCGCCCCGCCCCCCGCGGCTGCACCCCCGCATCCGCCCGCTGCACCTCCGCCGGCCGCAGCGCCGTCGCGCCCGACACCGCCGCCCCCGCCGGCTGCGCCGCCCGCGGCCCGTCAGGCGCCGCCGCCGCCGCCTGCTGCACCGAAGGCCCCAACGCCGCCTCCGGCCCCGCAGCAGCATGTACCGCCGCCGCCTCCCGCAGCGGCTCCGCAGCAGCATGCGCCGACCCCACCACCGCCTCCGCCCGCGGCAGCGCGTCCGGCTGCCCCGCCGCCACCTCCGCCTGCTGCAACCACGCCGCCGTCCGCGGCCCCTGCAGTGCGGCCTGCGCCAACCGCAACGCCAGCCCCGACGACGCCTCCGGCGCCCGCCGTTCGTCCGGCGACGCCTCCGCCCCCGACAGCCACACCCGCGCCGTCGGCAACGCCGGCACCTGGCACCAGGCCTCCGGGACGTCCCGGCGCACCGCCGGCCGCGGGACCGGCTCCGGGCGCAACCCCTGCTCCGACGGCAACGCCCGCGCCCGGCGCGGTGACACCGCCTCCCGGACGCCAGGGTGGAACGCCGCCAGCCGGCGCGCCCGCTGCCGGAACACCGCCCGCGGCACCGCAGGCAGGCGCCGTGCCGCGTCCCCCGGCGCCTCCGCCCGGCGTCGCGGCGCCGACTGTCGTGCCGGCCACGCCGGCCGCAGCTCCGCCGCCCAACAAGGCTCAGTACGCGCCGCCGACGGTTGCACCGGCGTTCCGCGCCGCGCCGACGGTCGCAGCACCGCTGCCGCCGCCGCCGCGTCCGCCGCAGCGTGACCTGACGCCGCTCGCGATCGGCGCGGGCGTGGTGGCCGGCGCCGTGATCGGCGCCACCATCGCGGACCTGCACAAGGAGCGGCACGAGGTCGTGGAAGGCGGCCGCACCGTCTACACCGAGCCGGACCGCATCATCATCCGTGATCCCGGCGGGCAGGCCTATGTCCGCGGCAACGATCTCTATCGCTTCCGCTATGGCGCCCGCGACATCCGCACCGAGACGGTCGGCGGCGAAACCCGCACGGTCGTGATCCGTCCTGACGGAACCGAGATCATCACGGTGGTCGGTCCGGACGGGAGCTTGATGCGACGTATCCGCAGGGATGCGCGTGGCCGCGAGATCGTGATCATCGACAACACCTATCGCGATCCGCGCGCGGTCGGCGGCTTCTATGTCGATGTCCCGCCGCCGGTGGTCAGCATCCCCTACGATCGCTACATCGTCGACGCCCAGGAGGCGTCGCCGCAGGTGATCTACGACACGATGCGGGCGCCGCCGGTGCAGCGAATCGATCGGCGCTACTCGCTCGACGAGATCCGCTACAGCCCCAATGTTCGTATGCAGATGCCGAGCGTCGACGTCAACACGATCAACTTCGCGACGGGATCGTGGACCATTCCGCCGGACCAGGCGGCGCGGTTGCAGGTGATCGCCGACGGCATCAACCAGGCGATCCAGGCCAATCCGCAGGAGGTGTTCCTGATCGAAGGCCACACCGACGCGGTCGGCAACGACGTCGACAATCTGTCGCTGTCGGACCGCCGGGCGCAGGCCGCGGCCGAATTGCTGACCCAGCAGTTCGGCGTGCCCGCGGAGAACCTGACGTCGCAGGGCTACGGCGAGCAGTACCTGAAGGAGCAGACGCAAGGACCGAGCCTGATCAACCGGCGCGTCACCGTCCGCCGCATCACCCCGCTGCTCAACGGCGGCCAGGCCAACGCGGCACCGCCACCGCGCCAGTAAGAGCGTCGCAACAAGAAAATGGCCGGGAGCGATCCCGGCCATTTTTGTTTTGCCTTGCAGGGTGGGTTGGCCGAAGGCGTAACCCGCCTCTTTGATCTCCGCAGCGGCAGACGTGGCGGGTTACGCTTCGCGAACCCGCCCTGCGAACCTCAGCCCTTGTCACTCTCGAGCCGGAAGATCTGCGAACCTTCGCTGCCCGACAGCAGGCCGGTCTTCGAATAGAGACCGAGCTTGGTGCGCGTGTCGGCGATGTCGAGATTGCGCATGGTGAGCTGGCCGATGCGGTCGGCCGGCGTGAAGGCGGCATCCTCGACCTTCTCCATGCTGAGCCTTTCAGGCGCATAGGTGAGGTTCGGGCTCTCGGTGTTGAGGATGGAATAGTCGTTGCCGCGGCGCAGCTCCAGCGTGACCTCGCCGGTGACGGCGCGCGCGACCCAGCGCTGCGCGGTCTCGCGCAGCATCAGGGCCTGCGAGTCGAACCAGCGACCCTGATAGAGCAGGCGTCCCAGGCGCATGCCGCTGATGCGGTACTGCTCAATGGTGTCCTCGTTGTGGATTCCGGTGACGAGGCGCTCGTAGGCGATGTGCAGCAGCGCCATGCCGGGCGCTTCGTAGATGCCGCGGCTCTTGGCCTCGATGATGCGGTTCTCGATCTGGTCGCTCATGCCGAGGCCGTGGCGGCCGCCGATGGTGTTGGCCTCGAGGAACAGCGCGACGGGATCAGAGAAGGTCTGGCCGTTCAGCGCGGTGGGCTGGCCTTCCTCGAAGCGCACGACGACCTTCTCGGCCTTCACGGCACAATCGTCGCGCCAAAACGGCACGCCCATGATCGGGTTGACGATCTTGATGCCGCTGTCGAGGCTTTCGAGATCCTTCGCCTCGTGCGTGGCACCGAGCAGATTGCTGTCGGTCGAGTACGCCTTCTCGGCACTCATCTTGTAGGCAAAGCCCTGCGCGGTCATGAACGCCGACATCTCGGCGCGGCCGCCGAGCTCGTCGATGAACTGCTGGTCGAGCCAGGGCTTGTAGATGCGCAGGGACGGATTGGTCAAAAGGCCGTAGCGGTAGAAGCGCTCGATGTCGTTGCCCTTGAAGGTCGAGCCGTCGCCCCAGATGTTGACGCCGTCTTCCTTCATCGCCGCGACCAGCATCGTGCCGGTGACGGCGCGCCCGAGCGGCGTGGTGTTGAAATAGGTGATGCCACCGGTCGAGATGTGGAAGGCGCCGGACTGGATCGCGGCGATGCCCTCGTGAACCAGCTGCGTGCGGCAGTCGACCAGCACGGCCTTCTCGGCACCGAACGCTTCCGCCTTGCGCGGGATCTCGTTGTAGTCGGCCTCATCGGGCTGGCCGAGATTGGCGGTATAGGCGTAGCAGCGCGCGCCCTTCTGCTTCATCCAGAGCAGCGCAGCCGAGGTGTCGAGGCCGCCTGAAAAAGCGATGCCGACTTTCTCGCCCTTGGGCAGGCTTTTCAGGATCGTGGTCATGGCGCTTCCAATCGGGGCTTAAGGGGGCTGACAGGGGGAATGGTTTGACCGCGCGAATATCAAATTTCGCAGGGCTCGGCACGCATTTAATGGCTCAGATCGACGCTGCCGGGCCAGTCTTGCCACCGAACAGACGCTTGCGGAGCCGGTAGGCGGGCATGTTCAACCGGGTCAGGGCGGCATCGACCGCCTCGTCCGAAAACCGGGTCCGCGGCCAGCGATAGATCAGCGCGAAGGCGAACCAGATCACGACGAAGGTGACGAGGCCGGCGGTCGCGACATCGGTGAAGAAGTGGCCGCCGAAGGCCATGCGGAGGGCGCTGGTCACGGCACCGAACAGCACCGCGCCTGCATAGGCGAGAGGCCGCCACGCCGGCGGCGCCAGCGCGGCCGGCGCCAGCGTCCAGAACGCGGTCGCGCCTTCACCCGAGAAGAACGAGCAATTGCGCGCGCAATCGCCGCGCGGATCCCACCACGCCACGAACTGCTGATCGCCGGCAAACTCGGTCACCACCACCGGGCGCGGCCGGCCCCAATAGGTCTTGAAGGTGAGGTTGGTGAGAACGCCGGCCGACAGGATGATCGTGACCAGCAGGAACACGATCGCGCGCCCCGACACCATCAAGGGACGGTCGGGCCTGATCATCTTGACCACGAGCGCGATCAGCGGCGGCAACACGAAGGCCCAGGACACCCACATCGCAGCGTCACGCGCGAAGCCGGCCCAGCCGTTCAGCTTGATCGGAAAGGTTTTCGTCTCGGGATCGAAGAACAGTGCGGCGAGCTTGAGATCGAGCTCCGGATAAAGGCCGAAGACGACGCCGATCACGAGCCACAGCGCCAGGGCGATGAAGAGTCCGGTACGGTTCATGGCGCGCGGTTTAGCGGAGCGGAGGGGGGATGAAAACCCCGGAATCGGCGTGACTTATCGCACATCTGGCCGCGAATTCGACGGCAGCGGCGGAGGTGGTTGGCGCGGCGGCGGCGGGATGCGCCAAGCGCCGGCATTGCGGCCGGCGACCAGCCAATAGACGACGCCGGCAACGATGCCCGCACCGGTCATGATCTCAAGGTGCCGGCGCACGATGCCTTCGAACTCGAATGTATCGGTATGGAACGGGATGAGACCGAGATAGCAGGCAAGGCCGACGAGGCCGCCGCCGACGGCATAGGCCAGGGCGCTGCGGATATAGAGCGCCTCGGTGATCGCCACTATCACCGCTGCAGGCACCAGCGCGAAGCCCGAGACGAAGATGAAGCCGAAGCCGAGCAGGATGTCGATCGCACCCTGGTCGACGGGACCGGCGCCGAGATCGGAAAACTCCGGAAACAGCAGCGCGCCGACGACGATCATGCCGCCGACGAAGCATGCGGCGAGAAAGCCGATGAAGATGACGATGAGGCGGCCGATCAGGGACATGCGAAAAAAGCCACGATTGTCGTCATTGCGAGGAGCACTTGCGACGAAGCAATCCGGACTGCTTCCGCCGTGACATTCTGGATTGCTTGGCTTCGCTCGCATTGACGAGGAGGCGCGAGCGCGCACATGACAAGCTAATCCGTCATCGCCATTGCGCGCAGCGCCTGGCGTTCGCGGGCCGACAGCTTCTCCGTCTCCGACTTGAGCTGGCCGCAGGCGGCGAGGATGTCGCGGCCGCGCGGGGTGCGCACCGGCGAGGAATAGCCCGCGTTGAAGATGTATTCGGAGAATTTTTCGATCTGGTCCCAGTCCGAGCATTCATAGGCCGTGCCGGGCCACGGATTGAACGGAATCAGATTGATCTTGGCGTGAATGCCCTTGAGCAGCTTCACCAGCAGCTTGGCATCGTCGAGCGAATCGTTGACGCCCTTGAGCATCACATATTCGAAGGTGATGCGGCGCGCGTTCGAGGCGCCGGGATAGTCGCGGCAGGCCTGAAGCAGCTCCTTGATCGGATATTTGCGATTGAGCGGTACCAGCTCGTTGCGCAGTTCGTCGCGCACCGCATGCAGCGAGATCGCCAGCATGACGCCGATCTCCTCGCCGGCGCGCACGATGTTCGGCACCACGCCCGAGGTCGACAGCGTGATGCGGCGGCGGGAGATGCCGATGCCTTCGTTGTCGCCGACGATCAAAAGCGCATCGCGCACCGCATCGAAATTGTAGAGCGGCTCGCCCATGCCCATCATGACGATGTTGGTGACGCGGCGCGTGCCGTCCTCGCGATCGGCCCAGTCGTTCAGGCGGTCGCGCGCAACCATGATCTGGCCGACGATCTCGCCGGCGGTGAGATTGCGCACCAGACGCTGTGTTCCGGTGTGACAGAAAGAGCAGTTGAGCGTGCAGCCGACCTGGGAGGAGACGCAGAGCGTACCGCGATCGGTCTCGGGGATGTAGACGCACTCGACTTCATGCGCCTTCTCGACATTGTCGCCGCTCGGCAGCCGCAGCAACCATTTGCGGGTGCCGTCATTGGAGATCTGCTCGGCCACGACTTCGGGCCGGTCGACCGTGAAGTGCTGGGCGAGCTCGGCACGAATGCCCTTCGAGATCGACGTCATGTCGTCGAAGCCTTGGGCGCCGCGGAAATAGAGCCAGTGCCAGAGCTGCTGCACGCGCATCTTGCGCTGCGCCGGTGCGACGCCGATCTCGCCGAGGCGATCGGCAAGTTCGGTGCGCGACAGACCGATCAGCGAGGGTCTCGCCGGCGGCACATAGGTTTCAAGCGGAGTCTTCTCCACCAGGATTGCGTCGCGCGGCTGGGTCATCGGTTGCATCGATAGGGCCTGATTGCTGTGGTCGTTCCGGGGCAGCTCGAAGAGCTGAACCAGGAACCTCGAGATTCCGGGATCGATGCTACGCATCGCCCCGGAATGACGGAAGAAAATCTGGAACCGGCCCTATATAGCAACCTGAACCGCCGATTGCGACCTTCTCGCCTGCAGCCTTAACGCCTGCAATCCTATCTTCGGCAGTCTTGCGAGATCCGGTCCAGCGCCTGGGCGAGGCCCTTCAGCGAGAACGTGTCGGTCGTCTCCGTCCCCTTGGTCGAGACGCCCTTGACCACCAGATCGGCGGATTTGCGCATGGCTTCGACCATCCGTTCCTCCTCGGCCGCGTTCTTGATCCAGAGGCCGTCGCCTTGCGTGTACATCGCGAAGGAGGCGCCGCCGACCTCGACGGTCGATTCCGAGCCCGGCTTCAGCGCGTAGCCGATCATGACCGAAACTTCGTTGTTCACCTTCTCGGCCGGGCGGGTCGAGACGAAGGCATAGGCGGGATCGCGCGGCCGATTCGGCGGATTGGTCTTCGACGACGACGGCTTGGCCAGCGCGAAGCAGACTTTCTTGCCGTTGGGTGCCGCCGAATAGGCCCCCCAGGTGCCGAACTGGCCGATCAGCGTCGGCTCCGCGCCGCCGGCAACCGCCGCGGGCGGCGCCACCGGCTTGGTATCGTGTTTGGCGGCCGTCTTGGACGCAGTTGCGGCCGGCTTTGCCGCCGCCTTCGGCGCCGGTTGCGCCGTCTGAGCGCGCGCGGAATCACTCAATCCCCACGCCGCCACGCCAGTCATCAAAGCCAAAAAGAGCGCCCGCCACATGCTGGAGTGGTTCCCTCAATATTGTGACTGGAAGATGGCCCGGCCGTGCGTTGTCCCCGAGTCAGGGATAACCGGGAAAGTCCAATTTGGGAAGGCAGTTAGCCGAGCAACAGGACTAGCTTTTGGACCGCGCGGCGCGCTGTTCGGCCCATTGCGCGTCGGTCCATTGCAACAGGTCCTCGGCACCGGAACTGCGCAAATGCGCGCCGCCGTCGATCACCACCATCTCGCCGTTGATGTAAGCAGCACGGTCCGAGACCAGGAAGCTGGCGAGGTCGGCAAGCTCGCTGTGCTCGCCATTGCGCCCCATCGGGTTGCGCAGCAGGCTGTCGTCGCGTCCCTGGAGCCGCAACTGGCCGGACGCGCCCGGCGTCGGGAACGGGCCCGGCGCGATCGCGACCGTGCGGATGCCCTTCGGACCCCACTCCACCGCGAGACTCCTGGTCATCGCCAACACCGCCGATTTCGCCATCGCGGAAGGGACGGTGAAGGCGCGGCCGGTGATGGTCGAGGTCGAGAGGATCGAGAGTACGACACCATTGTGCTTGCCATCGATCCAACGCTTGCCAGCAGCGAGCGTGCAGTACATCGCGCCGTGCAGCGTTGGCGCCAGGATCGCATCGGCCGCGCGGAACGACAGATGCTCGCTTTGTGCGATGAAGGTCGCGGCGGCATTGTTGACGAGAATATCGAGTGGTGCTTCGCGCCAGATCGCATCCATCATCGCGTCGACGGCGGCACCGTCGCGAACATCGCACGCGATCGCGGTGACCTTGCCGCCGATCTCTTTGCGCATCTCGCTCGCAGTTGCTTCGAGCCGATCGAGCTTGCGGCCGCAGATCACGAGCTCTGCGCCAAGCGCGAGGAAGCGGCGTCCCATCGCAGCACCGAGGCCCGAACCGCCGCCGGTGACGAGGATCCGTTTGTCCTTGAGCAGACCTGTTTCAAACATGGTTTGAATCCTTTCTTTTTGTTCTTGCTCCGTCATTGCGAGCGAGGCGAAGCAATCCAGAGTCCGCACCGCGGAAAATAGTCGCTACGCTCGCAATGACGAGGATAGGCCAGCGCGCTCCTCAGACAAAGAATCCCGATTGTAGGGTCGCCCCAAATCCGGCAAAACCGCCCTAACTAGAACTCCACTCGAAACGCCCCAGGTGCCGCCATGAAAGCCATCCTCTGCTCGCAATATTGCCAGCCCGACGATCTCGTGCTCGCCGACGTGCCGGATCCGGTGGCAGGTCCCGGCGAGGCCGTGATCGCGATCAAGGCGGCGGCGCTGAATTTCTTCGACATCCTGATGATCCAGGGCAAGTACCAGATCAAGCCGCCGTTCCCGTTCTCGCCCGCCGCCGAAGTTGCCGGTGTGATCGAGAGCATCGGCCCTGGTGTCACTGATCTCAAGGTCGGCGATCGCGTGGTCGCGTCCTGCGGCCACAACGGCGCGCGCGAGAAGATCGCGTTGCCTGCTTCGGGGATCGTGAAGATCCCGGACAATCTCGACTACGACCGCGCGGCCGGCATCATCATCATCTACGGCACGGCGCTGCATGCGCTGGAAGATCGCGCCAGCCCGAAGCCGGGCGAGACGCTCGCGGTGCTCGGTGCTGCCGGCGGCACCGGGCTTGCCGCGTGCGAGCTCGGCAAGCTGATGGGCCTGAAAGTGATCGCCTGCGCCTCGTCCGAGGAGAAGCTCGAATTCGCCAAGGCTCACGGCGCCGAGCTGACGCTGAATTACGCCAAGGAAGATCTGAAGGAAGGCCTGCGCAAGCTCACGGGCGGCAAGGGCGTCGACATCATCTTCGATCCAGTGGGTGGCGCGTATGCGGAAGCGGCGCTGCGCTCGATCGCCTGGGAAGGCCGCTTCCTCGTGATCGGCTTTGCCGCCGGCGACATTCCGAAGATGCCGCTGAACCTCGCGCTGCTGAAGGGCTGCGATATCAGAGGCGTGTTCTGGGGCGCCTGGACCCGACAGAATCCCGAGAAGAACCGCGCCAATCTCGAGAAGCTCGTGAAGTGGACGGCGGAAGGAAAGATCTCATCTCATGTCGACCGCACCTTCCCGCTGGCGCAGACCGCCGACGCGCTGAAGGTGCTCGCGGGACGGCAGGCCATGGGCAAGGTGATCCTGCATCCGTGAGGATGCGGCGTAGTCGCCACATACTCAACCGTCATCGCCTGGCTTGACCGGGCGATCCAGTAACTCCGAGACGGTCGTAGCCGAAGCGATGGGCCGCGACGTACCGGATTCCCCGCCTTCGCGCGCCTTCGCGGGGAATGACAGCGAGCGCGGGGCGGGCCGTGTGCCCACCGCTGCACTGTAAAGTCCCCCTCAACCATTCGCGCAGAAATTGCGGTGCACTCCGCCGCCTCGCCCCAATCAAACCCAAATATCTCCCTGATCGCGCCAACCGCCGTCGTTTTTTGGGCTGATTCAAACTGCGATTTACGGGTTCCAGTTTGCGGGGCGCTTCTGGACAACAACAAGAAGACTGAAGCCGGGACGGCCCCTGCGTTGCGTCAGTAATGGGGAGCATCACCATGGAGTCGACGGCACACCGTCCGTCCAGGGGGTCGAGCGCGCTCGACTCCAATCGAACGGAATCACAATCATCCACCGCGTCCTACATCCGCGCGCGCGCACAACGCGCCGATCTTTCACAGGTCGATCCGATCCCACTCTTTCTGTGCGACCCGCTCGGTACACCCGATCCGCGCGAATTTGCACCGCTGGATTTGCGCTCAGAACGGAAGATCTTCCCGCGCGTTCTCGCCGCTGTTGTGGTTGTAGGCTTCTTGGCGATTTTGGCCGCGCTGTTTCAGCCCGACCTGCGCAGCCTCGTCGCCGCCAATGCCGGTGGCGCAACGGCCACAACTCCTGAGCAGCCAGCGATGCCGGCCAATGCGCCGGTTGCGCGGCAGGCCGCGCTCAAGGACCCTGCTCGCGCCACCAGGCCGACGCTGGCGAGCGCCGACATGCAGAACCTGCCGGCCCCATCGACGCCAAGCCGTGAAGCGATTGCGACGGCCTACCAGAGTGCGCTGCAAGCCCAGACGCCTGTGCCCGTCGCCGCCGTGCAACCCGCGTCACCTCCATCTCCGCCGGCAAAGACGCTCGATGCCGATACGCTGGCAGGGTTGATGACGCGGGCGAGGAGCCTGATCGGCGTCGGCGACATCGCCGCAGCGCGGCTGCTGCTCGAACGCACCGCGAGCGCGGGGGACGCAACGGCCGCACTTCTGCTGGCGCAGACCTATGATCCGGCCGTGCTCGGCACGAGGGACACACGCAGCGTCAGTGCCGACGCGAGCGCGGCACGCGACTGGTACCAGAAGGCCGCAACGCTCGGATCCGCCGAGGCGCAGCAGCGCCTCGCCCAGCTTTCGAACTAGAACTTTTCAGGGGACATCATGCGTAACGCTTTGAGAATGGCGCTTGCCGCCGTCACGACGATCTGCGCCTTCGCGGCTCATGCTGAACAGACCGAATATGATCCGGCCAAGGTCTCCGACAGCCTGAAGGCCATCTTCCAGTTCGGCTCGAGTTCGACCCAACAGGCGCTGAACGCCAACACCGTGACGCTGATAACAGGCACGATCGGCGGCACCTATGTGCAATTCGGCGCCGACCTCGCCTCGGTGCTCGACGACGGCAACAAGATCCGCGTCCTGCCGATCGTCGGCCGCGGCTCGGTGCAGAGCGTGGCCGACATCCTGTTCCTGCAAGGCGTCGATCTCGGCGTGGTGCGCGCTGATACGCTGGATTACCTCGAGCGAAAGGGATTCGCGAAGGACATCAAGCGGCAGTTCACCTATGTCACCAAGCTCTACAACGAGGAGATGCAGGTGATCGCACCGAAATCGGTCGCGACGCTGAAAGACCTCGAGGGCAAGACGGTCAGCGTCGACTTGCCGAACGGCGGCACTTTCGTCACCGCACTCACCGTGTTCGAGCGGCTCGGGATCAGGGCGAAGTTTGTCTATGTCGAGCAGCGCATTGCGATGGAGAAATTGAAGGCCGGCGAGATCGACGCCGTCATCGTGGTCGGCGGCAAGCCGTACAAATCGGTCTCGACCTTCGGCAATGACGGTCGCTTCCATCTCGCGCGCGTGGATTATGCAAAGCCGCTCCAGAACGACTATCTGCCGGCGACGCTCACGGCCAAGGACTATCCGAACCTGATCAAGGAGGGCGAGAGCGTGGATACGATCGCCGTGCCTGCTGTGCTAGCGGCCTATAATTGGGCACCCAACACGGAGCGCTATCGCAAGCTCGCGCTGTTCGTGGATGCCTTCTTCACGAAATTCCCGGCGCTTCAGAACGCACCCTTCCATCCCAAATGGAAAGAGGTGTCGCTCGCGGCTCCCCTGGCGGGCTGGAGCAGATTGCCGGTGGCGCAGCAATGGCTCGACCGGCACGGCGTCGAACCGGTAACGCAGCAACGCTTCGAAGCATTCCTGAAGCAGAGCCCGGCGGGCGCGAAGGTGTCCGACGCGGAGCGGGAGACGCTGTTCAGGCAATTCCAGGCATGGGATGCGGAGAAGGCGCGCGCGGAGAAGAGGTAGCGGACGGCCACACTCTCGCTGTCATCGCCCGGCTTGACCGGGCGATCCAGTACTCCGAGACGGCCGTGATTGAATCGAGAAGCCGCGGCGTACTGGATTCTCCGCCTTCGCGGAGAATAACAGCGGAATATGGGGCCCTGCTATTCCTCCGCCTCATCCACGCCGCGCTTCAGCGCGGCACGCGCGGCTTCGCGGTGCTCCGAGGTGATGTGGCTGGCGACCATGCGAATGGCAGTGGCGAGAATCGCGGCGTCATCGGTGAAGCCGAGCACCGGCATCACGTCGGGGATGAAGTCGAACGGGAGGATGAAATAGGCGATCGCCCCCAACAGCGACGCCTGGACATGGCGCGGCGTCTGCCGGTCGAAGGCGCAGTAATAGGCCGCGAGCAGATCCTCGGTGAACGGCAGATGCGCGGCGACGCGCTTCAGCTTGCGCCAGAAGCGGCGGCGCACGCTGTCACGATCTTCCGCGAGCCGATCGGCCGGCTCGAAGCCGACACCGTGTTCGGCAGCCATGGCCGAGAACTCCCCGTTCAGCCGGACGCGGCGGATCGCCGCATCGCATGCCGATCACAACATGGGGATGCGCATTTTGCCTGCAAGATGTCAGCCCGATGTAAGCTTGGCGATGGCGTTCATCGCGGTCGCAAGCTCGACGTCGAGCCTGGTGACGCCGCCGGCGTCGTGGGTCGAGAGCACCACCTCCACCGTCTTGTAAACGTTGCGCCATTCCGGGTGATGATCCATTTTTTCAGCGATCAGCGCCGCGCGGGTCATGAAGCCGAAGGCCTCGTTGAAATCCTTGAAGACAAAGGTTTTCCCGATGGCGTCGCGGCCCTGGACCTCGGTCCAGCCCGGGATACCGCCCAGCGCCTGCTTGCGTGCGTCCGCCGCCAATCGCTCTGCCATGACCGCCTCCGTTCTTCAGGGGAACTTTACCCTAACGCCCCGCTTACGCCTGGGGTTCATCGGGGATTTCGCGCATCCGCTAACCATGACGGAGATGTAACCCCGCCGGACAAGAAATTTGCTACAATTGCGGGCGTAAATCGCCGGCCAAGATGAAACTGAGCCTGAAGCGCCTGTTTGGGAGATCGATGACCGGGGACTTGAACCTGGCCGAGACGCCCCCTCCGCGTTCGCCGCGATCCGCGGCGCGGAAGACCGCGCTCGTGTCTCTGGCGCTGGTGCTCGCCATCATCGGCGCGCTCGCCGGCGGCTACTATTTCGCGATGCGACCGGTCACGCTGAAGATCGCGGTCGGCCCAGCCAACAGCGACGATCTCAAAGTCGTGCAGACACTGACGCAGGCCTTCGCGCAGAGCAAAGGCTTCGTGCGGCTGCGCCCGATCCCGACCGAGGGCGCCACCGCCAGCGCGGGCCAGCTCGCCGAAGGCAAGGCGGATCTTGCCATCGTGCGCGGCGATCTCGACGTTCCCAAGAACGCGCAGGCCGTTGCGACGCTGCGCAAGAACGTCGTGGTGCTGTGGTCGGTGCCGGGCAAGGGCAAGAAGAAGGGCGCGAAGATCACCAAGATCGCACAGCTCGCCGGCCACCGCGTCGGCGTGGTCGGTAAGACGCAGGCCAACGTCAATCTGCTGAAAGTGATCCTGCAGCAATACGGCATCGATCCCGCCAAGGTCGAGATCGTGCAATTCCCGGCAAGTGAGGTCGTGGAAGCGATCAAGGCCCAGAAGGCCGACGTCTATCTCGCGGCCGGCCCGGTCAACAGCAAGATCACATCGGATGCGATTGCGGCCTCCGCCAGGGACGGCGGCACGCCGATCTTCCTCGCGATCGATTCGGCGGATGCGATCGCGCAGAATCATCCGGTCTATGAAGCCTCGGAAATTCCCGCCGGCACCTATGGCGGCTCGCCCGATCGTCCCGACGACGAGGTCAAGACCATCAGCTTCTCGCATCATATCGTGGCGCGCAAAGGCCTGTCAGAGACCACGGTCGCGGCCTTCACCCGGCAGCTCTTCGCCGTGCGCCAGCAATTGCTGACCGACTTCCCGCAGGCCGCGAAGATCGAAACGCCCGACACCGACAAGGACGCGGTGATCCCCGTGCATCCGGGCGCCGCCGCCTTCGTCGACGGCGAGGAGAAGACCTTCCTCGACAAGTACAGCGATTACATCTGGTGGAGCCTGATGGCGCTCTCGGCCACGGGCTCGCTCGGCGCCTGGTTCGCGGGCTACCTCAAAAAGGACGAGCGCGACAACAACAGCCATCTGCGCGAGCGCCTGCTCGACATGCTCACCGCAGCCCGGAAGAGCGAGACGACCGACGAGCTCGACCAGATGCAGGCCGAGGCCGACGAGATCCTGCGCGACACGCTGCGCTGCTTCGATCACGGTGCCATCGAGGAAGGCGCACTGGCGGCCTTCAACATCGCGCTCGACCAATTCCACACCGCGGTCGCCGACCGCAAGGCGGTGCTGTCCAGCCTGCCGCAGAACCTGCAGCGCGCCGGTGCGCAATTCCGAGCGGCCGGCAACGCATAACGTCTGCACGCGTAATTGCCGCGTCACAATGTCTCAATATAGGTTCCGTCGTCATTCCGGGATGGTCCGAAGGACCAGACCTCAGGTGCGCCATTGCGCACCGGGGAATCTCGAGATTCCGAATTCGCGCTTCGCGCGCTCCGGAATGACAGCTCAAGATGCGCCAGCCCGCGAGCCCCACGCCATGAAGATCAAATTCTCCCGCCGCAAATTCCTCACCACCGGCGCCGGCGCACTCGGCGCGATCGCGATGCCGCATCTGTCGCGCGCCGCCGACCGGCCTATGGTCACCCACGGCGTGCAGTCCGGCGACGTCACCGTCGATGGCGGTGTGGTCTGGGCGCGCACCGACCGTCCCGCGCAGATGCTGGTCGAGATGGCGACGACGGAATCGTTCAAGGACTCCCGTGCGCTGCCGCCGATCGCGGCGCTGCCCGAGAGCGACTTCACCGCGAAGATGCTGGTGGAGAATCTGCCCGGCGGACAGGACATCTTCTACCGCGTCCGCTTCCGCGATCTCTCCCATACTGCGATCGAAGGCGAGCCGGTGGTCGGCCGCTTCCGCACCGCGCCGGCCGACCGCCGCGACGTCAGCTTCGTCTGGGGCGGCGACGTCGCCGGCCAAGGCTGGGGCATCAATCCCGATGACGGCGGCATGCTCACCTTCTCAGCCATGCGCAAGCACCGGCCGGATTTCCTGCTGCACTCCGGCGACACCATCTACGCCGACGGCGTGATCCCTTCCGAGGTGAAGCTCGCCGACGGCAATATCTGGAAGAACCTCACCATCCCCGAAAAGGCCAAGGTCGCCGAGACGCTGGACGAGTACCGCGCGGCGCACAAATACAATTTCACCGACGACAACGTCCGCGCCTTCAATGCCGAAGTGCCTGTTTTCGTGCAGTGGGACGATCACGAGGTGACCAACAACTGGTCGCAGTCGAAGGATCTGCCGGCGACCTACAAGGTGCGCGACATCTCGCTGCTCGCGGCGCGCGCGAGCCGCGCCTTCCACGAGATGTATCCGATGCGCGAGAGCATCAATGAGCCGGGCCGGGTCTATCGCAAGATCTCCTACGGCCCGCATCTCGACGTGTTCGTGCTCGACGAGCGCAGCTATCGCGGCCCGAACGGCGCCAATCTCGAAACCGAGTACGGCCCGGCCAGCTATTTCCTCGGGCTCGAGCAGATGGCCTGGCTGAAACGCGAACTGCTCAATTCGCGCGCGACCTGGAAGGTGATCGCCTCCGACATGCCGCTCAGCATCCTCGTTTACGATGATGCCGCGAACAAGAAGGGTTCGGAAGCCTTCGCGCAAAGCGACGGCCCGCCCCGCGGCCGCGAACTCGAGATCGCCGACATCCTGCGCTTCATCAAGGTGGCGCCGATCAGGAACACGGTGTGGCTGACGGCGGACGTGCACTACGCCGCCGCGCATTATTACGATCCGAACAAGGCGCAGTTCCAGGATTTCGAGCCGTTCTGGGAGTTCGTCTCGGGCCCGCTGCACGCCGGCACGTTCGGCCCGAACGAGCTCGACAACACGTTCGGCCCCGAGGTGCGCTTCGTCAGGGCACCCGGCCTCGACAAGCAGAACCTGCCGCCGTCAGCGGGCATGCAGTTCTTCGGTCACGTCAAGATCCACGGCACTTCCGGCCAGATGACGGTGACGCTGCGCGACCGCGCCGACGTCGCGCTGTGGTCGACCACGCTCGATCCGAAACTCGCCTGAGGCCGATCTAGCCGCCGCGCGCCTGCAACGCCGCCTCCAGCGCATCGCTGGAGCAGGGCTTTTGCAGCCGTGGCCGTGCGGCAAACTCCGGCGGAATGCTCGTCTCCGCGCCGTAGCCGGTGACGAAGACGAAGGGAATATCCAAGGCTGCAAGCCGTTCGGCGATCGCAAAACTCTTCTCGCGGATCAACTCGACATCGAGCAGCGCGAAGTCGGGCGCGCGTGCCGTGATGGCGTTCAGGGCCTGCGCCACCGAGCCCACCGTGCGCACGCTGCTCACGCCAAAGCCGAGCAGGCGATCCTCGAAATCGATCGCGATGATCGGATCGTCCTCGACGATCAGCACATCGGCAGGGCTCACGGCTGAGCCGTCGGGGGAAGCAGGTATCATGATCCTGGCTATTGAGGGCTGCATGTTGTCACCAATCAGGACAGCCCATGCCGACGCCTGCGCCCAGCGCATCGGAGGGTTCCCGGAACGAAACTCACCACAGAACAGTTTTGACGTCTGTCCACATGTGCACACAAGCCATGGACGGAACTCGCTAAGGTGGAGGGGAGGATGGGGAGTTTGCGATGGATGCGCGTATCAGCAAGACAAGCGAGATCGAGAGCCGCCCTGCCAACAATCTGCTGCGGCGGCTGAATGCGCCGGACTATGCGCTGCTCGCACCACATTTCGCCGTCGACGAGGTCGGCCCGAACCATCTGCTCTACAGTCCCGGCGACGATGTTCAGGTCGTGCACTTTCCGTGCGGGCCCTCGCTCGCGACGTTCCTCGTTCCGAACGAGGACGGCCGCGACGTCGAGACCATCCTGGTCGGCCGTGAGGGCGCGGTGGGCGGCATCGTCAGCGAAGGATTTCTGCCGGCCTATACCCGCATCTGCGTCAAGTTCGGCGGCCCGTTCGCGCGCATTCACGTCGGCAAGCTGGAAGCGGCGAAGGCGCGCTCGCCGTCACTGCGCAACATCTTCGCGCGCTATGCCGACTGCATGCTGGCGCAGATTTTCCAGTCGACCGCCTGCAACGCCATTCACTCGATCGAGCAGCGCACGGCGAAATGGATCATCGCGGCGATGGAGCGAACCGGCGACGAGAGCAGCGTGCCGTTGACGCATGAGCAGCTCGCCACGTTGCTCGGCGTGGGGCGCAGCTATGCCAGCCGCGTGTTGCAATCGTTCAAGGCCGAAGGCGTGCTCGACACGCGGCGCGGCTCGATCCTGGTCCGCAACCATGACGGCCTGCGCCTGCGCGCCTGCCTCTGCAACGACGCCGTCAAGATGCACTTCGAGGAGGTGCTGCGCGGGGTCTATCCGACAGAGGAGCCGAACCACAGCTCCGCACAGGGCTAGTTGGGGCACTTGTCCCGCGAATAAAGGGCCGGTTTGGTCCGGGATATTCTAAGCCCCGGGGATTCCCGGACAAAATTCAATCAACCAACCTCGAAAGAACGCATTGTTTTTTGGCGTTTTTTCCCTATATTGCGGCGCAAACGCATGGGGTGCCCGGTCGATATGGCCGGGTTTCCTTTTTGGGCGTAGCAGGCCCCGTTTTCCACGTTTCAGCGTTGTCCGTGAAGAGGTCCCGGCTTGACCGGCGAGATCGCGCTTAACCCATTGTCCGACCGCAAAGAAGCTCACTCATGAACCTTCGTAACGTCGCCATCATCGCCCACGTCGACCATGGCAAGACGACCCTCGTCGACAAGCTCCTCCAGCAGTCCGGCACGTTCCGCGAGAACCAGAAGGTGACGGATCGCGCCATGGACTCCAACGACCTGGAGCGCGAGCGCGGCATCACCATTCTGGCCAAGGCGGCCTCGGTGCAGTGGAAGGACACCCGCGTCAACATCGTCGACACTCCCGGCCATGCCGATTTCGGCGGTGAGGTCGAGCGAATCCTGAACATGGTGGACGGCGCGCTGGTGCTGGTGGACGCGGCCGAAGGCCCGCTGCCGCAGACCAAGTTCGTGGTCTCCAAGGCGCTCAAGGTCGGCCTCAAGCCGATCGTCGTCATCAACAAGGTCGATCGCCCCGACGCGCGCCCGACCGAAGTCATCAACGAGGTGTTCGACCTGTTCGCGGCGCTCGACGCAAGCGAGGAGCAGCTCGACTTCCCGATCCTCTACGGGTCGGCCAAGCAGGGCTGGATGGCCGAGAGCCCGGAGGGTCCGCAGGACAAGGGCATGGAGCCGCTGTTCGACCTGATCCTGCGTCACGTCGCACCGCCGACGGTCGAGGAAGGGCCGTTCCGGATGATCGGCACCATCCTGGAAGCCAATCCCTATCTCGGCCGCATCATCACCGGCCGCATCTCGTCCGGCGTGCTCAAGCCGAACCAGCAGGTCAAGGTGCTTCATGCCGACGGCAAGCTGGTCGAGACCGGGCGTATCACCAAGATCCTGGCATTCCGCGGTCTCGAGCGCACGCCGCTCGATGAAGCCGAAGCCGGCGACATCGTCGCCATTGCCGGCCTGACCAAAGGCACCGTCGCCGACACTTTCTGCGATCCCACCGTCGAAGTGCCGCTGCCGGCGCAGCCGATCGATCCGCCGACCGTGTCGATGTCGTTCATCGTCAACAACTCCCCGCTCGCCGGCACCGAAGGCGACAAGGTGACGAGCCGCATGATCCGCGACCGTCTCTTGCGTGAAGCCGAGGGCAACGTCGCGTTGCGCGTCGTCGAGTCCGCCGACAAGGATGCGATGGAAGTGTCCGGCCGCGGCGAATTGCAGCTCGCGATCCTGATCGAGACCATGCGTCGTGAGGGCTTTGAGCTCTCGGTGTCGCGCCCGCGCGTCGTGTACCAGAAGGACGAAGCGACCGGCGCCACCATGGAGCCGATCGAGGAGGTCGTGATCGACGTCGACGAGGAGCATTCCGGCGTCGTCGTGCAGAAGATGAGCGAGCGCAAGTCCGAGTTGATCGAGATGAAGCCCTCGGGCGGCAATCGTCAGCGCCTGGTGTTCTACGCGCCGACCCGCGGCCTGATCGGCTACCAGGGCGAACTGCTCACCGACACCCGCGGCACCGCGATCATGAACCGCCTGTTCCACGGCTATGCCCCGTACAAGGGCGAGATCCAGGGCCGCCGTAACGGCGTCTTGATCTCCAACGACCAGGGCGAGGCGGTGGCCTACGCCATGTTCAAGCTGGAAGACCGCGGCCCGATGATGATCGAGCCCGGCTGGAAGGTCTACAAGGGCATGATCGTCGGCGAGCACACCCGCGACAACGATCTCGAGATCAACGTGCTCAAGGGCAAGCAGCTCACCAACATCCGCACGACGTCGAAGGACGAAGCCGTGCGCCTGACCCCGCCGATCCGCATGACCCTCGAAAAGGCGCTCGCCTATATCGAGGACGACGAGCTCGTCGAGGTCACCCCGAAGTCGATCCGCCTGCGCAAGAAGCACCTCGACCCAAACGAACGCAAGCGCGCGGAAAAGGCCAAGGAAGCGGTGGCGTAAGGCCGCCGGTCTCACTCACTGTCATGCCCCGGCTGCCGGGCGATGACAGTTCGTCTTGTGGTGGGCTTTCAGCGAACGTGCTAGAGCCCACCCATGTCCTTGCCCTCCTCCGTCGACGTCGCGATCATCGGCGCCGGTGCCGCCGGCCTTGGCGCAGCACACGCGTTGGCGGGCTCCAGCCTCTGCGTGATCGTGCTGGAGGCACGCAACCGGCTTGGCGGCCGCGCCTGGACCGTGCAAGCCTCGCCTGACGTGACCTTCGACGTCGGCTGCGGCTGGCTGCACTCCGCGGACAAGAACTCCTTCGTCGCCGTCGCAAGGCAACTCGGTTTCGAGCTCAACAAGGATCTGCCGCCCTGGCGCGAGCGCGCCTATGGCAATGCGTTTCCGCAAGGCGAGCGCGACGATTTCATGCGCGCGATGGAGGCCTTCTACGAGCGGCTCTGGCAGGCCGCGCAGAAAGGCACGGACGAGCCCGCGAGCCTGAGCCTCGAGCCCGGCAATCGCTGGAACCCGATGATCGACGCGATCTCGACCTACATCAACGGCTGCGAACTCGAGGACATGTCGACGCTCGACTGGGACGCCTATGAGGACAGCGAACTCAACTGGCGCCTCCGCCGCGGCTACGGCGCGCTCATCGCGGCCTATGGCGCGCCATGCCCGGTGGCGCTGAACTGCAACGTCACGCTGATCGATCATTCAGCGAAGCGCATCCGCATCGAGACATCACAGGGCACGCTTGCTGCCGACAAGGTGATCGTCACCGTGCCGACCAATCTGATCGCTGACCAAGCGATCCGCTTCTCGCCGCCGCTCCCCGCCAAGATCGATGCCGCAGCCGGCCTGCCGCTCGGCCTCGACGACAAGGTGACGCTGGCGCTCGACGGCGCCGAAGCCTTCCCGAAAGAAGGGAACCTGCGCGGCGCCACCATGCGCACCGGGATGGGCACCTATCACATCCGCCCGTTCGGCCAGCCCTGCATCGAAGGTTTTTTCGGCGGCAGTTTTGCCCGCCAGCTGGAAGCCGCCGGCGAGGGCGCCATCGCCGCACACAGCATCGACGAGATCGCAAGCTTTCTCGGCAACGACATCCGCCGCAAGCTGAAGCCGCTGTATGAGTCACGCTGGGGGCATGATCCGTTTGCAAGAGGCTCGTACTCGCACGCGCTGCCCGGTCACGCCGGAGATCGCGCCGTGCTGGCGGAGCCAGTGGACGGGCGACTGTTCTTTGCGGGAGAGGCGACCTCGCCGAATTTCTTCACGACGGCGCACGGGGCACGGGACAGTGGGGAGCGGGCGGCGAAGGAAGCGCTGGCGGCTCTTGGCAAGCCGTAACCGCACGCTCCGTCGTTGCGAGTGCTACTCGATCACGCGCGCCCGCAGCTCCGCATCGGGCACGAAGCACGCGTCGTACTTCCCGAAGATGCGATAGCGGTTGCGCGCGATGAGGCTGTAGACGCGGTCGCGCAGCGGCTTCGGCACGGCGAACAGCATCCGCACCCAACCCCAGCCGGGAAGCTGCGACAGCACTGTCAGCGCGGCGTCCGATTTCACGAACGCTTCGCCGCCGTGGACGACGGCATTGGTATCGGGATCGCCAGGATCGATCCCGAAGGCGCGCGCGAGCTTCGCGCCATAGTCCGACTGGATCGGCGTGAAGCGAAACCGCTTGGCTGTGTCGCGCGCCGCTACGAACCTCACCCAGCGCGAGCAGAAGATGCAGACGCCGTCGTACAGGATCACGTCATCGTCGGACCACTTGCTCATTAGCGATTATCCAGCGTCAAAAGCGCGACCAGCATCAGCACGATCGCAGGCACGGTCTTCACCAACGCACCGAGCGGCTCGATCCAGAGATCCGGTGTCAGGATTGCCGCGCCGAACATATAGCCGAGCGAGGCTATGATGCTCGCAGCCAGGCCGACCGCAGCCGTGCGGCGGAAGGCGATCAGCACGCCGATACTCATGTCCATCAGGCTGGTGCCGATGGTGACGGGATCGACCAGCGCGGGCGGGAAGTCGTGCGCGGTCAGGATACCGGCAGCAGCGCGGTAGGACACGAACAATGCGATGAAGCCGGACACCAGCCAGAACGCGATCAGGCTGGCAAGGATCAGCGCCTTCATCAGGAACAGCCGCGCAAACCATTTGTCCTGGATGGTGGCGGGATGGCGCCCGATCGTGTCAGCCAGCGTTTTCGGTACGATCCCCGTGGCGGCGGTCCAGGCCGAGGGATCACCCGTTACGCCGCGGCGCAGCTCGGCGATCGCGGTGGAGCGCATCGGCGACATCCAGCCGAGCGTGCTGGCGAGATCACCAAGTCTTGCGCCGAGATCGAGCATGAAGGGCGGCATCGCGACATGCGGCCAGCCGGCCGTGCCGAAGACAAATCGGAATTGCTCGATGACACCGGCCATCGTGATCGGCTCGGATTGCATCAAGTCCCAGTTCACCGCCTTTACGGACTTATCTTCGATATCGCGCGCCGCGAGCCAGGCGATGGTTGCGGAGATATCATCGACTGCGACGGGCTGGAATGGCGTCGCCATCTCCTTAGCCGGAAGATCCGGCGGGAGGGCCGCAAGCGCGCGCAGCATCGCGCTGCCGCCATAGGCTGACGGCGCCACCACGAAACCGGGCCGCATGATGGCGTGGGGAATGCCCGATGCCGCAATCAGCCGCTCGGCTTCGCGCTTGGTCGTGGCGAAGGCAGTGCGATCGGCTTCCGCAGTGCCGGGGATCGAGATATGCACCAGCCGGATCGCGCGGCCGCTGCCGGCGATGGCCTGAAGCAGACGCGCAACCAAATCGCGATGCACGGCGCTGGTGTTGCCGCCGGGCCCGTCCTGGAGCACACCGAGGCAGTTGACGACGACATCCACGGCATGCTCGCTCATCAGGCGCATCAGCGCGGCCGTATCGAGCGTCAGGATCGGCAGCTCGAGATCGAGCGCGCTCATCCTCTGCGCCGGCGACAGCTTTCGTGCGAGACCAACCACGCGAAACCCTCGCGCGCGCAGGTCATCGGTGATGAAGCGGCCGATCAAACCGGAGGCGCCAAGCACAAGAATGGTTCGCTGGGTCATCGCGCCCTTCAAAATGGTTTTGCGATCATCAGCCAGAGGATCAGCATCGAGGCGCCGAAGCCGGGGAAGCCGAACGCAAACCAGCGGCGAAATAGCACGAAGTAGCGCGCAGGCAACGCGCTGCGCTGTTCGGCAGCCTTGCGCGCGAGATCGCGCATCTCGATCTGCATGAAGACGACGGGGATCCAGAACATTCCCGCGACGGCGTAGAGCGCGAGCGAGGCCAGTAGCCAGCGCTCGGCGATCGATGTGGCCGACAGCATCATCAATAGGCCGCCGGTGACCGGCTGCAGGATCACGGCCGACAGCGTGAAGATCGCATCTGCAATCACCACCACCGACGCCGTGCGCGCGATGAACTCCGCATGACCGGTGCGATGCGCCATCAGCATGAAGAAGGCGATACCGGTTCCGGTGCCGAGGATGACGATGGCGCCGAGCACATGCAGATATTTGACCAGGAAATACAGCGTCATCGCTTTTTGGTCGCCCCGGGCGCTAGCAGGTTCAGCGCCCGCGCGAGTTCGCTGCCTGCCGCTTTAACGCCAGCCTCGGTCTCGATCATCCAGTGCCCCTCGCTGCCGACGGCCGGCAGCGTGCGAAAATCGTCCTTGCCGCCGCCGCTGCGAAATGCATCCGCCAAGGTCTTCGAAAACGTCGGCGCAAAATAGCTGTCATTGGCTGCAACCAGCGACGTGACGGGAATGTGCGCCGCCTTGCCGAATTCGGTAGCCGCGCCAAGCAGCGTATGGGGCGCACAGATCTTGTTCGGTTCGTCGTTGGCGTGGCCGCCACGTCCGGGCGCAAATGCAATAATGGCTGAAATCTCTTTCGGATCGCCATTCGCCAGCGCCAGCGCGCCCCAGCCACCTGCTGAATGTCCGATCACGACGGCGGCATCCATGCGAATAAAATCCTGCTTCCGCAGATAATCGAGCGCGAGCGAAATTTCTTCCGCCGTGGCGCGGCCGGCGCGTGCGTAATCCGCCTCGTCGCAGCCGCCCTGGTCCTCGGCATAGCGGCCGCCGGTGGCACCATGGCCGAGGCGCTCCGGCACCAGCACGGCGAAGCCGCGTGCGACGAGAAACCCTGCGAGTGCGCGATATTCCGGCTGCGGCATCTGCGCACGGCGGAGCACGTTCTGCGTCGACGCATGCGCGATCACTGCAAGCCGGAACGGGCCCGCGCCGGCGGGACGAAACAACAACGCACGCGCGGCAATGTCGGTGTCCGGCGACGGCACGCGCCATTCCTGCCGGCGTAACGGCTCACCCTCTGGTCCCGATGGCCCAAACGTGACCCCCGCGCACACAGGCGACGCAGTCAGCAGAACCAGCAGAGGCAGGAACGCAAGCGCGTTGAAGAGCCGCATGAATTGCCGAAGGCGAGCACGGACAACGACGGCCACACTAGTAGGAACGAATCATTTGGGGCGGACTTTCTGCGCTGCCATCGCCGTTCATTCGTTGTCGCAAAGCCGTTTTGCACCGACGTACGGCACGCCGGCGCCGTTCGACGCGGCCGCTTGTCTTTTTTCGGTACAACATAGTGAAAATACTGATGCAGAAAGTCCACAGGTTAACCGATAATTAACGATAGGTCTTGCCGCCGGCGCGGCGACTTGGTTTGATCGCCTTCATGAGCACAACCCTGATCGAGGTCCGGCCGGCCAAAGCTGCAGATGCAACTGCGGTGGCGTCCACCCATGACGAAGCGTGGCGTTCTGCCTATCAGGGCATCATTCCCGGCGCCGAGTTGGAAAAGCTGATCAACCGTCGCGGTCCGCAGTGGTGGGACAGCGCAATCCGCAAGGGCAGCCGCGTCAGCGTGCTCGTGTTCGGCGACAAGATCGCGGGCTATGCGAACTACGGCCGCAATCGTGCCCGCAGCCTGCATTTCGACGGCGAGATCTACGAACTCTACCTGCGTCCGGAATTCCAGGGCCTCGGCTTCGGCCGCCGCCTTTTCACCGCCGCCCGCCGCGACCTCATGCAGAGCAATCTGAAGAGCATGGTGGTGTGGGCGCTTTCGGACAACGATCCCGCCACCGAGTTCTACCGGGCCCTGGGTGGCCGGATGGTGGCGCGCTCCTCGGAGCGATTCGGACCGAAGTCGCTCGACAAGGTCGCCTTCGCCTGGGCCAACTAAGGTTCGGACCGATTTGAGCTGCTGACGCCTTAAGCCGCAGCACTTCCCATCCGTCGATACCATCAGCCTGTTGCGCCGGTGATCGCGGGATTCATTTTTTCACAAAAACACGATGGATCAGCGGGCCAAGCCCGCGTATGACAGCGCCGAAAATCGCTGCCGGGCGAGATTTAACTTCGGCAATAACGGAGCTTTTCTAATGCGTATCGATGCGGTCTCGATCGGGAAAAACGTCCCTGAGGACGTCAACGTCATCATCGAAGTCCCCGTGGGTGGCGAACCGATCAAATACGAGATGGACAAGGAGGCCGGCACGCTGGTGGTCGACCGCTTCCTCTACACGCCGATGCGTTACCCCGGTAACTACGGCTTCATCCCGCACACCCTGTCCGACGACGGCGACCCCTGCGACGTGCTGATCGTCAACACCCGCGCCATCATCCCCGGCGCCGTCATGAGCGTGCGCCCGGTCGGCGTGCTGTTCATGGAAGACGAGGCCGGCGGCGACGAGAAGATCCTGGCGGTGCCGTCGTCGAAGCTGACGCAGCGCTACGACAAGGTGAGGTCGTATTCCGACCTGCCCGACATCACGCTGCAGCAGATCCAGCACTTCTTCGAGCACTATAAAGATCTCGAGAAGGGCAAGTGGGTGAAGATCACGCGCTGGGGCGGTCCCGAGGAAGCGCAGAAGCTGATCCTCGAAGGCATCGAGCGCGAGAAGAAGAAGAAAGCGTGATCGTCATTCCGGGGCGCGCCTTGGCGCAAACCAGGAACCCAGAAGTTATGGCGCGAAATTCCGGGTTCGATGCCACGCATCGCCCCGGAATGACAACTACACCGTCGGCTTCGGCAGGCCCGCAATCGCGCAGGCCGCGCGCAGCGTATTCACCAGCAGGCAGGCGACGGTCATCTGGCCGACGCCGCCTGGCACCGGCGTCACCGCACCGGCGACTGCGAGCGCTTCCTGATAGGCGATATCGCCGACGAGGCGGGTCTTGCCGTCGTCCTTCGGAATGCGGTTGATGCCGATATCGATCACGGTCGCACCCGGCTTCAGCCAGTCGCCGCGCACCATCTCGGGCCTGCCGACCGCGGCATAGACGAGATCGGCCTGCTTCACGATCCCAGGCAGGTCGCGCGAGCGCGAATGCGCGATCGTCACCGTCGCGTTCTCGTTCAGCAGCAATTGCACCAGCGGACGGCCGACCAGATTGGAGCGGCCGATCACGACGGCGTTCATGCCTTCGAGGGAAGGGTGAACGCTCTTGGTCAGGATGATGCAGCCCAGCGGCGTGCAGGGCGACAGCGCCTCGAAGCCGCCGGCGAGACGGCCGGCATTGTTCGGATGCAGGCCGTCGACGTCCTTGGCGGGATCGATGGCGTTGATCACGGCCTCGGTGTTCAAGCCCTTGGGAAGCGGCAGCTGCACGAGGATGCCGTGTACGGAGGGATCGCGGTTGAGCTTCGCGACCACCGCGAGCAAGTCTGCCTGCGAGACGTCCGCCGGCAGCTTGTGCTCGAACGAGGCCATGCCGGCCGCCTGGGTCTGCGTATGCTTGGAGCGGACATAGACTTCGCTGGCGGGATCATTGCCGACCAGGACCACGGCGAGGCCCGGCACCAGATTGTGATCGCGCTTGACGCGGGCGACTTCCTCGGCGACGCGTGCGCGAAGGTCCGCCGCGATGACTTTTCCGTCGATGATCTTGGCCGTCATGTCAGTTCCCTAATTCTTCGATTTGACCGACGCGAGCGCGCGCAGTGCTTCGTCAAGTCGTGCCGGATCGCCCGCGATGGCCACCTGCTTCAGCCGCGACGTCGCTCCCGACAGGAGACTGACGCTGGCCTTGGGCACGCCGAGCGATTTCGCCAGCAACGCCAGAACGGCGCGGTTGGCCTCGCCGCCATCGGCGATGGCACGCACGCGCACCTTCAGCACGCTGCGGCCGTCGGACATCTGCTCGATCCCGTCGATGCCGTCACGTCCGCCACGCGGAGTCACTCGCAACGCGACGCTGACGCCTGTGGTGGATGTACGCCAGGGTTCGGTCAAGCGGCCATCAAGGCTCCATCATGGTTCCGCCGGCCTAGGGCACGTTCGGATAGACGTACTCGGCAAGATAGAGCTGGATCAACCACAGTATGAAGAAGGCGACGATCGGGGAGATATCGAGACCGCCCATGCTGGGCAGCCTGCGCCTGATAGGCCCCAGGACCGGTTCGGTAATCCGATAGAGAAACTCCGCGATCGCCCCGACGAACTGATTGCGGGTGTTCACGACGTTGAACGCGATCAACCAGGACAGGATTGCCGATGCGATCAGCAGATAGATGTAGAGATTGATGATCTGGATCAGAATGAAGACTATCGGGCGCATCAGCGAAACACTCTCTGGGCCGGTGTCATTGGGACAGTGTCATGGGGTGATCATCGCTAGATATCGGTTCCCCCCGGCCCAAACAAGGGAAGTCGGTGCCGGAATGGCTAAAACCCAGTTACACCCGTCCTTGACTTGACCTTGGCGGGGACTTAAATGGCGCCCGGTTGTCGGCCGCGTTTACCAGAGCGGCCAGCAAAAGGGGCCATAGCTCAGCTGGGAGAGCGCGTCGTTCGCAATGACGAGGTCGGCGGTTCGATCCCGCCTGGCTCCACCACGCTTCGCCCTTCGGGCTACGCGTGGCGCAGCCACGGGGAGCCTGACGGGCGAAGCGTGGTGTCCGGCGTAGCCCGAAGGGCGAAGCCGGGCTCTGACTGATGACCCCCCTACTTCCCGGCAAACCTCGGCGGCCGCTTCTCCATGAAACTCGCGACGCCCTCCCTGAAATCACTGCCGTTGAGCGCCACCATCATCTCCCGGTTGGCCTCGATCGTGGCCTCGGCGAGCGTCTGGAACGGCACCTCGTAGAGCTGCCGCTTGATCACGGCCATCGCGCTCGGCGAAACGAAATCGGCGAGGTCGCGGGCATAGGCGTAGGTCTCCTCACGCAATTTCTCGGGCGGGCAGAGCCGGTTGACCAGTCCGATTCGCAGCGCCTCGTCGCTTCCCACGCGGCGTGCCGAGAGCAGCAGATCCATCGCGTTGGCGTGACCGACGATGCGCGGCAGCATCCAGCTGATGCCGTGCTCGGCAATCAGGCCGCGCCGCGCAAAGGCCGTCGTGAACACGGTATTGTCGGCGGCAAAGCGCAGGTCGCAATAGAGCGCGTGGACAAGACCGATCCCCGCGGTAGCGCCGTTGAGCATCGCGATGACGGGCTTTCCGATCGACGGATAGAAGCCGTAGCGCGTCTGCCAGTCCGGCCGGCGGTTCATGTCGAAGGGCGGCAGGTTCGAGGCGCGCCTGACGTCATTGGGATCGAGCCCCTTCAGGGCATCCATGTCGGCGCCGGCGCAAAACGCCCGGCCCGCGCCTGTCAGCACGATGACGCGGACATTGTCGTCGGCGCTCGAGGCTTCCATCGCGTGACGCACGTCGCGCTCCATGATGGGCGTCCACGCATTCATGCGATCGGGACGATTGAGCGTGATGGTCGCGATCTTGTCGCTCACCTCATAGAGAATGTGTTCATAAGCCACCGCGCTCTCCCTTGATTGCCGGCACGCGTTCGCGCGCGCTCGTTAGGAACGAGCCTAGCATATCCAGGAGTGAGGCGAGGACTTGCGCCAAGTATCCGCACCGAGGATCTCCGCCAAGAACCGGCGAAGGCGCGATTACTCGGCGGCTTGCGCCAGCACCGGCCGGCGCGCCAGCCAACCATCGATGAAATGATCGAGCCAGGCGCGTTCCGCCGCGTCGTAAATCGCGCGGTCTGCAAAATGATGGTGCCGCTCGCGCGCGCCGGGCGCGCTGAGACCGTCATAGCCGCGCGTGGTCCAGCAATGCATCATGGCGTAAGTCACGTCGGGATGAAACTGCACGCCGAAGGCATTGCCCGTACGGAACGCCTGGATCGGAAAGTCATCGCCTTCCGCCAGCAATTCGGCGCCGCGCGGCAGCTGAAATCCTTCGCGGTGCCAATGATAGACCTGAGCCGGCCAGTCCGGACACAACGCGTGACCGGCCTGTGTGGGGCGGATCGGGTAGTAGCCGATCTGGGTCAGCGCCTGCGCATGCGGCGCGACGCGCGCGCCGAGCTGCATCGCCAGCATCTGCGCACCGAGGCAAATGCCGAGGAACGGCCGCTGCTCGCGAAGCGGAATTTCGATCCAGTCGATCTCGCGGCGGATGTAGTCGTCCGAATCATTGGCGCTCATCGGACCGCCGAACATCACGGCCCCGGCATGCCGGTCGAGCGTATCGGGCAGGGGATCACCGAAGCGCGGTCTGCGGATATCGAGACGATGGCCGAGCGCGCGCAGTGCGTTACCGACGCGGCCGGGCGTCGAGGATTCCTGATGCAGGACGATCAGAACCGGGAGGAGGGGTTCGGAGGCGGTCGCGCTCGGCGTCCTTCGGGGGAAGGGCACCAATTCCGCGCCACCAAACCTGTTGGTCCGAAACGACATGGCCTTTTGCGAGTGCTATCGGTTCAAGCCGCCAGCATAGCTAAGCGCTGGTTAACATCGTGTGAGTTTGCGCACACACGCCCCCATCCTGAAGCAAGCTCCGGGCCACTACGGAGACTTGAGGCTTTCTTCAATTCCTCTGTCGCTGGAACCGGCTGGTGGCAGACAGGATGAAGCCGCGCGGGAAGAAGCGCAGCGCGAACGGCACAATCTTGATGCCGAGCCCTGGCAGCACTGCCCTTTTGTTCGCCATCAGCCCGCGATAGGCCTGCCGCGCGACGTCGGCAGCCGGGACGTTGAGAATGGCCGTATCATGCCCGGCGCCGACGCCGGCGCGTCCCTGGAATTCGGTCTGCACCGGCCCCGGGCAGAGCACGGTGACGCGAACGCCGCGCGGCGCGAGCTCCGCCCGCAATGCCTCGGTGAGCGAAATCACATAGGCCTTGGACGCGTAATACACGGCCATGCCGGGGCCCGGCAGGAAGCCCGCGACGGAGCCGACATTGAGCAGGCCTCCCTTGTTCCTGATGAGCTGATCGGCGAAGCGCAGCGACAGATCGGTCAGCGCCCGGACGTTGACGTCGACAATACCAACCTGCTCGTCGCGGTCGCGCTCGATGGCATCGCCGAACACGCCGAAGCCGGCATTGTTGACGAGATTGTCGAGCTCGACCTCTTCGGCAGCGAGCGCGGCGGCGATCCGCTCGCCAGCATCCGATTGCTGGAGATCGCAGGCGATCACGATCGGCTTCTTGCCGCATGTGGAGGTGAGCTCGTTCGCGAGCGCCTCGAGCCGGTCGGCGCGTCGCGCCGTCAGCGCCAGCCGGTGTCCATTAGCGGCAAACACGCGCGCCAGCTCCGTGCCGATGCCCGCCGAGGCACCGGTGATCAATGTTACCCGCTCAGTCACGATCGCAGTCTCTTGAATTGAATTTTTTGGCCCCGTAATGGCGGGAACTGGAGCATAGGCCGCGCGCGGCAGGCAAGCGGCGCTGGCAGCATGGCTGCCTGATCGACCGACAGGGACTGCGGGAAAATCGCGATTTTACAGGGACATCCGGAACCGGGACGTTCGGCGGCTACATTAAAGTTTTGTCATGTGGTCGATACAACCGGCAATCATGCGGCATTGGCGATCACTCAGCCGCCGAGAGCGCCATCCTTGACCTGACCGCCAGTCCGGTCCGCGACGGCATGCTTGAGATCGATCCGGTCGCGTTGGGAAATCCCGAGCAGGTCGGAGGCGCGCCAGACGACATTGTCCTCGAATTCGGTGACCTGGCCATCGGCATAGACCAGCTCCCACATCATCTGGACGATGCGCTTGCGGCCCTCCTCGTCGAGCGAGCGCATGATGACGCTGGTGAAGTGATAGAGGTCAACCGCCTCGCCCTCGACCTGGGTCGCATCCGCGATCAGCCGGTCAGCCGTACCGCGATCGAGCTTGAAATGGCTTTCGATCAGGTTGTGCAGCTTGCCCTTTTCGGCGGCCGACGGCTGCCCGTCCAGCGACACCACGTGGACCAGCAGCGCGGTGGCCGCGAGCCGGTAGTCGCTGTCGCCGAAGGCGCGGTCCTGGGCATGGGGGGCAACAATGTCGGCGATGAATTGGCGCAAGCCGTCGAGCATAAGGTCCTACCGAAATCGATGGCACCGCGAGAAGCGCGGTCGCCAGCAGCTTTATATGAGCGGGAAACTCAACCGGCGCAACGTGCGTCGGTTCCGCGCGCTGCATTACGTTTCGGCAATCTGTTCACGGTATCTCGTACACCACCATCTTGTCGGCGATCCCGCGGAGGGCCGCCCGCTTCTGGATCGGCTTGATCTCGCGCCGATGAAGGATCTCGGCAACCGCCGGCGCATCCAGCACCGGGCCGGTGATGTGGATCTCCTGCGCGGTCGACAGGCTCTGCACGCGTGCGGCGATATTGACGGTCTGACCGAAATAATCCTGCCGCTCGTTCAGCATCACCGCAAGGCACGGGCCTTCGTGGATGCCGATCTTGAGAACGAGATCGTTGGCGCCGCGTTGCTTGTTGAGATCATCCATCGCCGCGCGCATGCGCAGCCCCGCGGTAATTGCATGCTCAGGCCTGACGAAGGTCGCCATGACGGCATCGCCGATCGTCTTCACGACGGCGCCTTTCTCGGCGGCGATGATCTCCAGCAGCGCCCGAAAATGCGCCCGCACCAGGTCGAAGGCGCTGAGGTCGCCGACCCGCTCGTACAGCGCCGTCGAACCCTTCAGGTCGGTGAACAGGAACGTCAGCGACGTGATCTTCAACCGCTGATCGACGTTGAGATTGTCGGCCTTGAAGACGTCGCGGAACGTCTGGTTCGACAGCATTCTCTTGGCGGTCAGGATCGGCTTGCGCTTGCCGATCATCTCGTGCAGCGCGTCGGCAGCGATCCAGACCGAGGGCAATACGCGATTGCCCGATTGATTTTCGAGTGTAAGTCGCAATGGCCCCGGGCGCACCACGGTGGTCCCCGTCGGCGCCTCCAGCTTGTTGAACATGATCGAAAGCTGCTGGCGTTCGCTCGTCGGATCACCCTGGACATCGAGGAAATGGGCGGAATGGGTGACCGGCTCGAAGACGATGATGAACTGGCTCGGCAGGTTCAGCGACAGGATCGCCTTTTCGCCGGCGGGCAGTTCCAGCGCTTCGAGCGTCACTTCGTTGATCAGGCGCGAGAACGCCTCTTCGTTGATGTCGACGCCGGAGCTCCAGAACATCTGCCGCACATATTCCCAGATAGGCAGGGTGTCGGGATCGTGAGCACCGATGCGGCGTACTCGCGGGCTGACGGTAAAGGCCACCTCGACCATCTCGTCGACTGACGCCTCGTATCCGGCTGCACAGAGCGCGCAATTGTAGTCCTCGTGCTTCAGCGATTTCAGCGTCGCATGCGCGCCCAAAACCCCGCCGCAGCCGGGACACAGCACGTTCCAGCTCATGTCGAACAGGCCGAGCCGCGAGGCGTGCAGGAGCCCGGAAATGACCTTCTCCTGATCGAGCCCGGTACGATCGGCAAAATCCAGGGCATTGATGCGATTGAGATCGCGATCATGCCCATTGGCGATCAGCTCGGCGATGGCCTCGACGACGACCGGATCGGCGGTCTGCTTCAGAACGGAAAACTGGGCCTGGATGTCGCTCATGGCGCAACTCTATTTGGGGTGGATCACGCCGGCGGCCGGACGACCGCCCGTCATCGGCGCGTGATACGGAACATGGGTGAATGGTCCGGCTGGGTCGTGACGACGCCATATGGAATGACCGGCGCCTCGTCCGCCAGCCCGATGCGGAACGCGCCGATCAGCCGCGCCAGCGCCAGCACGGATTCGGCCTGCGCGAACGGCGCGCCGATACAAACGCGCGGGCCTGCGCCGAACGGCAGATAGGCAAAGCGATCGGGCGGCTCTTTCGACATGAAGCGTTTTGGGATGAACGCGTTCGGCTGATCCCACAGCTTCTCGTGCCGGTGCAGCAGCCAGGGCGCGATCATGATGATGTCGCCCCTGCTCACCTCGGCGCCAGCGACGTTGTCCTTGTCGCGCGCGGCCCGCGCAACAAGGAACGCAGGTGGATACAGCCGCATGGTCTCTTCGATCACGGCACGGGTGAATTTTTGGCGATCGATATCGGCCATGCTGTCGAGATGCTCGCCGCGGGTCTCGGAGGCAACCTCCTCCTGCGTGTCGGGATCGAGCGCCAGCAGATAGAGCGCCCAGAACAAGGCGGTCGCGGTGGTCTCGTGACCCGCCAGGATCATGGTTGCGACCTCGTCGACGAGTTGCTCGTCGGAAAAGCCCTTGCCGGTTTCAGGGTCCCGCGACTCGTCCATGAGATCGAACAGATCGCGCGGTGGGGCGCCGTCCTTCTTGCCCGCTGCCCGCCGCTCGGCGATCAGCCTCGCGACGAATTCGGTCCAGCGCGTACGGAAGCGGGCGCGCGCCCGATCCATCGGCGTCGGCCAGGACACCGGCAGCACCATGTCGAGGAAATAAGCCCGTCCGAGCCGTTCGCCATATTCCATGACGAAGTTGCGCAAGGTCGGGCCATGCCGATCCATGCCGAACGAGAACATCGTGCGTCCGGCAATCTCCAGCGTCATGCGCTGCATGATCTCGCGCAGATCGACCGGCTCGTTCGTGCGCGCATCCAGCTTCGCGATGGTCTCGTCGAGCACCGCCGTCATGTGCGGAACGAGGTTTGCGGTCGCGCGCGGGGTGAAGGCGGGCGCGAGCGTCCTGCGCTGATGCGTCCAGGCGTGGCCCTCGGCGAGCAGAAGACCCTCACCGAGCACCGGCCGCAGCATGCGGATGCCCGCCGGCGTCCGCGAGTAGTTCTCGTAATTGCTGAGCAGCACGTGCCGGATCGCATCCGGCTGATTCAGGATGAAGCTCTTGTGCAGGAAGAAGCGGCCCTGGATGATCTCTTCCTCGTAGGCGCGCTGCCCCCAGGTCGCAATCATGTTCTGCCGGATCACCGCAAGCCGGCCGAAGAATGACAAATTGTCCGGCGCGCGCGGTGGGGTCGGAGGGATGATGGGCCGACGCACGCTGGCGATATTCATGGCTCTCTCCCGCGGAGGTCGTCGCAGTAAGGGCTTGCACAGGCAGATAGCTAGTAAGTCAGCTCGGCAACCGCAATCCTGTTCTCGGAGGCCGGCCAGGCGCGTGCCACAATCCGTTCTTCATTGAATTCGGCCACGACGTTACGCCCGATCTCGCTGGCCGGAAGGCGCAGGGTTGCTGCCGCATCCGTGGGCACGCCCGGATGGACGTCGGCGGGCTCCTTGCCGTCGAGCAGGACGATGTCCCGCGGCAACCCGAAATAGCCGCGCGGACGCGACATGATCACGACCGCACCGGCATCCTTGTCCGCGGGGATGAACGGGCGCGCGGCGCGCAGATGCACGACGTCGGAGGAGCGCGGGAAGGGCGAACGGTAGAAATGCGTGATCGGGGCGTCCGGCGAGGTCAGGACGATTTCGAGCGGCGAGGTCGGATCGACCGTGGCCGGCCCCCAGCGGCCGTCGGCGCCCGTCGTCGAGCGGTGAACCACATCGCCCCTGCGTTCCCCGCTCTCACGGTCGACATGATGAATTTCCACCGTCGCCCCGGCCACCGGGCGGTTGGTCGGCACACCGTCGACCACGCCCGTGACCAATCCGCCGAGGCGGACGGTCTGCTCCGGCGTGATCGCGATGCGCGCCGGCTCGCGACCGGCGATGAATTTGTAGATCTCGCGGAACGCGCGCGGGTGATACGCCGTCTCGCGATGGTCGATCGTGCCGAGCACGAGATTGGTCGCGCCCTTCAGCTCCGGCCCCTCGGCGGTGACATTGGTCGGCACGCCCGGCTTGCCGATGAAGCGGCCGTCGGGCTGCGCATATTTGTCCATGCCATCGCTGCGCAAGGTGAGGAAGGCGACGCCCGGCGTCACCTCGCTCTCTCCCTCGTTCAAGCCGCGCAGGAAGGCCCCGCGTCCGTTGAACTCGCTGCCGAGCAGTGCATCGAGCGCGAACACGCCGTGATTGGGCGTGCCGCACAGCACGGCGTGGCTGACATCGCCCGCGCCGCCGTTCTTGATGACGTTGCGGATCGAATTGCCGCCGCGCGAATTGCCGACCAGGGCTACGCGCGCCGCACCTGTGCGGCGCTTCAACTCGGCGATGGCGGCAGCGAGCTCACGCCGCTGATCCTCGGTCGAGGAGCGGTTGGCCTGCTCGACCGTATCGTCGGCACGCGCCGTCGGATTGGTGAAATTGATCGCCATCATGCGGTCGCGCGCGATGCCGTTGGATTCCATCCGCCACAACGCGGTCATCCACAGCGCGTCGTAGTCGCCGTTGCCGTGGACGAACAGGATCGGCGGCACCTCGGTGCCTTGGGCCACGGAGGGCGTTTGTGCCAGCGCATGCGTCCGGAAGTTCGCAACCGCGAAAGCCAGCCCACCCGCACCTTGCAAGATCGTCCGTCGTGACAGCATCATCTGCTCCTCCCCGGTAAAACCATGTCTTTGCACCGCTTATAGCGGCCTAACCACTGGACAGCGAAGGACTTTCGCATGCATCACTGAAGCCGCCGGAATCATTGAAGCCATTTCTGCCAGACGACTTGGAAGAGGATATGACCGAGCAGACGAACCGCCAGAGACGTTCCGCCGACGCCATCACGGCCCCCCTGCGGTACACCGTATTCCGGCGCATCTGGCTCGCAAGCCTGCTCTCCAATCTCGGTCTCCTGATCCAGGGCGTAGGCGCCGCCTGGGCGATGACGCAGATGGCGGCTTCCGCCGACAAGGTGGCGCTGGTGCAGACCGCCCTGATGCTGCCGATCATGCTGATCTCGATGCCCGCAGGCGCCATCGCCGACATGTACGACCGCCGCGTCGTGACGCTGGTCGCACTCATGATCGCGCTGACCGGCGCATCGGCACTCACGATCCTCGCCGGGCTCAAGCTGATCGCGCCGGAATCGCTGCTGGCCTTCTGCTTCGTCGTCGGCAGCGGCAATGCGCTGTTCGGACCGGCCTGGCAATCCTCGGTCAGCGAGCAGGTACCGCCGGATGCGCTGCCGTCGGCGGTGGCGCTCAACGGCATCAGCTACAACATCGCGCGCAGCTTCGGTCCTGCGGTCGGCGGCGTCATCGTTGCCGCGGCGGGTGCAGTCGCGGCGTTCGCCTGCAACGCGATCCTCTATCTGCCGTTGCTCGTGGTGCTGCTGCTCTGGCGGCGGACCACGGAGCCGTCGCGCCTGCCGCGGGAGAAGCTCAACCGCGCCATGGTCTCGGGCTTCCGCTACATCACCAATTCGCCGCCGATCAAGATCGTGCTGCTGCGCACGCTGGTGATGGGCCTGATCGGCGGTGCGATCATGGCGCTGATGCCGCTGGTCGCGCGCGACCTGCTGCACGGCGGCGCGCAGACCTACGGCATCATGCTGGGCGCCTTCGGCATGGGCGCCGTGGTCGGCGCGCTCAACATCCACGAGCTGCGCAAGCGCATGAGCGGCGAGGCGGCGATCCGCGCCTGCACGCTCTCGATGGCGTTCGCGATGGCTGCGCTTGCCCTCAGCACCGAGCCGGTGCTGACCGCGGCCGCGCTGGTGCTTGCGGGCGCGGTCTGGATGGCCGCGGTGGCGCTGTTCAACATCGGCGTGCAGTTGTCGGCTCCGCGCTGGGTCGCCGGACGCTCGCTCGCCGCGTTCCAGGCCTCGATTTCCGGCGGCATCGCGATCGGCGCCTGGGGATGGGGCCATCTCACCGACTACGCCGGCGTCGAGGTCGCGCTGCTCACCGCCGCCGGCCTGATGCTGGTCTCGCCGCTGCTGGGAATCTGGCTGACGATGCCGCGCGTCGGCGCCCGCAACGAGGATGCCGAAGTACTCGCCGATCCCGAAGTCAAGCTGTCGCTGACAGGACGCAGCGGCCCGCTGGTGGTCGAGATCGAATATCGCGTCTCGCAGGAGAACGCGCGGGCCTTCCACAACGTGATGCAGGACGTGCAGCTGTCCCGGCAGCGCAACGGCGCCTATGGCTGGTCGATCGCACGCGACATCGCCGATCCGGAATTGTGGACCGAGCGCTATCACTGCCCGACGTGGTTCGATTATCTGCGCCAGCGCAACCGCTCGACCCAGTCCGAACGCGCGCTGCATCAGCAGGCGATCGATTTCCACGTCGGTCCCGAGCCGGTGCGGATCCGCCGCATGCTGGAGCGGCCGTTCGGCTCGGTGCGTTGGAAGGAAGAGACGCCGGACCGCGCCAGCGCCGAGGTATTGCCTGTCGTCGCGACCGCGGCGGGCAGCACCATCAGTCGCTAGCAGTGACCCTTACTGTCCGTGATCCGTCAGCACCTTGTCGCAGGCCTTGGTCAGCTTGGCACGGTTCTGCTTCAGGCAGGCGAGCACGGCGCTATCGCCATTGTTCATCACGGCGCGGCAATGACGCGTGACGTCGCGCGCGCAGGCGTCATGGCCGGGCTGCTGCTGCGCCGAAGCGCCCGATGCGCACAGAATCAAGGAAACAATGAAAAGAACTCTGGTCATCGCGTAATGCCTCGTACCCTCGATATGTGCGGGGGAAGCTAGTGCGACGATCCCAGGGCCGCAACGGCTTTATTGCCGGGCGGCCTGCGCCGGCCGATGGTCCCCGGCATTACGCCGGGGCACATCGCGCGGGAGCTTTGAAGCGCGACCTTTACTGACCGTCTTTTACTGACCATCCTGGGCGTCGGCGACCTTGCGAGAGGCGCCCTTGACCAGATCCTTGTCCATCACCGCGCGGCAGCCGGCGCTCAGGTCCGAGCGATGCTTCACCATGCACGCGGTGATCTTCGGAATGTTGGGAATTTCCGACGAGCACAGGCGGAAGGCGTCGCCGGTGCACATCTGCTGCGCCTCGGCGGAGAAGGCGAAGCTCGATGTGGTCGAGACGATCGAGACGATCGCGGCAAAGCCCAGAGCCAGGCTGGTGTCGCGGATCTTCGCCGTGAAGGACTTGGGGGTAAAGGACTTGGCGGTAAAGGACGTCGTCATTTGAAGCTCCCATTGGCGCCGCGGGTGCGCGGGCCCGTTGTTGATGGGAACGACCATGCTCCGGGAACATCCTTTCGACTGTGATGACCGTCACGGGCGGCCTACCCTCTGTGACCCCGGTCACTTTGGCGCGCCTGCCTGAAATTCCTCCGCAACCGCTGTCGTGTTGGTGTCACGTTAACTGTTCCTTCGCATTAATGGCCGGGCGCGCGGACATTCCGCTGGTTTGGTTGCGTATTTGGAAAGAGTAGCGATGCGTAATGCGTTGGGCCTGATGTTGGCCAGTGTCCTTGCGGCGGTCGTGATCGCCGGAGGCTGGTATTTTTATTCCTCGCGCTCCGATCAGGGCGCCCCCAAGACAACAGCCGCTCGTGCCGCCGATCCCCTGCCGGCACAGGCCAAGCTTGCCGCCAAGGATGACGTCGAGACCACCGCGACGATCGCGGGCAAGCCCGCCGCGCCTGCCGCCGCGCCCGCTCCTGCGCCGGCGCCGGCCGTGGTACCGGTTCAACAGTCGTCGACCTGCACCAATCCAAACGCACTGGGCGTCTCGCGCGTGGTCGAGATCGACACCACCGGCGGTCCGGGCTTTGGCTTCGAGCAGTACAAGCAGTTTGATTTCCTCGCCGACAAGGAGGTCGTGCTGACCTTCGACGACAGTCCCTGGCCGCACAACACGCCGGCCGTGCTCAAGGCACTCGCCGATGAATGCACCAAGGGCCTGTTCTTCTCGGTCGGCAAGCACGCCACCTGGCATCCGGAAATCCTTCGCCAGGTTCTGGCCCAGGGTCACACGGTCGGCACGCACACCTGGTCGCACCTCAATCTCGCCGGCAAGAAGATGACCGAGCAGCAGGCCAAGGACGAGATCGAGAAGGGCTTTAGCGCGGTGAAATGGGCGCTCGGCACCAATCCGTCGCCGTTCTTCCGCTTCCCGCAGCTGTCGCAGAACCCGGCACTGGTGAGCTATCTCGGCAGCCGCAACATCGGCATCTTCTCGACCGACCTCGACTCCTTCGACTTCCGCAAGGAGAGCACGCCGGACAAGATCATCAGCAACGTGATGACCAAGCTCGACAAGCTCGGCAAGGGCATCATCCTGATGCACGACTTCCAGAAGCGCACCGGCGAAGCACTGCCGACGCTGCTCGCGCGTCTCAAGGCCGGCGGCTACAAGGTCGTGCAGATCAAGGCGAAGACGACGTTCGACTCGCTGCCCGAGTATGACGAAGCCGTGCTCAAGGAATTGAAAGTGCCGGCGACCAATGCGACGAACGCACGCCCGGTGTCGAGTGTGGTGCAGACGATTTCGCAACGCTAGTCTAGGCGCGTCAGGTTTTCGACAAGCAAAATGGCCGGGCTCTGTCCGGCCATTTTCATTTTGGGAGGGGCGCGCCGCTTACCAAAAAGTACCGTGACGCTGCAGCCCGGCGATGATGCGGCCCTCGCTCCACCGCTTGTGCCCAGGCTTTTCGGCCTTCGCCGTCGTCTTCAGGGCAGGCCTGGTCGCGGCCGCTTGCGGTCCCAGTGGACATCGCCTGGCCTGTGGGCGATCGGATGAACGGAAGGGGCTGGTGCCGCAAGAGGGATTCGAACCCCCGACCCCGTCATTACGAATGACGTGCTCTACCGACTGAGCTATTGCGGCGAACCCTGCCGGGGCCCGGGCGATGCCGGCCCCGATACGCGCGCTCCTGATATCGGGCATGGCCCGAATTGGCAAGGACAAGCGGGAGGCGAAATGCGCCTCACGCGCCCCAGCGGGACCAGAATCCGCGCCAGCCGCCGGCCTGGGCCTTTGGCGTGCCGATTTGTTCCGTAAATTCGTCGCTCGGACCGTCGTCATCGATCCCGGGATCGTCAGGCGCACGGACGATCGGGATGACGGCCTGGATCGGCGCTTGTGCGGGCTTGCCGAGGTCGGCGCGGGTCCGAAACACCGGGGTTTCCGCCACCGGCGATGATTCGGCGACCTCAGGCGCCGGCTTGACCGGCTCCGCAAGCGTCACCGCCGCCTCTTCCTTGGCGGCTGGCGGCGCATTGTCCTGCGCGGCCGGAGCGGGGGTCGGAGCAGGTGCCGTCACGACAGGTTCCGCCGGCACCTCACTGGCCACCGTCACCCGCTTCGGCGGCGGAGCCGCGAGCATGGCTTCCTCGAAGGCGGAGGTCTCGATCGTCGTGCCCTTGTCCGAGGGCAGGCTCGCCACCGGCGTCTGCCACTGGAAAGCGTCGAGACGGCCGGTGACGGGAGACACCGGTCGCCAGCGGTCGCTGACATAGCCGTCCGCGGTCCAGGCCGGGTCGTGACGGGCGCGCACCGCACGCAAGGTCCAGGCGCGGGCGCGGCCGCCGTCGCCATGCTCAGTGCGTTCGAGCTCGGCCATCAGCAACGCCACGCGCTGGGTCGGATCGTTGACGTAGGGCGCGAGCACCTCGCGCGCACGGGCGAATTCAGTGGCATCGATCGCGGCGCGCGCGATCGCGAGCTGGCCCTCGACATGGCCGGCCTTGTCCGCCGGCGTTTTCGCCGCAAGGGTCTCCACCCGCTGCAAGCGCTGCCGCGCGGCATCGCCGAGTTTGACGTGCGCATAGGCGTCGGCAAGATCGGGGTGCGGATTGGCGAGCCAGGCGGCTTCGACCAGCTTCATCGCGCGGCGTACCTGATGGGCCTCGCTCTCGAACTTTGCTGCCAGCACGGCGGCCGGCACCAGGGTCGGCGCGAGCTTGACGGCTTCCATCACGCTCTCGCGCGCGACGTCGCGATCCATGGTCTCGAGCTCGAGCGCGCGAGCCGTCAGCAACACGCCGCGCTGCCTACGATAGGCCTGCTTGTCGATCAGGCCCGCCGACAGATTCGAATCGAGGATCGCCAGCGCACCGCTCCAGTCGCCGCGCGCACAGCGGAAACCGAGCACCGCGTGCGAGGCCCAGGTCGAGGACGGCGACAGCTTGATCGCCTCCTCCGCGATCATCACCGCGCCGCCCGCATCGTCGGCGCGCTGCGCCTCGATGAATAGGCCGCGCAGGCCCAGAAGCCGCGTATCCTCGCGCTCGGCCATGGCGCGGAAGGCGCGCTGTGCCTCATCGCGATTGCCCTCGAGCTGGGCCGACTGCGCATGCAGCAGCAGCGCGAGCGGGTCACCGGGCGCATGCCGTCGCGCCGCCTCGGCGTGACGGCGGGCCAGCGCAGTGTCGCCATGACCGATCGCGAGCAGGCCCTGGGTGATGGCGTGGCGGCCGCGCGCGTGACGCTTTTCATGCCGGCGGCTGCGTATCCGTCCGGGCATCCGCCAGATCGCGGTCAGAACGCTCCAGAGCAAGACGATCAGGACGGCGAATATGCCGAGGCAGAGCACGAACACCGGAATGCTCGGCGAGGCTCGCCAGCCGCCCCAGGTCAGCACGACATTGCCGGGCTGATCGGCAACCCAGGCCGCACCGGCGCCTGCGAGCGCAATCAGAACGAGGAAGAGGACGATGCGAAGCATGACTGTTCCTATACGCGCGGATCGTTGCGCGAATCCTATTGAGCGGGCTTGCTGAGACCAGCCAGCGCGTCGTCGGCGAATTTGCGGGACGCCGTGAGTGCGGCGTCTCTGGCATCGGCCTTGTCGAGCCACGCCTGCGCCGGCGCGCGATTGGTCTCGGGCAACGCCTTCAGCTCGCGCCGCGCCTCGACGAAATCGTTCCGCAGCGCCGCTGCGGTGATGCGCGTTACGATGGCGCCGCGATCGTTGCCGACCCCGTCGGTGCGCTCGATGCGGACGAGCTTCGACGCGCCCGCCTCAAGGCGCTCGACGATGCCGGCGCCAGCGGCTGGCGCCTCCGGCGGCGGTGACAACTTCGGCACGATGTTGAGGAGCTCGCGAGTCAGCACGACCGGCGTCGGAATGCCTGACGCAGCAAACGCATCGAGCGGTTTGAGCACGTCGGGCTTGGTTGTGAACGCCCGCGCAGCATTGAGCTGCTCTTCGTACGGATCGTTATGACGAACGGCGACGTCGAGCAGAGTGGCTGCGACCAGGTGGCGCAACGGCTTGTCGTCCACCGCCTTGGCATCGGCGATCTTTTCGCCTTGCTGCGCGAGCTCGGCGCGTGCGGTCGAGCTGGCACGTTCGAGCTGGGAGATGCGATCGCCGAGGGCTGCGAGGTCGGACGAGACCGACGAGTCACGCGGCGTGGATTTTTCGTTCACTGCGCTTGCAGTCTTGTCGGACTGCGTCCGCAAACCGGCCATGTCGCTGCGCAGGGCGCCGACGGATTTCTCCAGCGCATCGAGCCGCGCGACCATCGCCGGATCGACCGCGGGCTTGCCCGCCTTGGCTTCGACTGCCGCGACGCGACCGCTCAGTGCGTCGACAGTGGCGCTCGTCACTGGTGGCGCCGCAGGCGGGGCCTGCACCGCGGGCCAACCCAGCATCCAACCGACTGCGATCACGACCGCGGCCGCGGCCGCGCCGGAAAATGGCGCGATCACCCAGGGTGAAATGGCGGCGGGCGCAGCGGCGGCCTGCGTCTCCTCGCGCTGCGGCTCGACCTTGGTCGTTTCGGCCTTGGTTGTTTCAGCCTTGGCGGTCTCGACCTCGGCGTCTTGAGCCGCGGCCTGCTCGGAGCTTGCCTGCTCGCCCGATGGCTGCGCCTCCGGCTCGCCCGCCACATCCTGCGGCTGGGTGGAGACTTCGGTCGCCTCGAGATCGATGGTCGGCGGGGTGCGCTTGGCACGGCCGGACTCGGGAGCCAATCCTGCGTCTTCAGGCTTGTCGTCGGCCATCGTGACGGTTCCTCACACTTGCATACCAGAGACGAGCCCGATTGCGTCGGATTCGGCCCGTCCTCTTACGCCAAACGGGTCCGCAAAGCACGCTCCAAGGCGTCAAATAGGGCATTTTCGTCCGGGCGCGTGGCCACCAGAACCTGCGACGCACCGGCATCGCGCAGCACGCTGGCGACAGTCTCGGACAGGCAGCATTGTGGAATCGCCAGCGCGGAGATTTCGACGCCTTCGTCCCGCGCCGCATCCAGGAAGGCGCGCGCGCTGCGCCGGGAGTAATGCAGCACCGCCTCGATGCCATGCGCGGCAAAGCCTTCGCAGACCTCGCGCGGGAGAATCTTGACCGGGGCCATCCGATAGGTCGTCTGCGTGACCACGCTGAACCCGTCCGCGCCCAGCTCGCCGCCGAGATCCCGCGACAGATCGGCGCCCGCCAGATAAAGCAGCGTACTCTTTTTCTTCAGCACCTTGTCGCGCGCGCTCTGCATCACCTTGTCGCGCAAGGACGCGGCATCGCCACCGGCGACGATCACATCCGTAAAGCCGAATTCGCGCGCCACGGACGCCGTGTGCTCGCCGACCGCGAACAGCGGCAGCTCGACGAGCCCGAGGTCGCGCAATTGCGGCGCGACGGCACGGATCGCATTGGCCGATGTGGCGATGACGGCGCTGTAAACCGCCTCGCTCTCGTCATGGAAAGCGACCGGCTCGCACTTGAGCACCGGCGCGAGCAGCACCACATGCCCCCGCGCGCGCAAATTTTCCGCCGTCGCCTCATTGTCGGGATGCGGCCGTGTGACAAGAATGGACATCGCTTGTGTTCCCGAACCGCGTGGCGGCGACGCATTCGCGAGGGAGGACGGCGCGTGACGATTGCATAAGCCAACCCCGGAATGCTACCGCGTTACCAGAACTCTGCTTTCCGGATGAGCGCAAGGGCGCAAATTGGATAACAATTCGCCAATGCTGGTACTGGGCATCGAGACCACGTGCGACGAGACCGCGGCGGCCGTGATCGAGCGCGCGCCCAACGGGAGCGGCAAGATCTTGTCCAATATCGTGCGGTCGCAGGTCGAGGAGCACGCCCGCTTCGGCGGCGTCGTTCCGGAGATCGCCGCACGCGCCCATGTCGACCTGCTCGACGGCATCATCGATCGCGCCATGAGCGAGGCCGGCATAGGTTTCGCCCAGCTCGACGGCGTCGCGGCCGCCGCGGGGCCGGGACTGATCGGCGGCGTCATCGTCGGGCTCACCACCGCGAAGGCAATCGCGATGGTGCATGACACGCCGCTGGTCGCGGTCAACCATCTCGAGGCGCATGCGCTGACGCCGCGCCTGACCGATGGTATCGAATTTCCTTACTGCCTGTTCCTCGCCTCCGGCGGCCACACCCAGATCGTCGCGGTCACCGGCGTCGGCCAATATTTGCGGCTCGGCACCACCGTCGACGACGCGATCGGCGAGGCCTTCGACAAGGTCGCGAAGATGCTGGGCCTGCCATATCCGGGCGGCCCGCAGGTCGAGCGCGCCGCGACGAATGGCGATGCGACGCGCTTTGCGTTTCCACGGCCGATGCAGGGTCGCCCCGACGCCAATTTCTCGCTGTCAGGCCTGAAGACGGCCGTCCGCACCGAGGCCAGCCGACTCGCCGAGATCACGCCGCAAGACGTCAACGATCTCTGCGCGAGCTTTCAGGCCGCGGTGCTGGACTCCACGGCCGACCGGCTGCGCGTTGGCCTGCGGCTTTTCCGCGAGCAGTTCGGCGCGCCACGCGCGCTGGTCGCGGCCGGCGGCGTCGCCGCCAATCAGGCGATCCGCGGCGCCCTGTTTGACGTGGCCAAGCAAGCACAGACGCAACTGATCATGCCGCCTCCTGCGCTCTGCACCGACAATGGCGCGATGATTGCCTGGGCCGGCGCCGAACGCCTCGCCCTCGGCATCACCGATACGATGGAGGCGCAGCCCCGCGCGCGCTGGCTGCTCGACGCCAACGCCACTGCGCCGGCCGGTTACGGCAAGACGCGGGCGGGATACTAGCAATGACTGCGCTCCGCTCCGTCGCTGTGATCGGGGCCGGTGCCTGGGGCACGGCGCTGGCGATGGTGGCCGCGCGCGCAGGACGAAGCGTGACGCTGTGGGCGCGCAACGCCGAACACGCCGCGCGCATCCAATCGACCCGCGACAACCCGCGGCTGCCGGGCGTTCGGCTCGCGCCTGAGATTGCGGTGACGAGCAATCTGGCCCTCGCCGCGCGCGCCGACATGCTGCTGATCGCAGCGCCGGCGCAGCATCTGCGCGGCGCGGTGAACCTGCTGGCCTCGCACGTCACAAACTCTGTTCCGATCATCGCCTGCGCCAAGGGCATCGAGCACGGCACCCACAAATTCATGACCGACGTGATCGCGGAAGCCGCGCCGCATGCGATTCCTGCGATCCTGTCGGGCCCGAGCTTTGCCGACGACGTCGCCCGCGGCCTGCCGACGGCGGTGACGCTTGCGGCGAGGGACGAGCCACTGGCGAGCCAGATGGTCCAGGCGCTGGGCTCCGCGACCTTCCGGCCCTATCACACCACTGACGTTCGCGGCGTCGAGATCGGCGGCGCCGCCAAGAACGTGCTCGCGATTGCAGTCGGCATCTCTGTCGGACGCAAACTCGGCGCCTCCGCCCAGGCCGCGCTCACGACGCGCGGCTTTGCCGAGCTGACGCGGCTGGGTCGCGCGCTCGGCGCGCGCGGTGAGACGCTCACGGGCTTGTCCGGTCTCGGCGATTTGATCCTGACCTGTTCGAGCCCGCAGTCGCGCAATTTCGCACTCGGGCTGGCACTCGGGCGCGGCGAGCAGCCGCCGGCCGGCAAGCTGGCCGAAGGCGAATCCACCGCACCGGTGCTGATCGAGCTGGCCGCTTCGCAAAACGTCGAGATGCCTGTATCAGGAGCGGTCGCTTCGATCCTGAGCGGCAGGAGCACGATCGACGCCGCGATCTCGGGGTTGTTGACCCGCCCCTTCAAGGCAGAGGAATGAGCATGGCGTACTGGCTGGTGAAGTCCGAACCATCGGTGTGGTCCTGGGACCAGCAGGTCGCCAAGGGCACCAAGGGCGAAGCCTGGACCGGCGTGCGCAATTACACCGCACGCATCAATCTCGTGAACATGAAGAAGGGCGACAAGGCGTTCTTCTATCATTCCAACGAGGGCAAGGAGATCGTCGGCATCGCAGAGATCATCAAGGAGGCCTATCCCGACCCGACCGACAAGACCGAGAAATTCGTCTGCGTCGACATCAAGGCCGACAAGCCCTTGAAGACGCCGGTGACGATGGCCGCGATCAAGGCGGAGAAGAAGCTCGCCGACATGGCGCTGGTGAAATATTCGCGCCTGTCGGTGCAGCAGGTGACGACCGAGGAGTGGAAGCTCGTTTGCAAGATGGGCGGGGTTTAAGAGCTACGACGTCCGTGCTTGCGTCTCCGGCAGCGTCAGCACTTCGCACGGCGAGGCAATGCCGCGCAGCTTGTGCAGCCCGAGCGCGAGCAAAGGCATCTCCGTTTCGGCGGCAAGCGCGCCCGAGACCAGCACGGTCCTGCCGAGCGGCTTGCACAGGCCTTCGAGCCGGCTGGCGAGATTGACGGCGGGACCGATCGCCGTGAAGTCGAGCCGATTGGCCGCGCCGATATTGCCCCAGAGCATCTCGCCGAGGTGAAGCGCGGCACCGAACGCCAGTGGCGGCAAGCCCAGAGCGCCACGTTCCGCGTTGAGATACGCCATTCCGGCCTCGGCTGCGCCTGCAGCACGCAGCGCGGCCTCGCAGGCGCGACGCGGTGATGCCTCGACCACCGGAAAGATCGCGAGCACCCCGTCGCCGATGAATTTCAGCACCTCGCCGCCAAAGGCATGGACAGCGCCGGCGATGCGGTCGAACCAGGCATCGAGGGCGGCGATGACATCCGCCGGCTGACTATTTTCGGACAGAGTAGTGAAGCCGCGCAGATCCGCATAGAGCAGCGCAGCCTGGATGGTCTCGCCGAGATCGCGCCGCAGAGGTGCCGCCAACACCCGCTCGGCGCTGCGCTTGCCGAGATAGGCCTCCAGCGTCGCTCGCAATGTCGCGCGTGCAGCGAGCACAGCGAGCGGTGTCGCGGCAAAGCGCGCGGCCTGCCGCAATTGCCCGATTTCGTCTGATGTAAACGGCTGCGGCCCGATCCAGCCGAGCAGCGGCCCGTCGCGCCCGACAACGTCTTCATGCACGTCGCCGCCCGCGACGCCGCGCAGCCAGCGACGGCCGGCATCGTCAGGCAAATCGGGCGCCAGCCCGCCCGGCGCAAATCCCAGCGCCTCGATCACCCGGCCGTTGTCCGCGCGCCACAGCCATGTCCGCTTCGCGATCAGCGGGTGCGGCACCTCCAGGGTCAGGGCGCCCGCCGCAAGCGGCACGCCATCGGCGCGCAGATGCGCGCCGAGTTCCGCAAGCAGGCGATCGGCGCCGGAACTGTCCGAGGCGGCATCGACAAGCCAGGCGAGGGTCGGTGAGAGTTGCATGATCCGATGATGGCGAAGGAGGGCCGCCTTTGTCACGGGCAATCCTTGACGGGCCGCGTTGGCGCCGCCATGTGCCAGCAACACGCCAGGGATGATCGCCGATGACCGAGCCGTTCGTATTGCGACGCGAGACCCAGATCGCCGCCCCGCGCGCCACAGTCTTCGCCTATTTGACCGATCCCGAGAAAATCCTGAGCTGGATGGGCTCGGATGCGACCACCGAGCCGCATCCCGGCGGGCTCTATCTGCTGAGGGGAATCGGCCCGCGTGCCAGCGTCGCCCGCGGCGCTTTCCGCGAGGTCGTCCCGGTGCATCGACTGGCCTACACGTTCGGCTGGGAGGGCGGTCAGGAAGTGCCGCCCGGCTCGAGCCTGATCGAAATCGACCTGATCGAACGCGACGGCGGCACGCTGATGCGCATGACTCATAGCGGGCTGCCGACCGAGGAACAGGTGGCCGCGCACGCGAAAGGCTGGGCGCATTATCTGGGGCGACTCACGAGTGCCGCCGCCGGCCGCGATCCCGGTCCCGACAAAGGTGTTTCGGACAATATGTAGCGATGCGGCGGATCAAACCGCCGCGGTCGCGACCACCTGCGCCAAAAGCTGCTCGCGCCTGGCCTGCGAACGCTGGCCTTTCATCGTCGCCGCAAAACGTTCGAGAATGCCGTCTTCGAACGCCGTGACGATGGTGTCGTGGACGTAGCTCTTGCGACAGATTGCCGGCGTGTTCGAGAGCTTGTCGGCGGCGGCGCGGATCGCATCCAGCACCTGCTTCTTGCGGCCGCGCTGGCTGGTCGCCGGCGTGATCCGCGAGAGAGATTCCACGACGACGGCGGACGCCATCAGCGTGCGGAAATCCTTCAGCGAGATCTTGATTCCGGCGATCTCGCGCAGGAACGCGTTCACCTGCGTGGTGCTGACGGCGCGCACGATGCCGTAGGCATCGCGATATTGGAACATGCGCTTGCCGGGGACGCCCTGCAAAATGCCGATGGCACGGACCAGCTTGGCCGCGTCGCACTCCTTGCGCACGGCCTTGCCGCCCTTCGCCTTGAAGGTCAGCACGAAGCTATCCCCTTCAAGCGTGACGTTGGACTTCAGCAGCGTTGTGGCGCCGCGGGTCCCGTTGAGACGGGCATAGGATTCGTTGCCGGGACGGATCGCGGTGCGCGCGATCAGCTCGATCACGGCCGAGAGCGCGAACTCGCGCGTCGGCGCGTCGCCCGACAGGAACGCCGAGACCTTGCGCCGGATTTTGGGCAGCGCGCCGACGAGCTTTTCCAGGCGGTGCGCCTTGCGATGCTCGCGGACCTTCTCCCAGTCGGCGTGATAGCGATACTGCAGCCGGCCTGCGGCATCGCGACCCACCGCCTGGAGATGCGAGCTCGGGTCGGCCGAGTAGCGCACTTCGCGATAGGCCGGCGGCACCGCCATGGCGTGCAGCCGGCGGATAGTGCGGGCGTCACGGATATGGGCGCCGTTGGGGCGGACGAAGGAATAGCCCTTGCCGCGGCGGATGCGCCGGATGGTCAGCTCGTTCTGGTCGCCGAGCCGCAGGCCCAGCTCCTTGGCGAGGGTCTCGACCGTCGCCGCGGGCGCCGTGTCGAAGACTTTTTTCGGGCTGCGACGGGTGGAACCGGCCGGTTTCGGCCATTGTCCGAGGGCTTTGGCCAGCGCAATGGCAGCAGGATCGGCCGAGGCAGGCCGCATCGTCCCGAGATTCTGCTGATCCATCATAGTCTTAAGCCTTGGCCCTGTCTGGTACCGTTCAATGCCGCTGTTCTGATTTTTGTTCCAAGCTTCGCCTGGAAGGCCTCTTGGGACCCGGTTTAGCCACTTAGGGTGTTCCGAACCGCATTGCGAGTCCCGAATCAGTGAAAAGCGGTTTCCAAATACCTCCTGCGACGCATGGGCGCCCTGCACAGCCTTATTCCCGGGATTTGGGTAAAGGGCCGGAAGCCGCCGATCTGGCTGTTTCAGATTGCGACAGCCGGTCGTTGCAGCTTGATCCTCCGCATGGCGGCCCGCTCTCCGAAGGTCCAGCTTGTTGTCCTTGTCGGGTCCGGTTAGCCCGACGCATAATCGTTCAACGATGAAGTCGGCTCGCCAGTCCGCTGTGCTCGGCTTGCCGTATGTGGAGGGAAGCATGTCCGAGAAGATCTACGACGTCCCCGCGGAATGGGCCAAGCGAGCCTGGGTCGACCAGGCCAAGTACAAGGACATGTATGCGCGCTCGATCGCGGACCCGAATGCCTTCTGGGCCGAGCATGCCAAGCGCATCGACTGGATGCACGCGCCGACGAAGATCGAGAACGTCTCCTTCGCTCCCGGCAACATCTCGATCAAATGGTTCGAGGACGGAATTCTCAACGTCGCCCATAACTGCATCGACCGCCATCTCGCCAAGCGCGGCAACCAGACCGCGATCATCTGGGAAGGCGACGATCCCTCTCAGTCGAAGCACATCACCTACAAGGAGCTGCATGACGAGGTCTGCCGGATGGCCAACATCCTGCGCACCCGCAACGTCAAGAAGGGCGACCGCGTCACGATTTATCTGCCGATGATTCCGGAAGCGGCCTACGCGATGCTGGCCTGCGCGCGGATCGGTGCGGTCCACTCGGTGGTGTTCGCGGGCTTCTCGCCTGATTCACTCGCCCAGCGCATCAACGACTGTCAGTCAAAGGTCATCATCACGGCGGACGAAGGCTTGCGCGGCGGCAGGAAGGTGCCGTTGAAGGCCAATGTCGACGCGGCGCTCGCCAAGGCCGACGGCGTCGACTGGGTCGTCGTGGTCAAGCGCACCGGCGGCAAGATCGACATGAACCCGACGCGCGACCTCTGGTATCACGAGGCGGCTGCAATGGTGACGACCGAATGCCCGGTCGAGCACATGCATGCCGAGGATCCGCTGTTCATCCTCTATACGTCGGGCTCGACCGGCCAGCCCAAGGGCGTGCTGCATACCTCGGGCGGCTATCTCGTGTTCGCCTCGATGACGCACCAATACGTGTTCGACTATCATGACGGCGACATCTACTGGTGCACCGCCGACGTCGGCTGGGTCACCGGCCATAGCTACATTCTGTACGGGCCGCTGGCGAATGGCGCGACCACGCTGATGTTCGAAGGCGTGCCGAATTATCCGGACAATTCGCGCTTCTGGAACGTCATCGACAAGCACAAGGTCAACATCTTCTACACCGCACCGACCGCGATCCGCGCGCTGATGCAGTCGGGCGACGAGCCCGTGAAGAAGACCTCGCGCGCCTCGCTCCGCCTGCTCGGCTCGGTCGGCGAGCCCATCAATCCCGAGGCATGGGAGTGGTATCACCGCGTCGTCGGCGACGACCGCTGCCCGATCGTCGACACCTGGTGGCAGACCGAGACCGGCGGCATCCTGATCACGCCGCTGCCGGGCGCGACCAAGCTCAAGCCGGGCTCGGCGACGCAACCGTTCTTCGGCGTGGCGCCTGAGATCGTCGACGCCGACGGCAATGTTCTGGAGGGTGAGACGTCAGGCAATCTCTGTTTGACCCGCTCATGGCCGGGCCAGATGCGCACGGTCTATGGCGATCACGCCCGCTTCGAGCAGACCTATTTCTCGACCTACAAGGGCAAGTATTTCACCGGTGACGGCTGCCGCCGCGACGCCGACGGTTATTACTGGATCACCGGCCGCGTCGACGACGTCATCAACGTCTCCGGTCACCGCATGGGCACCGCGGAAGTCGAGAGCGCGCTGGTCGCACACGAGAAAGTCTCGGAAGCGGCCGTGGTCGGATTCCCGCACGACATCAAGGGCCAGGGCATCTACGCCTATGTCACCTTGATGGCCGGCATCGAGCCGAGCGAGGATCTGCGGAAGGAACTCGTCACCTGGGTGCGCAAGGAGATCGGTCCGATCGCCTCGCCCGACCAGATCCAGTTCGCACCGGGCCTGCCCAAGACCCGCTCGGGCAAGATCATGCGCCGCATCCTGCGCAAGATCGCCGAGGACGAGCCGGGCAGCTTGGGGGACACCTCGACGCTGGCCGATCCCGCCGTGGTCGATGACCTCGTGAAGAACCGGCAGAACAAGAAGTCGGCGTAAGCTCTCTCGTGCCCCGGACGCGGCGCAGCGCACACTTCGCGGTGCGCCGCAGAGCCGGGGCCCCATATAACGGCAGAAACGTGTGGCCTCTTGGATCCCGGCTCTGCGCAGCAGCGCTGAGGCGCTGCAGCGCATCGGGACATGAGGCCGCCCTTCGCGCCAACACCTCCCAAAACGACTGCCGTTCACACCCTCACGCATTTGTCAGGGCGGGAGCCGGCACGGCGGCATGTTTCACGCCGGGTGTTGTTTTCAGGTCATTTACTTTGTTTCGAACATTTCCTTTCTTCCCCCTGCTGGCTCGCCCTCGGCGACCTCGCGTGGAAACCCTCCGGTCAACAAGCGCGGTTAAGGATGTCTGGGCGAAGCGGCAATTGCCGGTTTTGCGTGATTTTGGACGATCCGTTCGGGGTTGAGGGAAAAATTGATGTCGATGAAGATTGCACTGGCGCTCGCTGCCACCATCGGGGCTGGAGTCTTGATCTCGACAGCGGCGGAGGCGCGGCCGGAAATGGTGGGCGCGCACCTGGAAAATTATTCGCCTGGTACCATCGTGGTCAAAACCAACGAGCGTCGGCTTTATCTCATCCTCGATAGCGGCCACGCAGTGCGCTATCCGGTGGGCGTCGGCAAGTCCGGCAAGCAGTGGGCCGGCACCACCCGCATCGACGGCAAGTATCGCAACCCGGCCTGGTCGCCGCCCGCCGAGGTGAAGCGCGACAAGCCGCAGCTTCCCGACGTGATCCCGGGCGGTTCGCCGCGTAACCCGATGGGCGTTGCGGCGATGACGCTGGCCGGTGGCGAATATGCGATTCACGGCACCAACGTGCCGGGCTCGGTCGGCGGCTTCGTCTCCTATGGCTGCATCCGCATGCTCAACGACGACATCACCGATCTCTACAGCCGCGTCTCGGTCGGCACGACGGTAGTCGTGACGCGCTGATCGAAATCTCAGACAGGAACAACGAAAGCCGCGTCGCCAGACGCGGCTTTTTTGTTACCAGAAGCGCCAGCCGCGCGCGCACCAGCTGCCACGATGGCCGCCATTGTAGCTGCGCGCGTAGCCGCCGGCGAGCATCGCGGCCGAGACGTTTGCCGTGCGCTTGGTCGCGACATCGGCAAGAACGCGCCCGTATTTTTCCGAGCCGAGATTGTAGATGGTGACGCCACCCTGACCGAGCAGATTGCGCAGCGCCTTGGTGGCCGCCTCCGCCTTGTCCAGTTCGTCCTGACAGGACGCCTTCATCTCGGCCGCATCGATGCCGCGCAGGCGAACCCGCGCGACGAGATCGCGTCCGTCGTGCTGATGCACGCGCGCGAGAAACGTGTCGCCATCGATGGTGCGGACGACGTCGACTTGCAGGCGATCGTCGGGATTGCCTGAATGCTGCAGGATGATCTCGCTGGCGCGGTCGTCAGCCGCATACGGAACGGGCCAGTGGGTGCCATGCCGGAAGCTGAGCACGATCACCGTGACGATGCCGACCACGAACATCCACGGCAACAGTCCGGAGAAGCGACGGCCGAATGGGGAGCCGCCGTAAGACGACCGATAGGAGCGATCTGGGTCGAAGCGCGGCATCCGCGCACGCTAGGGCTGAGTCGGCCGAACCGACAAGTGACCTCGAAAAAGCCGAACCTCAGAAATCGGAGGCGATGCCTTTGCGCTCCCAATCGCCGTAGCGCGTGGGCTCAGGCCCCTTCGGCCCCTGCAATTCTTTCGGTGCAGCCTCGGCATGTGCCGCCGCAGCCCGCCGACGCTCCTCCGCCTCAGCCAACGCGCGCTGCGCGGCAGGCGGCAAGGGCTTGCGACTGGAAGCGGGAGGTTGGTCGTTCATCGTCCGGGTTCCTAGCGCAGGATCGCGACAGGCGCGAGATCCAATATCGCATTGCTGAAATGGCAGCTAAGGGCTGAAATCGCCAGAGGCCATTCTTACATTTGGCATATTCGCGTGCCAGACACTGTGCTCTCTAGGCATGCGCCCCTCTCGGCGGAACTGCCGCTCGCTCAGAACCTTGCTTCCGCATGCCATCTCAACGTTTTGCCCCTCCGTCCGAAGTGCCCGGTCTCGCGGCACGGCGGATCGCTGCCGACATCGTCGATGGCGTCCTGCACAAGCACCGCACGCTCGACGACCAGCTCGATGGCTCCGGTGCCCATCCCGGACTGAAGACGCTCGCCGACCGCGACCGCGCCCTGATGCGGCGCCTGGTCGCAACCATCCTGCGCCGCCTCGGCACCCTCGGCCATGTGCTGTCGCGCCTGCTCGACAAGGGCATCCCGTCCGACGCGCCGCGCGCGCAGAGCGCGCTGCTGATCGGCGCCGCCCAGATCCTCTGGATGGACGTGCCCGATCACGCCGCGGTCGATCTCTCGGTGCGCCTTGTGCAATCCGACCGGCGCGCCGCGCGCTATGCCGGCCTCGTCAACGCCGTGCTGCGCCGCTGCGCGCGCGAGGGCCAGGCGCTGGTCGAGGAGGTCGCGACCCAATCGCTGGACCTGCCGCCCTGGCTGCTGGCGCGCTGGAGCGCACATTACGGCGAGGCGACCGCACGGGAGATGGCGCTCGCGCTCGGTCACGAACCATCGCTCGACCTGACCGTGAAGTCCGACGCCGCGCAATGGGCGAGCCGGCTGCACGGCGAAGTGCTGCCGACCGGATCGGTGCGTACGCTGCTGCATGGCTCGGTGACGATGCTGCCCGGCTTCGCCGAGGGACAATGGTGGGTGCAGGATGCCGCCGCCGCACTGCCGGTCCGGCTGTTCGGCGACATCAAGGGCAAATCCATCGCCGACCTCTGCGCCGCGCCCGGAGGCAAGACGGCACAACTTGCACAAGCCGGCGCGCGTGTCACGGCGCTCGACCGCTCGCCTGCCCGGGTGGCACGCCTGCGCGAAAACCTGAGTCGGCTGTCGCTCGAGGCCGAGACTGTCGTCGCTGACGCCGTGGAATGGGCAGGGCCGGCAGAGGGCTTCGATGGAGTCCTGATCGACGCGCCCTGCACCTCGACCGGGACAATCCGCCGGCACCCCGACGTCGCATGGCTGCGGCAGGAATCCGACGTCGCCGCGATGACCGTTCTGCAGCAACGGCTTCTGCGCAAATCCGTATCGCTGCTCAAACCGGGCGGGACGCTGGTCTACTGCACCTGTTCGCTGGAACCCGAAGAAGGGGAGCAGGCCGTCGCCACTCTGCTGGCCGCGGAGCCTGCGCTTCGCCGCGTACCGATCGATGCCAGCGAGGTCTCCGGGCTCAGCGAGATCATCACCCCTGAGGGCGATCTCCGGACCCTGCCGAGCCACCTGCCGCACGCCGACCCGAAGCTCGGCGGGCTCGACGGATTTTACGCGGCCCGGCTCGTTAAATCCTGATTTTGCACCGGATTTTGCTACCGACACCCTGATTCGGAGCCTTTCAAGGTGGTGTCAGCCGACCGATTTTGGGATTAATAAGGATTCGTCGGAATCCTCTCCCCCTTCAAGGCAAGGCGTGTCGGTCGCTCAACGCAGACGTATCTCGACGCTGGTCATGAACCGCTTCGCGCGGAACATGCTCGCGCGCGCGAGCGGCGGTTCCGTCGCGTTGTCGCGGGTCTGGCCCGGCCGCACCGATCGGCTGATCATCGCACCGCATGATCTGCGAACCGCGGATGCGACACGCGCTGCCGAGATCTATGCCGGGCGCTTCGTCTTCGCCGGCAAGATCGTCAATTGCCACGGCCGCTCGATCTTCGATCTCGATCCGCCCTCGGAAGATTGGGAGGTCGCGCTGCTCGGCTTCGGCTGGCTGCGTCACTTGCGCGCCGCCGACACCGCGTTGACGCGGGCGAATGCGCGGGCGCTGGTCGAGGACTGGATCAGCAATCCCGCCAACAAGCGCCGGCCGGTGGCGCGCCGCGCCGATGTGCTGGCCCGGCGCGTGATCTCATTGCTGTCGCAGGCACCGCTGGTTCTCAACGACACCGACAACAAGTTCTATCGCCGCTACCTGCGCGCGCTCGCGCGCGAGATCCGCTTCCTGCGCTACACCATGGTCAACATCCCCGACGGGGTGCCGAAGCTACAGGTGCAGATCGCGCTGTGCTACACGACGCTCTGCCTCGCCAACCAGGCGCGTCACATCCGCGGCGCGTCGAAAAAGCTCTCAGACGAATTGCAGCGGCAGATCCTTCCCGACGGCGGACACATCTCGCGCAACCCCGGTGCGCTGATCGAACTGCTGATCGACCTGTTGCCGCTGCGGCAGACCTTTGCCGCGCGCAACATTGCGCCGCCGCCGGCGCTGCTCAACGCGATCGATCGCATGATGCCGATGCTGCGTTTCTTCCGGCATGGCGACGGCAATTTCGCGCTGTTCAACGGCATGAGCGCGACGCCGTCGGACCTGCTTGCGACACTGCTCGCTTATGACGATGCCCACGGCGCACCGATGGCGAACATGCCGCACACCGGCTTCCAGCGCCTCGATGCCGGCCCGACCACCGTGATCATCGACACCGGCCCGCCGCCGCCGCCGGGCGTGAGCCACGATGCACATGCCGGTTGCCTGTCGTTCGAACTGTCATCCGGCACCAGCCGTATCGTCACCAATTGCGGCATGCCGACCACGGGCCGCGACAATTGGCGACCGTTCGCGCGCGGCACCGTGGCGCATTCGACGCTGAGCTATCACGACACGTCGTCCTGCCAGTTCGTCGAGATGTCGGCGATGAAGCGGCTGCTGCACGGCGCGCCGATCATCAGCGGCCCCCATGAAGTCGAGAGCTATCGCGAAATCGTGCAGGACGGCACGCTGCTGACGACCTCGCATGACGGCTATCTCGCCAAATTCGGCGTGATCCATCGCCGCGTGCTGATGGTGGCCAATGACGGCGCGCGAATCGACGGTGAGGACACGCTGTCGCCGCCGCAAGGCGCGCGCCTCAAGGGCCCTGATGCCGATTTCGCGTTGCGCTTCCATCTGCATCCGGCGGTGAAGGCGAGCCGGCTGTCGGATGCCCGCGGCGTCATGCTGGTGCTGCCGAACCGCGACGTCTGGACCTTCGAAGCGCTCGACGACAAGGTCGATCTCGAGGACAGCGTGTTCCTGGCCGGCAATGACGGGCCCCGCCGCACCGCCCAGATCGTGATCCGCCAGGATGCCCGCCAGGCGCCCTCGATCCGCTGGAGTTTTGTGCGTTCGACCGCCTCGCCTGCGGTGACCAACGCCCGCCGCAATGCTCGCCGGGAGCCGGAACTTCCGCTGTAGACGCGCTCGATTCGGCTCATCTCGTCGTTGTGAAAACGGCCAAAAGCTGCTATCGAGCGCTCGTTCGCGCGACTGGCGACCTTGGATGGAGCACCATCGGGAAGCGCGACACATATCCGCCGCGCGCCTGGGCATAGACACTCCGTTAGCAGAGGATCTTGCTCATGACTGACCATCCCCGCCGCGTCACCCGCGCCCTTCTTTCCGTCTCCGACAAATCAGGCCTGATCGAGTTCGCCAAGGCGCTTGCCGCGCATGATGTCGAACTGGTCTCGACCGGCGGCACCGCGAAGGCGATTGCCGCGGCGGGCCTCAAGGTGAAGGACGTTTCCGAGCTCACCGGCTTCCCCGAGATGATGGACGGCCGCGTCAAGACGCTGCATCCGAAGGTGCATGGCGGCCTGCTCGCGATCCGCGACAACAAGGAGCACGCCGAGGCGATGAAGGCGCATGGCATCGCGCCGATCGACCTGCTCGTCGTCAATCTCTATCCGTTCGAGGCGACCGTCGACAAAGGCGCCGGCTTCGAGGATTGCATCGAGAACATCGACATCGGCGGCCCCGCGATGATCCGCGCCGCCGCGAAAAACCATGACGACGTCGCTGTCGTTGTGGAAGCCGACGACTACAAGGCCGTGCTCGACGAGCTCGCCGCGAACAACGGTGCCACGACGCTGAAGCTGCGCCGCCAGCTTGCCGCGAAGGCCTATGCGCGCACCGCGGCTTACGACGCTGCGATCTCGAACTGGTTCAACCGCCAGCTCGAGATCGACGCGCCCGATTTCCGCGCCTTCGGCGGCAAGCTGATCCAGTCGCTGCGCTACGGCGAGAATCCGCACCAGACCGCGGCGTTCTACGCGACGCCGGACAAGCGCCCGGGCGTCTCGACCGCGCGGCAGCTGCAGGGCAAGGAGCTCTCCTACAACAACATCAACGATACCGACGCGGCCTATGAATGCATCGGCGAATTCGACACCAAGCGCACCGCGGCCTGCGTCATCGTCAAGCACGCCAATCCCTGCGGCGTGGCCGAAGGAGCCAACTTGGTCGAGGCCTATCGCAAGGCACTGGCTTGCGACTCCACCTCGGCCTTCGGCGGCATCATCGCAATGAACCGCGCGCTCGACGCCGACACTGCACGCGAGATCACCAAGATCTTCACCGAGGTGATCATCGCGCCCGACGCTAGCGAGGAAGCCATTTCCATCATCGGCGCACGCAAGAACCTTCGCCTGCTGCTTGCCGGCAGCCTGCCTGATCCGCGTTCGCCCGGTCTCACCGCCAAGACGGTCGCAGGCGGCCTTCTGGTGCAGAGCCGCGACAACGCCGTGGTCGACGACATGACGTTCAAGGTTGTGACAAAACGTGCGCCCACCGACGCGGAGATGCGCGACCTGAAGTTCGCGTTCCGGGTAGCAAAACACGTCAAGTCCAACACCATCATCTACGCCAAGGGTCTCGCCACCGTCGGCATCGGCGCGGGCCAGATGAGCCGCGTCGACTCAGCCCGCATCGCCGCGCGCAAGGCGCAGGATGCAGCCAACGAGCTGAAACTCGCGGAACCTCTGACCAAGGGCTCTGTCGTGGCGTCGGACGCGTTCTTCCCGTTCGCCGACGGCATGCTTGCCTGCATCGAAGCCGGCGCCACCGCCGTGGTGCAGCCCGGCGGCTCGATGCGCGACGACGAGGTGATCAAGGCCGCCGACGAACACGGCATCGCCATGGTGTTCACGGGAACGCGGCACTTCCGACACTGATTCTGCCATCATTCCGGGGCGCGCGCAGCGCGAACCCGGAATCTCGCGCGACAACCTCCAAATTCCGGGTTCATCGCTCCGCGATGCCCCGGGATGACGGTGGAGATGCTACTCCTTCACCCGCATCAACAGCGCGAACCCGGTGACGAAAAACACGACCAGCACGGCCATGCCGGCCTTCTGGCTCGCGGTGACCGCGGTGATCACACCGATCAGCAGCGGGCCGATGAAGGACGTGACCTTTCCGGTCAGCGCGAACAGGCCAAAATACTGAGCGATGCGATCCTTCGGTGCGAGCCGGATCAGCAGCGTGCGCGAAGCCGCCTGGAGCGGGCCACCGGCCGCGCCGATCAAACACCCCAGCACGATATAGGCACGCTCGGCGGCGGCGCCGAACAGCGGTCCGCCCGGTACCGGCGGCGCGACCTTGACGAACAGCACGCTGTCCTTGTCGACGAGCAGGATCGCCGCGACCGCAAGCAGCAGGATCAGCATGCTGCCGGCAATCACGCGCTTCGGGCCGAGGAAGTCATCGAGCTTGCCGCCAAGCCAGGCGCCAAAGGTTCCGGCGATGGCGAGGATGATCCCGAACGTGCCGATCTGGATCGTGTGCCAGCCGAAGGTACCGGCGGCATAGATGCCGCCGAATGCGAACAGCGACACGAGGCCATCGGTATAGATCATGTTCGCGAGCAGAAACGCGGCGAGCGATTTCTGCTGCGGCAGATCCTTCAGCGATCGCGTGAGATCAGCGAGGCCTTCGTACAGCGCCTCGCCCATCGGGCGCTTCGCCGGATAATCCGGCGTAAACAGGAACATCGGCGTCACGAAGACGATGAACCACAACCCCGTCAGCGGCCCTGCAGCGCGATCGCCTTGATGCGTGGCGGGATCGAGCCCGAACAGCGGGGTGAAGCCGAGCAGCGTGCGGCCGGTCTCGGGATTGGCGGCGAGGAAGCCGAGCACGATGACCAGACTGACGATGCCACCGATATAGCCCGTCGCCCAGCCGGTGCCGGAAAGCCGGCCGATGCGCTCCGGCGGCACCAGGGTCGGCATCATCGCATTGTTGAAGACGGTGGCGAATTCCGCGCCGACGCTGGCGAGCGCGACCGCCGTGAGCAACGGCGGAATGATGGCGTGATCACCGGGCTTGCCGATCCACAATGTACAGGAGGCCAGCACCAGAACCGCGCCGAACGCCGCGATCCAGGGCTTGCGGCGACCGGAAGCATCAGCGATGGCGCCGAGCACGGGCGACAGCAAAGCGATCGCCATGCCAGCTGCTGCCATCGCAAAACCCCAGAGCGATTGGCCGGTGGCAGGATCCGGCGCGATGCTGGTGGCGAAATAGGGCGCGAACACGAAAGTCGTGATCAGGGTGAAATAGGGCTGCGCGGCCCAATCGAAGAAGATCCAGCTGATGACGGCGGCGCGCGGCGGATAGGTCCGCGGGGCGCCGGTCACGCGCGCATCCGAGGCAATCGTCGTCATTGCGCAGTCCTCATCACAAACTGTTTTGTCCCTCTTAGCGCAAACCGTATAGCATTGCAGTGACGCGTGTGAATTGGCCAGAAGGCTCGGCGGAATTTTGATGATGGCGTCATTTTCGACACGGCGGACTTTCCTAGCGCTCGTCGGTGCTCTGGCGTTCGGTCTTGCATCGGCGACCGCGCAGGATGCGCGGCGGGCCTATCTCCCTCCTGCGCTCGACACGGTTCACGCTATCCCAGCCGAGCATGGCATGGTGGTGGCGCAGGAGAAGATATCTGCGCGGGTCGGGGCCGACGTCTTGCGGCGTGGCGGCAATGCCGTCGACGCCGCCGTTGCGACCGGCTTCGCCATGGCGGTGACTTATCCGCGCGCGGGCAATATCGGCGGCGGCGGCTTCATGATGATCCATTCGGCCGAGCACAACGAGGACATCGCGATCGATTATCGCGAGACCGCGCCGGCGGCGACCACGGCGCAAATTTTCCTTGGACCCGATGGCAAGCCTGATCCCGCCAAATCGCGGGATTCCGGGCTGGGCATCGGCGTGCCCGGAACGGTCGCTGGCCTTTCGCTGGCACTCGAGAAGTACGGCTCGGGCAAATTCACGCTGGCGCAATTGCTCGAACCTGCGATTGCACTTGCTCGCGACGGGTTCATTGTCACCGATGACATCGCCGATACGCTGCCGGGCTGGTACCCGCGGTTCGCGCGCTGGCCATCCTCGACGAAAGCTTTCGCAAAGCCGGATGGCAAGCCGTTTGGCGAAGGCGACAGGCTGGTGCAGAGCGACCTCGCCGACACGCTGGCGAGCGTCGCCGCGCAGGGACCGCGCGGCTTCTACGAGGGCCCGGTGGCCGAGAAGATCGCCAAGTCCGTGTCCGATGCCGGCGGCATCATGACGCCGGCGGATTTGAAGGCCTATCAAGCCGTCATCCGCGCGCCGGTGCGCGGCACCTATCGCGGCTACGACATCGTCTCGATGCCGCTGCCATCCTCCGGCGGGGTGGTGCTGGTGGAAACGCTCAATATCCTCGAAGGCTTTCAGCTCGCCGATTTGAAGCAGGGCTCGCCGGCGTCGCTGCATCTGCTGATCGAAGCCATGAAGCGCGCTTACGCGGATCGCGCGCGCTATCTCGGCGATCCCGCCTTCGTCAATGCGCCGATCGATCGGCTCACGGCGAAAGACTATGCTGCCAAACTGCGCGCGAGCATCTCCACCGATCGTGCGACGCCGTCAAAGAAGATCGTATCCGCCCCACCCGCGCCGCGGGAAGGCAGCAACACCACGCATTTCTCCGTCGTCGACAGCAGCGGCAACGCCGTCAGCAATACCTACACGCTCAACTTCAGCTACGGCGTCGGCCTCGTCGCCGACGGCACCGGCGTGCTGCTCAACAACGAGCTCGACGATTTCACTGCGGCCGTCGGCGCCTCCAATGCCTATGGTCTCGTCGGATACGAAGCCAATCTGCCGGGGCCCGGCAAGCGGCCACTGTCCTCGATGTCGCCGACCATCGTGCTGAAGGACGGCAAGCCGGTGCTGGTGACGGGCTCGCCCGGCGGCAGCCGCATCATCTCGACCGTGCTTCAGGTGATCGTCAACGTGCTCGACTACAAGATGGACGTGGCCGCCGCCGTAGCCGCGCCGCGGCTGCATCATCAATGGTTGCCGGACGAGGTACGGGTCGAGCGCGGCTTCCCCGACGATGTGCTGTCCTCGCTGAAGGCGATGGACCATCTCATCGTCGAGCCGATGGGACAAACCTCCGCCAATTCGATTGCCGTAACAGCGAACGGGCCGCTCGGCGCACCCGATCCACGGACGCGCGGCACGGAAGCCGCAGGACAGTAACCCGGTCGATGCATGGCAGGAGGCACGCGCCGGCTTGCGCCGGCCTCCGTGCGTGCTACCACCGCCCGACCAAAAGATTTTGCCGGGGAAACGCACATGACCACAGCCGATCCGCTCCAGCGCATCGAGCGCGCCGAGATCGACGACACCAGCCTTCTCGCCTTCTACCGCGACATGAATGCGGCCGAGCGCCGAACCTTCTGGGCCTGCGCGGCGGGCTGGGCGCTCGACGGCATGGACTTCATGATCTACCCGCTGGTGATCGGCACCATCATCGCGCTGTGGAAGGTCGACGCGGCCTCGGCAGGCCTTGCCGGCACGGTGACGCTGCTCGCGTCCGCCATCGGCGGCTGGCTCGGCGGCTACCTCTCCGACCACATCGGCCGGGTCAGGACGCTCCAGATCACCATCATCTGGTTCTCGTTCTTCTAGCTGGTCTGCGCCGTCGTGCAGAATTTCGAACAGCTTCTGATCGCGCGCGCCGTGCTCGGTCTCGGCTTCGGCGGCGAGTGGGCCGCAGGTGCCGTGCTGATGGGCGAGGCGATCCGGCCGCAATATCGTGGACGCGCAGTTGGCTCGGTGCAGTCGGGCTGGGCGGTCGGCTGGGGCCTTGCGGTGCTGTCGCAGGCGATCCTGTTCTCGTCGATGCCGGCGGAAACGGCGTGGCGCTGGATGTTCGTGATCGGCGCGCTGCCGGCGCTGCTGGTGTTCTACATCCGCCGCTCCGTCACCGAGCCGGAGATCGCCGCCGAAGCGCGCGCGAAGCACGCCGCGAGCGGAGATCGTCCGGCGCTCTGGGAGATTTTTTCGGGCCCGATCCTGAAAACCACGATCCTTGCGTCACTGGCGGCGACGGGTTGCCAGGGTGGCTACTATGCCATCACCTTCTGGGTGCCGCAGTTCCTGACCAAGGAGCGGCATCTGTCGATCGTCGGCTCGACCGGCTATCTCTCGACGCTGATCGTCGGCTCCTTCATCGGCTATCTTACCGGCGCCTGGCTTGCCGACCGGATCGGGCGGCGCAACCTGTTCCTGATCTTCTCGATCGGCGCGATGGCCGTGGTGTTGCTCTACACGCAGCTGCCGCTCAACAACGAGATCCTGTGGGTGCTGGGCTTCCCGCTCGGCTTCTTCGCCTCGGGCTATTTCTCCGGGGTCGGCGCGTTCCTGACCGAGCTCTATCCGACGCGGCTGCGCGGCTCGGGCCAGGGCTTTTGCTATAATTTCGGCCGCGGCATCGGTGCGCTGTTTCCGTTCCTCGTCGGGGCGCTGTCGGCGTCGACCTCGCTGGCCAATGCGATCGCGATCTTCGCAGTCGCCGCCTACGCCCTGTTCTTCATCGCTGCCTTCGCGCTGCCCGAGACGCGCGGACGCATACTGCACGCAGACTGAAGCATGATATTGGGGCGGTGAGGAAGCTTACCGCCCCACCTGGTACGGCCCGCCTTTTTCCAGCGCGCGCGCATAGGCCGGCCGCGCATGGATGCGATCGAGGAACGCCATCGCCTTGGGATGGCCCTGCTCGAGCCCGCCGCGCGCTTGCGCTGCTTCCAGCGGGAAGCTCATCTGGATATCGGCCGCGGTGAACTCGTTGCCGGCGAACCACTCGCTCTTGCCGAGCTCGCCTTCCCAATAATCCATGTGCTGCTTGAGCTGCGGATTGACCAGCGCAGTGAGCGCCTGGTTCGAGACCTTGCGCACCAGCGGACGAAGCAGCGCCGGGGCGCGCTTCGGCATCAGCGTGAACAGCAGCTTTAGCAGCAGCGGCGACATCGCAGAACCTTCCGCGTAGTGCAGCCAATAAGTGAAGCGCAGCCGCTCCGGCGTATCGGGCGGCGGGATCAGCCGGCCGTTGCCGTAGGTCGCGATCAGATATTCGATGATCGCACCCGACTCGGCGATGGTGTTGCCGTTGTCGGTGATGACGGGCGATTTGCCGAGCGGATGAATCGCACGCAGCTCCTTTGGTGCGCGCATGTCGGGCTGGCGCTGATAGCGCACGATCTCGTAGGGCACGCCCAGTTCCTCGAGCAGCCACAGCACCCGCTGCGAACGCGAGTTGTTGAGGTGGTGGACGGTCAGCATCGCGAGATCCCCAGGAGTAGGCATGGTCGGTCGGTCGCGTACCTGCCAGCCCGGCAGCGCAATGTCGAGCCACCCTGATGAATATTTTCATCCGGGTATATTGACCGCGGCTATTTACCCGGGTATTAAAGGCGTCAATGTCGTCAATATGGCAATGATTTCAATGCAGAGGATTTTCACCGCCTTCCAGGGACAGCATCGCCTGGTGTCCGGGCCGGCTGGCGAGGTCGCGCTGGTCGTCAAGCGTGTGGCGGCACGGCCGGACGAGCCGATCATCATCTTCGAGGACGCCACCGGCCGATCGATCGACTTCGATCTGCGCGGCGGCGATCGCGAGGTGCTGGCGCGCCTGGCGAAGCTGATCCCGCCACCGGTCGAGGAGGCCACTCCACCAACTGAACCGCGCGGACGCGGCCGGCCAAAGCTCGGCGTGGTCGCGCGCGAGGTGACGCTGCTGCCGCGGCATTGGGAGTGGCTCAACGCCCAGCCCGGCGGCGCCTCGGTCGCGCTGCGAAAGCTCGTCGACGAGGCCAGGCGCGCAAGCGGCGACAGGGATCGCGAGCGGCAGGCGCGCGATGCGGCCTATCACTTCATGTCGACCATGGCCGGCAATCTCGCGCAGTTCGAGGAAGCCTCGCGCGCGCTGTTTGCGGATGACCGGCGGCGCTTCACCGGACTGATTGCCGACTGGCCGGCCGACATCCGCGATCACATCGTCAAGCTCGCCTACAGCGACCGCGCTTAAGAGCGCGATCTCCAACAACCCCATCAACGGCCACGCCGCGTCTGCATCGCGCGGCAACGGCTTTGCTCGCTCCGATGAAAGGCAAACCCATGTCCGCTCCGAAGCCGCTCTGGCGAACTTTTCTGCGCTTCCTCACACCGCTCATGCTGAGCAACGCGCTGCAGTCGCTGTTCGGCACCGTCAGCAATGTCTATCTCGGCCAGATGATCGGCGTGGACGCACTCGCTGCGGTCTCGACCTTCTTTCCGGTGTTCTTCTTCCTGTTCGCCTTCGTCATGGGATTGAGCACCGGCGCCACCGTGCTGATCGGCCAGGCCTTTGGCGCGGGCAAGCACGACAGGATCAAGATCGTCGCCGGCACGACGCTCGCGGTCGGCTTGCTGCTCTCGATCTCGGTGGGATTGGTCGGGGGCCTGTTCAGCCGGCAACTGATGATGCTGCTCGCGACGCCCGCGGACATTCTCGACCAGGCGAGCCGTTACGCGCGCATCATGCTGCTGACGATGCCGCTCGGCTTCGTCTTCCTGCTGACGACGGCGATGATCAGAGGCGTCGGCGATACAGTGACGCCGTTGCTGGCTCTGGCATTGTCGACGGCGATCGGCCTGATCCTGACGCCAATGCTGATCCTTGGTACCGTCGGCATCACCAGCCCCGCCTGGGCCGCCGCAATCGCCAACACGGTAACGCTGATCGTGCTGGCGGCCTATCTGCTGCGGAAGCAGCACGCGCTCGCGCCGGACGTCGCGCTGCTGCGCCATGTGCGGCTCAATCGCGCGGTGATCGGACAGATCCTCGGCATCGGTTTGCCGAGCGCGGTCGGCATGGTCGTGATGGCGATTGCCGAGCTGGTATTGCTTGGTCTCGTCAACGGCTTCGGCTCCGACGCCACCGCGGCTTACGGTGCGGTCAACCAGGTGATGGGCTACACGCAGTTCACGGCGATGTCGATTTCGATTGCGGTCTCGATCCTCGGCGCGCAGGCAGTCGGCGGCGGCGACCGGGCGCGCCTCGACGGCATTGTTCGCACGGGCCTGGCGCTCAACCTCGTGCTGACCGGCGGGTTGGTGGCGTTGATCTATCTCGCACCACGCGCCGTTCTGGGCATCTTCATCACCGACCGCGCCGTGCTCGATCTGGCGAAAGGATTGCTCTTCGTCGCCTTGTGGAGCTCGGTGCCGTTCGGCCTTGCGACGACGTTCTCCGGCGCGATGCGGGCCGCCGGCGTCGCAATGACACCGATGTTGCTGTCGATCTTCGCGATTCTCGCGATCGAGCTGCCGTCGGCGGTGATCCTCAGCCGCACGATCGGCCTCAGCGGCGTGTGGGCCGCCTATCCGATCGTATTCTGCGCCATGTTCGTTTTGCAGATGGGCTATTACCTTCTGGTGTGGCGCAAGCGGGCGATCAAGCGCCTGGTCTGATCGTCAAGATATTATGACCATCATTAAACGGTGGACCTGCGCCGCGCGCTGCGCCACAATGACTCGAAAGCGACATCAGGGAGAACGAACTTGACCCGCACAGCCCCGCAATTCCTGTTCGATTTCGGCAGCCCGAATGCCTATCTGAGCCACCTGGCGATCCCGGCGATCGAGCAGCGCATCGGCGTCAAGTTCGAATATGTGCCGATCCTGCTCGGCGGTATCTTCAAGTCGACAAACAACAAGTCGCCGGCGGAGACGCTGGCCGGCATCAAGAACAAGCGCGAATTCCAGCAGGTCGAGACCGAACGCTTTCTCAAGCGCTTCAAGGTCCAGCCTTACGTGTTCAATCCCAACTTCCCCGTCAACACGCTGAACCTGATGCGCATGGCAATCGCGGCGCAAGCCGAGGGCGTGTTCGAGAAATATGTCGATGCCGCCTTCCATCATATGTGGCGCGAGCCGAAGAAAATGGACGATCCTGAAGTCGCCGCAAAAGCGCTGGCGTCCTCGGGGCTCGACGCCCAGAAGCTGTTCGCGCGCGCCCAGGAGCCCGACGTGAAGGCCAAGCTGATCAAGAACACCGAGGAGGCGGTCGCACGCGGCGCCTTCGGCTCGCCGACCTTCTTCGTCGGCAACGAGATGTTCTTCGGCAAGGAGCAGCTGCGTGAGGTCGAGGAGATGGTGCTGGAGAAGTGATTCCTGCATCTCCCGGAAAGCTAGTAGTCTCGTCGAGGTCGTCCTGGCTTTAGCCAGGACGACGAAAGAAGCAACAACAAGGACCTCCCCATGCGTATCCTCGTGGTCGGCGCCGGCGCCATCGGCGGCTATTTTGGTGGCAGGCTGTTGCAGGCTGGCCGCGACGTGACCTTCCTGGTCCGCCCCAAGCGCGCCAGCGAGCTCGCCAAAGACGGCCTCGTCCTCAAGAGCCCGAATGGCGACGTGACCTTGAAGAATCCGCCGACCGTGCAGGCCGACGCGATCAAGGACCAGTTCGACGTCGTGCTGCTGAGCTGCAAGGCATTCGACCTCGACGACGCCATCAAGTCGTTTGCGCCGGCGGTCGGGCCGAACACTGCGATCATCCCGATGCTCAATGGCATGAAGCATCTCGACACGCTCGACCAGAGGTTCGGCAAGGAGCGCGTGCTCGGCGGCCTCTGCGCCATCGCTGCCACCCTCAACGAGAAGCGCGAGGTGGTGCAGCTACAGCCGATGCAGTCGATCAATTATGGCGAGCGCGACGGCACGATGTCGGACCGCGTCAAGGCGATCGACGAGGCCTTCAAGAGCGGCATTGTCGGCGCCACCGCCAGCCAGAACATCATGCAGGACATGTGGGAGAAGTGGGTGTTCCTCTCCTCGCTTGCGGCCTCCACCAGCCTGATGCGCACGTCCGTCGGCAACATCCTCGCCGCGCCCGGTGGCCGGGACTTCCTGCTCGGCATGCTGGACGAGACCAGCGCGATCGCGACCGCGTCGGGCTACCCGCCGGGTGGACCGTTCTTCGAGCGCGTCAAGGGCAACCTCACCACCGAGGGCTCACCGATGACGGCCTCGATGTTCCGCGACATCAAGGCCGGCTTCCCGGTCGAGGCCGATCACGTGATCGGCGACCTCATCGTGCGCGCCGATGCCGCCAAGGTGCCGGTGCCGAAGCTGCGCATCGCGTATACGCATCTCAAGGCGTATGAGAAGCAACGGGCGGGGTAGGGCCTCTCACTCGATCGTCATCCCGGATCTACGCTTGGCTTGTCCGGGACGACAGTAGGGTTTGCGGCTCCGTACAGCGCTATTTGAAATACGCCAGATAGTGGGCGACGGCGGTGATTTCCTCGTCGCTCATGTGATAGGCGACATCGGCCATTGCGGCGACGCCGCCGCCGACGCGCTGGCTGCTTTTGTAGTCGTGCAGCGCTTTCACCAAATATTCCTCGCGCTGCCCTGCGAGTCGCGCGACGGCCTTGGTGCCGGCAAAGCTATCGGTATGGCACGAGGCGCAGCGGCGGCCGACGGCCACTTGCGCACCCTTTTTCGACAGGTCCGGATCCCGGTCCTCGGCTGGTTTCGGCGGCGTCATGGCCGCGAAATAGGCGCCGAGGCTGCGGACGTCCTCGTTGGGGATTTGCTCGGCAATCGGCTGCATCTGCTCGTTCTTGCGCGAGCCGGCGCGGAAGAACACGAGCTGCCATTGCAGGAATTGATCGGGCTGGCCTGCCAACGAGGGGATGTTTTCGGTCTGCGAGATCCCGTTCTCGCCGTGACAGCCGGAGCACACGGCCGCCTTCTCCTGGAGGGCGGCGTTGTCGGCGGCATCTGCCGGAAGAAAGCCGAGCGTGACGAGCGCCATCGCGCTGATTGCGTGCGAGATGAATTGCCGGCGCATCGTGAGGATTCCGATCTGTCGAACGCGTCATTCCGGGGCGTGCGGAGCACGAGCCCGGAATCCATAACCCCCGCTCGTGGGCATGGGTTCCGCACTTGCACGCAGGTGGCGCGCAATCCGGAACGACAGTGAGACTTTCAAATGAACGAGGCTGCGGCCGCTTCATGGCCACCGCAGCCTCTCTGTCACGTCGCGCTACTTCTTGCTGTAGCTGATACGATAGATCGCGCCGGCCCAGTCGTCGGCGACGAGGATCGAGCCGTCCTTGGCGAGGATGATGTCGTCGGGGCGGCCGAGATAGCCCTGATCACCCTCGATCCAGCCGGAGGCGAACACCTCCTGCTTGGCGTTCTTGCCGTCGGGTCCGACGATCACGCGCATGATGCGGGCGCCCTGGTACTTGTGACGATTCCAGGAGCCGTGCTCGGCGATCAGGATGTTGTTCTTGTACTCGGCGGGGAACTGGTCGCCGGTATAGAACTTCATGCCGAGCGGAGCGACGTGAGCGCCGAGGTTCAGCACGGGCGGCGTGAACTCGGAGCATTTGTGGCCCATCGCGAACTTCGGATCGGGAAGGTCGCCCTGGTGACAGTAGGGATAGCCGAAATGCTCGCCGAGCCTGGAGATCATGTTCAGCTTGTCGCTCGGCAGATCGTCGCTGACCCAGTCACGTGCGTTCTCGGTGAACCAGTACTTGCCCGTGCGCGGATCGACGTCGCCGCCGACCGAGTTGCGAACGCCGAGCGCGTAGATCTCGGCGTTGCCGGTCTTGGGATCGACGCGCCGGATCTGCGAGACGCTGGTCGGCGGAATGCCGATGTTGAAGGGCGGTCCGAACGGAATGTAGAACCAGCCTTCCTTGTCGACGGCGATGTACTTCCAGCCATGCGCGGCATAGGACGGCATGTCGTCATAGACGACCTTGCCCTGGCCGGGATTGTCGAGCTTGTTCTCGATGTCGTCGTAGCGGATCAGCTTGTCGACCGCGATGACGTAGAGCGCACCATCCTTGACGGCCAGACCCGTGGGCATGTTCAGCCCCTTGAGGATGGTCTTGACCTCTTTCTTCCCGCCATTGTCCTTGATGGCATAGACGTTGCCGAGGCCGAACGAGCCGACGAACAGCGTGCCCTTGTCGCCCCAGGCCATCTGCCGCGCGGCCAGCACGCCGGAGGCGTAGACCTCCATCTTGAAGCCCGCCGGAAGCTTCACCTTCTTGATGATGTTGGCGAGCTCGGCGTCGGAGGCGCCGGTCGGCGGGCCCGAGGGCGGAGCGAGGCCCTTCTGCGCTTCGGTCTCGTCGCCGAGGAACCAGTCATCCGGCGGATGGGTCCAGAATTCCTTGGTGCCGGATTCGTACTTCTTCAGGGCACGGTTCTTGTCCTGCTGTTGCGCGCTGACTGCACTTGTCCCGGCAAGAAGGGCAACCGCTGCAAGCGCCAACACGGACCGATGGATCATCGATTTCATCGCGTCACTCCCCTAAGGCAGCCGTCAGGGCTGCACGTTCTTTGTTTTGCTCTGTGAGTAGGCGAAGTTCGGAGTCTGCCGAGGTGGCAGACGCAAAAAGGTTAGCACATCTGCGAGCGGTGAAAAGCGCGTCGCATGCGCCGTGATTGCGCTCCGTAAAAATTGAGACGGATCGTCTCACATCGTCGCATGCGGCGATGACAACGTCCTCGCTGCAACGCGGAATCGAGATGGCGCGCGCCTCATTTGCGAGCAGGAAAAGGAAGACCAACGCAAAACCGCGAAAACAACCCCATGCACAGTAGAACGGCGAAGGCCTGACGGAGCGCGGTGACTCGAGCCACGCGCCTGATTCATCGTGCGAATTGACAAAAGCGGCGCCTATTTGGCGACGGGGTACGGCCCATCGTCGAACCGCATGTCGTGATAGCCCTTCGCTCCCACCTCGCGCGCCAGGGCGCTGCGAAAATCGGAGCCGGCGCGAAGGCTCGCCAGCACATGGGCGAAATCGAATTCAGGATGCCATCCGAGCTCGCGCTGTGCGCGCTCATTGACATAGACGCGGTCGATCCCGGGGAAGAGCCGCCAGCCGCGCGCGGCATAGAGCTGCGCGCAATCCGGATACAGCTCGCGCAGGAGGCCGGCGGCGTCACGGGCGAGCGCGGCGAGGTGGTGTCTTCCAAACGGGCTGGTCGCCGAGACGATGTAACGGCCGAAGCCGATCTCGCCCGCGCGCGCGACGGCGAGCAGATGCGCACTGACCGCATCCGCTATATCCAGCCGTCTATAGAGCAGCTCGTTGGCCTGCGCGTTGTCGAGCGGGTAGGCTGACCGCATGGCGGGATCGTCATCATCCTCCGGAAAGAAGCGCGAGGTTCGCAACACCACGACCGGCAAGCCCCTCTCGCGAAAGAACAGCTCGCACAGATTTTCCGCCATCAGCTTTGTGGCGCCGTAGATGTTCTTCGGCACCGACGGCAGCTCCTCGGTAACCCAAACCGCCGCCTGCCCGGCTTCGGGCCGAAGCTGCGAACCGAACGCGCTGGTGGTGCTGGTGAAGACGAAGCTCGCCACGCCGGCCGCGACCGCCGCCTCGAGCAAATTGAGTGTCCCGGTGACATTGGTGTCGACGAAGGCCTGCTTGCTGTGGGTCGCCACATGCGGCTTGTGCAGCGTCGCGGTGTGGATCACGGCCGTGACGCCGTCCATCTGCGCCCGGACGAAGGTGGGATCGACGATCGAGCCCACGGCGCTGGTGAAGGGCGAAGCCTTCAGATCAACCCCGCGCGCAGGCGACGCGCGGCGCCGAAGCGTCCGCAGAATGGCCTCCCCGAGGTGGCCGGCGCTGCCGGTGACCAGAATTGTCATTGAAGACCCAAGCCAGCCGCCAGCGGCGTGGAGAACCACGGACTGACCTGATTGGGCTGGATGCTCTGGGAAAAATTGGAGCGGGCGAAGGGGCTCGAACCCTCGACCCCGACCTTGGCAAGGTCGTGCTCTACCACTGAGCTACACCCGCATCCTGTGTCGGTCGCGTGACGCGCCGGCAACGGCTGTCGTATGCCAAAAGCGGGAGGCGAATGCAACAGCTACCGGCAGCATCATCTCGCTTTCGGAGCCCCAATATGCGCTCCGAGGCGGCCAAATCGACCGAAAATGACCCGGAACCGGCGAATCGGCTGCGATGGATTGAAATTCGGCCGTCCCGGCCCAATTTTAGGGCCTGAAACGAAGCATATGTGATGGCGACGTGCTAAAGACCCGCCATTCCAGACATCAGACGAGGGGATCCCGTGACGATCATCGACCAGGGTAACGGAGCGGGCCCGGCTGCGGCCGATCTGATCAAGGACACCACCACCCAGACCTTCGTGAAGGACGTCATCGAGGAATCGAAGCGCCAGCCGGTGCTGATCGACTTCTGGGCGGAGTGGTGCGGCCCGTGCAAGCAGCTCACCCCCGTGCTGGAGAAGGCGGTCCGGGCAGCCAAGGGCAAGGTCAAGCTGGTCAAGATGAACATCGACCAGCATCCGGCGATCCCGGGCCAGATGGGCATCCAGTCGATCCCAGCCGTGATCGCCTTCGTCAACGGCCAGCCCGCCGACGGCTTCATGGGCGCGGTGCCCGAGAGCCAGCTCAACGCCTTCATCGAGAAGCTGACCAAGGGCGTCACCGCGCCAGGCGAGGTCAACGTCGCCGAGATCGTGCAGGAAGCCGATGCGGTGCTCGCCGAGGGCGACGCTGCGGCCGCCGCGCAGATCTATGCCGAAGCCCTCCAGCATGACGCCACCAACATCGCGGCGCTCGCGGGCCTCGCCAAATGCTACGCCGTCTCCGGCGCGATGGAGCAGGCCAAGCAGACGCTGGCCATGGTGCCGGAATCCAAGCGCAACGACCCCGCCGTGAAGGCGGTGCAGACCGCGATCGATCTCGCCGAGCAGGCCGAGCAACTCGGCCCCATCGCTGAACTGGAACAGAAAGTCGCCGCAAACCCGCTGGATCATCAGGCGCGGTTCGACCTCGCCACCGCGCTGAACGCGAAGGGTGATCGCACCGCCGCCACCGAGCAGTTGCTCGCGATCGTCAAGCGCGACCGCAAATGGAACGACGACGGCGCCCGCAAGCAGCTGGTGCAGTTCTTCGAGGCCTGGGGCGGCACGGATGATGCAACCGTCGAGGGTCGCAAGCGCTTGTCGACGATCCTGTTTTCGTAAGCGCGGGTCGCAAATCCACGCGGGGACCAGATGCCGATCAACATCGAATATCGCGGCCCCGCCGACCTTCCGGAAATCATTCCGGTGTTTCCGCTGCCGGGCGCCCTGCTGCTGCCACGCGGCCAGATGCCGCTCAACATCTTCGAGCCGCGCTATCTGGCGATGGTCGACGATTGCTTTCGCGACGGTCATCGCCTGATCGGCATGATCCAGCCTGACGTGGCGCATTCGCCGAAAAATTCCGACAAGCCGGCACTGTTCCGCGTCGGCTGCGTCGGCCGCATCACCCAGTTCGCCGAATCCGGCGACGGCCGCTACATCCTCGAACTGACCGGTGTTGCGCGCTTCAGGGTGCTCGAGGAGCTGGAGGTGCTGACCGCCTACCGGCAGTGCAAGGTCGATTTCTTCGCCTTCACCGACGACTTCAAGGCGCGGCTCGGCGAGGACGAGGTCAACCGCGAGGCGCTGCTGGTGGCGCTGGCGGATTTCCTGAAGGCCAACAATCTCAAGGTCGACTGGGAAGGCGTCGAGAGCGCCCCCAACGAGGCGCTGGTCAATGCTCTCGCGATGATGTCGCCCTATGGCCCGGCGGAGAAGCAGGCGATGCTGGAAGCGCCTGATCTGAAGACCCGCGCCGAGATCCTGATCGCGGTGACCGAGATGGACCTCGCCAAGAAGCGCACCAGCGGCGATCCGCCGTTGCAGTGACACAGGGACGGTGTGCTCGCTCTCCCGCTTGCTTGCGGGAGAGGTTACCCAGCCCGCCGCGCGAGCGGTGCAAACCAACTTCGCTAATGACGGCGAATGCGCTTGCGGCCGGTAATCATCGCGCGGATCAGGTTCTCGCGCTGAAGCAGGCCCATCGCCACCACGCCGACGAAATGCAGCACGACGAGGACGATGACTGCGTCCGATGCCCAAGCATGCGTGTCCTCGATCCACCAGACGCCGAAGAATGTGACTGTGACCGACAGCGCGCCGGTGATCGCCGAGACGGCGAGTGACAGCAGCAGCGCCACCAGCATCAACGTGCCGGCGGGATTGAGCCCGATATAGCGGCCGGTGATGCCGCGGCGCAGATTCCAGAGATAGGAGGGCGCGGCGCGAAGCCTGACGCCGGTCATGCGAAAGCGCGAGTAGCGGCTGCCCCGGAAGCCCCAGACCAGACGGAAGGCGAGCAGCGCGATGACGATATAACCGACGATGCGGTGAAGCCTGTCATGGACGGTCGGCGTGAACCACGCGGTCAAGACGCACGCTGCGAGAGCCCAGTGCCAGAGGCGCAACGGAAGGTCCCACACCGCGACCGTTCTATCCGCGGGGGTCCGACCGGACACCCCGCGCACGTCTAGCACCGCTTTGTCGTTCAAGACGGGACCACCCTCACACCTTGGCGCACAGCCTTACTTGGCGATCGTGTGCTTCAGGCTGAGATCTTCCGGGCTGTAGAACAGCTCGTAGAGCTTGCCTTCCTTGACGCCATAGACCTCATAGCAGGAGCCTTCGATCTTGGAGCGGCGCACCTCATAACCCGCGGCCTTGGCCTTGGCTTCGGCATCGCCCGCCGGCTTCCAAGACGCCTTGTCGAGCTTGGTGCAATCCTTGAAACCGTCGGCCATCGCCGTCGACCCCATGCCGATCCCGACCGTCAGTGCGACGGCAAGAACACGAATGACTCTCACTGATATCTCCTCTGTGTCGTGTGCGCGAAACGCGGGCCGAAGGAAGCCAGGGACGCCGTGAAGTCAATCGGGGTTCGGATCAGTGCGGCGTTAGAGATATTCTAACCGTCGCCAAAACATCAGCGCGCTCCGCGCGCAACGCGTGTTTGGCGGCGCGCTGCGGCCTTAAGCCTCACGGCCGGATTCGTCCGCGAGCGTTGCGGACTCCGCTAGGCGGCGTGGTGCGTGCCGGAATAGCGGCGTTGCAGCCATTCCGCCCATGCGAGCCGCCCACGCACGCCCCGGCTGACGACAAAGCCCATGCCGCGCGCCTTTGCCTCGGACATCGGTATCGGGAGTATTTTTCGATGCAGCCCTCGCGCATCCCGATACTGGCCGGCGAGCGCGGCGACGCCGAGGTCTTCAGGGCCGCCGATCTCCGTGCGCTCGCCAGACATCCCGTCGAAGGCGCAGGCGACGACGTGATCGGCGACATCGCTGGTATCGACGGGATTGAAGGACGTCGTCGGCATCGGCCACAGCGGAAGCCAGGCGAGGCCCGCAAGCATCTTATCGAGCAGATAGTAGAATGGCATTGCACGAACGACGGACCACGGCAGGCTGGAGGCGCGAACCAGCTTTTCCCCGGCCAGCTTGACCCGTGCATACGGCAATGTCGCGTCATCGAGACCGACGATCGACACATGCAGAAAGTGCCGGATGGATTGCTGCTCGCAGAGCGACAGCAAACGCTCCGTTCCGTCGACGTCCACCGCCGAAGGCGATTTGAAGAAATCGACCGGCCGAACGCCGCCGCGCCGCGCGATCGGCGAATGCGTCGCCGCGTTGATGACCGTGTCGACATCGTTCAAGGCGTCGAACAAGCCAGCGCCCGTGGCAAGATCGCCGATGGCCCATTCGACGTCCGGCCGCGTACCTCGGGCGCGTGCAAACAGCCGGACACGATGCCCGTCGCGAACGAGGCGATCGACGATGTCACGGCCGAGATGACCCGTGCCTCCGGTGACGAGTGTCAGCGTCATGCTTCAGCTCCCGTCAATCCTGCTCGATGGTCCGCCGGTAGGAACGAGCACGGTTTCTCCGGTTGCGACGAGGGACAGTTGGTCCTGCTCATCGGCCGCCAGCAGCTCGGCACGCGCGAACACTTGCCGGCGTCCGGCGCGCACCGTCGTCCCCCTGGCGATGAAATGACGGCCGATCGCCGGCCTGAGACAGTTCATCGCGAAATGCGATGCAGTAACCGGGCCGACCAGCGTCGCGGCGGCAAAGCCGCAAGCGGTGTCGAGAAGGGCTGCGATCATGCCGGCGTGGAGGTGTCCGGAATATTGGGCGAAATCGTCGTGCCATGTCATTCGGATCGTTGCTTCGCCACGACCGGCCGCAGCGACATCAAACTCCGCCTTGCGATTGAAGGCGGCAGACGAATTGACTGCCCGGAGAGCTTGGAGATCAAACCCTTGGACACCGAAGCTTTGGACACCGAAGCTTTGGGCGCTCATGCCTGGCTCCATCGCGGTGCGCGGTTTTCGAGATTGCTGCGCACGGCCTCGACGTGATTGGGAGTGCCGAGCAGTGCGGCCTGCTCGGCGGTCTCGGCGGCAAGACCGGTGGCGACGTCCGAGGTCGCGGCGAGATTGAGCAGACGCTTGGCGGCGCGAACGGCGTCCGGGCTGCGGCCGGCGATCTCGCGTGCGACCTCCAATGCCGCCGATACTGGATCGTCGGCCAGTCCCGTCGCGAATCCATAGGCCAGCGCTTCGCCCGCCGAGAACACGCGGCCGGTATAGGTCAGCTCGCGCACGACATCCTCGCGTGCGAGGTGACGCATCAATTGGGTGCCGGCCATGTCGGGCACCAGACCCCATCCGGCCTCGATGACGCCAAGCTTCGTCGCCGGCGCCAGATAGCGAAGGTCCGCACCGAGCGCGAGCTGGAAGCCGCCGCCGAGGGCGACGCCATGGACCGCGGCGATGACGGGTACCGGCAGCTCGCGCCAGAGCCAGACCAGATGCTGCGCGTAGTTTGCCATGTCGTGGCTTCGCTGCGTCAGGTCGACGGACGGGATCAGGGATTCGCCTCGCGTCGTCGCGAGAAGCCGATCCAGATCGAGGCCGGCGCAGAACGCCCGCCCCTCACCGGACAGAACGACGGCGCGGACATCCTTGCGTGGACCGAGCTCCGTGCCGGCTGCAATGAGGGCTTCGAACATCGCGGGGTCGAGGGCATTCATCTTGTCCGGGCGATTGAGCCGGACATGGGCCACGTCATCCACGATGGTCAGCCGAACACGATCTTCCATGGCGTCACTCCGCTTGAATGCGTGGCTGCCGTTGCGACGATCAGTAGCCTGCGATCGCCATCACCACGACCACGCTCAGCGCCATCCAGCCGAAGTGGCGACCGCGCGTCGCCCATGCATTGGCGCAGGCGGAGAGGCCGAACACGCAAGCCATGATGATGACGATCCAGTGGCGTGCGAGCGCCGACTCCATCCAGGGCGTGACGACCAGCAACACGCCGCAGCCAATCCAGGCGACGGTCGAGGCCTGCCAGACCAGGCGGATCAGGGTGCGGAGCCGTTCGGGCTCGATGGTGGCGCGGGGAAAGACCTTGGTCTCGCCGAGGATGCCATGGATCAACGCCACGATGACGGCTCCGACGCCGGCGCACTGCAGCAAGAGATCACGCATCATCACCTCCATACATCTGTGTATGGTGAAATAGGCGCTGGCGCGCCGGCTGTCAATACACTAGTGTATGGTCGGGATTTCGGAACCCGACATGACCGAACAGCTCTCCGCCGACGACTGGATCAGCCAGGGCATCAAGGCGCTCACCAAAAGCGGCTTCACCGCGCTGAAGGCCGATCCCCTGGCAAAGGCCATGGGTGTCTCGCGCGGCAGTTTTTACTGGCATTTCGCCGATCTCGGCGCGTTCCACGCGGCGATACTGAAACGCTGGCGCGAGATCGCGGCCGAAGAGATCATCGCGGGTGTCGAGGCCGACAGCGACGAGCCGCTGAAGGCGCTGCTGCGCCGAACCTTTGGCGCCCGGCTCGAGCTGGAGCGCGCAGTGCGCAACTGGGCGGCGTTCGATCCGGCGGCGCAGGCGGCGGTCCGCGCCATCGACCGCCGCCGGCTCGACTATATCGAGGCGCTGCTGGAACGACGCGGGCTCTCCGAAGCCGCCGCGCAGGCGCGTGCGCAGGTCCTGTACTGGACGTTTCTCGGCTTCGCACTCTCGGCCGCGCCGGTGCCGGCCGCGCGGCTCCAGGGCCTGCTCGACGAGATCCAGAAGATGGTCTCGGGCTGAGATGATGGGCGACCGCGAATTTCTGTGTTAGAGGCAGGCGAATGCCGGAGACCCCCATGAACGCGCCGACCGAACGTGCCGAAAACAGCGTCGATCCCAAACTGCTGGAGATCCTGGTCTGCCCGCTGACCAAGGGTCCGCTGGAATTCGATTCGGCCAAGCAGGAGCTGATTTCGCGCAGCGCCAAGCTCGCTTATCCGATCCGCGACGGCATCCCGATCATGCTGCCGGAAGAGGCAAGGAAGATCGATTGAGGGAAGCTGTCGTCCCGGCGAAGGCCGGGACAACGAGCGGAGTTTGCAGCGGCGCCTTTTGCTACAGCGCCTCGCCCTTCAACAGCCGCGGAATCTCGCCGGTCAGTCCCGCGGCCTGGCGGATGAAGAGGTTCTTCAGCGGCGGGGTGCGGTCGACGATGCCGAGTCCGATGTCGCGCAACGAGCGCAGCAGGGTCGACTCGTTCGAGAACAGGAAGTTCAGCGAGTTGGTGGCGACGCCCATCGCCATGGTGTCGAAGCGGCGCCAGCGCTGGTAGCGCTCGAGCACGTCGGCACCGCCAATATCCATGCCGAGCCGCGCGGCATCGACCACGACCTCAGCCAGTGCGGCGACGTCCTTCAGCCCCATGTTGAGGCCCTGGCCCGCGATCGGGTGGATGACGTGCGCGGAATCGCCGACCAGCGCAAGGCGCTCGGCGACGAAGGAGCGCGCCACGAAATAGGACAGCGGGAACGCGCGCGGCTTGTCGAGCGCCTTGATCTCGCCGAGATGCAGACCGAAACGCTGCTCGAGCTCGGCGTGGAATTCTACGTCGCTGAGCGCAATGATGCGCGCGGCCTCGGCTCGGCGCTCGGTCCACACCAGCGACGAACGCTTGCCGGTCAGCGGCAAAATCGCGAACGGCCCCGCGGGCAGAAAGTGCTCTTCGGCACGGCCCTCGTGATCGCGCTCATGACCGACGGTGACGACGATGCCGGATTGATCGTATTCCCAGCCGTGGGTGGCGATGCCGGCCCGCTCGCGCAGTTTCGACCGCGCGCCATCGGCAGCGACCAGCAGGCTTGCAGCAATCCTGCTCCCGTCGCCGAGCGTCACCTCAACGCCGTCCGCACTTGCGTCGTAGGACGCAACGACAGTTGCGCGCAGATCGATGCCGGCTGCTTCGGCGCGGACCACCAGCGCATCGATCAGGCGGCGGTTCTCGACCATATGCGCAAAGGGCTCGCCGGGCGCGACATCGCCGGCGAAATTCAGGAACGCCGGACGCGTGGCGTCCTCGAGCTTCGAATCCGTGACGACCATGTCGAGGATCGGCTGCGCCTCGGCGCTGACGTCGTCCCAGGCGCCGAGCGCTTCGAACAGCCGGCGGCAGGCCGCGACGATCGCGGTCGCACGGGGATCGCGGCTCGGCCGCGAGCTGAGCGCCGGATCGGCGACGATGACGGGAATCTCGGGGCCGAGCCCCTGGCGCAGCGCCAAAGCGAGCGCGAGGCCCGCAAACGCGCCGCCGCCAATGACTATGCTGCTCTGTGACATACGAAATTTCCCGGCCAGTTCTCGGGTCTTGCTAGCAGACTTGAGGTGGGCGAAACAGTGCGGTGAAACAAGGGCGGAACGCCCCCATTGTGTCATTCCGGAGCAGCGCAGCTGGAATGACGATGCGAAAGCTGGATTCCATGTCCAAAAGCCTGATCGACCTGATTTCGATCCTCGACCTCGAACAGCTCGAGGTGAATTTGTTCCGCGGCAACAGCCCGAAGACGAGCTGGCAGCGGGTGTTCGGCGGCCAGGTGATCGGACAGGCGATGGTGGCGGCCTGCCGCACCGTCGAAGGCCGGCTGCCGCATTCGCTGCATTGCTATTTCATCCTGCCGGGCGATCCGCAGATCCCGATCATCTACCAGGTCGAGCGTCTGCGCGACGGCAAGAGCTATTCGACGCGCCGCGTCACCGCGATCCAGCACGGCAATGCGATCTTCTCGATCATGGTGTCGTTCCATGCAGAGGAAGAGAGCGCGTTCGACCACCAGGACAAGATGCCCGACGTGCCGCCGCCGGAAAAACTGACCGCGGAGGAGGTGGCGAAGCAGCCGATGTTCCGCGAGATGCCCGATTTCATCCGCCGCTACTACGAATCCGACCGGCCGATCGAACTGCGCCCGGTCGAGCTCGGCCGCTATTTCGGCCAGAAGATCGAGGACGGCCGCATCCATGTCTGGATCAAGACGGCAGCGACGCTGCCCGACGATCCGGCGCTGCACATGTGCGCGCTGGCCTATGCGTCGGACTTCTCGCTGCTGGATGCGATCATGGCACGCTATGGCCGCACGCTGTTCGACAAGCGCATGATGCCGGCGAGCCTCGACCACGCGATGTGGTTTCACCGCCCGTTCCGCGCCGACGAATGGCTGCTCTACGCACAGGATTCGCCGAGCGCGCGAGGCGGCCGCGGCCTGACGCGCGGCTCGATCTTCAAGCCCGACGGCACGCTGGTCGCCTCCGTCGCGCAGGAAGGCTCCGTGCGCGAGCGGCGGAGCTGATAACCTCGAGCGCGAATTCAGCGCGCTCGAGGTGCTCTGATCGTGCTTACATCGAACGGCGCGGTACGAGCTCGGTCTGCGATGCGAACCAGTTCATGATCCAGCGATAGACCCACGGAATCGGGATGATGAGGCTGCTCAGGATCGCAGCCACGATTCCGCGCCAGAGAATCCCGAGGCCGCTGCCCTTGAAGACGATCTCCCGGCGCGTGCCCTCGATGTTGCGATACATCCAGCGCAGCTGGGCGGCGGCGACCCAGGCCCATCCGATGATGGTGATCATGGACACCGCGAACAGCAGATTCCAGCCGATATAGCCCCAGATCGAGCCGGTGAAGCTGAGGCCGAGCCCCTGCCCGTTGGAGGCGATGTTGGCGACCATCCACTTGATCAGCATCCAGTAGAGCACGATCTCGACGATGAAGAGCACGAAGTTCAGCACCTGGACGCCGCTATAGCCGACGACGACGGCCAGAACGAAGAAGCCGAGGAACCAGGGCACGACCGTCATCGCGGTGCCGGTGAAGGAGAGGTTCGGCCGCCCCGGCACCGTCACGCAGGACACGATCCATTTCGTGTACCAGACGAACAGCCACGGGATCGGGATGATGAAGCACGAGCCGATCAGGAGCGCGAGCGTTCGCCAGGTGAAGTCGATGATGCCGAAATCGATCGACAGCGATCCGCCGGCAGCGCTGCCGCTGCCTGCATAGCCCCCGCCGCCCATCATCGGCGGGCCTCCGGCAGGAACGATCGGCGGCGCGCCGCCACCCGACATGAGACCTGGAATTTCGGCGGCCTTCTGCCAGCCGGCCATGCCCTCGGACCACACCAGCGTATCGGGGTGCACGATCCCTTGCGCGATCAGATCGCGGAATTGCCCTTCCGGATAGGGCCCCTGCTGCTTGCCCTCGGATGCGTAGAACCAACTCGCCATGAAACGCCCCCCAAAATACTTATGTACCGTTCGGCAGGCGCGGGTTCACCGCATCCATGCCAAAAACGCATTGTGAGGGATGAAACATTGCCCTGTACAGAGGCGGCCGTTCACATGACCGACCTCCGGCAAACGTTTTTCCGCTTCAATCTGCAAGTTTTTTGTGCCATTTGCCCGGAAAGATGCCAGATTGACGCGGCGCCGGGGACATGCGGCGCCGCGCATCCCGGGGAATAGGCCTGACCATGAAACTTGTCGTCGCGATCATCAAACCCTTCAAGCTCGATGAGGTCCGCCAGGCCCTGACGGCGATCGGCGTCCACGGCATGACGGTGACCGAGGTGAAGGGTTATGGCCGCCAGAAGGGTCACACCGAGATCTATCGTGGCGCGGAATATGTCGTGAACTTCCTGCCCAAGCTGCGGATCGAGATCGCAGTCGCCTCCGACGTCGCCGACAAGGCCGTGAGCGTGATCACCGCGACCGCCCGCACCGGGCAGATCGGCGACGGCAAGATCTTCGTCACGCCGATCGATCACGCGCTGCGCATCCGCACCGGCGAAACCGACAGCGATGCACTCTGAAATTTGAATAAGCCTTTTTCGATCGCACCGGGCAACGACGCCAAAGCGTGCGACGCCACTACGATGCCGGGGGAAATGACATGGCGGGATTGTTGCGCCGCGTAACCGCTATGGCTGCGCCGCTCGGATTGTTGTCGATCATGGTCTCGCCTGCGCACGCCGCGGCCTCGGAGATCAACACCGCCGACACCGCCTGGATGATCGTCGCCACCGCGCTGGTGCTGATGATGACGATCCCCGGCCTTGCGCTGTTCTATTCCGGCATGGTGCGCAAGAAGAACGTGCTCGCGACCATGGCGCAGAGTCTTGCCGCGGTGACGATCATCTCCATCCTCTGGGTCGCGTTCGGCTACTCGCTGTGCTTCGTCGGCGACGGCCCCTGGCTCGGCTCGCTCGACCGCTGGTTCCTCGCCGGCATGACCATGGACAGCGTCAACCCGGCCGCCAAGACGATTCCGGAAGCGCTGTTCATGCTCTACCAGATGACGTTTGCGATCATCACGGTGGCGCTGGTCGCGGGCTCGGTCGCGGACCGGATGCGGTTCTCCGCCTATCTCCTGTTCTCGGTCGCCTGGTTCATCTTCGTCTACATTCCGCTGGCGCATTGGGTGTGGGGTGGCGGCTTTCTCAACAGCATGGGCGTAATGGATTTCGCCGGCGGCCTCGTCGTGCATCTGTCGGCCGGCACCGGCGGCCTCGTCGCCGCGAAGGTGATGGGACGCCGCCACGGCTACGGCACCGAAAATCTGTCGCCGTTCGATCTTTCGCTCGCGGTGATGGGCACCGGCCTGTTGTGGGTCGGCTGGTTCGGCTTCAACGGCGGCTCGGCGGGCGCGGCCAATTCGCGCGCGGTGATGGCGATCATCGCGACGCATCTGGCGGCCTGCTCGGGCGCACTGACCTGGGGCGCGATCGAATGGTCGACGCGGCGCAAGCCCTCCGTGCTCGGCATGATCTCGGGCGCAGTGGCGGGCCTCGGCACCATCACGCCGGCCTCGGGCTTCGTCGCGCCGTGGCACGGCATCGTCATCGGCATCGCCGCAGGCGCCATCTGCTACTGGGCCTGCACCTGGCTGAAGCACCGCTTCAACTATGACGACTCGCTCGACGTGTTCGGCGTCCACGGCATCGGCGGGCTGACCGGCACGCTGCTCGCCGGCGTGTTCGCGACCAGCGCGATCGGCGGCACGGCCGGTCTGCTCGAGGGCCATCCGCAGCAATTGCTGATCCAGCTCTATGGTGTCGCCGTCACCTTCGTCTGGTCGGCGGGCGTGAGCTTCATCCTGCTCAAGCTGGTCGGGCTGTTCGTGCCGTTGCGCGTCTCGCGCGAGCACGAGCTCGAAGGGCTCGATATCTCGCAGCACGGCGAAGCGCTGCAGTGATCGGGACTTGTCAGTAGGGGCTTGCGCAACACATAAGCACGTGCTTATGTGTTGCCATGATCGAAGCCGACATCTTCAAGGCGCTGGCCGATCCGACACGGCGCAAGGTCTTTGAGAAACTCGCTGGCGGAAGCCTGAATGCCAGCGCCTTGCGCGACGGATTGGAGATCAGCCAACCGGCGATGTCGCAGCATCTTTCGGTGCTGCGCGCGGCAGGCCTCGTGCGCGAGCAGCGGCAGGGCCGCTTTGTGAATTACGAAGTCGACCCCGACGGAATCCTCGCCATCGGGGCATGGCTTGCGCGCTACCGCGCCTACTGGCCGAAGCGCATGAACGCACTCGCTGACCTCCTGAAGGATATGGATCAATGAGCGACACCGCAAAGCCCGATCGCCCCGATGCAAAGCTGGTGCTCGAATTCGATTTCGATGCTCCGCCGACAAAGGTCTGGCGCGCCGTGACCATTCCTGAATTGCGCGAACGATGGCTGCCGGATTGCGACCTCGCAGGCGCCGAGCCTGAAACATCGATCCCTGGCGAAGAGGTGCGCTACCGACTGCGCGAATCCGAACCGCCGTTTCGCGAGAGCCACGTCATCTTCCGGATCGAGCCGAACGTGTCAGGCGGCACCCGCTTTCGCATCATCCAGCAAGCCTGCGAGATCGGCGTGAAACCGCCGCAGCCGGCCAACAGCAATTGCTGCCTGATGCGCGCGGCGGCCTGACACCACCAAGACTACATTCACCTGCAGACATGGAGGTCACCGATGCGCGACATGCTTCAGCTCGTCCCTATGGTCGTCGAACAATCCGCGCGCGGCGAACGATCCTTCGACATCTACTCGCGACTGCTGCGCGAGCGCATCATCTTCCTCAACGGCGAAGTCAATGATGCGATGTCGGGCCTCGTCTGCGCGCAGCTCTTGTTCCTGGAAGCAGAGAATCCGAACAGGCCGATCAATCTCTACATCAACTCCTATGGCGGCGTGGTCACCTCCGGGCTCGCGATGTACGACACCATGCAGTTCATCAAGGCGCCGGTTCATACGCTGTGCATGGGCACCGCGCGCTCGATGGGCTCGTTCCTGCTGATGGCCGGCGAGCCCGGCCACCGCGCCGCCTTGCCCAATGCTAGCCTTCACGTGCATCAGCCGCTGGGCGGCTTCCAGGGCCAGGCTTCCGACATCCTGATCCATGCCAACGAGATGCAGGAAACCAAGCGGCGCATCATCCGCCTCTATGCGCAGCATTGCGGCCGGACCGAAGAGGAAGTCGAACGGACCCTGGACCGCGACCACTTCATGACCGCGCAGCAGGGGGTCGAATGGGGGCTGGTCGACCGGGTTTTTGCAGTGCGCGACGCCGCCTGAAGGTGCGATAGCGGCCAAGCTGGATACCATAGGGGCAGCTCGGCCGCTTGGCCCCGACCACGGCTTTCAGCGTATCCCGTGAGCAGAGGGCGCGCGGTCCCGACCTGTCTCAAGCTATCACCTTATCAAGATACCTTTTGACTGCCCGGCGCGTGAGCAACATTGTGTCGGTAGCCTGTCGTGCCGTTATTTTAATCAGACGTGACCATGGATTGAGCGCGACGTAATAGCGCACTGCACCGCAACACCCATCGAACGCGAAAACACCCGTTTTCATAGTCCGTTAGGCAACGCGCCCGATCTGGCACGGCATTTGATTCTAAGGGTCCCGGCTGTGCCCGCGTAGTGAACTTCTCCCTCGTGGCGAACCAGTCGAGAAACGCCCGGCCACGTCCGGACCGGGCCCAAGCGGGGATAGGACCCATGAAAATTGTTATGGCGATTATCAAGCCATTCAAGCTGGAAGAAGTCCGTGACGCCCTGACCGCCATTGGCGTTCACGGTCTCACGGTGACGGAAGTCAAGGGATATGGCCGGCAGAAAGGCCACACGGAAATCTACCGCGGCGCCGAATATGCGGTGAGCTTCCTGCCCAAGATCAAGATCGAAGTCGCTGTCGCCTCCGAGCAGGTCGACAAGACCATCGACGCCATCACGTCGGCTGCGAAAACTGGACAGATCGGCGACGGCAAGATCTTCGTCATCAACCTCGACCATGCGGTTCGCATCCGCACCGGCGAGGCCGACGCCGCGGCCCTTTGATTTCGCGCTCAACCAAAATCCAATCAGGAGTAAATGAAATGACGTTTAAGCGTCCCTATGGCGCGGGATTGGCGGCTCTCGCAGTCGGCCTGTTCGCTGCGACCGCAGCCTATGCCGAGCCAACGGTCAACAAGGGGGATAACGCCTGGATGCTGACATCGACGGTCCTCGTGCTGTTGATGACGATCCCGGGTCTCGCGCTGTTCTACGGCGGCCTCGTTCGTTCCAAGAACATGCTCTCGGTGCTGATGCAGGTGTTCTACACCGTCTGCGTCGTCACCGTGATCTGGGCCGTGTACGGCTACAGCCTCGCCTTCACCGGCGGTTCCGACTTCATCGGCGGCTTCTCCAAGGCCTTCATGATGGGCGTCACCACCGACTCGAAGGCCGCGACCTTCTCGGTCGACGCCAACATCTCGGAGCTCGTCTATATGTGCTTCCAGATGACCTTCGCGGCGATCACGCCCGCCCTCATCGTCGGCGCCTTCGCCGAGCGCATGAAGTTCTCGGCGATCGCTCTGTTCATCCCGCTCTGGGTCACGCTGATCTACTTCCCGATCGCGCACATGGTCTGGTACTGGCCCGGCCCGGACGCGATCCAGGACGCCGCCAAGGCTCTGGCTGCTGCGACTGATGCGGCGGCGAAGACTGCGGCTCAGGCCAAGCTCGACGAGATCAACGCCGACGCCGGCTGGATCTTCAAGAAGGGCGCGATCGACTTCGCTGGCGGCACCGTGGTGCACATCAACGCCGGCATCGCGGGCCTCGTCGGCGCTCTCCTGATCGGCAAGCGCGTTGGTTACGGCAAGGAGCTGATGGCTCCGCACTCGCTGACCATGTCGATGATCGGCGCCTCGCTGCTCTGGGTCGGCTGGTTCGGCTTCAACGCCGGCTCCAACCTCGAAGCCAACGGCGGCGCTGCGCTCGCCATGACCAACTCCTTCGTCGCCACCGCAGCCGCCGCGCTGTCGTGGATGTTCGCGGAGTGGATCGTGAAGGGTCATCCGTCGGTGCTCGGCATCATCTCCGGCGCCGTCGCGGGTCTCGTGGCCGTCACGCCTGCCGCCGGCTTCTCCGGCGTGATGGGTGCGATCGTCCTCGGTCTCGTGGTCGGCGTGGTCTGCCTGTTCTTCTGCACCGTCGTGAAGAACGCGCTCGGCTACGATGACTCGCTCGACGTGTTCGGCGTGCACTGCATCGGCGGCATCGTCGGCGCCCTCGGCACCGGCATCCTGGTCAATCCGGCTCTCGGTGGTGCTGGCATCATCGACTACACCGCGATCCCGCCCAAGGTTGCCGATTACGACTTCGCCGCGCAGATGCTCTCCCAGATCGAAGCCGTCTGCACCACGCTGGTGTGGTCGGGCGTCGGTTCGGCGATCCTCTACAAGGTGGTCGACGTGATCGTTGGCCTCCGCGCCAATGTCGAGAGCGAGCGTGAAGGTCTGGACATCACCGACCACACCGAGCGCGCCTACAACATGTAAGCACTCCTCCCGGGCGCGGTTTCTTCCGAGACCGCGTCCACTCCTACGGTTCGGGCACATACCCGGCAATGCCCCGACCGTCGAGGGGCTCCAGCGCAAGTTGGAGCCCCTTTCTTTTTGATCCAATGGCTCGAAGAAAAAGATTGCCATTCCGCCCGGCCGGCGCAGAAATATCGACCTCAAGAACAATAAACCGGGAGGTCGTCATGCGTTTGGAAGGCGGATGTTATTGCGGCGAAGTGCGCTACGTGTCCGAAGGCGATCCGATGATGCAGGCCCAATGTCACTGCCGTGAGTGCCAGTACATCTCGGGCGGCGCGCCCAACACCTTCATCGCGATGCCGGCCGCCGGCTTCACCTACATCACCGGACAACCCAAGCAGTTCACCCGCAAGGACCTCGAGCGCGCCGTGACGCGGGAATTCTGCGCCGAGTGCGGCACCCATCTGGTGACCAGGGTTCCGGGACTGCCGGCCGCGATCGTGAAGGTCGGCACGCTGGACGAGCCGAAACAGTTCAAGCCGCAGATGGCGATCTACACCTGCGACATCCAGGAGTTTCACACGATCCCATCAGGCATGAAGACCTTCGAACGGTTGCCGGGGCACTGAGAACCGGATTGCCGGCAAGAGATGCGCAACCTCTCCCGCAACCGGGAGGGGTCGGAACCGCCATGCATCCCGTTGTCGTCCGGCCTCGATATTCCCGCTCTGGACGGGACGGCCCACCGATGGTTAATCGCGTCTTAACCTCGCCCTATCTATGGTGAACTGAACCGCTTTCCCGCCGGCGCCCGCGCGCGACCGGCCGTTCCGAGAGTACTGGCGCCCAGAATGGTCATGACCGCTTCATCCCGTGCGCCGCAGGCCAGTGGAAGCTCCAGCAACGAGCGCTCGCCCTTCGTCCGGCTGAACGAGTTGCTGGCGCCGCATCAGCCCGGCAAGCCCTTGATTTCGCTTGCAGTAGGCGAACCGCAGCATCCGGTGCCTGATTTCGTCGGCCCCGTGCTGGCCAAGCACATCGCCGATTTCGGTCGCTACCCGATGAACCAGGGCACCGAGCCGTTCCGTAACGCTGCGAGTGCCTGGCTGTCGTCGCGCTTCAAGCTGCCGCGCGCGCTCGACCCCAGGACCGAGCTTCTCGTCCTCAACGGCAGCCGGGAAGGGCTGTTCCTCGCCGCGATCGCGGCAGCCCGCTATGTCGGGCCGAAGCCCGGCAAACCCGCGATCCTGATGCCGAACCCGTTCTATCCGGTCTATGGCGCCGGCGCCGGCGCAGCAGCCTGCGAGCCGGTCTATCTGCCGACCACGGTCGAAAACGGCTTCCTGCCCGATCTCGGCGCCATCGACGAGGCGACGCTGGCGCGCACCGTCGCGTTCTATCTGGCCTCGCCCGCCAATCCGCAGGGTTCGGTCGCCTCGCGCGATTATTTCACGCGGTTGAAGCAACTCGCCGATCGCCACAACTTCATGATCCTCAGCGACGAGTGCTACTCGGAGATCTACACCCGCCAGGCACCGGGCAGCGCGCTCGAATGTGCCGGCCCCGATTTCATCCGCGTGGCTGCGTTCCAGTCGCTGTCGAAGCGCTCCAACCTTCCGGGCCTGCGCGTCGGCTTCGCCGCCGGCGACAAGACGTTCATCGGCATGTTCCTGGAGCTGCGCAACATCGCCGCGCCCCAGGTTCCTGTGCCGCTCCAGCATGTCGCGACCGTTGCCTACGGCGACGAAGCACATGTCGAGGAGAACCGCAGGCTCTACCGGATCAAGTTCGATCTCGCCGACCAGATCATCGGCAATCGTTACGGCTATCGCCGGCCCGACGCCGGGTTCTGCGTCTGGCTCAACACGTCCGAGGTCGGCGACGACGTCTTTGTGACTCTCAAGCTCTTCAAGGAGGCCGGTGTGCGCGTGGTGCCCGGCTCCTACCTGGCGCGGCTTCAGCCCGACGGCTTCAATCCCGGTGCCGGCTACATCAGGCTGGCGCTGGTGCAGGACAGTGAGACCACGGCGCAGGCGCTGCACCGGCTGGTCGAAACTCTGGGTTAGGCAGGGCCCATGAGCATGTCGGCAATCGAACGTGTGATTCCCCTGGTCGGCCATCTGCCGCCTTCGATCCGCGAGGCGCTGAGCCGGCGCGTGCGCGAGCTCACCGGCTTCGGCCTCGTCACGCTGTCGGGCGTCGCCTCCGCCGCGCTGATGACCTGGTCGGTGCAGGACCCCAGCCTCAGCCACGCGACCTCGCGGCCGATCCACAACATTCTGGGCTATGCCGGCGCGATCGGCGCCGACCTCGCGATGCAGATCCTCGGGCTCGGCGCGATCATGCTGATCCTGACCGTGGCGGTGTGGGGCTGGCGCATGATGACCCATCGTCCGTTCGACCGCGAGGCGCTGCGCCTCGGCTCCTGGATTCTCTGCACGGTCATCGCGGCAGGCTTCGTCAGCTGCTGGCCGCATGGCGGTGCCTGGCCGCTGCCGACGGGTTTAGGCGGCGTGGTCGGCGATGCGCTGGTGCGCGCGCCTGCGGTGATCTTCGGGCCGCCCGGCGCGATCTATCGCATGGTGCTCGGCGCCATCCTGTTCATCGCGCTGGCCGCGACCTTCCTGGTCGCCTGCGGGCTCGGCGCGCGCGCGCATGACGACGAGCTCTCGGAGATCGAGGACGACGACAAGCCGCTCGACGACGACGAAGATGACGATCGCGGTTCGGTGTCGCTGGGCTGGCTGTTCCACGCGCTGATGAGCACCAAGGCACGGCTGATCTGGCTGTTTGGCGCGGCCTATCGCTCGCTGGTTTCGAGCGGACCGAAGGCCAAGGCGGTTTCGTTCAGCAGGCAGGAGCCGAATCTCGGCGGCGGCCGCGCAGCACCTCCGATCTCGCCGCAGGCCGCGGACGAGGATTACGAAGACGAGCACGAGGAAGAAGAGGAAGACGCGGAGGAGGAAGAGGAAGAAGAGGCGCCGGCGCGCGCATCGCGCAAGAAGGCTGCGCCGAAGGTCGCGGCCAAGAAAGGCTCCGACAAGTTCGATCTTCCCTCCGTCTCGATGCTGGCCGCGCCGAAGGCCGGCGATCGCCAGCCGCTCAGCAAGGCCGAGCTTGAGACCAATTCGCGCTCGCTCGAAGGCGTGCTGCAGGATTTCGGCGTGCGCGGCGAGATCGTGAAGGCCAATCCCGGGCCCGTCGTCACGCTGTACGAGCTGGAGCCCGCGCCGGGCATCAAGTCGTCGCGCGTGATCGGCCTTGCCGACGACATCGCCCGCTCGATGAGCGCGCTGTCGGCACGCGTCGCCGTCGTGCCGGGCCGCAACGCCATCGGCATCGAGCTGCCGAACGCGCATCGCGAAAAGGTTTACTTGCGCGAGCTGCTGGTGGCGAAGGAGGCCACCGACACGGTCGCGAAACTTCCGCTCTGCCTTGGCAAGACCATCGGCGGCGACCCCGTCATCATCGACCTCGCGCGCACGCCGCACATGCTGATCGCCGGTACCACCGGCTCCGGCAAGTCGGTCGCCATCAACACCATGATCCTGAGCCTGGTCTACCGGCTGCGCCCGGACCAGTGCCGCCTGATCATGGTCGATCCGAAGATGCTCGAACTGTCCGTCTATGACGGCATTCCCCATCTGCTCACGCCCGTCGTGACCGACCCGAAGAAGGCGGTGGTCGCGCTGAAATGGGCCGTGCGCGAGATGGAAGAGCGCTACAAGAACATGGCCAAGCTCGGCGTGCGCAACATCGACGGCTACAATACGCGCCTGCTCGAGCTGAAGGCCAAGGGCGAAGAGCCGACCCGCACGGTGCACACCGGCTTCGACAAGGAAACCGGCAAGGCGATCTACGAGGAAGAGAAGCTCTCGCTCGATCCGCTGCCCTACATCGTCATCATCGTCGACGAAATGGCCGACCTGATGATGGTCGCCGGCAAGGACATCGAAGGCGCGGTGCAGCGCCTCGCGCAGATGGCGCGCGCGGCCGGCCTGCATGTGATTCTCGCGACCCAGCGTCCCTCCGTGGACGTCATCACCGGCACCATCAAGGCGAACTTCCCGACCCGCATCGCCTTCCAGGTCACCTCGAAGATCGACAGCCGCACCATTCTCGGCGAGATGGGCGCCGAGCAGCTGCTCGGCCAGGGCGACATGCTCTACATGGCCGGCGGCGGCCGCATCAGCCGTGTGCACGGACCTTTCGCCTCCGACGAAGAAGTCGAGAAGGTGGTGCGCCACCTCAAGACGCAGGGCCAGCCGGAATACCTCGAAGCCGTCACGGCCGAAGAGCCGACCGAGGACGAAGATGGCGGCGCCGTGTTCGACGCCAGCGGCATGGGCGCGGATGGCGGCGGCGATCTGTTCCAGCAGGCCGTTGCGATCGTCAAGCGCGACCGCAAGGCCTCGACCAGCTACATCCAGCGCCGCCTGCAAATCGGGTATAACCGCGCCGCATCGCTGATGGAGCGCATGGAACTGGAAGGCATCGTCGGCCCCGCCAATCACGCCGGCAAGCGCGAGATTCTGGTCGAGGAAGAAGACAGCCATATGTGAGGCAAGGAGCTACTGACTCGCCTCGAAACGCCATTCTCACGCAAAATCGATCTCTGCTTTTGCCCGAAATCACGCTAAAACGACGCCCAGCCACACAGGACGACGCGTTGACCAGACATCCGGACATTGGATTCGCTGCCTCTCTCGCCGCGCGCAGCGCGCGCGTGGCGGGCGTGCTTCTCGTCACCGCCGCGATGGCGACCGCAGCATCGTTTGCGCAGAACGTGCCGGTGCCGAAGCCTGCACCAAAGGGGCGTGATAACGCTGCGCCCTCGGCAGGACCGTCGATCACGGGCGCAACGCAGGTGCCGCCGAATCCGATCATTCCCGATCCGCGCCGCAACGTGCCGAGTAGCATCTTCCAGACGTTCGATGCGAACCAGAAGGCGCAGGCGGCCAAGGTCAGCGCCTATCTGTCGTCGCTGTCGACGCTGGTCGGGAATTTCGTCCAGGTCGGCCCCGACGGCAGCAAGACGCAGGGCGATTTCTACATCCAGAAGCCGGGCAAGGTCCGCTTCGAATATGATCCGCCGAGCCCGATCGACATCATCGCCGACGGATCGTCGGTCGTGGTGCGCGACCGCAAGCTCGCCACGCAGGACGTCTATCCTCTGTCGCAGACGCCGCTGCGCTTCCTGTTGTCCGATCGCATCGACCTGATGAAGGACACCAACGTCGTCAACGTCACCGCCGACGATCTCTTCATCAGCGTGACGATCGAAGAGAAGCAGGCATTGGTCGGCACCAGCCGCCTGCTGCTGATGATCGGCGCCAAGGACGGCCAGCTGAAGCAATGGACCGTCACTGACCCGCAGGGCTACGACACCACGGTTGCGGTCTACAATCTCGATGCGAGCAAGAAGCTCGATCCCAACATGTTCAAGATCGACTTCACCAATTACAGCGTGCCGTCACCGGGCTGAGCACTCCTGCCCCTGTGGACAAGCATTTCGCCGACGCCAATCCATGCTAAGACGCAGCTCCCATGCGTCTTTCCCTGACAACCTGGAACATCAATTCGGTGCGGCTGCGCATCGACCTGGTCGCGAAGTTTCTCAAGAGCGCGCGGCCGGACGTGCTTTGTCTCCAGGAGACCAAATGCATCGACGACGCCTTTCCGCTGAAGCGTTTCAGGCGGCTCGGCTACGAGCACGTCGCGCTGAACGGGCAGAAGGGCTATCACGGCGTCGCCATCGTCTCGAAGATCCCGTTCGAGTCCACCGATATCCGCACCTTCTGCGACAAGGTGGATTCGCGCCACATCTCGGTGTCGTTCGGCGAGAAAGCCAACATCGCGAAGCCGCTGGTGCTGCATAATTTCTACGTGCCCGCCGGCGGCGACATTCCCGATCCCGCACTGAACGAAAAGTTCGACCACAAGCTTCGCTTCCTCGACGAGATGAAGGCGTGCGAGCCGCTGCATCCGCGTGGCGAAGATCGCCACGTCCTGGTCGGCGATCTCAACGTGGCGCCGCACGAGAACGACGTGTGGTCGCACAAGCAGCTCCTCAAAGTGGTCTCGCACACGCCGATCGAGACCGAAAAGCTGAAGGCCGCGCTCGAGGCCGGCGAATGGGTCGACGTCGCACGCGACCGCATCCCGATGTCGGAAAAGGTCTACACGTGGTGGAGCTATCGCTCCGCCGACTGGACCGTCGGCGACCGCGGCCGGCGGCTCGACCATATCTGGGTCTCGCGCGCGCTGAAGGATGCCGTCAGCGATTTCAAGATCTTGCGCGATGCGCGGAGCTGGGAGCGGCCGTCAGACCATGTGCCTGTGACGGTGACGCTAGAGGTGTGAGCCCGCCGTCATTCCGGGGCGCGATGAAATAAATGGATTCCGGGCTCGCGCTACGCGCGGCGCGGAATGACGGGTGGAAGGAGCTACGTGCTGAGCTTCGCGCCCGCCATCAGGATGTCGCTGGCGATCTGGCTGGAGCGCACCGCGAATTCGTCGCGCAGACGGACCGCGGCGGCGGGATCGCTTTCGAGCACGCGCTGAAACAGGCTGCGGGCGATTCGGATGACCGAGGAATGCTCCAGCGCGACTGCGCCGGACGGCCGCTTCATCGGCACCACCAGCGCAAGTTCGCCGATCAGCGTGCCGGGGCCGGCGATCATCTCGGCGCCGGCACCGTCATCGACGCGAAAGGCGCCGCGCTGGACCACGAAGCCGGCGTCGGCATCGTCACCGAGATTGAACAGGATGTCGCCGCGAACGAAGTCACGCTGCTCGGAGCCGATCGCCAGCATGCGCAACGAGGCGTCTCCCAACAGGCGCAGTGTCGGGACACGCTCAAGCAGCGCTACGTCATCGTCGATCGACATTCCGGTCCGAGGCTCGAGGAACGCGCTAATTTACGACGAATCGCGCGTTCCTGGAACGTATCACGGCACCAGCTTGTAGCCACCGGCTTCCGTCACCAGGATTTCCGGGTTGGCGGCATCCTTCTCTATCTTCTGGCGGAGGCGGTAGATGTGGGTTTCCAGCGTGTGGGTGGTGACGCCGGAATTATAACCCCACACCTCCTGGAGCAGGGTCTCGCGCGAGACCGGCATCTGGCCGGCCCGGTAGAGGAAGCGCAGGATCGCCGTTTCCTTTTCGGTGAGGCGGACTTTGCGGGCATTGGCCGCGGTCAGCATCTTGGAGCCGGGGCGGAAGGAGTAGGGGCCGACCGAGAACACCGCGTCCTCGCTGGCCTCGTGCTGGCGAAGCTGGGCGCGGATGCGGGCAAGCAGCACCGCGAAGCGGAAGGGTTTTGCGACGTAGTCGTTGGCCCCGGATTCCAGGCCCAAAATCGTGTCGGAATCGGTGTCGTGCCCCGTCAGCATGATGATCGGCGCCTTGAAGCCGCCCTTGCGCAGGGAGCGGACCACCTCGCGACCATCGGTGTCGGGAAGGCCGACATCCATCAACACGAGATCGGGAGCGTTGGCCTTTGCGGCGCTGGCGCCCTTGGCGCCGGTATCGACGGCGGAGGCTTCAAATTCCTCGTGCAGCGATAATTGCTCCACCAACGTATCGCGCAGATCGGTATCGTCATCCACGATCAGGATCTTGCGGGCATTGGCCATGGGGGATCATCCTTTTGGGGTCGACCAGGCGCGCATGCATGCCGCACCCGACCGTGATGGGAAAGTTTAGGGGTCGCCGTTTTTATTGTTGTTCGTGTTGAAGTAGTGGGCTGTTACCGATTCACAAGCCGGAATTACTCTAACCCAGAATAGCAGGGCGGTTCGATGAATGTCCTGTAATGAATTCGACATCGCGCATTCACATGAAAAACAAAGCTGTGTCAGTCGGTTACACCAGAAATTGGGGCTTTGGGCCGCTGTCTGCGATCCGCGTTAAGCCTGCCGCCGGGAATCCGCGCCGGGGCTGGCTGACGGCGGGCAGCCTGACGATTCCGGTGGCGCTCGGGCGCGGCGGCATTCTGGCCAACAAGCGCGAAGGCGATGGCGGCACCCCGAGAGGCCAATTTCGTCCCCGGCAATTGTGGTGGCGGGGCGACCGGCACAGCCGTCCCAAGACGTTTCTGCCGGCCCGGATCATCACCGGCGCCGACGCCTGGTGCGAGGACCCCGGTGATCGCCACTACAACCAGTGGATCCGGCGCGGGGAGGGCGAGGGCGGCGACCAGCTGAAGCGCGCTGATCATCTCTACGACTTCATCATCGAAATCGACCACAACACCAGGCCGCGCATCGCCGGCCGCGGCAGCGCGGTGTTCCTGCATCTGGCGCGCGACAATTTCGGCCCGACCGCGGGCTGCGTCTCCATGACCAGGGGCGCGATGCTGCATCTGCTGCGACTGATAGGACCAAGAACAAAAATCATCATCGGGTGAGGACACATGCTCGACAGGGAACAGGTCACAGCCGCTTCGCGCGCGCTCGTTCAACATTGGCGTGACGGCAGCAAGTTCGACGCGCTCGAGACGCGGCTGCGTCCGCAAAGCCGCGCGGATGGTTACGCCGTGCAGGCCGTGCTCGAAAGCCAATCACTCGGAAAACTGTTCGGCTGGAAGATCGCGGCGACCAGTGAAGCCGGGCAGAAGCACATCAACGTCGCTGGGCCGCTGGCCGGGCGCATCATGAGCGACACCGTCATCGCCGATGGCGGCACCGCGTCGATGAAGGGCAATGCGATGCGCGTCGGCGAGCCGGAATTCTGCTTCCGCATGGGACACGATCTGGCGCCGCGACCGACGCCTTACAGCGTTGACGAGGTGCTGGCGGCGGTCGACACGTTACATCCCGCCATCGAAATTCCGGATTCGCGCTTCACCGATTTCGCCAGCGCCGGCGAGGCGCAGCTGATCGCCGACAATGCCTGCGCGCATCTGTTCGTGCTGGGCGCGGCGACATCAGCCAATTGGCGCGCGATGGATCTGGTCGAGGAACGGCCGCAGATCACGTTGCGCGGCGAGCGCTATCTCGGTCACGGCAAGAACGTGCTCGGCGATCCACGCATTGCCCTGGCCTGGCTGGCCAACGAGCTGCGCGGTCTCGGCATCACCTTGCGGACAGGGGAGGTGGTGACGACAGGCACCTGCCACCCGCCGCTGCCGATCCATGCCGGCGATCATTTCGCGGCGGATTTCGGTGCGCTGGGGAAAGTGTCGGTGAGGTTTGCGTAAGGCTTCGCTCCATCGGGCTACGCATTGGCGCTCTTCACCACTACCTGTGCCCGAAGATCGCGCTTCCCACGCGCACATGGGTTGCGCCCAGCATGATGGCGGTCGCGTAATCCGCGCTCATGCCCATCGACAGGTTCGCTAGACCGTTGCGCGCGGCGATCTTGGCGGTCAGCGCGAAATGCGCGGCCGGCGGTTCGTCCACCGGCGGGATGCACATCAGACCCGATATCGTCAGGCCGTAAGTGTCGCGGCAGCTCTTGATGAACGCGTCGGCCTCGCCGGGCGCGACGCCGGCCTTCTGCGGCTCCTCGCCGACATTGATCTGGACGAAGAGTTGCGGATGCTTGTTCTGGGATTCGATTTCTTTGGCTAACGCCTGGCAAATGCTCGGACGGTCGACCGAATGGATGGCATCGAACAGCGCGACCGCCTCTTTCGCCTTGTTGGATTGCAGCGGCCCGATCAGATGCAGCACGATGTCAGGGTAATCAGCCGTTAACGCCGGCCACTTGCCTTTGGCCTCCTGCACGCGATTCTCGCCAAACACGCGCTGTCCGGCGCCGATAACCGGAATAATTGCATCAGCGGCGAACGTCTTGGACACCGCGATCAGCGTTACGGAGGCACGCTCACGCCGCGCATCCTTGCAGGCGCGCGCAATCTCCGCTTCGACTGCGGCGAGCGCGTTTGGTGAACCGCCGGTTACCGGCGTGGCATTGGCTTCTGTCATAACGTCGATTGTACTGTGGGCTTAGCGGAGGTAGTTCCAATTTTACCGAGTTCAAGAAAGAGTTTTTGAACCCTTCGTTTTACCTTGCCCGTGGGGTGGGTCGCGAAGATGGCAAACGTCAGTTTCAACCGCAAACGAGCAAAACTCAAGCAGGTCCTGGGCATCAGGGCCCGGCTTGCATTGCTCGCGGTGATTCTGGTCGCGCCCTTGATGCTCGAGCGCATCCGCTCGCTCGAGGATGCCCGCACCAAGCAGATCGCACAGGCCACCGCCGAATTCACCACCGTCGCACGGCACAGTGCAGACGCGCAGCGCGAAGTGATCTCGTCGGTCGAGACCATCCTGAAATCGGAAGCCTTCATCCGCGCCTCCGCCGGCGGCGTGAGCAAGAGCTGCGACGTGCTGCGCGCCAGCCTGCCGACGAGCCTGCCCTGGATCCGCACGCTCCTGATCGCCGGCCAGGACGGCCGCATCCAGTGCGCGACCAACAACATGTATGTCGGCCTCGATCTTTCCGACCGGCCTTATTTCCAGCAGGCGCAGAAGACCGGCCGCTTCGTGCTGTCCGACTTCATCCTGTCGCGGCCGGTGCAGTCGCCGACCGTGATGGCGGTCTATCCGGTCTCCGCGTTCAGCGGCGTCGCCGACGCCGTCGTGCTCGCGACCGTCAACCTCGACTGGATGTCGAAGGTGATGAACAATCTCGGCGGCCGCGCCGGCATCACGGCGGTGCTGGTCGACAGCGCCGGCACCGTGCTGGCGGCGCCCGCCGACCAGCACAGCGCGGTCGGACGGCCCCTCGACAACATGCCGCTGATGTCGGCGATCGCCGACATGGCGCTGCGCTCCGACCAGGACGAGGGATCGCTGGCGTTTCTCGCCGCCGACGGCTCCCGCCGCGCGGTCAGCTTCATCCGCATCGCCGGCACCAATTCCCGCCTGATCGCCAGCATCGACGAGGACAAGGTGTCCGCGGCTGTCAGCCGCGACATCCGCACCGCCTATCTCCAGCTCGCCTTCGTCGTCGTGTTCGTGCTGCTCGGCGCGTTGATCGCCGCCGAGAAGCTCGTGATCAAGCCGATCGAGATGCTTGCCGACATGGCCAAGCGCCTCGGCGAGGGCGATCTGTCGGCCCGCGCCGCGCGCAAGAGCCTGCCGTCGGAATTCGTGCCGCTGGCGCGCGCCTTCAACGCGATGGCGGCCCAGCTCAGCCAGCGCGAGCGCGAGCTGATCGCGACCAACGACCGCCTGACGGTGATGGCGTCGATCGACATGCTGTCGGGCCTCGCCAACCGCCGCGGCTTCCAGAGCCGGCTCGACTTCGAATGGATGCGCGCGCAGCAATATGGCAGCGAGCTCGCGCTGTTGATGATCGACGTCGATCATTTCAAGCTGTTCAACGACACCTACGGCCATCTCGAAGGCGATTCCTGCCTGACCCGGCTCGGCGAATCGCTGTCCGGAATCGGTGCCGACACGATGGGCTTTGCGGCGCGCTATGGCGGCGAGGAGTTCTGTCTCCTGCTGCCGAACACCGACGTGAACCGCGCCGTCGAGATCGGCGAGCAGGTGCGCGCGGCCGTGCTGAAACTCTGCCTGCCGCACATCACGTCCGCTCACATGGTGGTCACGGTGTCGATCGGCGTTGCGGCAACGCGGCCCAACGAGGCCTTGCGTCCGGGCGATCTGATCGAAGCCGCAGACGCTGCGCTCTACGCCGCCAAACATCGCGGCCGCAACAATGTCGTCGAGCACGGCGTGCAGGCGATCGAGAGCGGCACGCCGGGCATGAAGATAGCGGCGAGCGCCTAACCCGCAGCCTCGGCGCGATCGACCTCGTTTTCCGTCACGATGCGATTGCGGCCGCCGCCCTTGGCGAGATAGAGCGCGCGATCGCAGCGCTCGATCAGATCGGCGGTCGCCTCGCCAGTCCGATACTGCGCCACGCCAACCGATACCGTGATGTTCGGCAGCACCTCGCCGGTGGAGCGGCGCGTGATGGTGCATTCTCCGATCGCGCGCCTGATGCGCTCGGCGATCTCCGCACAGGCAGAAAGATCGGCATCCGGCAGCACCGCGATGAGCTCCTCGCCGCCGTAGCGGGCCGGCAGATCCTGCGGGCGAACCTTTTCGCGCAACACTTTCGCCATCAGTCGCAACACCTGATCGCCGACGCCGTGGCCGAAATTGTCGTTGAAGGTCTTGAAGTGGTCGATGTCGAGCAGGAGCACGCTGAGCGGCTCGCCCCAATCCGCCGTCGTCTGCGCCTTGCGCAGGAATTCATCCAGCGCCCGCCGGTTTGCCAGACCCGTCAGCGTGTCGGTCCGCGCGCGTTCCTCGGATTTGCTGAGCGAATCGCGGATCACGTCGAGCTCGCGGGCCTTTTCGGCAAAGCCCGCCTCGAGCCGTGTCGTCCGTGTGGCCGCCCGCGCGAGCTCGTTCATGAGCCGGGCGACCAGCGTCTTCGGGTCGACGCCGGCCTGGCCCTGGTCGGCGACCTGGCTGATCACCTGCATCTGCGAGCGGTTGTCGGCGATTGCGGTCGCCAGAAACTCCTTCGCCGCTCCCATCAGGGTCTGGAGCCGCTCGGACGTGTCGAGCACGACGGCGCTGACCTGAGGCGCGATATAGGTCTCGAACAGGTCCTGGTTGGTCCTGGTGTCGAAGGGACGGTTGTGGTCGATCAGGAGGTCGACGGCGTTGCGCAGATCGTCATGGCTGCCGGCGTAATACTGGAACCAGATGGCGAAATTGGTCGGCGTCGGCGGAATCCGCTGTTCGGCCATGCTCCGCACCGCCCGTCCGGCGATGGACGCGGCATAGTCGTAATCGGGATCGTCGAAATCTGAGGCCATCGCCTGACGCGGGGTGCTGTTGGCGGCCAAATTCGCACCGACCCCTTAATCCGATCCCAATGCCCTCATCCGTACTTTTGCGGAGCAGCATTGCGTGGCTCGGCTTGCCGCGGCAACCCATTGACCCCCCGAGGACTTCTATGGCCTAGTCCGGCCTCTTCAGGCCGCCGAAACCACGAAAACGCAACGATTCCATGACCTCCGAACGCTACAACGCCCGCGACGCCGAACCGCGCTGGCAACGCCAATGGGACGAACAGGCGATCTTCGTCTCGAAGAACGACGATTCGCGGCCGAAATATTATGTGCTGGAGATGTTCCCCTACCCGTCCGGGCGCATCCATATCGGCCACGTCCGCAACTACACGCTCGGCGACGTGCTGGCCCGCTTCATGCGCGCCAAGGGGTTCAACGTGCTGCACCCGATGGGCTGGGACGCGTTCGGCCTGCCGGCCGAGAACGCCGCCATCGAGCGCAAGGTTGCGCCCAAGGCCTGGACCTACGACAACATCGCCGCGATGAAGAAGCAGCTCCGCTCGATCGGGCTGTCACTTGATTGGTCACGCGAATTCGCGACCTGCGATCCCAGCTACTACAAGCATCAGCAGAAGATGTTCCTGGACATGCTCGCCGCGGGCCTCGCCGAGCGCGAGAAGCGCAAGCTGAACTGGGATCCGGTCGACATGACCGTGCTCGCCAACGAGCAGGTGATCGACGGCCGCGGCTGGCGTTCGGGCGCCGTTGTCGAACAGCGCGAGATGAGCCAGTGGGTCTTCAAGATCACGAAGTACTCGCAGGAATTGCTGTCCGCGCTTGATGGCCTCGACCGTTGGCCCGACAAGGTCAGGCTGATGCAGCGCAACTGGATCGGCCGTTCCGAGGGCCTGCTGGTCCGCTTCGCGCTGGATGCGGCGACCACGCCCGCCGGCGAGAGCGAGCTGAAGATTTTCACGACGCGCCCGGACACGCTGTTCGGCGCCAAGTTTATGGCGATCTCGGCGGATCATCCGCTGGCGCAGGCGGCCGCCGCGAAGAACCCTGATCTCGCGGAATTCATCGCCGACATCAAGAAGATCGGCACCGCGCAGTCGATCATCGACACCGCGGAGAAGCAGGGTTTCGACACCGGCATTCGCGCGGTGCATCCGTTCGATCCGAGCTGGAAGCTGCCCGTCTATGTCGCCAACTTCGTGCTGATGGAATACGGCACCGGCGCGATCTTCGGCTGCCCCGCGCATGACCAGCGGGACCTCGACTTCGTCAACAAATATGCCCTCGGCAATACGCCGGTCGTCTGTCCCGAAGGCCAGGATGCGAAATCGTTCGTCATCACCGACACCGCCTATGACGGTGACGGCCGCATGATCAATTCGCGCTTCCTCGACGGCATGACCATCGAGCAGGCCAAGGACGAGGTCGCAAAGCGCCTGGAGAGCGAGCTGCGCGGCAACGCTCCGGTCGGCGAGCGTCAGGTCAATTTCCGCCTGCGCGACTGGGGCATTTCACGCCAGCGCTATTGGGGCTGCCCGATTCCCGTCATCCACTGTCCGAAATGCGACGTGGTGCCGGTGCCGGACGCCGACCTGCCGGTGGTGCTGCCGGAGGATGTGAGCTTCGACAAGCCGGGCAACGCGCTCGACCATCATCCGACCTGGAAGCACGTCACGTGCCCCAAGTGCGGCGGCAAGGCTAGCCGCGAAACCGACACCATGGACACCTTCGTGGACTCGTCCTGGTATTTTGCCCGCTTCACCGACCCCTGGAACGAGACCGCACCGACGACGCCTGCGGTCGCCAACCGGATGCTGCCGGTCGACCAGTATATCGGCGGCGTCGAGCACGCGATCCTGCATCTGCTCTACAGCCGGTTCTTCACCCGCGCCATGAAGGCAACCGGACACCTCGCACTGGACGAGCCGTTCGCCGGCATGTTCACGCAAGGAATGGTCGTGCACGAGACTTACCAGAAGGCCGACGGCACCTGGGTGCAGCCGGCCGAGGTGAAGATCGAGGTCGGCGGCAACGGCCGCCGCGCGACACTGCTCGGCACGGGCGAGGACGTCGCGATCGGTCCGATCGAGAAGATGTCGAAGTCGAAGAAGAACACGGTCGACCCCGACGACATCATCGCGACCTATGGAGCCGACGTCGCTCGCTGGTTCATGCTGTCAGACTCCCCGCCCGACCGCGACGTGATCTGGAGCGATGAACGCGTCCAAGGCGCCTCGCGCTTCGTGCAGCGGCTCTGGCGGCTGGTGAACGACGCGGTGGAACTCGGCAAGTCTGCTCCGGCAACCCGCCCGGCCTCGTTCGGGGACGATGCGCTCCTCTTGCGCAAGGCCGCCCATGGCGCGCTCGACAAGGTCACGACAGGCGTCGAGCGGCTGCACTTCAACGTCTGCCTCGCCCATATCCGTGAATTCACGAATACCTTCTCGGAAGTGCTCCAGCGACCCGGCCAACCCGCCGCTGATTTGGCCTGGGCGATCCGGGAGGCCAGCCAGATCCTGGTCCAGCTGTTCTCCCCGATGATGCCGCACCTGGCCGAGGAGTGCTGGCAGGTTCTCGGTCAATCTGGACTGGTTTCCGAGGCCAATTGGCCGCAAATCGAACGCGATTTGCTGGTTGAAGACAGCGTGACACTGGTGGTCCAGGTCAACGGCAAGAAGCGGGGTGAGGTCACGGTTGCAACAGCGGCCCAGAATCCGGAAATCGAGGCTGCCGCTTTGGCCCTCGATGCTGTAAAACTGGCCCTGGACGGCAAGCCCGTCCGCAAGGTGATCATCGTCCCCAAGAGGATCGTGAATGTTGTCGGCTAGGATCCGCATCGCAGCCCGCCTGCTCGCGGTCGCCGCCTTGGCGGCGACGACGGCCGGCTGCTTCCAGCCGATGTATGCCGAGCATACCGACGGCACGCCGGGCTTGCGCGAGAAGCTGATGGGGGTCGAGCTTCCTCCGATCAACAAGGCCAACGCCTCGCGCGAGGCCCGGGTCGGCGTCGAGGTTCGCAACGCCCTCGCTTTCAAGCTTTACGGCTCGGCCACTGGCATGCCGCCGACCCACCGGCTGGATATCCGCTTCAACACCAGCAAGACTTCGCTGATCGTCGATGCCAATACCGGCCTGCCGAACACCGAGAACTACGGCATCGATTGTCAGTACAATCTGATCGAGGTTGCGACCGGCAAGTCGGTCATGACCGGCACCACGTTCTCGCGCGTGTCCTACGACCTGCCCGGTTCCTACCAGCGCTTCGCCCGCAATCGCGCAGTGCGTGACGCCGAGGATCGTGCCGCCAACGAGATCGCCGAGAACATCAACACAAGGCTCGCCGCGTTCTTCACTGCAGGCACCTAAGATTGGTCGCGCTGCGCGGAAAAGAGATCGACGCCTTCCTCGCTCGACCCGATGCGGGCCGCCCGATCATCCTGCTCTACGGTCCCGATGCCGGCCTGGTGCGCGAGCGTGCCGACGCGCTGATCGCGTCCGCCGTCGACGATCCCAACGATCCCTTCTCGCTGGTGAAGCTCGACGGTGACGAACTCTCCGCCGAGCCCTCGCGCCTCGTCGACGAAGCCATGACCGTGCCGCTGTTCGGCGGCCGCCGCGCCATTCGTATCCGCGCCGGCTCGCGCAGCTTTGCCGCCGGCGTCGACACGCTGTCCGAGATGAGCGTGAAGGATTGCCGCATCGTGATCGAGGCCGGCGAGCTACGTCCGGAATCGCCGCTGCGCAAGGCCTGCGAGAAAGCCAGGACCGCGGTTGCGATCGGCTGCTATCCCGACACCGAGCGCGATCTCGCCAAGCTCATGGAGGACGAGCTCCGCATCGCGAACTTGCGCATCGCGCAGGATGCCCGCGCCGCGCTGATGTCGTTCCTCGGCGGCGACCGCCAGGCCTCGCGCAACGAGCTGCGCAAGCTGACGCTCTACGCCCATGGCAAAGGCGAGATCACGCTCGACGACGTGATGTCCGTCGTCGCCGATGCGTCCGAACTGAAGCTCGACCCGATCGTCGACGGCGCCTTCGCCGGCCGGCCCGACATCGTCGAGACCGAATTCGCAAAGGCCATGATCGCGGGTACCTATCCCGGTGTCATCATCTCGGCCGCGCAGCGCCAGGCCGCGTGGCTGCACAAATCCGCACTCGCGATCGCCGATGGCCAGCCCGCCTCCGCCGTGCTCGACGGCGGATTTCCGCGGCTGCATTTTTCACGAAAACCCATGGTCGAGACCGCGCTGCGTAACTTCAGCGCGGCACGGCTCGCCGGCATCATCGAGCAGCTTGCAACCGCCGCGCTCGACACCCGCAAGCAATCGACCCTGGCTGCTGCCATTGCCCAACGCACGCTGATGGCGATCGCCGCGAATGCGAAGCGAAGGGGGTAAGTCCCCGCTCTCTGCAAATCGTTGCAAGCGCGGAGAGCTGGCTTTCACCAGGACGACACCAAGGGTGCGCCTACAGCGCGCCCTTCGCGAGCCGCTTCATCACCTCGTCGAGCTGATCGAGGTTGCGGTAGTTGATCTGGACCGAGCCGCCGGGATCGCGGTGATTGACGGTAACCTTGAGGCCAAGCGCATCGCTGACGCGCTTTTCCAGATCGATCGTATCTGGGTCCTTTTCCTTAGCCCCGGTGGCGCGCGCCTTTTGCGGCTTGCGCTCCGGCACGCCCTCTTCATGCGCCAGCGCTTCGGCCTGGCGGACGTTGAGACCTTCCGCGACGATGCGCTTGGCCGCGGCGAGCGGATCAGGCACGCCGATCAGCGCGCGGGCGTGACCGGCGGTCAGCTCACCGGTCGCGATGAAGGCCTGCACCTCGGCCGGCAGCTTCGTCAGCCGCATCATGTTGGCGACGTGGCTGCGGCTCTTGCCGACGACCTTGGCGATGTCGTCCTGGCTGCGTTTGAACTCGTTGGCGAGCGCATGATAGCCCTGCGCCTCTTCCATCGGATTGAGGTCTTCGCGCTGTACGTTCTCGACGATCGCGAACTCCAGCGCATCGCTGTCGCTGATGTCGACCGGCACGATGGGCACTTCATGGAGGCCGGCCATCTGCGAGGCGCGCCAGCGCCGTTCGCCCGCGATGATCTCGAAGCGATCCTGCGTGCCCTTCACGGGCCGCACCACGATCGGCTGGATCACACCGTGCTGCCTGATGCTCTCGGAGAGCTCCTTGAGCTCGGTGTCCGAAAAAGTGCGGCGCGGGTTGCGCGGATTGGCCTTGATGAATTCGATCGGCACCTTGCGCTGCGCGCGCGGACGGTCGACGTGCTGAGCCTCGCCGCCGACATCACCGATCAGACTTGCAAGACCCCGGCCCAATCGCGAACGCGCTTCGTCGGCCATCGCCAGCTCCCTTGGATTCACGCTGCAGCACTCCAGAACTGAATTTCGAAACCTGTAGAATCGTAGGGTGGGTTAGCAAAGCGTAACCCACCTCTTCTGCTTCCGCGGAGATGGACAGTGGTGGGCTGCGCCTTTGGCTAACCCACCCTGCGGCACTAACCCGCCCTACGGTTCTCTCCGTCAATGCGTGACGCGCAGCTCGCGCTCGCGCTGGATCACTTCGGTGGCGAGCCGCAGATAGGCTTCGCTGCCGACGCATTTGAGATCGTAGACCAGCACCGGCTTGCCGTAGGACGGGGCTTCCGAGATGCGCACGTTGCGCGGGATCATGGTCTTGTAGACCTTCTCGCCCATGAACTGGCGGACGTCGGCAACGACCTGGTTCGAGAGGTTGTTGCGCGAGTCGAACATGGTCAGCACGATGCCGTGGATCGACAGGTTCGGGTTGAGCGTCGAGCGCACCTGCTCCACCGTCTGGAGCAATTGCGACAGACCTTCGAGCGCAAAGAACTCGCACTGCAGCGGCACCAAGATCGCGTCCGATGCGGCCATCGCGTTCACCGTGAGCAGGTTCAGCGAAGGCGGGCAGTCGATCAGCACATAGGTGTAGTCGGCCTCGGGCGAGACGTTGTTGTTGAGCGCGCCGATCGCGTCGCGCAGCTTGAAGGCGCGGCCGGCCGTGGTACCAAGCTCGAGCTCGAGGCCGGAAAGATCCATCGTCGAGGGCGCGATGTGCAGCCGGGGCACCGCAGTCGAGACGAGGGCCTCGCGCAGGGGGGCTTCACCGATCAGCACGTCGTAGGTCGAGCAGGAGCGGTTGCGGCGATCGATGCCAAGGCCGGTCGAGGCGTTGCCCTGCGGATCGAGATCGACGATCAGGACACGCTCGCCAATCGCAGCGAGTGCCGTACCAAGATTGATCGCCGTGGTTGTTTTGCCCACGCCGCCCTTCTGATTCGCCAGCGCCAGGATGCGCGGGTGCCCGTGCGGAACTTCGGCCTTTGCTTGGGCGGTCTCGTCTTGCTGCGGCTCGTCAGCTACGGTCATCGAAATTCCCCAACTCAACCCCTGAGCGCCTCACCTGCGCCGTTCAACCGAAGTCAGCTCGACGATCCACCCATCACCCGTCCGGCTCTGGTGAAGCTGCGGCTGAATATTCCAATATTTAGCGGCTTCGGTCAATTCAGCCTCTACATCTTGACCCTTGAGAAACAGCGCCTTTGCGCCCTGGCGCATCAGCGGCTCCGCAAAGCCGATGAGTTGATGTAGCGGAGCCAGCGCGCGTGCGGTGACGCAATCGACGGGGCCGGTGATTCTATCCACATTATCCCCGATTTCAGCGAGATGTACGATCCCCGGAGATGTGGTGACGCGAACAGCTTCGCGCAAAAACGCGGCCTTCTTGGCGATTCGCTCGACCAGATGAACGCTCGCACCCGGCGTCCCGGCCATGGCGCAGGCGAGGACCACACCTGGAAAACCGCCGCCGCTGCCGAGGTCAGCCCAACGCTTGGCTAATGGCGCGAGATCGACAAGCTGAAGCGAGTCGGCGATGTGCCGGGTCCAGAGGTGCGGCAGGGTCGAGGGCGCGACCAGATTGGTCTTGGCCTGCCATTCCCGGAGCAGCGCGATGTAGCGATCGAGGCGGGCTTCCGTCTCATGTGAAACGGGGGCGAGCTTGAGCGCCTTGCGCTTGTCGGCGGCGATGATGGAATCGAGCGCCTGACCGTTGGCGCTGGCCTTGTCCATCTTCGGTTTACTCGGCGCCAGGTCCGGTCGACGACCGGCGCCCTCACCCCCTCGTCGCGATAGCGGTCTGTCCCCGCCCGGTCCGCGCTGTTTCACGTGAAACGCCTATGCGATTGGCTTATGCGATTGCCTTGGACGACTTGCGTGCTTCGCGGCGGAGATAGGCCGCGAGGATGCCGAGTGCCGCCGGTGTCATGCCATCGATCCGGCCAGCTTGGCCGACCGTGAAGGGCCGCACCTTCTCCAGCTTGGCACGGACTTCGTTGGAGAGACCGGGGACGAGGCTGTAGTCGATCTCCGACAACACCATTCCCTCGTCGCGCCGGAAGGCATCGACGTCTGCGCTCTGGCGCTCCAGATAGACATCGTACTTGGCGTCGATCTCGAGATGGGTGGCGATGACGGGATCGATCGCCGACAGCTCCGGCCAGATCGCCCGGACCTGGCTCCAGCCGATGTCAGGATAGGCCATCAACTCGAAGGCCGAGCGGCGCTGCCCGTCCCGGTTCAGCGACAGCCCGTGCTTGATCGCCTCGTTCGGGGTGATCGTCAGCGACTTCGAGAGTGTGCGAGCCGCGTTCAGGGCGTCCATCTTGGTCCGGTGATACTGCATCCGGGCATTCCCGACACATCCCAGTGCGATCCCCTTCTCGGTCAGGCGCTGATCCGCGTTGTCGGCCCGCAGGGTCAGCCGGTACTCGGCCCGCGAGGTGAACATCCGATAGGGCTCGCTGATCCCGCGGGTGACGAGATCGTCGATCATCACGCCGAGATAGCCATCTGCGCGATCGAACACCGTCGGAGTCGCACCGCTGGCGGAGAGCGCCGCATTCAGACCAGCGACAATGCCCTGCCCGGCAGCTTCCTCGTATCCGGTGGTACCGTTGATCTGGCCGGCCAGGAACAGACCGCGCAGACGCTTGGTCTGGAGGGTCGGATCGAGCTCGCGGGGATCGATGTGATCGTATTCGATGGCGTAGCCGGGACGGACCATCTTCACCCTCTCAAGGCCCGGGATGGTGGCGAGGATCGCGAGCTGGACCTCCTCAGGAAGCGAGGTCGAGATGCCGTTGGGATAGACGGTCGTATCGTCGAGGCCTTCCGGCTCCAGGAAGATCTGGTGGCCGTCGCGATCGCCGAAGCGGACGATCTTGTCCTCGATCGAAGGGCAATAGCGGGGACCGGAGCTCTTGATCCGGCCGGAGTACATCGGGGAGCGATGGACATTGGCCCGGATCACCTCGTGGGTGGCGCCCGTAGTCCGGGTGATACCGCACTGGATCTGCGGCGTCGTGATCCGATCCGTCATCACCGAGAACGGCTCTGGCGGCTCGTCCCCGGGTTGCATTTCAACTGCGGACCAGTCGATCGTCGAACCATCCAGACGCGGAGGGGTGCCGGTCTTGAGACGCCCGAGGGTGAAACCGGCGCGCCCGAAGGAGGCTGAAAGACCCATCGCGGGGGCCTCGCCGACCCGACCAGCCGGCCAATTCTTCTCGCCGAGATGGATCAGACCGCGCAGGAAGGTGCCGGTGGTGACGACAACGGCCCCTGCCCGGAGTTCCCGGCCGTCAGCCAGGCGAAGTCCGGTCACGCGGCCATCGACCACGATCAGCTCGTCGGCCTCGCCTTCGATGACGGAAAGACCTGCCGTCTCCCGGATCGCAGCCTGCATCGCAGCGGCATAGAGTTTCCGGTCGGCCTGGGCCCGGGGACCGCGGACAGCTGGACCCTTCCTGCGATTGAGGACACGAAACTGGATGCCGCCGGCATCGCCGACCCGGCCCATCAGACCATCGAGAGCATCGACCTCGCGGACCAGATGGCCCTTGCCAAGACCGCCGATGGCGGGATTGCAGGACATCGCGCCGACGGTGGAGAAACGGTGCGTCACGAGAGCGGTCGCCGCACCCATCCGGGCGGCCGCAGCCGCAGCCTCGCAACCGGCATGACCGCCGCCGATGACGATGACGTCGAAGTTTTCTCGTTCTGATCGCATGGCGGACTTCTAGCTCAGAGGCCGGAAAGCCGGAAGTGGAAACTGGGTGAGTCGGATGTTTCACGTTGCTGGGTTCCGCAGAACAACCCCATGCACAGTAGGAAATGCATTTGGAGTGGCTCCTGTTTCACGTGAAACAGAGGGGTCGACGCCCGGCGCTAGAGGACGGCAGCCGCCACGGCCAATGACGGGTCGAGGCAGCGAGTGTTTCACGTGAAACAATCCGGAACCTGCCGAGCATCGTTTCACGTGAAACACCAAGTAATGGAACAAACGCTAGTTCTACATTGAAGAACTAGAACTACTTTCCGATACAGAATTTCTGGAAGATGGCCCCCAGGACGTCCTCGACGTCCACCCGGCCCAGCAGGCGGCCGAGAGCATAGGCGGCGGCACGTAGTTCCTCCGCGGCGAGCTCTTCGCCCTCTTCTACAAGCTCCAGACTCCGACGCAAGCTGTCAGACGCGCGGCTCAACAGATCCCGTTGCCGGGCTCGGGTCACCAATGCGCCCTCGGTGGTTCCGAAGAACTCGGCCGCGAATGTCACGAGGGCCTCGACCAGCTCGGGAATGCCATCGCCACTTCTCGCCGAGATCCCGAACTCCCCGCGCCGCCCGACCCCGCCGAGATCGATCTTGTTGCGCACGATCCAGACCGACCCGCCGGGCCGGTCCCCCTGTGCGAATTTCCGAAGTGAGCGCGTTGTGTCTGGATTGGCTGCGCGCTCCCCCTCCACCAGCCAAAGTACCAGGTCTGCAGCTTCGGCCCGTGCCCGTGCCCGGCGCACGCCTTCCTGCTCGACGGGATCGTCGGTCTCTCTGATCCCGGCCGTGTCGATGACGGTGACGGGATAGCCGTCGAGATCGAGCTGCACCTCGATCACGTCGCGCGTCGTGCCCGCATGCGGTGAGACGATCGCGACCTCACGGCGAGCGAGCTGATTCATCAGTGTCGACTTGCCGACATTCGGCTCGCCGGCAATTGCGACCACGAGGCCGTCTCGCAGACGTTCAGAATGTCCCTGTGCCGCAAGGACTTTTGTGATTTCGGCGTGCAGCGCCTTGATCGCCTTCACGGCCGACGCCCTCAATTCCGCGGGCACATCGCCTTCGTCGGAGAAATCGATGCCGGCCTCGATCAAGGCTGAGGCCTCGATGATGCGCTCGCGCCAGTCCCGCGCACGATCGCCGAGCAGACCCTGCAACTGCCGCAGCGCCTGGCGGCGCTGACGATCGGTGTCGGCATGAATGAGATCGTCGAGCCCCTCGGCTTCAGTGAGGTCGAGCTTGCCGTTCTCGAACGCGCGCTGTGTGAACTCGCCAGGGTCGGCCGCACGCATATTCGGAATTATCGAAATTACGGCCAGAAGTGCGGCCAGCACGGCGCGACCGCCGTGAACATGAAATTCGGCCACGTCCTCGCCGGTCGCTGTCCCCGGCCCCGGAAACCAGAGCACGACGGCATCGTCGATCGGCTGGCCGGTGCTGTCGCGAAGCAGCCGACGGCTGGCCTTGCGCGGCGCCGGTAATTTGCCCGCTAGCGTCGTCACGACGGGGCCGGCTTGCGGACCCGAGACGCGTACTATGGCGATCGCGCTCGGTGGTCGGCCGGACGACAGCGCAAAGATGGTCTGGTCTCGCGGGTGCATGGCCTATTTGTCCGGCTCGCGGGGAAAACGCAAACCTCCCGTTTCGCCAGGCAGGGTGCACTATTCGCGACGCTCCAGCCCGCAGCAATCCGCTATTGCGATGCAATACGGCTGCAGCATTTTTGCTGCAAAATCAGCCTCCCCCGAACTCCGATTGACGGCCGGGTCCAAGTATTACGCAAATTTATCAAAAGCTTCCTGGACATACTGATTTCCAGCCCGCTCCCGCAAATTGCTGCACCTTGCCCGCAGCAAAGCCGCACAACAAAAAAGGCGCCCGAAGGCGCCCCTTGAGATCATATTGCACTGCACTCAGGTGTTCATGGAGTCGAAGAACTCCGAATTGCTCTTGGTCGAGCGCAGCTTGTCGAGCAGGAAGTCGATCGCGTCCATGGTGCCCATCGGGTTCAGGATGCGGCGGAGCACGTACATCTTCTTCAGCACCTGCGGATCGGTGATGAGCTCCTCCTTGCGGGTGCCGGAGCGGGAGATGTCGATGGCCGGGAAGGTACGCTTGTCCGAGACCTTGCGGTCGAGGATCAGTTCCGAGTTACCGGTGCCCTTGAACTCTTCGAAGATGACTTCGTCCATGCGGCTGCCGGTATCGACCAGTGCGGTCGCGATGATGGTCAGCGAACCGCCCTCCTCGATGTTGCGGGCGGCACCGAAGAAGCGCTTCGGGCGCTGCAGGGCGTTGGCGTCCACGCCGCCGGTCAGCACCTTGCCCGAAGACGGCACCACGGTGTTGTAGGCACGGCCGAGGCGCGTGATCGAATCGAGCAGGATGACGACGTCGCGGCCATGCTCGACCAGGCGCTTGGCCTTTTCGATCACCATTTCGGCGACCTGGACGTGGCGCACCGCCGGCTCATCGAAGGTCGACGACACGACCTCGCCCTTCACCGAGCGCTGCATGTCGGTGACTTCTTCCGGACGCTCGTCGATCAGAAGCACGATCAGATAGCATTCGGGATGGTTGTGCGTGATCGAATGCGCGATGTTCTGCATCAGCACGGTCTTGCCCGTGCGCGGCGGCGCGACGATCAGCGCGCGCTGGCCCTTGCCGATCGGGGCAACGATGTCGATCACGCGTGCAGACAGGTCTTTCCGCGTCGGATCGTCGATTTCCATGCGGAAACGCTGATTCGGAAACAGCGGCGTGAGGTTGTCGAAATTGACCTTGTGCTTGGCCTTTTCCGGGTCCTCGAAATTGAGCGTGTTGACCTTCAGCAGCGCGAAATAGCGCTCGCCCTCTTTCGGGCTGCGAATGTGGCCTTCGATGGTGTCACCGGTGCGCAGGCCGAAGCGGCGGATCTGCGAGGGCGAAACGTAGATGTCGTCAGGGCCCGGCAGATAATTGGCATCGGGCGAACGGAGGAAGCCGAAGCCGTCGGAGAGCACCTCGACGACGCCCTGGCCGACGATATCGGTCTCGGCGAGCGCGAGCTGCTTGAGGATGGCGAACAGCAGCTCCTGCTTGCGCATGGTGCTGGCGTTCTCGACCCCATTCTCCTCCGCGAACGAGACGAGCTCGGCCGGCGTCTTGGATTTGAGGTCTTCGAGTTTGATTTCCCGCATTGGGGTGGTCCTGTGGGGTAACCTTGGGAGGGGGTGCGAGGAGGCTCTGAAATGCGGACGTGAGAAGGTAAGGTCCGCAGGTCTGGCAAGGTTAAGTGCCGGTGGGGGCTTCAAACCTGATGCGGTGTCCGGCCTTCAAAAAGCTCGGACACAACCACATCCGCCTGCGTTGGGTGGGATATCGACAATATAGAAAATCGCTTTCCACTCCGCAAGCCGAAGCGATGAGCGATCGTTCACGATCCTTGCCTCAAATCTTGCCTAGAACGGCTTCACGATCACCATGATGACGATGATGATCATCAGGACGGTCGGCACCTCATTGATAATCCGGAAGAATTTCTGACTGTAGGGGCGGCGGTCGGCGGCGAAGTCCTTGAGCCAGCGGGAAAAAAAGCCGTGGACCGCGGACATCGCCAGGACCATTGCCAGTTTTACGTGCAACCAGCCGAACGTGAACCAATGGCCGGCCCAGGCGAGATAGAGCCCGGCGAGCCAGGTGACGATCATGGCGGGGTTGATGATCGCCTTGAACAGCCGCCGTTCCATCACCTTGAAGGTTTCAGACTGCTTCGAGCCGATCTCGGCTTCCGAGTGATAGACGAACAGCCTGGGCAGATAGAGCATGCCGGCCATCCAGGCGATGACCGCGATGACGTGCAGCGCCTTGATCCAGAGATAGACGTCTTCAAACATGCCCGGCATCCGACTTTCCGCCCAGCCGCTTGGCGGTCTGGGGATAGTAAGAACTCGTTAAGGTCTCACCTGCACACATATCCGTCCGGTGCGCCTTCCTCAAATCTAGAATCTTAGATTCTTAAAGGTTTGAGTCTGAGTGACCGTGGATTGGACTCATGCAACGCCGTCCGAGCGTTCGCGCGCGCTTGTTCACATCCATCAACATATCCCGGCGAGCGCAAGCCGTCCCGGATAAGCCCGGCGGCTTCAAAGGCTTGCGCCTTTCTGTCCGCAATCTATCAAGCGGGTTGTCCGCGTAATCCCGCTTCTCGTCTCGCGGGGCGTCAGACTTGTTCCGAGGGGCAGTGGTGTGAAGAAAATCGGCACTTATCCCGCCCCTGATGTCGCGCATCCCTTTCCGAGGGGTTAAGGTCCACAGAAATCCACAAACCACCCCAACGAAATTCAAAGAGTTTTTGTGCCGACCTCGAACAATTATTTTCATCTGCACCTCGTCTCCGACTCCACCGGCGAGACCCTGATCACGGTCGCGCGCGCGGTGGCCGCGCAATACGCGAACGTCACGCCGGTCGAGCATGTCTATCCCCTCGTGCGCAGCCAGAAGCAGCTCGACCGCGTACTCGACGAGATCGAGGAAGCGCCGGGCATCGTGCTGTTCACGCTGCTGGAGAAGGACCTGGTGTCCAGGCTCGAGGACAAGTGCAAGGCGATCAATGTTCCGAGCCTCTCGATCATCGGCCCGGTCATGCAGATGTTCGAAGCCTATCTCGGCGCTGCAACGACGGGGCGCGTCGGCGCCCAGCACGTGCTCAACGCCGAATATTTCAAGCGCATCGACGCGCTGAACTACACGATGATCCATGATGACGGGCAGCATGTGGAAGGGCTCGAGGAAGCCGACGTCGTGCTGGTCGGCGTGTCCCGCACCTCGAAGACGCCGACGTCGATCTATCTCGCCAATCGCGGCATCCGGACCGCCAACGTGCCGCTGGTTCCGGGCATTCCCGTTCCGGCGCAATTGGAGACGCTGACGCGGCCGCTGGTGGTGAGCCTGCATGCGACGCCGGAACGCCTGATCCAGATCCGCCAGAACCGTCTGCTCTCGATGGGTGCCGAATCCGGATCCGGCAGCGACACCTATACCGACAGGCAGTCGGTGACCGAGGAGGTCGCGTTTGCGCGCAAGCTGAGCGCCAAGCACGACTGGCCGCTGCTGGATGTCACACGGCGCTCGATCGAGGAAACCGCCGCCGCAATCATGAAGCTTTACAGCGATCGCCAGCGCAACCGGCCCTCGGACTAGTTTACAAGATGGGTCTGTGGCGCGGCACTTCTCCTCTGATCCTGGCCTCGCAGAGCGGCGCGCGAAAAATGCTGCTGGCCAATGCCGGGCTCGCATTCGAGGCGGTCACGGCCGACATCGATGAACGCGGCATTCAGGCCGCGTCGAAATTGTCGAACCCGCGAGAGATCGGCCTGCTGCTGGCGCGGGAAAAGGCGAAAGCGGTTTCAGCCAATCGTCCCGGAAGCTATGTGATCGGTGCCGACCAGACGCTGGCGCTTGGCGATCGTCTCTTCAACAAACCCTCGGGCCGCGAGCAGGCGCTGGCGCAACTGCACGATCTCGCCGGCCGCACTCACGAGCTGAATTCCGCTGTAGCCGTGGCGCGCGACGGTAGGATTATCTTTGAGGATGTCTCGGTCGCCCGCATGACGATGCGGCCAATGTCTGAGGCTGAGCTTTCGGCCTATCTCGATGCGGCCGGCGACGCGGTGACCACGAGCGTCGGCGCCTATCAGCTCGAAGGTCTCGGGATCCATCTGTTTGCGCGCATCGAGGGCGACCATTTCACCATCCTCGGCCTGCCGCTGCTGCCGCTGCTTGCGTTCCTGCGAAGCGAACGGCTAATTGCGGTGTAAATGACAGACATGGCTGGGCGCTGATGCGGATTCTCGGACTGACCGGCTCGATCGGGATGGGTAAATCTACCACCGCGAAATTGTTTGCGGAGGCCGGCGTGCCCGTCTACGACGCCGATGCCGCGGTTCATCAGCTCTACGAGGGCGAGGCTGCGCCGGCGATCGAGGCCGCCTTCCCCGGCACCACCACGAACGGCAAGGTCGATCGTCCCAAGTTGTCCGCGCGTGTGGTGCACGATCCTGCCGCGATCAAGCAGCTCGAGCAGATCGTTCATCCGATGCTGGGCGCTTCCCGGCAAAAATTCTTTGCCGATGCGGAAGCCGCGAAAGCCCCTGTCGTGGTCCTCGATATCCCGCTGCTGTTCGAAACCGGCGGCGAGAAACGCGTCGATGCCGTGGTCGTGGTCTCGACCTCGCCGGAAATGCAGCGCGAGCGGGTGCTGGCACGGGGAACCATGGACGAGGCCAAGCTTGACGCCATCATCGCCAAGCAGACGCCCGATGCCGAAAAGCGCATGCGGGCCGATTTCGTCGTGGATACCTCCCACGGACTCGAGCCGGTGCGCGCGCAAATCACGCACATCCTGGCCGAGGTCGTTAAGATGCCGCAGCGGCGGGCCTGATTCGCCGACTTCCACGGCTTGCGGCGCGGCGTCCTAAAATCATGCGTGAAATCGTTCTCGATACCGAAACCACCGGCCTCGATCCGCTGCGCGGCGATCGCCTGGTCGAAATCGGCTGCGTCGAGATCTTCAACCGCATGCCGACGGGTCAGACGTATCACGTCTATATCAACCCCGAACGGGACATGCCGGCGGAAGCCTTTGCCGTGCACGGACTGTCGGCCGAGTTTCTCTCGACCAAGCCGCTGTTCCACGAGGTGGTCGAGGAATTCCTGGCGTTCATCGGCGATGCGCCGCTGGTCATTCACAACGCCTCGTTCGACATCAGCTTCATCAACGCCGAGCTCGACCGGATCAAGCGCGCCCCGATTCCGCGCGAGCGGCTGGTCGACACGTTGCTGCTGGCGCGGCGCAAGCATCCCGGCGTGTCGAACCGGCTCGACGATCTCTGCTCACGCTACTCGATCGACAATTCCCACCGCACCAAGCACGGCGCGCTGCTCGATTCCGAGCTGCTGGCTGAAGTCTATGTCGATCTGGTCGGGGCGCGGCAGTCGCAATTGCTGCTGGCGTCGGAAACCCAGGAGATTCGCCTGAATGCTGGCGGCGACGCACCACGGCGGCAGCGGCTGGTGCCGCTCACGCCACGGGTGTCGGACGCCGAGCGAGAGGCCCATCGGGCCTTCATCGCAACGATGGGCGAGAAGGCGATCTGGAACGAATACCTGCCCGCTCCAGCCGCTCCTCCCGCCGGCTAAGCCTGCTTATCAGGCCTGGCCGGCCTGACCCTGGGCGGCCATCTGCCGCTCCATGTTCTGGCGATAGAGACCGACGAAGTCGACCGGGTCCAGCATCAGCGGCGGGAACCCGCCGTCGCGCACGGCGGTCGCGATGATCTCGCGGGCGAACGGGAACAGCAGGCGCGGGCATTCGATCATGACCAGCGGGTGCAGGTTCTCCTGCGGCACGTTGGCGATACGGAACACGCCGGCATAGGCGAGCTCGAACGAGAACATCACCTTGCCCGCGGTCTCGGCCTTGCCCTCGACCGACAACGTCACCTCGAACTCCTGATCGCTCAGATTGTTGGCGTTGACATTGATCTGGATGTTGATCTGGGGCGGCTGGCTCTGCGGCTGGAGCGAGCTCGGCGCGTTCGGATTTTCGAACGAGAGGTCCTTGGTATATTGCGCCAGCACGTTGAGCTGGGGAGCCTGGGCCGCCTCGGGAGGGGTGCCGTTACCGTTGGTCATCAAAGTGTCTCCTTACCCGATTGGGGCTGAATTTCGCGGCGGTTGGCTAACATAGGGCCGCCTCGTTCCACAAGGACGAACGGCCCCGGCGGGTCGATCGAGGCCAGCTTCACGTCTGCGACGTTTCACCCGCCCCGAATACCAAATTGCGCGTTAAACGCTTGAAGATGCGCGATTTCCGCCCAGGATCGGGTTTCCCCTTAAGCATAAAACGCGCTACACTTCTCGCTGTGCCAAAAGGCGCCATTGGCCGGGCCAAATTTCGTGCCTACATCGGCGGACGTGACGCGCGGGCCTAAAATGGTGATGTCATCTTGCCGTTCCGGTATGGAACGGTCTACTGGCCGGATTGATTTTCCCGGTAGCGACCCCAAAGAAGCCCTGAGTAAAGACCAGAAAGCGATACGACGTGGACATCTACACCATCATCTTCCTTGCGCTGGCGGTCTTTATTTTCCTGCGGCTGCGCAGCGTGCTGGGACAGCGAACCGGCAACGAGCGGCCGCCGTTCGACCGTACGGCGCGCAATGCGCTGGGTGGTGCTCCCGACAAGAACGTCGTGACCATGCCGGGCAAGGTGATCGACCAGCCGCCGCCGGCACCGACGGCGGAAGCGACCCCGCCTTCCGACCGCTGGAAGGGCCTGGCCGAGCCCGGCACCGCGCTGGCCCTGGGCCTCGACGCCATCGTCGAGAAGGATTCCACCTTCGACCCGCGCCACTTCCTGTCCGGCGCTCGCGGCGCCTACGAGATGATCGTGCTGGCCTTCGCCAATGGCGATCGCCGCTCGCTGCGCGATCTCTTGTCATCGGAGGTCTATGAGAGCTTCGACGCCGCGATCAAGGATCGCGAGAAGAACGACCAGAAGACCGAAACCCGCTTCGTCTCGATCGACAAGGCCGAGCTGGTCGGCGCCGACGTGCGCGACCGCACGGCGCAGCTTACCGTGCGCTTCGTCTCGCAGATGATCTCGGTTACCCGCGACAAGGCCGGCAATATCGTCGACGGTAACGCCGACAAGGTCGCCGACATCACCGACATCTGGACTTTCGCCCGCGACACCACCTCTCGCGATCCGAACTGGAAGCTGGTTGGCACCGGAAGCGCGAATTAAGAGTTTCCTGAAGAACGGCGCGACGGCGCTTTGCGCGGGCCTCGTCGTGCTGGCTTCGTTTTCGCTTGGCGCAGAAGCTGCCCGGCGCCACTACCGCAGCCATCATCATCGCCATCCCGAAGTGGCCGCGATGCCTCCGCGCGCGCTGCCCTATCCGCAGCTGCCTCTCCCGTTCGAAATTCCCGGCGCGCAATATCTGCCGCTGGCCTGGGCGGACGTGAAGGGCTGGAGCGATGACGATCATCTTGCCGCCTACAGGACGTTTCGTGCCAGCTGCCGTTCGATCAACGCGCAGACCGGCGCCTCCGAGCCGAAGTCCCTCGAACTAAAGGCTCTGGGCGGCTCGCTGAGCGAGCCCTGCCGCGCCGCCAGGTCGCTCCAGCCGACCGACGAAGCGACAGCGAAGAGTTTCTTCGAGAACAATTTTTCGCCGCTTCGAATCTCGCGCCTCGGCGAGCCCGACGGCTTCGTCACCGGCTATTACGAGCCGGTGCTGGAGGGATCGCGCACGCAGACCGATGTCTACAACGTTCCGGTCTACCGCCGCCCCTCTAACCTGTTCGTGCGCGGCTTCAACCAGGCCTCGGTCAGCCTGCCCAACAAGGGACCGGTCTATCGCAAGATCGGCCGCCGCAAGCTCGTGCCCTATTACGACCGCGGCGAGATCGAGGACGGCAAGATCGCCGGCCGCGGACTGGAGATCGCCTGGCTGAAGGATCCGACCGATCTGTTGTTTGCCCAGATCCAGGGCTCGGCGCGGATCAAGTTCGACGATGGCAGCACCATCAGGCTCAACTACGATTCCTACAACGGCTATCCCTACACGGCCGTGGGGCGCATCCTGATCGAGCGCGGCATCATTCCGAAGGAAGAGATGTCGATGCAGAAGATCAGGGAGTGGATGGCGCAGAACCCCGACGGCGCGAAGGAACTGCGGCGGCAGAACCGCTCCTACATCTTCTTCCACGAGGTCAATCTGTCCGACAAGGACGAGGCGGTCGGTGCGCAAGGCATTCCGCTGACCGCCGGCCGCTCGATCGCGGTCGACAAGTCGCTGCACGTCTACGGCACGCCGTTCTTCATCGAGGGCGAACTGCCGATCGAGTCCGATCGCGCCAAGACGCCGTTCCATCGGTTGATGATCGCACAGGACACCGGCTCGGCCATCATCGGCCCGGCGCGCGCCGATCTCTATTTTGGCGCGGGCGCCGAGGCCGGCCGCGTCTCGGGCCGGCTGCGCCATCCCATGCATTTCGTGATGCTGGTGCCGAAGAGCCTCGATCCCAATCTGCGCGCAGCCAGGCTGCCGGTGCCGGATCCGCGGCCGTCGGAGAAGATCGCAAAACTGTTTCCGCAGCCGCCCGCAGCGAAGCCGGTCGTATCAGCCGCAACTTCCGGCAAGGACGAGACCGTCGCCGTTGCGAGCCCGGTGCCGTTACCGGCGCCGCGTCCTGTGATAGAACCTGTCCGCGAACCGGGCAGGCACATGAAAACCCGTTCCCACCAGCAATGAAGCGATCGTCCCGTCCGCCCGTGCTGGATCCGCGTCCCTCGCCGCGCCGTCGGGTGCTCAGCGAGGAAGACCGCGAACTGTGGGACCTCGTCGCAAGGCAGGTGAAGCCGCTGCGGAAGCATCGTGCGACGAAGCTGCACACCGCGCCGCGCGCCGAGTCCTCGGTCGCTGCGCCGGCTCCTAAGCCCACGCTGTCGCCGCGCCCCTTGGCTGCGGCCCCGGCCCCACGTCCGTCCAAGCCGGCGATGCCACCGCTCGCCCCGCTCGGCAAGCGCGAGCGCGCGAAACTGTCGCGCGGCCGCAGCGAGATCGACGCGCGGCTCGACCTGCACGGTATGACTCAGATGCGCGCGCACCGCGCTCTCACCGGCTTCCTGCACCGCGCCCATCATGATGGCCTGACATTTGTGCTGGTTATCACCGGCAAGGGCCGCAGCGGTGGTGAAAGCGGCGTGCTCCGCCGTCAGGTGCCGGAATGGCTCAGCCTGCCGGAATTCCGCGCTTTCGTGGTCGGGTTCGAGGAGGCTGCCATCGGCCACGGCGGCGAGGGCGCGCTGTATGTGCGAATTCGGCGGGCGCGCTTCTAAAACGGTCGCACGATCCCGACGCGCGGGATCAAGGTGATGATCAGGCCGAAGATGTTGGTCTTCTGATCCCCTTCCGGAATCAACGTGGTCTCCTGCCTCGCCGGCAGCATCTTCACCGCATGCAGGATCAGGAACATGCAGACTGCCCAGTTCGAGATCCAGCGCGAATAGTCGAATACCATGACGAACATCACGAGATAGGCGAGGCTGACGCCGATCAGCGCCGCGATCACGAGGCGTCGGTGTATCTCGTTCGCGAGCGCGCCGATCAGGCTCGCAAAATAGCGCCATAGCGGCGTGTGCAGCCAGATCAGCAGAGCAAACACGGGAATGCCGAGGCTGTTGTGCGGCAGGCGGCCCCAGGTGTCCGAGATCTCCTTCGCAAGCGGCTGGTACCAGATGTAGGCGAATTGCAGCAGATCGGTGCGCGACGGATCGGCCATCCTTGTCTTCAAGTACGCGACGAAATCCGCCTCCGGGATCGGCATCGTTCCAAGGAATTGCGCGGCGAAGAACAGCGCGGAGACGACCGCAAGGGAGACGATGCCGAATGCGACATTGCCGCGATTGAGACCGTAAGCGAGGTAGTGCCTGGCCACGACGATGGTGACGATCGTCGGCACATACATCAAGAGATGAATGTGGTGGATCAGGACGAGTAGAATCGAGAACAGCGCCGCCGTCGCCACGAACAGCAACGAACCCGCCGGCATCAGCAGCAGGATGATCGCGAGCGCACAGCCATAGATGTCGAAATGGCCGAGCGTGTGCATGAAGTTCTTCAGGAAGAACGGCGAGCCGGCGATGAAGACGAACAGAGGCAGCGTCTTCGCCGTGAAGCCGAACGTCCTCTGAAACAGTTTTGCGTAGAGCCCCAACGTCACCAGCCACGTCACCCCGCCGAGCGCGAACACCCACCAGACCGGCACCTTGTCCGCAAACAGCGCGACAACAGCTCCGATCAGCGCGCGCTTGATGAAGCCGAAATGGTAGTCGACGAGGAGATGGATGTAGGGGACGTAAGGCGGCAGCTGGATCTTGTGAACGAACACGCCTGCTATCACCGCCGCGTTGATCGCGAGCAGCAGCCGCCAGGGGTTTTGGAGGATTTGTTTCAACAAGACCGTCGGCGGTAATGGGTCCTGGCTTTCGCCAGGACGACGACCCGATAGATAGCGGACTGGCCCGGAATTACAAAATGAACCGGCTCAGATCGGCGTTCTTGGCGAGGTCGCCGACGTGCTTCTGCACGAAATCGGCATCGACCCGGACGGTCTCGCCGTTGCGGTCGGGGGCGGTGAAGGAGATCTCGTCCAGCACCCGCTCCATCACGGTCTGGAGCCGGCGGGCGCCGATGTTCTCGACCGTCGAATTGACGGCGACCGCGACGTCGGCGAGCGCGTCGATGGCACTGTCCGTGATGTCGAGCGTGACACCCTCGGTCTGCAGCAGCGCGACATATTGCTTGATCAGCGAAGCCTCGGGCTCGGTCAGGATGCGGCGCATGTCGTCGCGGGTCAGCGCCTGCAATTCGACACGGATCGGCAGGCGGCCCTGCAACTCCGGCAACAGGTCGGACGGCTTTGCGACATGGAAGGCGCCTGATGCAATGAACAGGATGTGGTCGGTCTTCACCGCGCCGTGCTTGGTCGAGACCGTGGTGCCCTCGATCAGCGGCAAGAGATCGCGCTGCACGCCCTCACGCGAGACGTCGCCGCCGACGCGGCCGTCCCGGGCGCAGATCTTGTCGATCTCGTCGAGGAAGACGATGCCGTTGTTCTCGACCGCGCTGATCGCCTCCAGCGTCAGCTGGTCGGTGTCCAGCAGCTTGTCGGACTCCTCGTTGACGAGGATCTCGTGCGAGCCTTCCACCGTCAGGCGCCGCGTCTTGCTGCGGCCGCCCATCTTGCCGAAGATGTCGCCGATCGAGATCGCGCCCATCTGCGCGCCCGGCATGCCCGGGATTTCGAACATCGGCATGCCGCCGCCCGAGGACTGTGTCTCGATCTCGATTTCCTTGTCGTTGAGCTCGCCGGCGCGCAGCTTCTTGCGGAAGGATTCCCGCGTCGCCGAGCTGGCATTGGCGCCGACCAGCGCATCGAGCACGCGCTCTTCGGCGGCGAGCTGGGCCCGTGCCTGTACGTCCTTGCGCTTGCGCTCGCGCACCTGGGCGATCGCGACCTCGACGAGATCGCGCACGATCTGCTCGACGTCGCGGCCGACATAGCCGACTTCGGTGAATTTCGTGGCCTCCACCTTGAGGAACGGCGCATTCGCAAGTTTTGCCAGGCGCCGCGCGATCTCCGTCTTGCCGACGCCGGTGGGGCCGATCATCAGGATGTTCTTCGGCAGAACCTCTTCGCGCAGCGAGCCGGTGAGCTGCTGCCGGCGCCAGCGATTGCGCAGCGCGATCGAGACGGCGCGCTTGGCGTCACCCTGGCCGACGATGAAGCGGTCGAGTTCGGAAACGATTTCGCGGGGAGAGAAGTCTGTCATGGCACCTTAGCTAGGATTAGAAGCCGGCGGGGACAAGCCGCTTTTTTGACCGTCAGATGATCGGTGGACCGGATTGCCATTGCTTCACGGCTTCGATCGGATGGACGAGCATCAGGACGTTGAGCGTCAGATTGTCGCGAATGTGCAGCGCCAGCATGATCTCGAAGGCGAGCCCGAGCGCGACGGTGGCCGAGATTGGCAGCACGCGTGCGGTGAGGAAGCCCAGCACCATGAACAGCGTGTCCGAGACCGAGTTGACGATGCTGTCGCCGTAATAATCCAGCGAGATCGTGCCGGCGCGGTAGCGCTCGATGATCACGGGCGAATTCTCGACGACCTCCCAGGCACCCTCGATCAGCATTGCGATGATCAGGCGCGCAGGCCAGCCGAGGCGTCGCGAGAACAACAGCCACGTCAGTCCGTAGAACAGGAAGCCGTGCAGCACGTGCGAGAAGCTGTACCAGTCGGCGATGTGCTGGGAGTTCTCCGAGCTGTTCACCACGCCGTGCCACAGCTTGACGTAGCCGCAGGTGCAGATTGGCACCCGCCCCATCGCAAACAGGATCGAGGCCTGCAGCGCCAACAGCAGCAGCGCGATGCCGGCCCAGGCGAGCGGCGGTATCGCGGTTTTGATCGGGCTGACGCTGCGGGCCGAGGTCATTCGCTTCTAGCCGGCCGTCAGCGCTTCGATGGTAACGTTGCGGTTGGTGTAGACGCAGATGTCGGCGGCGATGTCGAGGGAGCGGCGGACGATGGTCTCGGCGTCCTTGTCGGTGTCAACAAGGGCGCGGGCCGCGGCCAGCGCGTAATTGCCGCCGGAGCCGATCGCCATCACGCCGGCCTCGGGCTCGAGCACGTCGCCGGTGCCCGTCAGCACCAGGGAGACGTCCTTGTCGGCCACGATCATCATGGCCTCCAGCCGTCGCAGGTAGCGGTCGGTGCGCCAGTCCTTGGCCAGCTCGACCGCGGCCCGGGTCAATTGCCCCGGATACTGCTCGAGTTTGGATTCGAGGCGCTCAAAGAGCGTGAAGGCGTCGGCGGTGGCGCCGGCAAAGCCGCCGATCACGTCGCCCTTGCCGAGTTTCCGGACCTTTTTGGCATTGGACTTGATCACGGTCTGACCGATCGAGACCTGGCCGTCGCCGCCGATCACCACCTTGCCGCCTTTGCGGACGGTCAAAATCGTAGTGCCGTGCCAGACCGGCAAGCTGTTCTGGGAATCCTGCATGAAATACCTCGTTGTCCGGCCTGATTTAGGCCGTCGGGGGCAAAGGGACAACCGGCACCCAACGGGCCGTTCCGGACCCAAATTCGCTCACCATAGGCGGAAGTAGAGGCCCGGCCAGCCGTTCCCGCAGTAGCGAAGGCGTCATTTGGCTGTTAAGAGACTGGCGTTTTCGGCCCCGAGCGTGATCCCGGAAAAGTGGGTACCGGTTTTCCGAGAAGGATCATGCTCAAATAGAAGCGAAAGCCAGCTTTCAATGCGCACCGCGACGATCAAGCGCAAGACCAAGGAAACCGACATCGAGGTCTCCGTGAACCTCGATGGCACCGGCGTGTCCAATATTGCGACCGGCATCGGCTTTTTCGACCATATGCTCGATCTCCTCGCCCGCCATTCCCGCATCGACCTTACGGTCAAGGCGGTGGGCGACCTGCACATTGATTATCACCATACCACCGAAGACACCGGCATCGCGCTCGGCCAGGCGGTCAAGCAGGCGCTCGGCAACATGGCGGGCATCACCCGCTATGCCGGCGTGCACATGCCCATGGACGAGACGCTAACGCGCGTGGTCATCGACATTTCGGGCCGCCCGTTCCTGGTGTTCAAGGCCGACTTTCCCCGCGACAAGATCGGTGAGTTCGACACCGAGCTGGTGCGCGAGTGGTTCCAGGCCTTCGCCATCAACGCCGGCGTGACTCTCCACGTCGAGACCCTATATGGCGATAACAGCCACCATATCGCCGAGTCCTGCTTCAAGGGCCTGGCGCGGGCGCTGCGCACCGCGGTTGCGATCGACCCCAAGGCGGCGGGCGAGATCCCGTCCACCAAGGGCTCGCTTGGCGGCTGACATCTCCGGTCTCGGTGGCTGACGCCGCCGGCGGCCTCGACTTCATTCTCGAGAACGGGGCATCGAAAATGCCTGTCTACACAGTTCACGCTCCCTTCCCTGGCGGGGCCGATCTGCGTGCGACCGACAAGTTCGTGTTCGTGCGCGACAGCTTCCATTTCTGGGCGATGGTGCTCGGCCCGGTCTGGCTGGCCTGGAACAGGCTTTGGCTGGCGCTGATCGGCTGGATCGTCTTCCTCGCCGCGTTCGATGCCGCCCTGCACAGTCTCGGCCTCGGCCGCACCACGATCTTTTTCGCCAACGTCATCGTCGCGCTGCTGATGGGTTTCGAGGCCTCGAGCCTGCGCCGCTGGACGTTGTCGCGCGGCGGCTGGCGGCAGCTCGACGTCGTCGTCGCTGATGACGAAGACACCGCCGAGCGGCGCTTCTTCGAGCGCTGGAGCAAGGCACAGCGTGGCATCGTCAACGATCAATGGGCCGTCGATCGTGGCGGCCCGCCGCCGACCCGCAGCGTGCCGGGTCAGCCATTCTCGAACCCGCCGCCGATTCCGGCTGGCGGCATCATTGGATTGTTTCCAGAACCGGGAGGGTCAAGATGAGCGTCGCCATCATCGATTACGGTTCCGGGAATCTGCATTCCGCCGCGAAAGCCTTTGAGCGCGCCGCGCGCAGCCTGGAGAATCCGCAAAAGGTCTTCGTCACCAGCGATCCCGATCAGGCCTATGAGGCCGATCGTCTGGTGCTGCCGGGCGTCGGCGCCTTCGCCGATTGCCGCCGCGGTCTCGACGCCGTCAACGGCATGGTCGAGGCGATCACCGAAGCCGTGCGCGTCAAGGCGCGGCCGTTCTTCGGCATCTGCGTCGGCATGCAGTTGATGGCGAGCCGCGGCAAGGAGCATGTCATCACCGAAGGCTTGAATTGGATCGGCGGCGACGTCGAGAAGATCACGCCGCGCGACGAGGGCCTGAAGATCCCGCACATGGGCTGGAACACGCTCGAGCTGCTGCAGGAGCATCCGGTGCTCAACAAGCTGCCGCTCGGGCCGAAGGGTCAGCACGCTTATTTCGTGCACTCCTACCACCTCAACGCGGCCAATGAAGCGGACGTGCTCGCGCGCGCCGATTACGGCGGGCCCGTCACCGCGATCGTCGGCAAGGACACCGCCATCGGCACGCAGTTTCACCCCGAGAAGAGCCAGCGCTTCGGCCTCGCCCTGATCTCGAACTTTTTGCGATGGAAACCGTGATCCTCTTTCCTGCCATCGACCTCAAGAACGGCCAGTGCGTGCGCCTCGAGCAAGGCGACATGGCGCGCGCGACCGTGTTCAATCTCGATCCCGCCGCCCAGGCGCAAAGCTTCGTCACCCAGGGGTTTGAATATCTCCACGTCGTCGATCTCGACGGTGCCTTCGCCGGGAAACCGGTGAATGCGCGGGCCGTCGAGGCGATGCTGAAGACGATTCCGATCCCGGTGCAGCTCGGCGGCGGCATTCGCGATCTCGCGACCGTCGAAGCCTGGCTCGAGAAGGGCATCACCCGCGTCATCATCGGCACCGCGGCGGTGCGCGATCCGGAACTGGTGAAGGCGGCGGCAAAAAAATTCCCCGGCCGCGTCGCCGTTGGCCTCGACGCCCGCGACGGCAAGGTCGCGGTCGAAGGCTGGGCCGAGACTTCGCAGGTCACGGTGCTGGAGATCGCACAGCGTTTCGAGGATGCCGGCGTTGCCGCCATCATCTTCACCGACATCGCGCGCGACGGTCTTCTCAAGGGCCTGAACCTGGATGCGACCATCGCGCTTGCCGACGCGATCTCCATTCCGGTGATCGCCTCTGGCGGCCTCGCCTCGATCGAGGATGTGAAAGCCATGCTGGCGCCGCGGGCGAAGAAGCTCGCCGGCGCGATTGCCGGCCGCGCGCTCTATGACGGCCGGCTCGATCCCGCCGCCGCCCTCACCTTGATCCGCGACGCGCGCAGGAGCTGACAGATGTTCAAGGTGCGCGTGATCCCCTGCCTCGACGTCAAGGACGGCCGCGTCGTCAAGGGCGTCAACTTCGTCGATCTCAGGGATGCCGGCGATCCCGTCGAGGCCGCGATCGCCTATGACGCGGCTGGTGCCGACGAGCTGACCTTCCTCGACATCACCGCGACCCACGAGAACCGCGGCATCATGCTGGACGTGGTCCGGCGCACGGCCGAGGCCTGTTTCATGCCCGTCACCGTCGGCGGCGGCGTGCGCAAGGTGGACGACATCAAGACGCTGCTGCGCGCCGGCGCGGACAAGGTCTCGATCAACAGCGCCGCGGTGTCGCGCCGCGAGTTCGTCAAGGAAGCTGCTGAAAAATTCGGCGAGCAGTGCGTGGTGGTCGCGATCGACGCCAAGCGGGTCAAGCGCCCGGGCGGCGACCGCTGGGAGATCTTCACCCATGGCGGCCGCAACTCGACCGGCATCGACGCCATCGAATATGCCCAGGAAGTGGTCTCGCTTGGCGCGGGCGAGCTTCTGCTCACCTCGATGGACCGCGACGGTACGCGGCAGGGTTTCGACATCCCGCTGACCCGGGCGATCGCCGACAGCGTTCCCGTTCCCGTGATCGCCTCGGGCGGCGTCGGCAATCTCGACCACCTCGTCGACGGGATCCGCGACGGGCACGCCACGGCCGTGCTGGCCGCCTCGATCTTTCATTTCGGGGAATTCACCATCCGCGAAGCCAAGGAGCACATGGCCCGGCGCGGGTTGCCGATGCGCCTGGATGCCTGACGACTCCCGTTCATAAAAATGCTACACAGGCCGGTGGGAAACGGCCTGTCTGGCCGGATGTGTTTCTGAGTATTCCGTATGCCGCGTTTCACCATCCACGACCTTGCCGAGACCATCGATGCCCGCGCGGCCTCGGGTGGCGAGGCCTCCTATACCCGCAAGCTCCTCGACAAGGGCGCCGAACATTGCGCCAAGAAGTTCGGAGAGGAAGCAGTCGAAACCGTAATCGCAGCAGTCGAAAACGATCGCGCGCATCTGATCGCCGAGAGTGCCGACCTGCTCTACCATTTCCTTGTGTTGCTCAAGGCCCGCGGCGTAAAGCTGGAAGAGGTCGAAGCGGCGCTCGACAAGCGCACGAACATGTCCGGACTGGAAGAGAAAGCGTCGCGCAAGAGCAACTAGCCAGGCTCTCAACGGAGAAGGTGGCGTCATGGATATCCGCGCACCCGAGCAGCAGTATAATCCATATCGCGTCTATTCGCGCAAAGAGTGGGCGCGTCTGCGCGACGATACCCCGATGACGCTGGAGCCGGGCGAGTTCGACCGGCTGCGCTCGCTGCACGATCGCCTCGACCTCAAGGAAGTCGAGGACATCTATCTGCCGCTGTCGCGCCTGCTGTCGATCTATGTCGATGCGATGCAGCGTCTGTATTACGCCGAGCGCCAGTTCCTCAACATCAGGGATCGCAAGGTCCCCTACATCATCGGCGTCGCCGGCTCGGTCGCGGTCGGAAAATCCACCACGGCCCGCGTGCTGCAAGCGTTGCTGGCGCGCTGGTCGCCGCGGCCGAAGGTCGAGCTGATCACCACCGACGGCTTTCTCTACCCGAAGGCCCTGCTCGAGCAGCAAGGAATTTTGCAGAAGAAAGGCTTTCCGGAGAGCTACGACCTGCCGCTGCTGCTCAGCTTCCTGTCCGACATCAAGTCGGGCCGTCGCCATGTGCGCTCGCCGGTCTATTCGCATCTGACCTACGACATCGTGCCGAACGAATGGGCAGAGGTCGACCAGCCCGACATCTTGATCGTCGAGGGCGTCAACGTCTTGCAGACCGGCAAGCTGCCGCGTGACGGCAAGGCGGTGCCGGTCGTTTCCGACTTCTTCGACTTCTCGGTTTATATCGACGCCGACGAAGAGGCGCTGCGGCGCTGGTACATCAAGCGCTTCCTGGCGCTGCGCGACACCGCGTTCACCAATCCAAAATCCTACTTCAACCGCTACGCGTTGCTGTCGGACGATGAGGCTACCGCCACGGCGACCGCGATCTGGGAGCGCACCAACCTCGCCAATCTCGAGGACAACATCCTGCCGACGCGGCCGCGCGCGACGCTGATCCTGAAGAAGGGCGCGGATCACGCGGTGGAGAGCGTGGCGCTCAGAAGGCTGTAAGCCGCAAGGAGAGAGCGCGGGCTACACCGCCAACTGCCGCGCCGCTGCCAGTCCCGCCAGCGCCTCGTCCAGCTTCTCGCGATCGAGCGGCTTGATCAGAAATCCGTTCATGCCTGCGTCGAAGCAGGCGTAGCGATCTTCCACCAGCGTGTTCGCGGTCAGCGCGAGGATCGGCGTGTGCCGGCTGCCGGTGGCGGCCTCGTGGATGCGGATGCGTTTGGTCGCCTCGATGCCGTCGAGCTGCGGCATCTGGATATCCATCAGAACCAGGTCATAGGGCGTACCGGCCGAGCTCGCCGAAAGCCAGGATTCCAGCGCGGCCTCGCCGTGTACGGCGATGACGACGCGATGGCCGAGCTTGGTGAGCAGCGACCGCATCAGCAGTGCGTTGATCTCGTTGTCCTCTGCGACGAGGACCGAGAGGCCGCCCGCGGGCGTTCTTCCGTGAGCCGGCTCGACAGGCTCGGGTGCGAGATCGGGCGAGGCGACTTCGGGCGTCAGCGCGAGACGCGCGGCGAGCGAGGCGGCACGCAGCGGCTTGACCAGGAAGCCGGTGAAATCAGGCGACAGCTTTTCATGGCGCGAGCTCGGTGTCAGCAGCACGAGCCGTTGCGTCGCGTGGGCGCGGGCGGCTGCGCCGAGGCGATCGGTGACGACGGGGCCGAGCGCGCGATCGAGCAGCACCGCATGCCACGAGCGCTCCGGCAGCAACGCTTCGGCGACGGCCGCGTCTGCGACCAGGCAGGTCTGGCCGCCCCAGCGTTCCAGCCGCCGTGCGATGAGAGATGCTTCGATGCCTTCGGCCACCAGCAGGATCGACTTGCCGGCGAGATCGGGACTCGGGAACGTCGTTTGCCCGGCCTCGCCCTGCGCGAGCGCGAAGGGAATTGCGACCTCGAAGGTCGAGCCCTTGCCGGGCGCACTCTCCAGCGTGATGCGGCCGCCCATGCGCTTGACGATGCGTTCGCTGATGGCGAGGCCAAGGCCCGTGCCGCCATAGGTGCGGGCGACGCGGTCGTCGGCCTGCTCGAATTCGCGGAAGATGCGCGACTGCGCTTCGGGCGCGATCCCGATGCCGGTGTCGCGGACCAGGAAGCTGATCTCGTTCGGCCAGATGCCGGGCTCGACGATCAGCGCCACGCCGCCCGATGCGGTGAACTTGATGGCGTTGCCGGCGAGGTTGAGCAGCACCTGGCGCAGCCGCGCGGCATCGCCGGTGACTTCAAGGGGCAACCGCTCGTCGACATAGGCCGCGATCTCGAGCTGCTTGGCCTGCGCGCGCGGCGCCAGCAGCTCGGTGACCTCCTCGATGAGGGTCGAGAGCGCAAAGGGGCGTTGGTCGAGATCGAGCTTGCCGGCTTCGATCTTGGAGTAGTCGAGCAGCTCCTCGATCAGCGCCATCAGCGCTTCGCCCGAGGTTTTCACGGCCCTTGCATACGTGGTCTGCTCCGGCGTCAGCGTGGTGTCGAGCAGGAGGCCGCCCATGCCGATGATGCCGTTCAGCGGGGTGCGGATCTCGTGCGAGGCCATCGCGAGGAACCGCGATTTGGCGCGGTTGGCGGCGTCGGCCTGGTCGCGGGCATCGGACAGTGCGCGCTCGGTCTCGGTGCGGTCGGTGACGTCGCGCCCGACGCTCTGCAGTTCGGCCGGTTGGCCGGCATCGAGCCGCACGAAACCTTCGCGCCAGGCGATCCAGCGCGCGCCGAGCGGGGTGGTGATCTTCTGGTCGTGAATGCGCGTGCCGTTGCTCTCGCGGGCGCTGTCGCCCTGCTCCAGCACGTCGAAATCGAACCGCGTGCCGACCAGCGCACTGCGCGCCTGCCCGGCCAGTGCGCAATAGGCGTCGTTGGCGAAGGTGATGCGGCCCTGATGGTCGCGCAGCACGATCAGATCACCCTGCGATTCGAACAGGCTGCGGGCGCGCTCTTCGGCTTCCTTCAGCTCCCAATTGCGGTCGATCAGCGCCTCGTTGTGCGCGGAGAGCTTCTTCATCCGCTTGTTGACGAAACGCAGCCGCATGCTGAGCGTGGCGAGGCCAAGGCAGGCCAACGCGAACAGGAAGCTCGCGCCGATCGCAAAGGTGTTGGGGTCGTAGCCGGAATTTTCCGAGCGGCTGCCGGTGACGAAACCATAGGCGCCGCCGAACGTCGCAGAGAAGATCATGAAGGAGCGGATCGCGAAGGCAATCCTGGGGTGCTGTCGCCTGAAGCGGCGCATGCGCACCTTGATCCGGAACGTCCGACCCATTGCCACCGACCCCGACTCTCGTTCGAAACCCGCCACCGCCGTGCGCGACGATGTCTTGCCGACCTTGCGAACAGCTTGAGGCTTTGGGGCGGCCTCGAAACAGGGTTGACGAGATCTTAATGTTTCAGAGCGAGGCGGCCTGGAGGGGCAGCGGGTGGCCGCCATGAGCGCCGACGATCAGGGCCGCGGCCTCCTGCTGCGAGAACGTCTTCGAGCGGACATAGATGCGGTAATCGGCCGGGCCGTCGGTGGATAGATAGATCACCGGGCCGCCATCGACCGGCTGCGCGGCAATCGTGACGAGGCGCGTCGCCGGATTGGGCTGGCAGGACTCGGTCTCGGAGCCGAGGCCATCGTCCACGACCGCGAAGTCCGCGGCGTTCGCATCGTCGGTGATCTGGACCCGCACCGTGGCCCGCGACAGATCGTCGGTGAAGGCGACATGGACGCCGGCTTTCCAGAACAGGGATGTCAGCTCGACCGAGGTGTCGCCGAGGGCGATGCAGGGATGCGAGACCGATCCGATCTCATTGCGGGCGAACACCGCAGCCGCCAACAGGGGAACCACTGAGGCCAGGATCTTGAAACGCAACATGACACTCTACTCGCCAAGAACTCGCCAAAGGCCGGACTGGAACTTGTGGGCCTTATGGTTTGCAGAGCGTAAAGGAAACTCGTTACCGCAGGGTTGACGGGTGGGATGATCACGCCAGCTGGCGTACATCCTCCGCGAGTGCGCGGTAGGACAGCGCTTCGGCGAGATGCAGCCGGCCGATTTTCTCGGCGCCATCGAGATCGGCGAGCGTGCGCGCCACCCGCAGCACCCGGTGATAGCCGCGCGCCGACAACCGCATGGTCTCGGCGGCATCGCGCAGCAGCTTTTGTCCCTGCGCGTCGGGCCTGGCGATGTCTTCCAGCGCCGCGGCCGGCGCCTCCGCATTGGTGCGGATTTGCGGCAGGCCCGCAGCCACGTAGCGCGCGAGCTGGATGTCGCGCGCGGCCGCCACGCGCGCGGCGACCTCCGCGGAGCCTTCTGCCGGCGGCGGCAGGATCAGATCGGCTGCTGTGACTGCGGGAACCTCGATGCGCAGATCGATGCGGTCCATCAGCGGGCCGGAGATGCGCGCCTGGTAGTCGCCGGTGCAGCGGTCGACGCGGCCGCGCTTGCAGGCATAACCGGGCTCGAACGCGTTGCCGCAGCGACAGGGATTCATCGCCGCAACCAGCATGAAGCGGGCAGGGTAGGTGACGCGGTGATTGGCGCGCGACACCGAGACCTCGCCGTTCTCCAGCGGCTGGCGCAGCGAATCCAGCACGCGCGGATCGAACTCGGGCAGCTCGTCGAGGAACAGCACGCCCTGATGCGCCAGCGAGATCTCGCCGGGCTTGGCACGTGCGCCGCCGCCGGTGAGCGCGGCCATGCTGGCGGAGTGATGTGGCGAACGAAACGGCCGCCGCGACGTCAGTGCGCCGCCCTCGATCTCGCCGGCGACGGAGGCGATCATCGAGACCTCGAGCAATTCGCCCGGCGACAGCGGCGGCAGGATTGAAGGCAGCCGCGCCGCCAGCATCGATTTGCCGGCACCGGGCGCGCCGATCATCAAGAGATGATGTCCTCCCGCGGCCGCGATCTCCAGCGCCCGCTTGGCGCTCTCCTGGCCCTTGATGTCGCGCAAATCGAGCAGCGAGGTGGCGGCCTCATGCACCTTCGGCACCGGTCGCGAAAGCACCTGCGTGCCCTTGAAGTGATTGGCGATCTGGATGAGTGAGCTTGAGGCGATGATCTGGATGTCCGGGCTCGCCCACGCCGCTTCCGAGCCGCAAGAGGCCGGGCAGATCAAGCCTTCCTCGCGAAGATTGGCGCCGAAGGCGGCTGGCAGGACGCCGGCCACCGCCGCGATCGAGCCGTCGAGGCCGAGCTCGCCGAGCACGGTGAAGCCGGTCAGCGCGTCCGGCGGGATCGCGCCGATCGCCGCCATCAGCCCGAGCGCGATCGGCAGGTCGTAATGGCTGCCTTCCTTCGGGACGTCGGCGGGCGCGAGATTGACGGTGATTCGCCGCGCCGGCAGGGCCAGGCCCGAGGCGATCAGCGCCGAGCGAACCCGCTCGCGCGCCTCCGATACCGCCTTGTCCGGAAGGCCGACGATGGCGAAGGCGGGCAGGCCGGGGGCGACCTGCACCTGCACGTCGACCGCACGGGCCTCGATCCCCTCAAAGGCGACTGTCGAAACCCGCTGAACCATGCTGCCCTCTTGCACAATTAGGGGTAGCAGAGCCGGGCGGCTCTGGCAAGAACAATACGGGAACACGGGAGATGGCGCCGCAAGCCCTAACGACAGGTAAACCGGACGACGACATTAAGCGTCGACTACGCCTCGAATGCGAGCGGCTCTCCTCAGCACATTCCAACGAATGTCCGCTACTCCTGAGCCTGCGGGATGGGCCGTGATCTAACGGGTGAAGAATTCAAATGCTTGCAAATCGCCGCAGAAGCGAACGACGGGTGTGCAGCCGGCTTGCCAAGATTCATTTTGGCGCGGGATCGCTGCCGCGGGACTGCACCATCACGGATATCTCGGACGGGGGCGTGAAGGTCGTGGCCGAGTTTCTGGAAGTGCCGCCGCAATTCACCATCATCTTTGCGCCCGATTATTCCCGTCAGTGCCGCCTGCGCTGGCGCATCGGTTGCGAATTCGGTGCGGAATTTACCGACTAGGCCCAACAGAGGCCCGTCCTTAACCGGACTTTAGCGTTAATCGGCAAAGCATCTCTGATCAGTCCGCCGGCGGTGATCAGAGTATGTCCAAGCGTTCGTCCCTTGCCTCTTTCCCGGCGAGATTCCTGCTTCCCGCGCTCGCGGTGCTGGCCCTCGGTGGCTGCCAGACCACGAGCCTGGAGGACGTGACCGGCGCGCTCGGCGTCAGCAGCAAGCCGGACCCCGCGGCCAACGCGGATGCCAGGCCCGACATGGACGGCTTGCGCGAGCGCTATCGCGCCAAGCCCAGCGATCCCGATATTGCTCTCCAATATGGCCGGGCGCTGCGCGAGATGGGCCAACGTGCGCAGGCGGTCGCGGTGATGGAGCAGGCCGTGCTGCTCCATCCCAGCAACAAGGCGCTGCTCGCCGGCTACGGCCGCGCGCTCGCCGACAACGGCAATTTCCAGCAGGCCTTCGACGTGCTGAGCCGCGCGCATACGCCCGAGGATCCCGACTGGCATATCCTCTCGGCCCAGGGCGCCGTGCTCGATCAGCTCGGCCGCAACGAGGAGGCGCAACAATATTATGCGACCGCGCTGAAGATCGTGCCGGACGAGCCGTCAGTGCTGTCCAATCTCGGCCTGTCGTACATGCTCCAGAACAATCTGCCGCGGGCCGAGGAAACCATGCGCCGCGCCTATCAGCGCGATTCCGCCAATCCCCGCGTGCGCGCCAATCTGGCGCTGGTGCTGGGACTGGAAGGCAAGCAGGCCGAGGCCGAGACCATCGTGAAGGCCGACCTGCCGCCGGATCAGGCGGCGGCCAAGGTCACGGCGCTGCGCCAGTTGCTGTCCAAGAAACAGCAGCAGCGCGCGGAGAAATAAATCTCCGCCGCTTCGGTTGTGTTGGTTTGAAGAACGCTTCCGCGCTTACGACGCCTTGCGATGCGGCGCCGAGCCGCGTCCGGCCCTGCCCTTGAGTTTCTTCAGCAGTGGTCCGAGCAGCGAGCGCTTGGGCTTCTTCACCTCGCCTCGCCCGGCGAGACGGTTGGCCATGCTCTGGAACAGCTCGCTCGTGCGGTGGCTCTTGGAGACCTCCGCGATCATCTGGCCGTTGTTGGCCGCCGCCGAGAACAGCTTCGAATCGAACGGGATCACCGCCAACGGCTGGCTCTCCATCGTCTTGGCGAAGGACTTGACGTCGATCTCGGCGCGCTTGTGCATGCCGACCTGGTTGATGCAGTACAGCGGCGGACGGTCGTTCGGCCGCGCCGCCTTGAGCACCGACAGCATGTTCTTGGTGTTGCGCAGGTTTGCGAGATCAGGCTCGGCCACGATCACGATGTCGTCGGCATTGACGAGGGCCCGCTTGGTCCAGGCCGACCATTGATGCGGAACGTCGAGCACGATGCAGGGCGTGGTCATGCGCAGCGTGTCGAAGATCGCATCGAACGCCTCCGCGCCGAAATCATAGACGCGATCGAGCGTGGCAGGCGCAGCGAGCAGGCTGAGATGATCGGTGCATTTGGCGAGCAGGCGCTCCATCAGCGCCGTATCCGGCCTATCCGGCGACAGCACCGCATTGGCGATGCCCTGCGCCGGATCCTGGTTGTAGTCGAGGCCGGCGGTGCCGAAGGCGAGGTCGAGATCGATCACGACGGAATCGAGCGAAAGGTCGCGCGCGATGGTCCAGGCCACGTTGTGCGCGACCGTGGACGCGCCGACGCCGCCCTTGGCACCGACCACCGCGATGATGCGGCCGGTGATGATGGCTTCGGAGGCCGAGAACAGGCTGCAGATCGAGCGCACCACGTCGATGGTCTCGACCGGGCCGACGACGTAGTCGTTGACGCCGCGGCGCACCAGCTCGCGATAGGGCGCGGTGTCGTTGGGATTGCCGATCACCACCACGCGCGTGCCGGGATCGCAGACGCCGGCGAGATCGTCGAGCCCTTCGAGGATGTCGCGCGTGCCGTCGGATTCGATCACGATGACGTTCGGCGTCGGCATCGTGTCATAGACTTCGATCGCCGCAGCGAGACCTCCGCTCTTCGCGGTGAGATGCGCCTTGGCGAGACGGCGGTCCTGGCCGGCTGCGGTCACCGCGGCGAGCGTCTGCTCGGTCTCGCAAAACGCCTGCACCGAGATGCGCGGAACCGGCGCAATGTGCTCTTCGGGGTGTTGCGGATCGTCCGCCCCTTCGTCGTCGATGCCCGTCATTTGCCTGTTTCGCTGAGTTTGGCCTTGTCAGCCTCGGGATAGGTGGTCGTGGTCGGATTGCCCTTGCGGTAGCGGTCGAAGGCGATATCGCGCCGCGCGGTATAGGCCGGCGTTTCGGCGCGCGGCTGCTCGAGGTCGGCGGGGTTGTCGATCATCGCGGCAAGATTGCGCTGGGTGGCGCAGCCGAGATTGAAGTAGGGCCGGTTCTCGTTGTAGCCGGGGTCGAGGATCGACGGGCCCACGTCCTCGGGCCACAGCCCGCAGGGGCCGGCGACCGCGGTGATCTTGGAATAGCTCAGCCGAATGGTCGGCAGCAGGCCGGGATCTTCGGGGCGATAGGAATGCTGGACGATGACGCGCGAGGGCACGCCGCCGCTGCCGAGCACGGCGCGGATCTCGCGATAGGTCGCCGCCGCCGCGCGCGAATTGGCGGTGTCGACGGGCACGTCGACGACGACGGAGCCGGTGCCTTCGCGCAGCCAGTCCCGGGCGATGCCCATCACGTCCGCCGCTTGCGCGGGCGAGAGGCCGCCGCGCGCCTTGCCGACGAAGATCACGATCGAGCGCTTGCCTTCCTGCACCGCGATCGGATGGCGCATACGGTAGTCGGTCGGCACCGTCTGGGTGGTGACGACGTCACCCGTGGTGTTGCACGCGCCCAGCATGACGGAGAGCCCCGTCAATGCGAGCGCGATGCGCAAATTGCGGCGTCGATCCGATGTCTTCGTCATCGCCTGGTCCCCTCCTGCCCCTGTCTTGCCCCGGTCCCCAAACCGTTCGTGTCAGTCGATGATGAAGCCGAAATCGCCGCGGTCGCCGTCGATCGGATCGACGCGGCGCGCGATGCCATAGAGGCGGTTCATGCGGCCGAGCAGCGCCGATTGCGCATCCGAGGACGGTGCGAAGCCGTCGTCAGGGCGCGACAAATCCTTCTGGGCGACCGCGCGCACGACATAGGGGGTCACGATCACCATCAGCTCGGTCTCGTTGTTGACGAAGTCCTGGCTGCGGAACAGCGAGCCGAGGATCGGCACCTGGTCGAGGCCCGGCAGGCCGTTGATGGCCTGCTTGGTCTGTTGCTGGATCAGGCCGGCCATCGCCATCGAGCCGCCCGAGGGGATCTCGAGCGTGGTCTCGGCGCGGCGGGTCTGGACCGAGGGGATGGTGATCGAGTTCGTGGTGTTCGAGGACAGTGCCTGCGACACCGTGATGGCGTTCTGGCTCGACAGCTCCGAGACTTCGGTCATCACGCGCAGGCTGATGCGGCCCTCGCTGAGCACGACCGGCGTGAAGTTCAGCGAGATACCGAACTTCTTGTAGGTGATCTGGGTGGTGCAGACATGCGTGGTCGGATCACAGGAATAGCCCGCCGGAATCGGGAACTCGCCACCGGCGACGAAGGTCGCGGATTCACCCGAGATCGCCGTCAGGCTCGGCTCGGCCAGCGTCCGCATCACGCCCGCGCTTTCCATCGCGCGCATGGTGGCGGTGACGGTGGCGACGCCCTTGGTGAGACCGCTCACGCCGAGCCCGTTGCCGCTGACCAGCGGTCCGCCCGAAACGGTGAACGGGTTGGAATTGTTGAAGTTCACCACCGCGGTGCCGGCATTCAGGCTGGCGCTGAGGTCGACGCCGAGCTGCTTGACGATGTCGCGGCGGACTTCGCCGACGACGACCTTCAGCATCACCTGGTCGCGGCCGCGCACGACGATGTTGTTGACGACCTTGTCCGGGCTGCCGACCAGCTTGGCGGCGACGTCGCCGGCCTGCTGGGCCTCGACCGGGCTCGACACCGAGCCGGTCAGCATCACGCTGTCGCCGACGCCCTCGATCTGCACGCCCGGCAGCGACTGGCGCAGTGCCGCGCGCATGCCGTTGAGGTCACGCTTCACCGCGATGTCGTAGGAGGCGACCTGCTGGCCGTCGGCGGTGAAGAACACCACGTTGGTCTGGCCGACCTGGGCGCCGATGATATAGGCGCGCTGCGACGAGCGGATCACTGCATTGGCGATCTTGGGGTCGGCCACCAGCACGTCCTTGACCTCGCGCGGCAGGTCGATCACGACCGATTTGCCGACGCCGAGCGACAGCGAGCGCGTCCTGGCGGGCGCGATGGACGCGACCGGCGCCACGCCGAGGTCCGGTGCCTGCATCGGCGCCTGGTCGCCGACCGGCGCATCCGCGGCGCGGACGACATCGGGGGCTGCCATCAGCCCCAGCATCAGCATTGCCCCTGCCCAGAACGAGCCGGCGCGCTTCCCCCGAATGCGCAGGCCCGTCCGATAGTCCCCATACTTCATGCTGTCCCCATCACTTCTGTGACGTCAGTTGTCGTGCCTGCACGCCGTAGCGGATGACGCTGATGCCGCCCGGACGCTTCAGCGCCTGGTCCTCGGGCGAGCCGTCGGCGGCGTTGGCATCGGTGATGCTGCGCAGTGCGAGTGTGAGCGTGCCGCCCTGGCGCGCGGCCGAGAGCGCGGCGACCTGGTCGGGCCGCAGCTCGAGGGTGACGGTCTTGCCGAGCAGGGAGCTCTGGCCGTCCTTTTCCTTCGGTGCCTGGTCGATCGCGAGCACGCGGATGTTGGTGAGGATGACCTCCGACAGGATCAGGTCATTGCCGCCGGTCTGCCCGTTGGTGTTGGCGCCGTCGGGGTTCTTCAGGCGGCGCGTCAGCACGATGTCGACGTGGTCGTTCGGCAGGATGAAGCCGCCGGCGGCGGTCTCGGCTGAAATCTCGGTGGACACGGCCCGCATGCCGGTCGGCAGGATCGCGGCCATGAAGCCGGAGCCATCGGCTTTCACCAGCTTCTGCTCGCGGATCGGTTCGCCCTGCATCAGCGGCACGCGCGCGATCGAGCCGGCGATCTGGGTCTGCGCGTCGGGCCGGTTGTCGCGGCGGATGAAGGCGCTGCTGGCGGTCGCCTGCGGCCAGGTCTGCCATTGCAGATCCTCGGCTTTCACGGCCTGGCCGAGCTGGATGTCGGATTTGGCGACGAGCACCTCGACCGTCGGCAGCTTCTCGGCAACCGGGAGAACGGGCGCTGGCTTGTTGTCGTAGTGGCTCGCCAGATACGCAGCGACGCCGCCGGCGCCGAGCGCGATGACGAGAACGACAATGCGTGCGGTATTCATACGCTTCTACTCTTACGCGGGGCACTCGAACCGCACGTGGCGGGTTCCCCCGCATCGATGAGTAGGGAGTAAAAGTATAAGGGGTGTTGCGAGGGCGAGTGTGATGCCCCGTGACTGTGTGCGTTTTGGGCAGATGGTGAACGCCGCGTTATTCGAGCGGCGCCGGCCCCCGTAGAAACACGCGGGTGCGCGCCCGCATTCGGATGAGAACGCAGGGCGTCATGGTGAACGGGTGGTTAAAGCATGATGGCATTAAGTTCGATAGCCTGAGTTTTTCAGGTAGTTGGCGCATTCCTCGGATGTGA
>NZ_JAUIZJ010000017.1:0-133432 GCF_030435535.1 Bradyrhizobium sp. WYCCWR 13022
ATGGCCGTGCTGATCGCCACCCCAAACTGCTTGGCGGCTCGATTGCGGGACATCCCGCCCTCGATCGCGGACACGACACGCTTACGGAGATCCAGAGAATACGGCTTGCCCATCCATGCTGGCCTCCTATCCAGCCAGCATGGTGAATCAGAAACAAGCTGATTTGGGAATCCCAAATCGATTCAACCTAACCTCATCCCGCTTTAGGACCTTGGTCAGCTTCCCGAAAGTCCGCCGAACTTGACCGTCGAGCGCTTCGCTACACGCAAGTCAGCGCATGCCAGACAATGGCAACACGATTGTCAGGTACGAAAACAGCAGAAGCCTCCGGGACGCGGCTCGGCAAGCGATCGGCGGCCTATCCGGTGAGTAAACCCGAGATCAAAGCTGCCGCGCCAAGACCGAGAAACGACAGGATGACCGGCGGATAGAAGACTACCGCTGCTTCGAAACGTAGAAATTTCGGCTGTTCACCCGCGCGGTTTGGGCGTCCGATCAGGATCAAGACGATTGCAGCTACGATCATGACAGTTCCGATCACCACATTCATGCCCGTCTTGCTTTCCCCGCCCCGTCGCAAAGCGCTCGTGAACCACTAACGTGCACGCTGGCTGCTTGCCGTGGAAAGAAGGATCTGTGCGCTATAGTACCGTGTTTCTTCGAAAGATTGAGTTCGGGAAACAGATCAGATCAGTTCAGAGCTCAGGCGCGCCTTGGCAGCTAAACCAAGAACACGCTCGCGGGTCCGACTTCTCGCCGCGTCGACCAGCATCGCGCCTGCCCAGCGGTACACGTTATGCTCCTTGACTTGCTGCCGCATGAGCTTCATTCGCTCGGCCTGTTCCTGGACCGGCATCATCAGTGCGACTTCAATCGCTGACGCCATTTCTTCCGTGTCATAGGGATTGACGATGAGCGCTTCAGACAATTCTCGCGACGCGCCAGTGAAGCTCGACAAGATGAGGACCCCGGCATTGTCCTCTCGCGAGCTGACGAATTCCTTCGCAACGAGGTTCATCCCGTCGTGCAGGCTGCTGACGACGCAGACATCGGCTGCTCTGAACAAGCGAAAGACGTCCGAAGGCTCGTAATGCCGCGCGATCAGGTGAATCACGGGTTGGCGGCCGGGATGCCGTTGATTTATCTCGGCGGCCAGCGCCTCTGCTTCGGCTTGGAGCTTCAAATATGAGGTAAGTTTGCTGCGCGTCGGCGCGGCGACCTGAACGAATGCAAGCCGGTCTCTCCAGGCCCGATTTCGCGATAGGAGCGCATCCACGGCACGCATGCGGTCAAGAATGCCTTTGGTGTAATCGAAGCGTTCGACGCCGACGACGAGCCGGGTGCCCTCCTCGAGCCCGAACTGCGCGACGACGCTGGATCGGCATTCCGATGGAGCCGGCAGCTTCTCCAGCTCTCTCGGCGGCCATTCGATCGAAATTGGATAGGCGCGGATCCTGGTCTCGTGTCCCCCAAGGCTGATCGCCTGCACCTCGCGATCGATCCTGCTTTCCACGAAGCGATCGACACCCTCGATAAAATTGTTGCAGTGGAACTGGGTATGGAATCCGATAATCGTGCTGCCGAGCATTCCCTCGATGATCTCCCGCTTCCATGGGCATATGCCGAAGGTCTCTGCATTCGGCCATGGAATGTGCCAGAACGTGATGATCGTCGCCTTCGGCAAGCGCTCGCGGATCATTCTCGGAACGAGCGCGAAATGATAATCCTGGACCAAAACGACGGGGTCCTCGGAACGCGCCTCCGCAACGACGGCATCGGCAAAGCGCTGGTTGATCTGACGGTACATCTGCCAATCGCTCAGCCTGAATGTCGGCCGCACAAACACGATGTGACACAACGGCCAAAGCCCTTCATTGGCGAAGCCGTAATAGTAACCGTCCTGCTCTTCCTCGGAGATCCATATCCGTCGAAGCGTATAAGCTGGGGCTGCCTCGGGCACGCGGATTCTATCGTTTTCGTCGACAGCCTCTCGATCGGCGCTGCCGCTGCCGTGGGCGATCCACGTGCCGCCGCACGCTCGCATGATCGGCTCCAGCGCCGAGACCAAGCCGCTTGCCGGCCGCTGTACCACGCTCCCCGCTCCCGACGCGTTGTGGATGTACGGCTCCCGATTGGAAACGACGAGAACCTCGGCCCCCGGCAGGACGCTGTTGAGCACCTCTTGAAGCGATTTTGGCGTCCACTCAACTTGGTTCGTAAGCGGGACCTGATCGGCATTGCGCAGCAGCTTGTGAATTTCGCGATCAATCGACGAACCTCTCAGCTCCAGCGCCCCTCCCCCAGCACCTTGGCGCACCTCGTCGACCGCGCGGCGTAAGGCGTCCATCCACCCTCGCATCATCAGAACGGCAAAGATGATCGTGCCGACGGTCAAAACCAGAACGACGCTGGCAAGCGCGGCGAGGAGATATGCCAGCACCTGGCTGGATCGTGCGGCCGCAAAGCTGAGGTCGGTCAGGATGACGAGATAGGATCGCCCCCTGCTGCTTTGAACCGGAAAGGCAGCGACGAGAATCCGCCGTCCGCCGCTGGTTATGCTCGCGAAGCTTTCGCTCTCCGACTTCGCCGATTTTTCGCACGAGAAGTTCGCCGGCATCTCCGGCGTCGGCGCGATCAACGCCCCCTCCGGATCGCAAAATCCGACCGCGAGAATCTTCTTGTCGAGCGCCACCCGCTTGAAAAGATCCGCCAGGCGATCCCAGGCCCGGTCTTCCACTTCACGGCTAAGCAGCGGCCCGATGGCATTGAACACCAGCTTGGACCTAGCCTCGACATCGCTTCGCGACCATTGCTGTACAATCCCTCCCGTGAAGGGAGAGATTCCGAAAGCGACGATTGCGGCTACCGCCAGGCCGAAAATGCCATAGCGGAACAACTGCTTGTACGAAATCGACATCACTCCGGCTTTACCCCGGCCTTCCACCAATGATTGCTCGGCTCTCCGAACGAGCGCAGCTCTTGTGGCACATGGGCGCTGCCCTGCTGGTTTCGCAGCGTGGCGCAGACGACTGCTAAGCCCGCCCGATCGTTAGCCCGGTTTGACGAATTGCTTAGCTGGCTCGGCCCCGCCACGCTCAACGTTGCAGCTGAGGCAAACCGCACGTGCTACTTGCGCTCCTCGGATGGCCAATCGTTCATGCCGATGCGGCGTCCTTTGCTCGCAAGACGGGCAGTACGCCTGCGGAAATGCGTTCCGTGTCGTTTGGCTCGTTGTGCTGATCATGGAATCCCCCCGCACAGTATCTTTCCACGGCCGACGTTGAGCAAGCCGCGGCTCGCGAGATCGGCGGCCATTGGTACGCAACTGTACCATCTTGTTCCGGCGCATGACTCATGGCTCTGAGTCCCCCTTCATTTCCGCTTCTTCGGGAGCGCGTTCTTCCCGGCGATGGAAAGCGCGATCAAGCTGAAGGTGATCAGCCGCGGGATGAAGTATACGGGCTCGCTCGCATTCGTCACTTGCACCACCGCCAGGATGAATCTCGCAACTGCATCTATCGCGAAGGCCGCGGCGAAGAACAGAAAAAGCACGTCGCCGGTCTTACGCCAGAACTTCAGAAAATATACGCTCGCCAGAAGTGACGCGAACGCCGTCGCTCCTGATAAAACGGGATTTAGGTGGTCCATCACTCGGCCTCCCATACCATGCCGATGAGCAACACCGTCATCGCGAAGAGCCCGATCGATAGACGCAAGGTGGAAAGATCGATCTGAGGAAATACGATCTTGTCGACCCACAGAGCGCCGTTTTCCAGGGTCAGGCCCGCGAAGCAGACCGCGCTCCACAGCAGTAGTTTCGACCTGCTACCGGCATATGCCCGAGCGAGCAGCCACACACAGAAGCCGCTCGTGACAGCGCAAAGACTGTAAATCACCGTGGCCATCACTAGTCCTTTCGAATCCTGAAGGCGTCGGAGAACTCCTGGATGCGGCGCGGCTTGCTATGGATAATGTTAGTGATGGGGATCAGGTGACGTGAATAAGCCTTCGCCAGGCTATCCACGACCAGCTTCAACTCCTTTTGAGGTGCAAACGTGTAGCTCTCTTCGTCGCTCCGCAGAAAGCCGTCCCGCTCCAGGGACGCCAAGGCATTGGCCATTTCCCCCTTACCCGCGTAGAGGCGGGCAGCGAGAGTTTCCACGTTCCAGCTCTCACCGATACTTTTGCGGAAGAACAAGAGAGCCTCCAGCTGCGCCACAGAGTGGATGTAGAGGCGCACCAGCTCTCTTACGTCTTCGGGCAGCTCTTCATCGGACATCATCGACCTCAGCCAGCGCCGCGCAACCTGATCGATTCAAACCGGAAGTTCAAGGCTGCGTTCGAATCAACGCAAACAAGGTCGATCACACACTCGAAGGCAACCGAAGAGGCGGCGTCATCTGCGATGACACCGCCTCGGCCAGCCCGCGATGAAAGTGTGACCGCTATCGGTCTCAGTACTTGAATTCAGGCATCTTCTTCAATTGATCCTTGTCGGCATTCAGAACCACGTGATCCGGATACCAGTTGTCAGTGCGATTTGCCGACGTCGCCGCGCTTCCCGTCGTCACCGAGCTGGCGGTGCCGGTCTTGCCGGTAGCATCGTTCGAAGCCGTCTTCGCCGGCTCTTTCGAGAATTTGAGCTGATCGAAGGTTACGGCAACATTGTGCTCGCCCATTCCAAGGAAGCCACCAACGCCGATCACCACGCTGGCAACACGGCCACTGGAATCCAGAATCAAATCGTTGATGTCTCCGATCTTTTCATTGCTGTTGTTGTAGACGTTCACGCCGACGAGCTTCGACGCACGCCATTCGCCTTGCTTGTGCATCGATGCAGTCGAAGCAGTCGATGACTGCATATTGGGCGCCGTAGCTGTCGCACCACTCTGGGGGGCTTGCGCCATGGCTGGTGTGGCCATCAGCATCGCCGATGCGATAATGCAGAGAGTTCTATTCACGACGATTTCTCCTTCTGTTTTCGGATCATCGTCAACTCATGTCGCGATCGGAAGTTTCGTATCGTCGGATTCGCGGTACGCCCGCGCACATTCATCCGACCAGCTTGAGACGGCAGCGCATTTTTTGGCGCAGCATCGCGCGTGTGACGGAGGGGTTGCAAATGATGAACTCGACCATGGCGATGATGTCATCTCTGGTCCGGTGGCAGGAGGGGTTCTCGTAAGCAGCGAGCAGTCGTTGGGCCTCCTCCACGGCAGCCACCAGGACCTCAGCGTCAGTTCGCATCTTGATATCTTGCGACGACATTTCCCGCCTCTCTGCCAACCTACCCTCGAACCCTCGGCACTGTTCGCATGAACCAGACCGCCGCTACGCTACCGAGAATATGCAATGCGCAGGGGCGGCACCGGACACGGGCGGCTGTGAGCCGCGAGAATGATGCTCTGACAATCGCACGACATCGCCTTGAGCTTGGTCGAGTCCATTACAACCAATCCCGCTCTCCGACATCTGACCACGCCTTCGCGCACCATATCTCCGAGAGCAACCGTAACTCCGGCGCGTCTGACCGCGAGCGCATTGGCGATATAGCTGTGCGTAAACGGCACCTCAAGAGACCCGAGCCTATCGCTCGCAACCAGCAGCCAGCGCGCCAAGCGCTGGTGCAGCGAGTGTCTGGCATTGCAAGCCGACAATTGAGAGCTGTGAATCAGCGTCGCCTGCACGTAGCCGAGAAGCAGCTTCTCGATCTCGACGTCTCGCTTGATCAGGGGGATCAGCTGCTCGGAAGGGATACGCAGCGCCTGACCCCGCGCTCGTACGCTGCAGCGATGCGGCGAGACGTGCATGCCGAGGACAAGCGGCACACCGACGAAATCCTTCATCCCGAGGATATGGATCTCGACGGGCAAGCAGTCGCCCGCTCGGGTCGTGACGGAACATCCGCCCGACTCGATGAAATATGCATATCGCAAAGGCATGCCGCGATCGTAGAGAACTTGCCCCTTGTTCAGAGGTACCGTCTCGCAGCTATCGAGCAGGCGGGACCGCGACGAGGCCGACAGCCGTGCCACAAGCTCGTTTCGGCGAACGACGCAGGAAGTGTCATCTTCGCGGGGCTGCCCCACGTTGAGTTTGTCATCGAGTGACAGCCGCGGCGATGATGAATGTTCCATGTCAAGCCAAATTCTAGACCGCAACAATGATTGCCTGTAGCATGGGCTGGATCGAAGCATCCTGGGAGTCAGGGTGACCATCGGGTATGTCGGGAAAAGCCTGACTTGCAACAGAAGCGTCGAGGAAGAGCCGAAACGTGGTTGTTTGGCCGTCTCACTTGAAGCCTGCCGGCTTGGAAAGGCCGGCGTCGAGCGCCCGGCGCGCGGCGCGCCGCCCCCTGATCCTTGTCTTCATTGCCGCAGCCATGCCCTTGGCGCTTTTTGCAGGGTGGGTCGTATTCCTGAATGCTCAGCAGCAACGCCGCGGCTCGCAGACGGCCGCGGTGGAGACGCTGGACAACGTCGTCAACCGCTTGGCTTCCGAAATAAGTCTTCAGCTCGAGATTGCCGAAACTCTTGCAGCGTCCGCGACGCTCGATAAGCCGGATCTCGATGCATTCTATCGCGAGGCTACCCGCATCAACGAAGCGCGCCTGCTATGGCAGACGATCCAGCTCGTCGACCCCGATGGAAATCAGGTGCTCGACGTTAGCCGCCCGCTCGGAGACGGAATGCGCGTCATCGCCGATCGCGATAATTTCGAGCAAATCCTGAAGACGAGGAAAGCGGCGATCGGCGGAATTGGCCCCCGAAGTCCTCTCACTGGCAAGCGTGTGGTTGCGGTCAGGGCCCCGGTCGAACGCGACGGGCAGTTGAAGTTTGTGTTGACCGTGGCTCTAGTACCCGATGCGATCAACCAGATCTTGAAGAGCGCAGGAGCACCGGCAGGTTGGGTGGGCTTCGTCGTCGATGCCAAGGGCAATATCGTGGCCCGGACTTTCGGCGAGCAATCCGAACTCGGGCAATCTGCAAGCGCCACGGTCCGCGAAGCGATCGCCTCCGCGCCGGAAGGAAGTTACGTCAAGATCACACCCGCCGGCGACCAGGTCGATTCGATCTACAAAGTCATTCCAGGAACCAGCGGATGGTCGGTCCATTTTGGAATACCGACGCAGGAACTCAACGGTCCGGTGCAACGCTCTGCGATTTTTCTCGCCGGCGGAGGAGTCCTGAGCTTCGTACTGGCCCTCACGCTGGCGTGGTACACGATTCGCGACATCTCGCTTCGCCGGCGAGAGCAAGAGGCGCAGGCGGCATTGGCGCTCAGTGCCAGTGAGGAGCGACGCAGGCTGACGATCGATGCGGCAGACCTCGGCGTATTCAGTTGGGATTTTACGACCAGAGAAGCGCTCGTATCGCCCCGCGCACGCGAGATGCTCCAGATAGAAGGCTCGCGCTCTGACGGCGACATGAGCCTGCCCATCGACAGGATGCTGAGCAGCATCGATCCTGCTGACCAACAGAAGTTTGAGGCGTCGTTGCTCAGTTGCCGTTCGGGCAACGTCGCGATAGCCGATTTTCGTACCGCTCCCCCTCATGCCAGATGGCTGCGAGCCAGCGGACGTCTCTCCCGGCGCGACGAAAAAAATCTGGACGTGGTATACGGGGTCATCCTGGATATCGATGAGACCAAGCGGGCCGAGCTGGAACGGCAGCAGTTGCTCCGACGTCTTTCGGAGGCGGAGGAGAACGAACGCCGTCGGATCGCAAGAGAGCTCCACGACCAGATCGGCCAGACGGTCACGGGGCTCCTTCTCGGCCTGAAGGGCCTCGAGCCGTTCTTCGGCGCAAGCCAGAGACGCAAGCTCGGCTTGGAAAAGCTCAATTGGTTGCAAGGGCTGGCAAGGGGGATCGGCCGCGATATCCATCAAGTCGCCGCGGATCTGCGGCCGACTGCCCTTGACGATCTCGGCCTCTACAAGGCCCTCGAAGCGTTTTGTGCCGAAATCCAGCGCCGCTTCGGGATGAGTGTCGATTTTCAGCCGCTGGGCAAAAGGGATTGCCTCGGTCAGGATGTCGAAATAGCGGCCTATCGGGCCGTCCAGGAGGCCGTCAACAACGTGGTAAAGCACGCCCGCGCGAGAAACGTCAGTGTAGTGATTGATCGGCGCACAACAGAGCTGAGGATCGTCGTCGAAGACGACGGCAACGGCTTCGACCTGAAGGGGTTCTCCCGTAGTGACGGCCGCCATGCAAAATTGGGCCTGTCCGTCATCGAAGAGCGTCTGACGCTGCTGGGCGGATCGTTGGCGATCGAATCCGAACCCGGACACGGCACCTCGCTGTTCATGAGAATTCCGCTGCCAGCAGAGGAGATGGGCTATGTGCCCGATCCGGATCACGTTGACTGACGATCATCCGCTGGTTCTGGCGGGGATGAAAGCCCTGCTTCAGGACGTGGATGATATCGAGATCGTTGGCGAGGCCACCGATGGACAGGCCGCGCTCGACGTCATTCGACAGACCACACCCGACATTGCCATCTTGGATATCTCGCTTCCAGGCGTCAGCGGGCTGGAAATCGCCCGCACGCTGGCAACTCAATTGCCCCAGGTCCGTCTGCTCGCGCTGACCGTTCACGAGGATCACGCCTACGTCCAACCCATGCTGCAGGCGGGAGCCCGTGGCTATCTGTTGAAGCGCTCGGCGGCCGACGAACTCGAGCGCGCCGTCCGCGCGATAGCCGGTGGCGGACTGTATCTGGACCCCGCAATCGCGGAGAAGGCTCTTCCATCTACGCAGGGCGCCCATTCGTCTTCGGGCGCCGCCGCAACCAGCGAATTGACACCGCGCGAAAGCGAGGTTCTCAGACTGATCGCACAGGGTTTCAGCAACAAGGAGATTGCCAATCAGCTGAGCATCAGCATCAAGACAGTCGAAACCTACAAGGCGAGGGCCGTGGAAAAACTTGGGCTGTTCACGCGGGCCGACATCGTGCGCTATGGCGTCGCATTAGGGTGGCTGGGTCATCCTGCGAAGAGTGCGGATCAAGTCTGAACCACTCCAGCAGAGCATATCGCCCGGATTGACGTCAGGATTTTCCCGACGAAGCGTGCTCATCTCCCGACTGCCCATTCGTGTCGCACAGACTATCCTTTTCGGTGCGATTGAGACCGACCCGGCTCCTGTGATGGGACCAGTCGTCCCGGCTCAGTCCACTGGGAGGCACGTATGAGAAATGTACTGTTCCGAGGCCGCATGGGGCGACGGTTGTTTGCACGCTACGAAAAGTTGCCCAAGCTTGCCGGCCGGCCGCGGTCCCACGTCGATGATACCATGGTCAGAACCGCCGGCATTTGCCTCGCTTGCGTCTACGTTGCCTGCCTGCTGTTCTCGGCCTTTGCTATTGCTTGATTGCAAATCATCGAACCGCCTATCCGCCATAAACGCCGCCGGATCAGCTTTTGAAGTTCGACCAGACAGGAGACTGTCTCATCATGGATACTATGTGGGCGCTGCTCCTGCTCGGCATGTTGGTTGTGGCCCTCGGCGCTCCGGCCCTGAAGGTCGCGGCTCGACGCTTTTCGAGGGCTTTGCAGCGTCAGCTTCCGATGTAAGCACGTTGCCTTCAGGGCACAGCTGACCTTCAACAACATCGACCCGCTTTGTGCGAAGCTCGTCGGTTAAGAGGGCCGCCGCATCGGCGGCCCCCTCTTCGTTCGCGCCTGTCGACGAACACGCACGTGCTTGACGATTCGCCGACCGTGATACCCGCGCTGCCTATGGTCTTCACCCTGCAGAGCCTCCGATGATGGTGATGATCATATTGGTACCAAAGCTGCAGCGTCTTGCTCGCAGCCGTAGCGCCGACCTGAGGTGCCGATCATCGCGTTCGTAGGAACCAGGGACTGTGCTGCTGCAAGCGAAGCTGCAGCCGCGAGACCCTAGGCAAGTTTCTTCATGATTTTCCCTTGTCGTATGCCCACGTTGGCAGTTCAATGTTGATCCAATGGGTGCGGAGTGAATGAGGATGTAGTCAATCGACGTCGCGATCATTCTTCGCGGGCGCCAAACACAACGCGCTGATCCCGACGCGCCAAGTGTGCGATTGTGACGCGCCGAAACTCTCGCAAGAACGACGGAACACCTGTGCTCTCATTGATGGATATCGCCGCCGTTCTGCTGACGCTCTCAGCAGCCTTCGGCTGGCTCAATCACAAATTCCTGCCGCTGTCCCGCAGCGTCGGCCTCCTCGTGATGAGTGTGCTGACATCATTGCTCATGATCGGCCTGGATGCAGCAGTTCCTACGGTTCACCTGCTAGAGCAGCTTTCTGACGGGCTTCGGCAGATCGACTTTGCGGAAGTCGTGGTCAACGGCATGCTTGCATTTCTGCTGTTCGCCGGCGCTCTCCACGTAGATCTCGAGACACTCAGGAGCCGTGCATTTCCGGTGCTTCTTCTGGCTGTTTTTGGCACTTCAATCTCGACGGCCCTTGTCGGACTGATGTTCTGGACCATTTGCGGGTTCATGGACCTACCCGTCTCGCTGGCGTGGGCATTCGTGTTCGGCACCTTGATCAGCCCGACGGACCCTGTCGCCGTCCTCAGCACGCTTCGCAACACCAACGTGCCGAAAGAGCTGCAGATCGAGACGGAGGGCGAGGCATTGTTCAACGATGGGGTCGGGATTGTTCTGTTCACGATAATGCTTCGCTTTGCCGGCCCTGGTGACGGCGCTCAGGTGTCCGCTGCCGATGTCGCTGAGTTGCTGATTCGCGAAGCTGGTGGCGGAATAGCGCTGGGATTGGTGACCGGCTATGTTGCCTATCGCGCCATGCGGCTCATCGACGATTATGCCATTGAGGTCCTAATCTCTCTCGCGCTCGTGACCGGAACCTACGCACTTGCGCTACATCTGCACGTCAGCGGCCCCCTCTCTATGGTCGCCGCAGGTCTGCTCATCGGAGACCGCGGACCGAGATATGCAATGAGCGAGAGGACCCAACGCTATCTCTTCGCGCTCTGGACGCTCATCGACGAGATCCTCAACTCGGTCCTTTTCCTGCTTATCGGACTCGAAACCTTGATATTGCGCTTTGAGGTCCGCAGCTTCGGTCTCGCGGCAGCCACCGTTCCCATGGTTCTCTTCGCCCGGTTTGTCGCCGTGTCAGTCCAGCCGTTTCTGTTTGGATGGACTCAGCTGCTGTCCCTCCGCAACGCTCCCTTTCTCACTTGGGCCGGCGTTCGAGGCGGGATTTCCGTCGCACTGGCGCTTTCGGTGCCGGATAGCCCGGCCAAGGCCGCCATCCTGGCTTCGACCTATGCAGTCGTCTTGTTCAGCATCATCATTCAAGGCTCGACTCTGGGATGGGTCGCGAAGCGGACGGTAGGACAATAGGTCTCGCCTCGAGAGGCCTGAGCGGCGGGGCGACGAGGCTTCATTACGGGGCTCAATCCTCGTAGCTGTCGATGACGGCATCTGCAATCACCCGTTTCGTGAGGACGCCAGCGATATCGCTCACCCGGGGGCGCGAAGCGGAGCGGACAACGATCGCCGCACCGGCCCGATGGCGTTTCAGCCTGGCAAAAACTAAGCTCAAGAGGTCCTGGTCGCGGCAAATGACCATCCTCCGCTCGACGAATTGCTCGACGACGAGAGCCGGATTCGACTGCGACTCCGGCCGTAAGCCGGAACGCGGCGGAATGAGCCCGACAATCCGGCCTTCCCGCTCGACAACGATAGGAAGTGCGTTATCGATATCTTCCGCCGCCATTGCTTGTTCGAGTGTGGTGCCAACCCGGGCCACGATAAAGCGCTTCTCCATTATGTCTTGAGCCTGCTTCACAAGGTAGAGATTGATATGTCGTTCTTTGGGAATGCGATGCCCGCGGTGTCGCAGTTTGGCCGTGTAGATCGTTTCGTTGACGAGAGCCCTCCTGACGGCCGCCGCCAACGCCACTGCAACGATCACAGGAACGATGATTGCATAATCGCGCGTCATTTCGAAAACCATGACGATTGCCGTCATGACGCCACCCGTCCCTGCGCCGACAATCGCCGCCATCCCAACAATCGCAGCAGAGGATGGCGTCAGCCCCGAATGCGGCAGTATCGAACTGCTTGCAGCTGCAAAAGCGGCCCCAAGTGTAGCGCCGAGGTAAAGCGATGGTGAAAAGATTCCGCCCGACGCACCGCAGCCCAGGCTGACCGTCGTCGCGAGCAGCTTCAGCACGAACAGCAACGCCAATAGCCCCGCCGCGGTCATCTTGTGATCCAGTATCTCCTGAATGACCGAATACCCCACCCCGTCGATATACGAGTGTCCGAACGTATGGGTCAGGAGCACCATCATCAGACCAACGGAGGACATGCCAATGACGTTCTGAACATACTCGTTCTTGGACAACCTCGGAAAACCGTCTTCCATGAACATGAGCAGACGGATGAACGCCCAGGCCGCGGCTCCAGAGATCACGCCGAGCATGACGAACGCTATCGCTTCCTGCCCATTGAACGATGCAACCATGCTGAACTGGACATCCGGCACTGCAAAGGCCGGATCCGGACCGATCAGCACGCGCCCGATGGTGGTCGCAGCGCCGGTGGCGACGACCACCGGAAGGAATGTCCGGTTCGACACTTCCGGCAGGAGAATTTCAAGAGCAAACAGCACGCCGCCGAGCGGAGTGTTGAAAGTTGCGGCAATGCCTGCACCGGCACCGGCGGACAGCAGCGTGATCCTTTGCCGGGTTGAGAGACCAATGAGCTGGGCAAAGGCTGAGCCAAGGGCGGAGCCTATCTGTATGATAGGCCCCTCGCGGCCGGCGGCGGCGCCGCTTCCGATCGAAACCGCGGACGCCAACGCTTTTACCAAAGCGACGGAGCCGCGAATTTTTCCGCACTTGTAGAAGATGGCGTCCATCACTTCGGGTACGCCATGACCTTTGGCCTCCGGAGCGAAGCGCCTGACTAGAAAGACGACGATGAGACCGCCGATCACTGGAGCAAAAAAGACATACGCACCGAAAGGACTGGGACCCTCGCTGATGTTTGCGTCGTAAACGATACTCAGCGCGCCCTTGTACGAAAGATTGTGCACGAGGCTGATCAGAGCGCGAAAGCCAACGGCGCCAAGTCCGGTCATGACGCCAATCACCAAGGCAAGACCACAAAGAGCGAGAAGGCTGACCTTGCGCTTCTCCGCAGACGAGTTGACCCGGCCTCCGATCAACACCTTTCTGGCGCCGTAAGTCAGAACTGAAGGCATCTCGTCCCTCTTGCTCACGATACAACGTCATCAACTGCTGGCTCCGAAGAGCCTGGCGACCAGTCGGGTTAATTCGGTCGCAGCGCGGCCGCTGTAGTTCTAAATGCTGATAGTTGGGTCTCTGTGTTGGGCGCGCCTCTGGTGCTCGGGCCAGCGATAGCTGGGGAGCTCCAGCTCGTCGGCGATGTCTCTTCCGATTGCCAATCTTGCCAACCCGGGTACGGAGAAACTCCGGACCACGAGGTTGCGAAAGGTTATCCCCAAAGGCGTCCGCGGCGCCAGCGCTCCGGCAAAGCGTTGGGCGCCACGCTGCTTTCGTTCGATATAGCCCCGCATCAGGGTCTCGTAACGAGCAAAGGCCTCGGTATATCGGTCACCGGCGGCGGCGAGTTCGCCGGCCAACACATAGGCTGAAATCATCGCCAACGCCGACCCCTGGCCTGCCAGCAGCGATACGCAGAAGGCGGCATCGCCGATGAGAGCCACCCGCCCTCGTGACCAATTCGGCATCCGTATCTGACTGACGGCGTCGAAGTAGAGCTCGCCGGGGCGCTCGAGTTCGGCGAGCATCCGATCGCACTCCCAGCCATCTTCGCCATAGATTCTTCGCAGTAACATCTTCTGCGCCTCCGGCGCTTCCGGCAACGTGGTACGATCGGCAGCGAACACGAGAAGAAACAGAGTCCGATCGTCCCGCAGCGTGAAGCGGCCGATCATCCGTCCCGGTTGGCCGTAGATCAAATAGACGTCTTCGTCACGCGGTCGATAACCGCGAGCCTCAAAGGCCGCCACCACATAGCCCAAATGGCGCTCGAACCTCGTCTCTGGTCCAAAGACGAGCTTGCACACCGCCGAATGCAGTCCGTCGGCGCCAATGAGAAGATCGAACCTGCGCTTGCCACCATGCTTCAGCAGGACCTCGACGCAATCGAGTTTCTCTTCAACGAGCGTGATCTCGTCTCCGAAAATGGCTTCAACGCGCCCGTCGATCCGCTCATACAGCAGATGCGAGAGGCGACTGCGCTGAAGGGTGATGTATTGTCCGCCTGTCAATTCGGCGAAGACGGCGGCGCGAAAGCCCGCCAGCTGATGGCCGGCTTCATCCACGATCCTCAACTCGTGGACGTGGTAGCCGTCGCGATTGATTTCCGCAAGCAATCCCATCCGCTCGGCAATGGTGTAGCCCAGCCCCCAGAAGTCGATGACATAGCCCCCGCTGCGCAGAGCAAGTGCCCGCTCAAGGAGCGTTGGTTCAAAGCCCGCCTCCCTCAGCGAATAGGCCAGGGTCGGCCCTGCGACCCCAACGCCTGAGATTAGAACACGCCTCATGCGCTCTCCTTATGACTCAATCAGCCATTTCAACGCTCAGTTGGGCCCCCGGCCGGGCCTGGGGCTCCAAGTTTTGCGTCACGGCAAGAACAAGTGAGGGAGCCACGGAGTAGTATTAGGAAGTAGCCAGCTCAGTCTGAGGGTGGCGCCGGCTTTCGTGGATATTTGACTACTCGCCTGTGCACCAAGGGAGAAGCCGAGTTTGGACCGTGACCAATGCGGTGAGGAGAGCAATGGAAGGCAAATTGACAGCTCACGTCCGACATATTGAGCGCACCCTCCGAGTAAGCGCGATCGGCCTCTTTCTCGCTGCGTCAATCTGGTTGCTCCGTGACATTCTCTTGCTCACGTTCAGCGCCGTCGTCATTGCTTGCGTTTTACGCGGAGCAAGCAACGCGGTGCAGCGCGCATTGCGTCTGGATCATTACACTTCCCTGCTTTGCGTCATTATCATCACTTGTCTCGTTCTCGGTGCACTGCTCTGGTGGCGCGGGAGCGCTATATTCGCTCAAGCCGACGAAATCGGTCAGCAACTGAGAACTCAGCTGGAGAGAGTATGGAGGGAGCTGGAAGATAGCTCATGGGGCTCGATCTTTGCTCAACAGCTACAAATAGCCGGAAAGTCTCTGCGAGCCGGCCTGACTGGCTACGTCCCGGGTGTCATCGGCTCGGTTCTAGGTATCGGCGGCACTCTTGTCGTTGTGGGGGCGACGGCAATATTCCTGGCTGCATCGCCGCAATTGTACCTTGAAGGCGCGTTGCGTCTGCTTCCTGTCACTTGGCGGCCTCGTGGCCGGGAAGTTGCTCGGGAGCTTGGTTCTACGCTCAGGCTTTGGTTTCTCGGGCAATTAATCGACATGGTGATCGTGGGACTTCTTCTTGGCTTGGGTCTTTTCCTTATCGGCTCGCCACTGGCGCTTTCATTGGCTCTGCTCGCCGGGCTGCTGAACTTCGTGCCTTACATCGGAGCGCTCGCTGGCGCCTTACCGGCGATCCTCGTCGCTCTGGCTCAGTCTCCCACCTTAGCGGCATGGGTCGCTCTAATGTTCTTGTCGATCCAGCTCATCGAGGGAAATGTCATCGCACCTTGGATTCAGAAAAGGACGCTCTCTCTCCCGCCGGTACTCACGATACTTTCCCAGACGGTCCTGGGGACGCTTTTTGGTCTGATCGGATTGATCGTGGCCACGCCTTTGATGGCCGTCTTGCTTGTTGCCGTCCGCATGATCTATGTCGAGGCCTTCTTGGAGCGCGAGAGTAAGCAGGTCACCTGATCAAGAACACCTTCAAACCGTGCGAGCGGTATTGTAGTTGGTACGGTGTCGTACACTCCCCAATCTGCCATCGGCGATCGGCGCGACATAGTGTCCGCGGCTCTTGACTCTAGAAACCGAGATCGAAGGCTGAGGTTGAGACCGCACTCTGAAATCACAGGAGCCACAGATGCGGAGACTCACACTTGCCCTTTCTCTCACCGGTTTGATCGCGATCTCTCCACTCTGCAGTACGCAGGCCGCACCATTGACAGCGCTCTCGGCAGCGGCGCGCTCGCCGGAGCACACGTCGGCGGAGCAGGACAATGTCACGCAGGTGCGCTGGCGTGGCGGCTGGGGGATCGGCGCGGGATTATTTGCTGGAGCGTTAATCGGCTCCGCCATTGCTGGCCCCTACTATTATGAGCCGCCATACTACGGCTACGGCTATGCGTACCGCCCATACGGATATGGTGGATACTATCCAGCGTACGCCTATACGCCTTACTGGGGCAGATACGGCTGGGGCCCCCGACCGTACGCCTGGGGACCGCGCCCTTGGCGTTACAGCTACGGCTGGTCCGCTCCGAGCCCGCGGGAATATACGGTCCGGCGCGTACACCCATGGCGTCACAGCTACGGCTGGGCTCCAAGATCCCATCGCCATCATCATCACGGTGTAATCCGCGCGCATCATCGGTGGTAACTCGCCGATCTCGCGGCAAGGTGCCCGGCGCTCAACGCCAGATGTGCGCCGGGCTGGCCGCGCTTCCGAAATATGTTCAATGCCCTCACCGGCCCGGGCCGGCAGTGTTGGAGAGCGCAAAGGCGGCCAAAAGTCGGACGACAACCGGCACTGCCGTAAGTTTTCGGATCGCCTTGGACAGATTCATGTAGCATCGTGTCGACTACCATCGTCGACGATGCGCCAGCTCCAACGGCGTTCTTCGCTACACCGCCTGGCGATTCTCCAGCAAGAAACGCCGCTCCCATCATCGCCCCAACGCCCGAGAGTTCCGCAATAGCGCTCCACAATCCGAAAATACATGCGGCCGATCTTCCGACCGCACGCATACCGAGCGCATTCGACAGCCCTTCAGGACGTTCGAGAGAAACTAGCAGCGAGCATGGCAATGCTGAGCAGCCCAAGGCCGAGTACCGCTGCACCGACCATCAGCGACGAGGCACCTAGCCATCCCCCAAAAGGCCCGTGTGAAAGCTAATGCCATCGACAAACAAGCCCCTAATTTTTCGGAGCTAAATGTAATCGCGAGAATATGCTGCAGCAGACCACAAGAAAGCGGTCGGCGAACTTTCGGCCAAGGGTTCGGTTGCGCTCCGTAACACGTGCGCGGAGTTCACCAATCCTACATTCGCTCTTTGACGCCGGCTTCTATCAGGTACCAATTCACAGGATAACTCGTGAGAAATCCCGCGATCATCGCGATCTGCATCATGAACCAGAACTCTGGCATTGACGGCTCCAGCCTTACACTGAAGACATTCCTGAAGATCACGAACTGCGCAATCGCCATGAAGCCGTACATGCCGACTTGCCATGCGGTCAGGGACAACGTGTCTGCCTTCACGGCTTGAGCAATCCCCGCCATCGGCGACAAGTTGCGCATTGGTTTGATGGTGAAATATTGAAAAGCGACGCCGAGCAAGAAAGCGAAGAGATAGTCTACGATCCAGACCGCAAACATTTTGTCTGAGAACAGGGTTTTCCAACCAGCCCAAATCGCAATGATTGGAAATGCGAGCGCGAGACTTTCAGCGATAATGTCCCCTAGAGCACATCCGGCTCCACAGTGCATGGCACCTTTGGCGACCATGACAGGAAATGGGGTGGCCTTTTTTCCGTTTGATGGCTTGACCTTAGTCGCATCGCGTGCCGCGAGGCGCCCAAACCTGTAGTACAGCCACAAGGTCAGTACGGTGCCGAACAGACCGTTGACCGGCCAGACAAGATTCATGATCCACATCCGCTGCGGATGGCGCATTGTGTCGATCGCGATGAAAATCGCGCATGCAAATCCGAGGACCAAACAACCGAGCGCGAGAACGTGGAGCCAGTGCGGGACCATAACGACATCTCCCTTTGGAGAAGCAAACGACCTCCATTTCAATTCGTTCAATGCAACTGGGCGCCGCAGCAGCATCTCCGCGAACAGTTGAGGGGCATCCGCCTCGGCGGCCGCCCAAAATCGGTTGGCTTTCGCGACATGCGGGTCGGACTGGCCGGGCGGCCTAGCGATCTTGCGTCATCAAAATGCAGGGGTCATTCGAAGGAGTGTAACAGATGATTACTACCACCATGCGCTCATTTCCCTCGCCGCCTCGATGGGATTCGCCGAGGCGGCTGATAAGAACTACGACACGGGCGCGACTGACGCGGAGATTAAAATAGGCAACATCATGCCCTATAGCGGACCAGCCTCTGCCTATGGAATTATCGGGCGTGTTGAAGCTGCCTATTTCCGTAAGGTGAACGACGAGGGTGGCATCAATGGCAGAAAATCGACTTTATCTCGTACGACGACTCCTACAGCCCACCAAAGACGGTTGAGCAGGTGCGCAAGCTAGTCGAAAGCGACGGCGTACTGCTGATCTTCAATTCACTTGGTACGCCGACGAACAGCGCTATCCAACACTACATGAATCAAAAGGAGGTTCCGCAACTCTTCGTAGCAACGGGAGCAACAAAATGGGCAAATCCTGAGCATTTCCCTTGGACCATGGGTTGGCAGCCGAGCTATCAGACTGAGGCCCGCATCTACGCTCGATACATCATGCAGCAAAAGCCTGGCGCGAAGATCGCCGTGCTCTATCAGAACGATGACTACGGCAAGGACTACTTGAAGGGGCTAAGCGACGGTTTGGGAAATAAGTCAGGCATGATCGTTGCGAAGGACAGCTACGAGGTGTCTGAGCCGACGATTTCGTCGCATATCGTCAATCTGAAAGCGAGCGGTGCAGATACGCTTTTTGTGATCGCAACGCCCAAATTCGCCCCGCAGTCGATCAAAGAGGTGCGTCAACTCAAATGGGATCCCTTATTTATTCTGAACAATCTAAGCGCCTCCGTCGGCTCTGTTCTCAAGCCAGCTGGTCTGGAGAATGCCAAGGGCCTCATTTCGGCGGCCTACATGAAAGACGAGACCGATCCGAAATGGTTGAACCAGCCCGACTCGAAGGCTTGGGCCGCATTCCTCGACAAGCACATGCCAGAAGCTAACAAGACGGATGCCGGAGCGACCGTTGGATATAGTTGCGCGTACGCTCGTTCACGTGCTCAAGGCTTGCGGAGACGATCTCACCCGTAAGAACGTCATGAAAAGCAGCAAATCTCAAGAGTTTCGATCCCGGCCTGCTTTTGCGCGGAATAACAATCAGCACCAGCGCGTCCGATTTCGCCCCCGTTCAGCAACTTCAACTCATGAAGTTCAATGGTAAGTCGTGGGAGTTGTTCGGTCCCGTGATGAATGGCAGCACGGGCTCGTAGGCTCTCTCAAAATGGGCGGCCTCCTGTTGTTCTGGAGGGGGTCGCACCGTTCTAACGAAAGGCGTCTGGCAAGTTCGAGACCCGCAGACGGTACATGCAAAGCGACACCGAGGCCGGTGTTTGGTACGACAACCGGCTCTTCCAATTGAGACTTCTTTTTCTCTTTTGGAAGTCGTGGTTGCCGTCAGCTGGCAGGAATGGGCATCAAGCCAGCTCCCTTGCCGTGGAACGCGGTTCGTCAGGCCCAACCAGCAATATGATCTTTACTCTTGCAGGCAACGGCCGATCTGCCGATCATACTCGCGCTGTATCAATCCAGAACACGAACATGCCAGCTGCTCCAGCTGACCCCGGTCGACCAGAGTTATGGCGGCCCGTGTATTGCGGATGATCCCAGCCTGTTCGAATGTTTCGACGCACTCACTGACACTGGCACGACGTATCCCGAGCAATTGAGCTAAGACGGCATGCGTGATCGGCAATTCGCTGGAGTCCATCGCGTTTGCCGCAACGAGAAGCCAGCGGGCAAGTCGCTGCTTCACCGAATGGAGCGAATTGCAGGCCCCCACTTGCGCCGTCTGAAACAAGACAAGGTTGATGTAACGAAGGATCATGCCGCGAAGAACCACAAGGTCGGTAAGGGCTGCGTGGAAAGCGGCCACGGGAATTCGCAGCGCCGTTCCGCCCACCTGAACGACGCGGCGGTGCGGCGGCGTGGGATCGTCCGGCGCCAGCACGGAAGGGGCCCCGATCATGCCCTCGGAGCCGACCAACCACGCCTCGACAAAGCGACTGGACTCGACTTTGGCGGAGACTGACACGAGCCCATTTGCGAGGAAATAGACGTGCTCCATCGGCAACCGCCAATGATGAAGGACCTGACGGGGCTTCAGCTCGATGTCTGTCCCAATCGAGCGAAGCGCAGTCAGCTCCGAGCTTGGAATGCAACGCAACAGCTTGTTCGATGCAGCCACGGTCGGCCCGAGGCCTTTAAGGGCAATCGACCGCAGAGGAAGAGGGCTCTTCGCCTGACCATCCAGCATTGGTGGTGTTTCTCGGCAATCCCGGGGACCGACTGGAACCGCTCCCGGCTCTGGGGAGACTACGCGGTCGGACCGCCGCGGTTCCTCTTTAACACGTACGACTATTTTCCATGTCCATCACCCCGGTTCGAAGCCTTGTCCTCGAATCGAAGAGCGGCGCGGACCAACGCCAGATGGCTCAATCCCTGGGGAAAATTGCCAGCAAGCCGTCGATCCCGGACGTTGAACTCCTCGGCCAAAAGTCCCAAGTCACTGCGGGCTCGCAAGAGATGCTCGAAGGTCCTTTCAGCTTCTGCGCGTCTTCCCTGCATGAGCTGGCATTCCGTAAGCCATCCGCTGCACGCAAGGAATGCACCCTGACGGATTGCGCTTGACGACCGACGGTGGACATAACCCTCGTGGACCAGTTCGCGTTCTATCGCGGCGATCGTCCTTGCGACGCGCTCGTCCGTGACAGGCAAAAATCCCACCAAAGGGAGCTTCAGCAAGCTCGGATCCAGTCCATCAGACCCGTAGTATTCCACAAACGTCCTCCGTCCGGGGGCAAATCCCTTCTCACATATTTCACCATGCATTCGGCTCCGCAGTCCGGTCATCCGCTCAAGGAACGAGTCGTCCGCCGTCTGGTGAAGATCACGGCGGCGAACGAACCGATCCACCGCGGCCCAGGCAGAGACCTTAGAATAGGTGTAGTGCTGTGGCTCCCCTCTCACTTCCCACAGGCCATGGCCCGGCTCATTCCAGACCCGCTCGACGTGAGCAATTACGGAAGCGAGCAGATCGGCTTCACGTTCGGTCGGCGCTACGCCCGCTTTCGCTGCGGCAGCCACGCAATCCAGGAGTTCGCCGTAGATGTCGACCTGTCGCTGCGCCGCGGCGGCGTTTCCAATTCGCACCGGCTTCGCGCCTCTGAACCCCGGCAGCCAGGATGCGGTCCATTCCTCCAAGCGACGCGAGCCGTCGACCCGGTACATGATCCTGATCTTGTCAGGTTCGCCACCTGCAGCGCGGAGAAGCCAATCGCGGAACGCCTTAGCTTCATCGAGATAGCCGGCGTCAAGTAGGGCCGTCGCCGAGAACGCCGCATCGCGCAGCCAGCAATAGCGGTAGTCCCAATTCAGATCCTCGGCCGGGGCCTCGGGAAGCGACGTGGTCGGAGCGGCAATCATGCCGCCTGTCGCGCGAAAGATCATCGCCTTGAGTGTCAGAAGGGAGCGCCTCACGGCCTCGGGCCACCGCGTTTGGATCGAGAACTTCGCAATCCAATTGAGCCAATATTCCTCCGTCTTGCGCAGAGCTGCCGCGGCGGCAAGCGGCGGAGGCGGCGCACCCGTTGCGCTGCCGTATCGGAGACAAAATGCGATCTCCTCCCCTTCACTCACCTCCACTTCCGATACGATGCAGGAGCCCTGCTGCGAGAGCTGTGCCGGTGCATGCAGAACGACAAGATCCGGTCCCACGAAGGCGACGGCCTGTTGTCGATCGATCTCAACTGCAGGTCTCAAGGATCCATAGTCGAATCGTAGATCCAGCTCGCTGCGCAACTTCACCTTTCCCGCAAGGCCCTGAACGATCCGCATCAAGGTGGAAGCATTGTTCTCAATCGGCATGAAATCGATCAGACGGATACGACCTGTCGTCAATTCAAACTCCGTCTCGAGGATGAGCGTATCCGTGCGATAGCGGCGACGCGATGAAGTGCCGGCTTCGACCGGCTCGAGCTTCCAACAACCGTGCGCGTCCGTGCCGAGCAAGGCGGCAAGGCAGGCGTCCGAATCGAAGCGAGGCCAACAAAGCCACTCGATCGAACCGTCGCGATGCACGAGGGCAGCCGTCTGGCCGTCTCCAATCAGGCCATAATCCTCGATGGATTTCGTCGGCACTGGGAATCTCTCATCCAAGTCGCGCACCGCGTTGACGTCGACGATGTCCGCTGCTCGTGCTTCGAGACGCCCGTGCAGCCACCACCGCCAACGCAGCTGTTCCCAACAGCGCCATGACCGGAGCAATCCGCAGCATGCTTGCCGGTCCGGCAAAAGCGCTATCGACCGCCTCCGAAGCGAAGCTCCCCCTGGTGCGATGAAGGCCGCGTACGGGTTGATCGAGGTTGTCCCGCCGGCTTGGATCGATCGGGCGATCCGTCTGTTGGCCGCTGATACAGGTTCGTGCGAGATAGCGATCCAGCAGCCCCGGCAAGATCATGTTGCCTAGAATAACCTTTAGGGTGCTGAAACCGATCCAATACTCCCTCGCCGGCCTTTGAGCTGCACCGTACACAGTATTCGCGATGACCTCGGGCTCGACCACGGGTGCCACCGGCCTCGGCGTCCGCGGCATATGCGCCCTCGCCCAATCGAATTGCGGTGTGTTGACCGCCGGCAGCTGGAGCATCATCAAATCGATCCTGCTCTCCTCGTGCCTCAGCTCGCTTCGCAGCGAATCCGTGAAACCGCGAATGGCGTGCTTGGCCCCGCAATAGGCCGACTGGAGTGGAATGCCGCGGTAGGCCAGCGCCGATCCGATCTGGATGATCGTGCCCCTGTTCGCGGGCCGCATGTGGCGCAGAGCCGCCATCGTTCCGTGCACGAATCCGAGATAGGTGACCTCAGTGACACGGCGGAATTCATCGGGCGTCATGCGCCACACAGGAGAGAACACCGTCACCATCGCGTCGTTGATCCAGACGTCGATCGGACCCAGCGTCGATGCGATGCGGTCCGCGGCCGCAAAGACGGCGCCGGCATCCGCCACATCCAGAGGCATCACAATCGCCCGTCCTCCGACGTCCTCGATCTCGCGCCGCACATCCTCGAGGGCTTCCGCATCTCGGGCGATCAGACCGATGGAGTAACCGGCGCGGCCGAAACGATGGGCGATGGCCCGGCCAACCCCAGCGGATGCCCCTGTGACCACGACAACCGGGCGGGGACGGACCGGCCCCTCATGCAAGCTCGCTTCGCCATTCATTAGGACATCTCCTCACTCCGGTACTGCCGGGTAGGCAATGGTCGACAGCAGCGCCATTGCTGGCTGGCGCGAGTCGAGCCTGGTATGCTGAACGATCACCGGCTCGCTCGCCTCGATAATTGAAGCGTAACTCGTGTCGCGCGGAACCGGAGCGGGGTCGGTCAGATCATTGAAGCGGAGATGCAGAGTGCGCTTGGCCGGCACCTTCACCCGGTAGGGGCCGACCGGAGCCCTGTTCTCGAAGAACAGCGTAATCCGAACGTCCGCGTCGCGATCGCCCGTGTTCAGGAAGCACGCCGCCTCATGCGACACAAGATCGTGCGCGTCGCTGACGCTGTCGCTTGGGATATAGCCTTCCGGGATGGCCCACATTGTGCGACCGATGCTCTGCATTGTCATCGCTCCAGCTTGATCAACGCCAGCCCCGTCACGGGATCGTGCGCCTTCTGAAGATGCGCGGGATTTTCGGTTACGATCACCTCGAGAGTGGGGCGCACCCGAGCCGATCCAAGGTGGCCGGCGAGAGCGGTGCCGTCGCGCCGCCCGACAACGAGATGGATGTGCACGGAAGGTTCGCCCGACGGCGAAACCGCGATATCGCCGACGAGCGAAGCGACCTCCACCTGTTCGTCCACGCGGTTCTCGAGGTATGTCTTTTTCTCCCAATCGAAGTATTTCAGCACCAGCCCGCTGAAGGCTCCGATGCCGGTGATTTGGGCTGCGGAGATCCGCTGCGCCGCCGCAAAGGACTTGAGGCTTTCCATCGCCTCGTCGCCGCTGTCGAGGATGACTGCAAAGGTTCGCTGCGCGCTGTCGTTGAGGAGCTTGTGCCTCATCGGTATCCTCCTAATTCAATCTGATCTCTCCCACTCGGGACAGAGCCCGAATTCGATCCGCCGTGCGGCAAGCAATCGCCTGAATTGTCAGGGACGGATTCGCGCCGCCCACGGTCGGAAACACGGAGCCGTCGCAAATCCAGAGATTAGGGATGTCCCAGCTGCGGCAGTCCGCATTGACGACGCTGTTGTCCGGCCGATCGCCCATCCGGGCCGTACCGTTGAGATGACAGGTGTCGTCCTCCTGCACCCACAAGTCTTTTGCACCGATCGCGCCCAGAGCCCGGCTCATGAAGGCGACGGAGTGATCAATCAGGCGCTTGTCGTTGTCGCACCAGGAGTAGGTCACGCGCGGAATTCTCAGCCCGTATTGATCGACTTCGTCGGCCAACGTGACGCGGTTGCTTTCCTGAGGCAGCATCTCCCCAACAATCTTCAAGCCCACGACGTGGTTATAACGCTTCATCGCCTCGACCAGTCGCGTCCCCCACAAACCATGCGCCGTCGCCTGCGTATTGGCCCATAGCTGCGGAAGGGGGCCCTGGCTCATGTAAGCGTAGCCACCAAAGAAATCCTTGCCCTCATCCTCGTAATTCCAGTGCTCGGTGATGGCGAGGGACGGAGGTCCCTTGTACGAGCGGACCTCCTCGTCCATCTCGCCCCACACCGCCTGGTTTGCCTGTGCCATGAGATTCTTGCCGACAAGTCCGGACCTGTTTGCCAGGCCATCCGGAAACTTGTCGGTCGCCGAATTCAGCAGGAGCCTCGGTGTTTCGATCGCGTAGCCGGCCACCACCACGTTGCGCGCCTTCTGAAAGCGCCACTGGTTCTGGCGGTGATAGTGAACACCGACGGCGAGGCCATTCGCGTCGGTCTCGATCCGGCCGACCATGGCGAGATCCCGGATCTCGGCGCCGGCAGACAGAGCACGCGGAATCCAAGTCACGAGCGCGCTTTGCTTGGCATTCGTCGAACAACCGGTCACGCACAAGCCGCGATAGACGCAAGGATGTGCGAGGCCGCGCGGCGCAGAGAGGGTTGCGAGCGGCGTCTCGGTCCAGCCGATACCAAGGGCGTCGCAGCCGCGCGCGAGCGCGCGGGCAGCAGCATTGAGCGGATGGGCGCGATAAGGATAGCGCGGACGCGGCGGTCCCCAGGGGTAGTTGACAGGGCCGGAGATTTTGAGGGCCTGCTCGACTTCCGTGTAGTAAGCCCACATCTCGCGCCAATCGATCGGCCAATCCGCACCGTAGCCAAGTTTGGTCCTGGCTTTGAACCATTCCGGCCGGAACCGGAGCGATACCATTGCGAAATGCACCGTCGAGCCTCCGACGGCCTTCCCGCTGTTGTTGCTTCCAAGCTGCAAGGGATTGTCACCATCGACAATACGGTCGTCTGTCCAATAAAGCTTGGTCTGCTCGGACTCGTCGGAGGCGAAATCCTCAAGGGGCCGGAAGTAAGGGCCGGCATCGAGGGCCACCACCGAGAATCCGTATTCGGCCAGCTTGCAGGCGAGCGTCGCGCCGCCGGCCCCGGTTCCGACGATCACGAAGTCGACCTTTTCTTGATAGGCGTATTGCTTCATGCTGACCCAGCCGCCGGGCCGGAACACGTCCGGTGCGCGGCCGTCGCGGGCACGGGGACTATGCCGGGGATCATCGGACATTGCGATTGATCCTCAGAGCGTCAGCCTCCCGGCCTGGCTTGGCTTCGGCCGCCTCCCAGGGATCGCGATCATTGAAATCGAGGCGGACGTAGCCGCGCGGGCTGGCGGGGCCGCCCCACCCCACTTCGCTCCAGGCCATCGGATGGGAATAGTAGGCAAGAACGATGTCGCGTAGCAGACGATGTTTGAAGAACGTCCGCGACGGCATGCCCGACCACGCGGGCGACTTCAATTCGTCCGCCTCGCAGCGCCTTAGAAGATCGTCCTGATAGGACCCGGCGATTGCTGCGAAGCCACGGTCGTGGCGGGCTCTGGCCTCGGCATCAAGGGCCCTCAGTCCCCTTCGCCAAGCTTCCCCGTCGCGCGGCAGGCCAGCTGCGCGATAGCCGTCCAAGACGCCCCCCTGCAGCTTCTGATCGAGCAGCGCAGCAACTGGAACAGGCGATCTCGACGCAGGTTGCGGCACGATGCGATCGGCGACAGCCGTGAGGATTTCGAACTCGTCCGCGGTCAGAAATTGCGGCTCGCCAGCTGCTTTCAAACGGGCCGCAATCACCTCCCTGGTCTTGTCGTTCCAGGATGGGCTCCGCCATTTCGCGAGGACGTCATAACCAGGGTATGGGTCGCCTGCAGCCCGCTTGCTCTTCCGCTCAAGCATCGCATGCCTCCTTCATCAGCTCGAGCGCGGCGAGCCCGGCCAATGCGAGACCTGCGAAACTTGGCGGCGCCGGCAGCGGCGGTCCATTGAGAATATTCTGGCTCCAGTTGCGCCAACCGCCCATGTTTCGCGAGATCCCGTATGCGTGAAAGCCGACCCCCGCAAAGCCCATCCCGGTGAGCAACCGCATCCACCATCGCGCGAGGCGGCGTGCCCGTCGTTCGCCGTTCAACGCGGCACCAGCGAGCAGGCCGGCCCCGATGGGCGGAAGAGTGATGGGAAGAGTCATAAAGGGGTTGTGAAAGGCTCCGCGAAAATGGAGCAGCCCAGCTTCTCCAGTCGTCCCGAGCAGCCCCAGTGCCGTGACCGTCGCGATCATCTCGCCGGCCGGCAGGTTGAAGACCCGATGCGGGCGGCGGCGTCCATTGGAGCGCACCCGTTCCGCGCAAAAGCCCAGCAACCCCGAGAGCAGAATGGCCATGGGTGCGCCGAGGGGAGCACCGTAAAAGAGGTTCTGCCAGCTCCACCCACCCACCTTCTTCGTCACGTTATAAACGTGAAAGCCTGTCCCAAGCAGGCCGGTGGCAGCTGCCAACAAGTACGACGTATCACGCGCTTGATGCGCGACCGGGCGCCTGTCTGCCGTGCCGTGCAGGCTCATTGTCAGCGTCAGCCCGGCGACCACGAGCGGGATGAGCATGGCCTTGTTCTTGAACGAACCCCGGTAATGCTCTACGGCGCTGTCGGCGAGCACCGACGCAGCCAAGGTGCCTGCCGCTCGATTGAGCCTTCGAGCCACAAGAACGGTCTCGGCCTCGCGCTGGCCTAAGCGGGAAACCGAACGAGCTGCGCAAAGCAGACCGGCCCGCTCCCGCCTCGCCTCACCCAACACGGCTTGGGAGACGCCACCTGTTCTCCCTCTTCTCAGCTGGTTAGATCGCATAGCGTGCAGCATCCGCATTCTTGAAGATCAGACCATTGCCTGGCCGCGACAGGTCGGGCTGGATGGCGCCATTGCGTGGAGTGGGCGCGCCATCGAAGAGCATTTGCTCGATCCGAACGTGGTCGTGAAACCATTCCAGATGCCGGAGCCGCGGCGCCGCGCAGGCGGCGTGAAGATGCAGAGTGGGTGCGCAATGGCCCGACAGGTCGATGTGGTGCGCGTCGCAAAGCGAAGCAATCTGCAAGAACCCCGTCACGCCGCCACACCGCGAAATATCCGCCTGCTGCACGTCGACGGCACCGGATCCGAGCATCACGCGAACATAGTCGGCTGTATATGCATACTCTCCTGCAGCAACGTCCATGCCCGCCGGGGCACGGGCACGGACCGCACGCAAGCCTTCAAGGTCGTCCGACGACACCGGCTCCTCGAACCATTTGACGCCGTGCTGTCCGAACACGTCGGCAAGTTGAAGCGCCTGCTTCACCGAATAGGCGCCGTTTGCATCGATGAACAGGGCGGCGCGCTCGCCGATCGCGCGGCTGACGACGCGTACCCGGTGCGGATCGAGATCGGGCTCTGAGCCCACTTTCATCTTGACGTGCTCGCAGCCGTCGTCGGAAACCCACCCGCCGAGCTGATCCGCCAGGTCGCTGTCGGAATAAGTCGTGAAGCCTCCGCTTCCATAGATCGGGACGGCCGTACGGTAGCTTCCGAGGAGCTGAACCAGCGGCACATCCAAGAGCCGCGCCTTCAGGTCGTACAGCGCCGTGTCGACGGCAGAGATTGCGGTCGCAGCAAGCCCTTCGCGGCCCAGATTGCGGACGGCGCGCTGCATCGCACTCCAGACTGCCTGAGGCGCCAACGCATCCTTCCCACGGACGATCGAGGTGAGCTTCTCTGCGATGAGCGCGACGATGCTCCGATCGGAATACGTGTACCCGATCCCGGACTTGTCACCGGCTGCAATCTCGACCAGCACCAGTGTTGTTGAATCCCAACTCATGGTCCCGTCCGCTTCGGGTCGATCGGTCGGGACCTCGAAGGCGCGCGCTTTCACCGCCTCGATCGCAACCTCGACCATTATCCTTTCCCCGGCAGTACGGTCGCAAACAATTCCTTGGCGCTGTTCTTGAGAACGCTCCCAAGCTCGGGCTCGGACGGAATCATACTGACGAAGTTTTTGGCATCCTTCAGGGTGATGTGCGGCGGCAAGGGGGGAACGTTGGGATCGGTGTATGCCTCGAGTACGACCGGACGATCGGCCGATAGCGCTTCGTCCCAGGCGGCACCCACACGTTCGGGATCGTCGACGAAGATGCCCTTGAGACCGATCAACTCGGCATAACGACGGTACGGAAAGTCCGGGATGCTCTGAGTCGATAGCGTCTTCCCTGCCCCGAGTTGGATCCGCTCCTCCCAAGTCACTTGATTGAGGTCGCGGTTATTGAGGACGAGGACGATCAGGCGAGGATTTGACCAGGTTTGCCAATACTTCGAGATCGTGATCAGGACGTTCAGTCCGTTCATTTGCATGGCGCCGTCGCCCATGCAGGCGATCACTGTCCTGTCCGGATAAGCCATTTTGCCAGCCAGGGCGTAGGGCGTCCCGGCACCCAGTGAAGCCAGGCCTCCGGACAACGAGGCTTTCATGCCCCGACGCATTTTTAGGTCGCGGGCATACCAATTGGCAACCGAGCCTGAATCTGCGGTGATGATCGCGTTCTCAGGCAGACGGGGCGAGAGCTCCCAGAATACGCGTTGCGGATTGAGCGGCTCCGCCGAATCCATGGCGCGCTTTTCAAGCGTCTGCCACCATTCTTGCACGCCCTCCTCGATTTCACCACGCCATGAAGATTTTTGTTTCTGCTGAAGATGCGGCAGCAGCGTCTGCAGCGCCAAGGAGCTGTCCCCGACGATGTTGACTTCCATGGGGTAACGCAGGCTCAACCTGGCGCCGTCGATATCGATCTGAACGCCGCGCGCCGCGCCCGGCTCCGGCAGAAACTCGCTGTATGGAAACGCAGAACCGACCATCAGGAACGTGTCGCAATTCTTCATAAGGTCCCAACTCGGCTTAGTGCCGAGCAGCCCGATGGAACCGGTTACAAAGGGGAGTTCGTCCGGGAGAGCTGCCTTTCCAAGGAGGGCTTTGGCCACCCCCGCCTGAAGGCGCTCGGCCACCGTGATGACCTCATCGGTCGCGTTCAAGGCGCCTGCGCCAACCAGCATCGCGACCTTCTTGCCGCTGTTCAGTACCTCGGCGGCGGCGCGCACCAGATCCTCGTCCGGTCGCCTTGCCGGCTCGGCATATCCGACACCCGTGTGGATCGCACCATGCGCGAGAGGCGGATCCTGGTAATCCAGTTCCTGAACGTCTTTCGGTAGGATCACGCAGGTAACGGCGCGCTTGTTGTGCGCAATGCGCACGGCCCGGTCGATCAGGTGACGCACCTGCTCGGGCACGCTTGCCTGTGCGACATACTCGGCAACATCCTGAAACAGGACCTGCAGATCGACTTCCTGCTGATAGCTCGCCCCGATTGCGCTTCTCGCCTGCTGCCCAACGAGCGCAACCACGGGAACGTGGTCCATCTTGGCGTCGTACAGACCGTTGAGAAGGTGAATTGCGCCGGGTCCCGAGGTCGCGTAGCAGAGGCCAACCTGCCCGGTAAACTTTGCGTGGGCCGAGGCCATGAAGGCTGCCATCTCTTCGTGGCGAACCTGCACGTAGTCGAACTTGTCTTTCGCGCCTTCAAGGGCGACGTCCAGGCCCCCTACTCCATCCCCCGGATACCCATAAACCCGGCGCAATCCCCATTCGGACAACCGGTGCCAAACGAATTCGCTGACATTCATTGGATTTTCTCGCGGTTCTTTCGCGCTCGACGTTGGAGCAACGGTCAGGCAACCAGAACGTTTCGGAGTTCGGTTGGCCATCACCTACGATGTGCGTACGCTCCCGTACGTCTCGCTTCGGCGGCACCAGACGAACATCGCAGGGCCTGCTTTTGAGAGCCGCGATGTTCGCCAAGGTGCGAGGATCTACTTGGAGTTGGCGCTGCTGTTTGAAGAGCTTGAGCCCGTCGTCCCCTGAGAGTTAGCTGAGGAGCCGGATCCTGTCGTGGTCGCGTTCATCGCTTCGAACACCGACATGCCATGAGGACCAATCGTCATCACCATGGGATTTCCGTCCTTGGTTTTGGCCTGCACGACGAAGGATTCGGCCACGACTTTGATGTCGGTGAAGCCTGCCTTCTTGAGATCGTCTTGAATTTCTTGTACCGCCGTGTTTTGGCCCGAGTTGGCGGTTGACTGCGTGGTACTTGTGGAATTCGAGCCACCCCCTTGCGCCAGTGCTGGAGTGGCGGCCATCGCGGCGAGCAGGAATCCCGCCAAAAGCGTCGTCTTCATCGCTGTCTCCTTTCAGTTTGGAAAGCCGAACATCACCACAGCGCTTGCCGGCTACAGACGTTCCGACCGAAACGGCGTGCGCGATCTGATGTCAGTACGAGACCGAACGAAGGCACGCTCCCGATTGCCCTCAAGAGCCGAAGTTCAGCGGGAAAGCATCTCAGGAGCTGACCGCTCGACCCCTGCGGAGACCAATTCTTTCGTTTCAAAGAGCAGCCGGCTTGTATGGCTGAATATCTCGTAACCATCGTCACGTGCGACGGCGACGAGCGTAACGCCCGCCCGCTCGGCGGTCTCGATCGCCAGCGAAGTCGGCGCTGACACGGCGACGAGAAGCGGCACGCCCATTCGCGCGGTTTTCTGCACAAGTTCGACGGAGACCCGACTGGTTATGAGGACGGCGCCCTGCGACGTCTCCAGGCCAGCTCTGGCTATCGCACCCGCGAGTTTGTCCAACGCGTTGTGGCGTCCGACGTCCTCCCTGACCAATCGAATGTCATCGCCGCCCCAGAACGCCGCTGCGTGCATCGCGCCCGTCGCCTGGTTATGTTGCTGGAGCGGCCGCAACGAGGCCATCGCCTTCAAAATGTCAAACGGGTGAAATCCAGCGGGGCTGACGACGCGCGCCGGGCGTGGGCAGGCCTGCTCCAAACTCTCGATTCCGCACAGGCCGCAGCCGACCGGCCCGACCATCGCCCTCCGCCTGTTGGCAAGGAGATCAGCGTGCGAGCCGCCGAGCCAGATCCGCAGTTCGCACCCCAGCTCGAGCTCGACGGTGTCGATGCTGAGGATGTCATCACAGTCGTCCACAATGCCTTCGCTTAAGGTAAAGCCGATACCGAAGTCTACGAGATCAACTGGCGAGGCCATCATTACTGCATAGGTCGATCCGTTGTAGGTGAGCGCTATCGGCCGCTCCTCTGCGACTCTGCGCGAAGACGGGATCGGATCGCGCCCTCGCCAGACCAGCTCTGGCTTCTCGAGTGTGCAGCGATCATCCATGGCCGGCTCCGAGATTAGCGTCTGGCAACCTCTGCCGGGCGCCCGGGTTCCTCGCTCCTATCGAACGAACTCGCCCAATCAACATCGCGCGAGTGCGCGATTTCCGGTACGGCAGCGGTCAAACTATCTGTCGCGAATGAGACGCGCCATCCGCCGTCCGATCGAAGACCTTGGTGTCGTTGCCCTTTTCCCGCAGCGCTCTCTCCGTTCTTCGAGTGGCAAGAAGGGCCGAGCCGAGGAACCGCCATCACGAACATACGTTGGCGATGCACCGGGCTGGCGGGTTCCCGAAGAGAAGCAAGATCATGGCGCGACCGAACAAGGCTGGCGACGACACTCCCAATACAGTTGAATACGATGGTCCAGCCGGCGGATGGGGCTCTCTCGAAGGGATTGCCCGGATATTCGGCAAAGAGTGGGATTCGCCGGCGGCGCTGAATACCCTTCGCCGGCAAAACAAGCCGAAAGGCTTCATGTGCGTTTCCTGCTCGTGGGCGAAGCCGGCCGATTACCACACGTTCGAATTCTGCGAGAACGGCGCCAAGGCGACCCTTTGGGAGTTGACCTCACGCCGCTGCACGCCGGAGTTCTTCGCCGAACACACAATCAGCGACCTGCTCGCCTGGAGCGATTACGACCTCGAGCAGCAGGGCCGCCTGACGCATCCGCTGCGCTACGATAGCGCGACTGACACATACGTCGCCTGTTCCTGGGATGAAGCCTTTCAGGCGATCGGGACGCAATTGAAAGTGCTCGATCCCAAGTCGGTGGTGTTCTATTCGTCGGGCCGCGCCAGCCTGGAAACCTCCTATCTCTACGCCCTGTTCGCGCGCGTCTACGGCAACAACAACCTGCCGGACAGTTCGAACATGTGCCACGAGACGACGTCGGTTGCGCTCAAGAAGCTGATCGGCGCCGGGGTCGGGACCGTGGTGTTCGACGACCTCAGCAATTGCGATGCGATGTTCTTCTTTGGACAGAACACCGGATCGAACAGCCCGCGCTTCCTGCATCCGCTCCAGGACGCGGCCAAGCGCGGCGTGAAGATCATCACCTTCAATCCCGTTCGCGAGAGGAGCCTGGAATTCTTCGTCAATCCGCAAAACCCGACCGAAATGCTGACGGGCAAGAGCACCCAGATCAGCAGCCAGTACCACCAAGTGAAAGTCGGTGGCGACATCGCGGTCATCGTCGGCATCTGCAAGCACGTCTTCGCCGCTGACGATGCGGCCAAGCAGCAAGGCAAGCGCGTCATCGATGCGCCCTTCGTCGAACAGCATACACACGGCTTCGAGCAGTTCGAGGCCAAGATCCGTGCGACGCCGTGGAGCGAGATCGAAGCCGCCTCCGCTCTCAGCCGGGAGGTGATCGAGGGAGCCGCCCAAGTCTATGTCGAGGCCGACCGCGTCATCGGGATCTACGGCATGGGGCTGACCCAGCACGTGCACGGCTTCCAGAACGTCGGCATGCTGGTCAACATGCTGCTGCTGAAAGGTAATATCGGCCGCAACGGCACCGGGATCTCGCCGGTGCGCGGGCATTCGAACGTGCAGGGCCAGCGCACCGTCGGCATCTCGGAAAAGCCCGAACTGGTGCCGCTCGACAAATACGCCAAGCAGTTCGGGTTCGAACCGCCGCGCGACAAGGGCATGAACACGGTGGAGACCTGCGAGGGCGTACTCGCCGGCAAGGTCAAGGCCTTCGTCGGCTTGGGCGGCAACTTCGTGCGCGCGATTCCCGAACGCGCCAAGATGGAGCAGGCTTGGCGCGACCTCGAGCTGACGGTGCAGATCGCAACCAAGCTCAACCGCAGTCACCTGATCCATGGCAAGGCCGCCTATCTGCTGCCGTGCCTCGGTCGCACCGAGGAAGACATCCAGGCGAGCGGGCAGCAAGCCGTCACCATGGAGGACACGTTCAGCTGCATCCAGGGCTCGATCGGGCTGCGCAAGCCGGCGAGCGAGCATCTCAGATCCGAAGTTGCGATCGTCGCGGGTCTCGCCAAGGCGACGCTGCGGCCCTACCCGAAATTGACATGGGATGCGTGGGTCGGCAATTACGACCTGATCCGCAACGAGATCGCCGAAACCTATCCGGACGAATTCCACGATTTCAACGCGCGGATGTTCACGCCTGGCGGCTTCTACCGTGGCAACTTGGCCCGCGAACGGATCTGGAAGACCGCAAGCGGCAAGGCCGAGTTCACCGTGCCGGACACGCTGACCTCGACCGGTTTTTCCGATGCGCCCGGCCGCTTCCGCCTGCTGACCATGCGAAGCAACGACCAGTTCAACACGACCATCTACGGCTACAGCGACCGCCTGCGCGGCATCGAGGGTACGCGGGACGTGCTCCTGATGAATCCGGACGAGATCGCGCGCGCCGGTCTGCAGGACGGCCAGATGGTCTCGCTCGTCAGCGACGCCGAGGACGGCGTCTCGCGCGTAGTGGGACCCCTCAAGGTGACCCCGTTCAAACTGCCGGACGGCTGCGTCGGCGCTTACTACCCGGAAATGAATCCGCTGATCCCGCTGTCCCACCACGACAAGCACTCCAAGACGCCGGCGGCAAAATCGGTCCCGGTTCGCATTCGCGCGTGACGGCACGGCTACGGCAGGGGGCCGACGGATGCAGCTTTTTCGTCCCGGCGCGAACACGATCGCCACCCTGGTGATCGCGGCGATTGGAGCAACTCCGGTGCTGTCCGTCGGACTGTCCTATCAACTGATGCGCTCGCCCTACGTCACCGACCAGAACGTCACGCGGAACCAGCCCGTGCCGTTCAGCCACGAGCATCATGTCTCAGGGCTCGGGCTCGACTGCCGCTACTGTCACACCTCGGTCGAAAAGGCGCGCTTTGCGGGCATGCCGCCGACCGAGACCTGCATGACCTGCCATTCGCAGATCTGGACCAACGCGCAGATGCTGGCGCCGGTGCGCGAGAGTCTCGCCAAAGGCCAGCCGATCGCATGGACGCGCGTCCACCGGCTGCCGGATTACGTCTATTTCGATCATTCGGTTCACGTCGCCAAGGGCGTCGGCTGCACCACCTGCCATGGCGAGGTCGGACAGATGCGGCTGATGCGGCAGGCGGCGCCGCTCACGATGCAATGGTGCCTCGACTGCCACCGCAACCCCGCACCGCATTTGCGTCCCGCCGAGGCGGTGTTCGACCCCAACTGGCACGCACCGAAGGACCAGGCCGAGGCCGGCGCGAAGCTCGCCGCGACCTATCACATCCACACGGATCATTTGAAGGACTGCACGATATGCCACCGCTGACCGAATTGCCGACGCGGCCGCAGCCGGCGCGGCGCAGCAAGCTCAACCGGCGCCAGGCCCTCAGCCTGCTGGCGACCGGCATGGCCAGCAGCCTCGCGGCCTGCAGCAAGCCGGACCAGCAGATCCTGCCCTATGTCCGGATGCCGGAGCGGATCGTTCCCGGCGAACCATTGAAATTCGCGACGACGCTCGGACTTGCCGGAATAGGGCGCGGCGTCATCGTCACCGCGATCGACGGCCGGCCGATCAAGGTGGAAGGAAATCCGCGCCATCCCGGCAGTCTCGGCGCCACCGACGTGTTCGCCGAGGCCGCCGTGCTCTCGCTCTACGATCCGGACCGCTCGCGCACTATCCTGCACGAGGGCGCCATTAGTTCGCGCGAAGCGTTGCAGGGCGCGCTGGCGAGCCAGCTCGCCGACGCCCGCAATCGTCAGGGTGACGGCCTGCGCCTGTTGACCAGCCGCACCACGTCGCCGACCGTGCTCCGCCAGATCGATGGCCTGCTCCAGGCGTTCCCCGCCGCAGCGTGGCACGCCTACGATCCGACCGACGACGACAACGCGCGCCAGGGCAGCGAGCTCGCCCATGGCCGGCCCCTTCACGGCGTCGCCGATCTCGCCAAGGCGCGCGTGATCGTCGCGCTGGATGCCGACCCGATCGGACACGGGCCCGACCAGATCCGGCAGGGCCGCGGCTTCGCCATGGGCCGAAGCGATGCCAACAGCTTCTCGCGTCTCTATTGCCTCGAGAGCGGCTTGACGCTGACGGGGGCCAAGGCCGACGAGCGGCTGGCGCTGCGACCCGAGGCCATCGAACGCTTCGCGATGAGCCTCGCGGGAGAGCTTGGTGCAGCTCAAGGGACGACGGAGCTCCCCGAGCACGAGCGCGCGCTGCTGCGCAAAATTTCGGCGGACCTCAGCGCCCACAAGGGCGCAGTGCTCGTCATGGCGGGATCGACCCTGCCGAAGGAGGTCCATGCGCTGGTTCACTGGATCAACGCAAAGATCAATGCGCCGGTCCGTCTCATCGAGCCGATCGATCGCACGCCGTCGGGCAAGCAGGCCGCCACGCTCGAACAGCTCGCGGGCGATCTCGCGGCGGGCCGCGTGCGCCAGCTTGTCATCGTCGGCGCGAACCCTGTCTATGATGCGCCGGCCGATCTGCAGTTCGGCGCGCGGCTGCAGCAAGCGCCGTTCCGTTTGCATATGGGCGAGTATGTCGACGAGACGGCGGCACTCGCAACCTGGCATGTGCCGCAGCATCATCCGCTCGAAGCCTGGTCGGATCTGCGCGCCAGCGATGGCACCGCGAGCATCGTCCAGCCGCTGATCAGGCCGCTCTACGCCAGCCATGGCGTTCACGAGCTGCTGGCGTGGCTCGCCGGACAGCAGGATGCAAGCGCGTATGATCTGGTGCGGCAGACCTGGCAGAGCGCGGCCACCGGCAATTTCGAGGCGTGGTGGCAGCAGGCGCTGCACGACGGCGTCATTGCCGGCACCAGCGCCGCCGCCGCTACCCCGGCTGCGCGGCAACTACCGCCGATGCCGGGCGGCGAAGCACAGGACGCACACGCCGGCGACATCACACTGGTCCTGCGCCCCGATCCCTGCCTGTGGGACGGCTCCTTTGCCAACAATGCGTGGCTGCAGGAATGCCCCAAGCCGCTGACCAAGCAGGTCTGGGGCAATGCGCTTGCACTGCATCCCGACGACGCGGCGAGACTCGGCGTTGCCTCGGGCGATATCGTCACGATCGGCGCCGGCGATCAAACGCTCGACGTGCCGGTTCTGACCGAGCCGGGGTCCGCCGCCGGGATCGGCACGCTCACACTCGGCGCGGGCCGGCACAGCGCAGGCGCGATCGGTGACGGTGTCGGCGCCAATGCATTTGCGCTGCGAACCGGAGAGCATCGCTGGCGCATTCCGAGCGTCTCGATCAAGCCGACCGGGCGGCGGGAGCCAATCCTCGCCACGCAAAACGTGGTGCGGACCCCGGGCGATGTCCGCGAACTCTATCCGCTGTACCAGCTCGGCCATACGCCGGCCGCGGCAGCCTCGGACGCCACGCCGAGCCTGATGCCGAGCACCGTCCAGTCGAGCGACGGCCATGCCTGGGCCATGGTGATCGACACGTCGGTTTGCATCGGCTGCAATGCCTGCGTGGTGTCGTGCCAGGCCGAGAACAACGTTCCGGTCGTGGGACCGGAGCAGATCGCGATGGGACGCGACATGCACTGGATGCGCGTCGATGTCTACGATCACGGCGCGGCGAACGGGATGCTGCTCGGCTTCCAGCCGGTCCCCTGCATGCACTGCGAGCATGCGCCGTGCGAGCCGGTCTGCCCGGTCGCGGCCTCCGTGCACGATCACGAGGGCCTCAACGGGCAGGTCTACAATCGCTGCATCGGGACCCGCTTCTGCGAGGCGAATTGCCCGTACAAGGTCCGGCGCTTCAATTTCTTCGGCTACGCCGACGGCGAGGAGTACGCCAATCTCGGCGCGGACTCCTATCGCGGGCAGAAGAATCCGGAAGTGACCGTTCGCGCCCGCGGCGTGATGGAAAAGTGCACGTATTGCGTCCAGCGGATCAGCGGCGCGCGGCGCAGCGCGGAGCGCGACAATCGTACGCTCGGTCCCGACGAGGTGCGTACCGCCTGCCAGAACGCCTGCCCGACGCGCGCCATCAGCTTTGGCGACCTCAACCACACCGATGCCGAGATCAATCGCGATAAGGCCGATCCGCGCCACTATGCCCTGCTCGGGCATCTCGGCACGCGGCCGCGGACCACTTATCTGGCCGACCTGCGCAATCCCGCGGAGGAGTAGACATGAGCCAAGTCCTCGTGCCGCAACAGCCGCCCGCGCATCGCTGGATTTCGGCGGAGCGCGCCGACGACGTCGCGATCACCCAGGCCATCGCTGACCCCCTGTTCACCGGGTTCGGCAAACGGTGGTGGCTCGCGCTGCTCGCCACCGCGCCGTTCGTGCTCTGGCTGCTGGTCGCGATCGTCTGGCTGTTCTACCGCGGCATCGGCATCTGGGGCGTCAACTCCACCATCGTGTGGGGCGTGGCCATCGCCAATTACGTCTGGTGGATCGGCATCGGCAACGCCGGCACGCTGATTTCGGCGATGCTGCTGCTGACCAGGCAGCGATGGCGAGCCTCGATCAACCGCTTTGCGGAAGCCATGACGCTATTCGCGGTCGCGATCGCCGGGCTGATGCCGATCATTCATCTCGGCCGGCCGATCTATGCCTACTGGCTCGCGCCCTATCCGAACACGATGGCGCTGTGGCCGCAATGGCGCAGCGCGCTGGTCTGGGACTTCTGGGCCATCGTCAGCTATCTGCTGTTCTCGATCCTGTTCTGGTACGTCAGCCTGATCCCCGACCTCGCCACCCTGCGCGACCGCGCGCCGCGGCGAGGGGCCCAGCTCGTCTACGGCGCATTCGCGCTGGGCTGGCGCGGCTCGGCGCGGGAATGGTCGCGGCTCCAGACGCTGCACAGCACGATGGCGGCGCTCGGCGTGCCGCTGGTCTGTTCGGTCCATTCGATCGTCGGCCTCGATTTCGCCGCGAGCCTCATGCCCGGCTGGCAGGAGAGCATCTTCCCGCCCTATTTCGTGGTCGGCGCAATGTATTCCGGCTTCGCGATGGTCGTCGTGCTCGCAGCGGGGATCCGATGGGGGCTCGGCCTCCAGGCCATCATTACGCCCCGGCATTTCGACGCGATGGCCCGCATCCTGTTGATGGCCTCCATCGTGATGTTCTATTCCTATGCGACCGAGTGGTTCATGTGCTGGTATGGCGGCGAGCATGCCGACCGCGCCGTTGTGCGCTTCGAGTTCACCGGCACCTACGCACCGCTGTACTGGGCGCTCCTGACCTGCAACTGCCTCGTGCCTCAGCTCCTGTGGTGGCCGTTCGCGCGACGTTCGTTGCCGGTGCTCATTCTTGTCGCCATCGCGATCAACATCGGAATGTGGCTCGAGCGTATCCTCATCGTCTGGAATACGCTGTCGCACGACTACATGCCTTCGCTATGGCGCAGTTTCCATTTTACCTTCTGGGACTGGAGCTTCCTGATCGCGCCACTCGGCTTCTTTGCCTTCCTGTTCCTGCTCTTCATGCGGCTGATCCCGAGCGTGTCGATGTTCGACATGCGCGAACTCGCCCACGAGGAGGCCGCCGCATGACCGCGACGCTGGTAGCGCAGTTCCTCGACGCCGAAACGCTGCAAGCGGCTTTGCGGCGCGTGAAGAGCACGGGCCATGCCGCATTGGACGCCTTCACGCCCTACCCGATCGAGGGGCTGGCGGAGCAGCTCGGCCTCGATCGCTCGCGGATAAGGGTGGCGATGCTGATCGGCGGCCTCGCGACCGCGGCTTTCGCGTTCGGTCTGCAATGGTACAGCGCCGTGATCGACTATCCGATCGACAGTGGGGGGCGGCCGCTCAATTCCTGGCAGGTGTTCCTGCTCGTCCCCTTCGAGGTCGGCGTCTTTGCCGCCGCCCTCACCGGCGTGATCGCCTTCCTCCGGTCGTGCCGACTGCCGCGGCTGCACGATGCCCTGTTCGAGATCCCGGGCTTCGAGCGCGCGACCCAGGACCGCTACATCCTGGTCGCCGCGTCGGATACCGATCCCAGTGATTTGCGGACGGTGCTCACCGAAGCCGGCGCGGTCGTGGTGACGGAGCTGCGCGCGCCATGACGATCCGTCGGCTGCTCTGTTTGATGATGCTTCCGGCCGCGCTCGGCGGCTGCGGCGACCACTCGATGACGCAGCAGAATCGCTACGGCACATTCGCGAAGGCGGCGCTGTTCAGGGACGGCACCGAGGCCCAGGTCCCGCCGCAGGGCGCGGTGGCGCAGGGTGAGCTCGATCGCGCGCGGCAGGTCGCGACGCCGCCGCCGGTCGACATGGCGCTGCTGGCGCGCGGCCGCGAGCGGTTCGGGATCTACTGCTCGCCCTGTCACGGGCTCTCCGGCCACGGTGACGGCATGATCGTGCAGCGCGGCTTTCCCGCCCCGCCCTCGTTTCATTCGAGCCGGCTGCGCGCCGCCGACGCCAGGCACTTCTTCGACGTGGTCACCAACGGGTACGGCGCGATGTATTCCTATGCCGCCCGCGTCGAGCCGCGCGATCGGTGGGCCATCATCGCCTATATCCGCGCGCTTCAGCAGTCGCAGCGGACCGACGTGGCCGAGGTCCCGCAGCTGAGGAGCAAGCTGCCATGATTGCGGCATCGCATCGACAGACTCTGTCTGCGTTCAGCAACCGGTATGCGGCGGCCGGGCTTGCGCTGCTGACGCTCACGGCCGCGCTGGTGCTCGTTCTCGGGCGGCTCGATGTTGATCCGGCGCTGCTGCAAGGCTGGCTGCTGGCGTTCGCGATCTGGAGCTGCGTCCCGGTCGGCAGCATGAACTTGCTGCTCATCCACCGGCTAACCGGCGGAACCTGGGCCATTGCCGCTGCACCGGTCCTGCGTCCGCTCGCCGCCATGATGCCGCTCGTTGCCATCGCCTTCGTCCCGGTGCTCGCTACCCTGCCGTCGATCTATCCCTGGGCTGCGAATCCCGGCGAGATAAAACCGGATGTCGCGGTCTGGTATCTGAGTCAGGCGTCCTTCATCCTGCGCGCGGTGGTCACCCTGGCAGGATGGTCGGTTCTGGCAGTGATCTTTGCATCCGGCCTCGGCGGCAGGCTATTGGCCGGGCTCGGCCTCGCCTTCTTCGGGCTCACTATCAGCATGGTCGCGGTCGACTGGTTCCTGTCGGTCGAGCCGCATTACGTGTCCACCGACTTCGCGTCGATGATCGCGATCCAGCAGTTGCTGGCGGCGCTCGCCGTGCTTGGCGTCGTCGGGATAGCCAATGTCGCAGGCCGGGCGAGGAGCGACATCGGCAAGCTGCTGATGGCCACGCTGCTGGGCGTCGTCTATCTCACCTATATGACGTTCGTGGTCGCCTGGTATGGCGATCTGCCGCACAAGGCGGCATGGTTCCTCAAGCGCGGCACCGACACATGGGCCGCGGTGCTGGTCGCAACCTTGGTCATCGGCGCGGTTCTGCCGTTCACGATGCTTCTGCTCGCGGGCGTACGCGCCAGCCGTGCCGGCCTGCGTGCCGTCGGTGGTCTCCTGCTGCTCGGGACCGGCCTGCACTTCGCCTGGCTGATCCTGCCGGCATTCGAACGGCAGGCAGCCGCTGCCCTCGCCGGCCTTGGTTCGCTCGTCATCCTGACCGCGTCTTCAGCGCTGTTCGGTCGAGGCCTCGCGTTCGGAGGCGGGCGCCATGCCGGTTGAAGAGATGGGACATCGCGCGCTGCCGCAGCCGGCCGACGTCGACAACCGCGTCGTGCTGGCGGTCGTCGGCGGCTTCCTGCTGTTCGTGGCAGCCGCGATTGCAGGCATCCTGCTGTTCCTGAACGCGCAGGTGCCGGGCGCCTTCTTGCCGCGCGTGGAGCGGCGGTTTCCGGCGCCGGCGTTGCAGACATCCCCGCAGGCTGACCTCGCGCGCTTCGAGGCCGCGCAGCAGGCCCGGCTCTCCGGCTATGCCTGGGTCGATCGCGACCACAACCAGGCGCGCATCCCGATCGATCAGGCGATGCAGCTCGTCGCCGGCCGTGGCCCGCATGCCTATGATGCGATCGGGGATCACGACGCTCAAACGGTCCCCGGCGACGGAGGCAAGCCATGAGGCGGGCTCTCCTCGTTCTGTCGCTTGTGCTGTGGCCAGCGCTCGCGCGGGCCGGATTGACCGAGCAGGAGATCGGGCGCGTCGCCCTCGATCCGCCAGCCGATGCGCATGTCCCGCTCGCCTTGCGGTTCACCGGTCTCGACGGCCGTCCCGTGTCGATCGGCGATGCGATCGCCGGGCGTCCGACGCTGCTGATCCCGGCCGACTTCACCTGCCGGCAGATCTGCGGGCCGGCGCTGACGATCGCCAGCTCTGCCTTGCAGCAGACCGGCCTCGCTGCGGGACGCGACTACAGCATCGTCATCGTCGGGATCGATCCGCGCGACAGCCGCGATGACGCGCGGCGCTTCACGGAGGGACAGATCGGCCAGGCCGGGACATCAGTCCTGACCGGATCGCAAGACAACGTCCAGATGCTGCTCGACAGCATCGGTTATCGTACCGCGTTCGACCGCAGCCGCGACGCCGTCGCGCATCCGGCGGCGTTCGTCACGCTCGCACCGGACGGCCGCGTCGTCCGCTCGCTCTCCAGCCTCGCGCTGCAGCCCGCCGATCTGCGCCTTGCGCTGCTCGAGGCCGGCGACGGCCGCATCGGCGGACTCCCCGGCCGGATCGCGCTGCTGTGCTATGGCTTCGATGCGGTGCACGGCATCTATACCAGCAGGATCGCCGCGATCCTGCAGCTTCTCGGCGCCGCAACAATCGCCGCGATGGCGGGGCTGATCGGGCTGTTGCTGTTGCGCGGCAAACGACGCGGAGCTTCGGCATGAACTCGCTGTTCAGCCTGCCAGAGGCCAGCACGCACGCCGTCACGGTCGATCACATCTTCTACCTCCTGCTGGCGCTGTCCGGTGCGACCGTCGTGCTGGTGTTCGGGCTGATCCTGCTGTTCGCCGTGCGCTACCGGCGCGGATCGAAGGCCAAGCGCGGTCCGATGCCAGAGATTCTGAATCGCGAGTTCGAGATCGGCTGGACGCTCGCCACGCTCCTCACCTTCATATTCCTGTTCTGGTGGGCCTCCTCCGCCGACCTCAGCAGCCTCGCCGCGCCGCCGCACGCGCTCGAGATCCACGTGGTCGCCAAGCAGTGGATGTGGAAGACGCAGCACGCGAACGGGGCCCGCGAGATCAACGCGCTGCACGTGCCGCTGCACCAGCCGGTGCATCTGCTAATGAGTTCGCAAGACGTGATCCATTCCTTCTTCGTGCCGGCGTTCCGCGTCAAGCAGGACGTGGTGCCCGGCCGGGACACCGACATCTGGTTCGAGGCGAGCAAAGCCGGCACCTTCCCGCTGCTCTGCGCCGAATATTGCGGCACCAACCATTCGGCGATGCGCGGCGAGATCGTCGTCATGCGGCCGGAGGATTATGCTAAATGGCTGACCCGCCAGCCCGAAGGCGACGACCTCGCCCATGAAGGCGCCAAGCTGTTCGTCTCGCAGGGCTGCTCGGGCTGTCACGCCGCCTCCTCCAACGTTCACGCGCCGCGGCTTGCCGGCCTCTATGGCCGCGCGGTCCAGCTCGCCGACGGGCGCACCGTCACCGCCGACGATGCCTATCTCCGCGACTCCATCCTGCAACCGAAGCGCGACGTCGTCGCCGGCTTCGCGCCGATCATGCCGAGCTTCAAGGGGCTGCTCGACGACGGCGAGATCCAGAGCCTGACCGCCTATATCCGCTCGCTCGGGGAGGAGCCGCCCAATGACTGATTCCCTGCTCGCCGGAGAGCTGCCGCTGCCGCCGCGCCCGGATTACCTGCGCCACGGATCGACGGTGTGGTCCTGGCTTTCCACCACCGACCACAAGCGCATCGCGATCCTCTACGCGGTGACCATCACCATCTTCTTCTTCCTCGGTGGCGTGGCGATCACCGCCGTGCGGCTCGAGCTGTTCCAGCCCAACGGATGGTTGTTGACCTCGGACACCTACAACAAGTTGTTCTCGTTCCACGGGATCATCATGGTCTGGTTCTTCCTCGTGCCATCGATCCCCAACACATTCGGCAACTTCCTGCTGCCGCTGATGATCGGGGCGCCGGACGTCGCCTTCCCGCGCCTCAATCTGTTCAGCTGGTACCTGACCATCGCGGCCGGCGCGTTCACCGTCTATGCCCTCGTCGCCGGCGGCGTCGACACCGGCTGGACGTTCTACACGCCCTATTCCTCGATGTTCTCCAACACCCACGTGTTCGCCGCCGCGGCCGGCGTGTTCGTGGTCGGCTTCGCCAGCATCGCCACCGGCGTCAACTTCATCGCGACCACCCACATGCTGCGCGCCCCGGGCATGACCTGGTTCCGGCTGCCGCTGTTCGTTTGGGCGATCTACGCGACGTCGCTGATCATGGTGCTCGCGACGCCCGTGCTCGCGATCTCGCTGCTGCTGGTGATCGCCGAGCGGGTGTTCGGCCTGCCGATTTTCGATCCCGCGCGCGGCGGCGATCCGATCCTGTTCCAGCACCTGTTCTGGTTCTACTCGCACCCGGCGGTCTACATTATGGTGCTGCCGGCCATGGGCGTGGTGTCCGAGATCATCCCCTGTTTCGCGCGGCGGCGGATCTTCGGCTATGACTTCATGGTCTATGCCATGCTCGCGATCGCCGGCATCGGCTTCTTCGTCTGGGGACACCACATGTTCGTCTCCGGCCAGTCGCCGCTCGCCAGCCTTGTGTTCTCGTTCCTCTCCTTCATCATCGCGGTGCCGTCGGCGATCAAGGTGTTCAACTGGACGGCCTCGCTCTATCGCGGGCAGATCAGCTTCGAATCCCCGATGCTGTACGCGCTCGGCTTCGTTGGATTGTTCACCACCGGCGGTCTCTCCGGGCTGTTCCTCGCCTCGATCCCGGTCGACGTCCACGTCACCGACACCTATTTCGTGGTCGCCCATTTCCACTACATCATGGTCGGCGGCTCTGTTTCCGCCTTTTTTGCCGCCCTGCACTTCTGGTGGCCGAAGGTGACGGGCCGGCTCTATCCGGAGAGCTGGGCGAAGTTCGCCGCCATTCTCATGTATGCCGGCTTCAATATGACGTTCCTGCCTCAATTCTTCGCCGGTTATCTCGGCATGCCCAGGCGCTATCACACCTATCCGGCGGAGTTTCAGATCTACAACGTGATGTCGTCGGCCGGCGCGGCGGTGCTCGCGCTCGCCTACTTGCTGCCGCTCGGCTATTTGACCTGGTCGCTCTTCTACGGGGGAAAAGCCGCCAGGAATCCGTGGGGCGCCACCGGCCTCGAATGGACCACGAGTTCGCCGCCGCCGCCCAAGAATTTCGACCGGCAGCCTCGCGTCGACCGTGCGCCCTATGACTACCACGCCGAAGGCATGTCCGCCGGTACCGACCCTCCGGAAATGCAGAACGCGAGAGAAACGCGATGAGCGACGAAAGTGCACTGCTGAGAGAACCCTGGATCGATTTCGGCCGGCAGCGTGAGGCGGGCAAGTTCGGCATCTGGGTATTCCTGGCCAGCGAAACGCTGTTCTTTGGTGCCTTGTTGCTAACCTATACCGTGTGCCGGATCGAGCACCCGGACGCGTTCGCGGCCGCCGGCCGCGAAACCAATGTCTGGTACGGTACGATCAATACCGCCGTGCTGTTGACCAGCAGCCTGACGATGGCGGTCGCCGCGCAAGCGGCTGAGGAGTCTGCGCGATTGCGGCGGATTGTCCTCGCGGGCCTCGTGCTCACCGCGATGCTGGGTCTCGCGTTCATCGTCATCAAGGGCTTCGAATACAAGGAGGACATTGACAAGCACCTCGTGCCAGGAGCCGGGTTTGCGTTGCCTCAGCCCGGGGCCCAATTGTTTTACGGATTTTATTGGCTGGTCACGGGTGTGCACGCGATCCACCTGTCGATCGGCCTTGCCCTGGTAAGCCGCTTGATCTGGGTGATCTATCGGCGCGAACTACCTACGAAAGACAATCCCGAAATTGAGGTAATGGCCCTGTATTGGCACCTGGTCGATATTGTATGGATTTTCCTCTACCCTCTCATCTACTTGCCGGGACGAGCATCATGAGCGGGCGAGGCGCATCAGGTTCCGTCCGTCGCCTCTGGGTGAGAAACCTGCTGATCTGGGCCGCGCTACTCCTACTTCTGCTGCTGAGCCTTGTTGCGGCCTACATCCCCATGGGCCGAATTACCACTGCAAGCGGCATCGTCATTGCCGGGACAAAGTCGGCGCTGGTCGTCCTGCTTTTTATGGAACTTGCTTCAGCGAAGCCGTTGATCCGCCTCGCGGCGATATCGGGGTTGATCTTTCTGATCGCGATGTTCGCGTTGACCTTCGCCGACGTTCTCGCACGACCCTGAGCACATGCACCCACTCGGTGAGCAACTACTACCGCTGGTCGGACCAAGACGCTCTGATGCAGCCACGTCCACAGGCAGATTCGAGGAAAAGGAGGACTTTCCGCTGTGAAGGACGTGACTGCACCAGTTCGCTCCGGGCTAATCTGCATAGACGCGCGGCGCAGGACGCTACCCAGATTCAATACCCTCACGAATTTTGAAACTCCTTCATGTCGAGCCGCAGGCCGGCTTTGCTTGCCTGATCTGCCGTGACGTAAGGCAGGCCATAGTAGCTAAGTTTCGGGCTCCATCGCCCGGTTTCACCTGGGTAAGGAAAGGCGTAGGTCCCTCCGCCGGCAGACGCTTCGCAGGATATCACGACTGCCGCAAGCTTGCCGCCGCTGTCGAAAACCAGATCGGAGATATAGCCATAGCCTTGCCCAGCCTGCAGCCGCGCGTAGTCGCCGATGACTTTCGAAATCGAAAACTCGTGCGGCTCCGGCTGCGCCTGGCTGGGATCGACAAACAGGCCGTAATCTCGCGACCTCAAATCGGAGAAGTCGGCAACGATAGCTCCTTCGTGAAGCGGCATCATCACTCGCTTGAAGGGAATCCGCGAGATGAACTCGGGCTCGTCCTTTGTTCTAAAGCCTTCAACCAGAAACGAAACAATCTGCCCGTCGTCCGCAAGGATCATGTTCCGGACGGCTCCCAAATACTCGCCTTTCAAGGAAAACACCGCACTGCCAAGCAAGCGAGAGGCACGGTATCCATCGTAAACCGTTCTGGAGAACTGTGGGGAATGTGCTGATTGTTCTGTCGCAACCGGCGTTGCCGTCTCGGACCACGCAGCGACCGGCAGAACCGAGCTTGAAATTGTGCCTATGAGAATTGCGAGGGCGATCCTGCTCTTTACCCGCATTCCATTGCTCCTGCGATAGGGATTGTTCTGGCATCTTCATCTCATAATCGCTTCCTGTGCCTAGAGTTCGAGGTCGCCTCAACAACGGTCCGCTTCCGTGCCAAGCTAAGCGGGAAGCGCATCATGATTTTGCCGAGCAGTTGCGAAGGCGGCGACAGAATGAGCGGCCCCAGTCAAGCCTGCGTCGGCTCGCTTCTTGCTCCAGTGTTGCGCACGCGCCGCCGATGAGGCCGTAGAGCGAGGCGATCGAAGGTCGCTGTCAGGTTTCTCCTGACACATGGCACCTTTAGCCCGACTGTGATCGGAAGGCCGCGCACCCACATCTCAACAAATGGCCCTTCACGGAGGTTGATATGTTGAGGAATGAAATCGCATGCACCCGTTCGTTTTCTCTCCGCCCGCTTCCACTCGATCCAGCGCAGGGGAGAAAAGAACCGCCGCGCCACTTCGCCAATGATCTGATCCGGCGCCTACCAGACCCATCACGCTCTCTGCTCGTTGGTCGCTGCGACGATGTGAGATTGAAACCGAGGCAAATGTTGCAAGAGCGCAATCTTCCATTGCGGTACGCATATTTTCCAGAACAAGGCGCCGCCTCGCTGACGGCCACGGCCGGGAACTGCTTGCCGGTCGAGATACAGACCGTCGGAGCAAAGGACTTTATCGGCATCCCCCTGATCCTTGGCATGCGAGTTTCCCCTCACCGCTGCATGGTTCAGGTACCCGGCAGGGCCCTTCGGATCGAAGCCGAAGCGCTGATCGAGTTGATCAAGAGCGACGTCGAAATCGAGAAACTACTCCTGCGATACGTCCAGGCTACCCTGATCCACAGTTCCCAGCTCGCCGCATGCAACTCGCGTCACAGCTTGCAACAACGACTGGCTCGGTGGCTGCTCATCGCGGAGGACAAATTGTCATCTCACGAAATCCCACTCACGCATCGATGCATGGCACAAGCCCTAGGTGTTCGGCGCGCCGGCATCACCACGACTATGGGCGACCTGGAAGCGCGAGGCATTATCAAGCAAGGTCGCGCTCAGATCGAACTTCTTGATAAGGCTCGTCTTGAGGAACTGTCATGCAACTGCCATCGGGTGATACTAACGGCACATAAAAATTCTCTCGATGCGACCAATCCTTGGCGGGCAATCAATGCGTGACCTCGAGCCGCGATGCGGATGGTCGCCTTCGAACACCTTGATTCGCTGTATTGTCCGGATACGTACCAACATCGCTCCGGCCCAGCGAACGGAACGCACGTCATCTCGTTGATCTCTTCGAACTGCCTGCAGATTGACCGCGGAGAGCCTTGCGTCGATCAGTTGCAATCCGTCGACGGCGCTCCGTCGAGCCCGCCTAACTGTAAATCGAACAACCGCCAATTTTGGAGAGCGGCCAGGAGCCAGTCACCCGCTTGCCGCCCCCCATCGCCTCGAGGAAAAATAGTGCCTTCGGGAAATACGGCGCCATGGCCCGACTTGCGCCCCTGGTGTTCGTGCTTTTCACGCCGATCGGCGAGTACGTTTTCCATCTTTCGCCGATCTGGATCTTCGGGTCCGGCGTTCTTGCTATAGCCGTGCTCGCGGAATGGATCCGCGTAGCAACAGACCAGCTTTCCTCCCATACCGGCCCTGCAGTGGGCGGCCTTCTGACGGTCAGCCTGGGAAGCCTGGCAGAACTCATTCTTGCGCTGTTCGTTCTCGCTGGGGGGCAGGTGGAGGTTGTCCACGCCCAGATCACCGGATCCATTGCAGCAACCTGCTTGCTGGGGCTCGGGCTGGCCATCGTCACCGGCGGGTTTAATCGCGAGCGTCAAAGTTTCGCCGAAGCGCGCGCTGGATTGTTGTCGAGCATGCTCGTCCTGTCCGTGATCGCTCTGCTCCTGCCGGCCGTATTCGACTACACGGGCCGTAGCGTCCGTCATATCAACGACGTGAGCGCCTCGGACGAACTGCTTAGCCTGGCTGTGTCCGTCGTCCTGCTGATACTTTACTCCGGAAATCTCGTCTTCACGCTAATCACTCACCGGAACGTCTTCGCGACCAATGAGGAGCCTCCTACCACATCTGCGTGGTCCGTAACCGCCTGTTTGATTGTCTTGCTGGCATGCACCGGCGCGGCGGCCCTGCAGAGCGAATTTGTCTCCGGCGCGCTGACGGAGGCGGCCAAATCCACTGGCGTGACGCCACTTTTTCTCGGCGTAGTCGTACTTGCGCTCGTCGGCACCAGTTCGGACATATTTGCGGCTGTCTGGTTTGCTCGACGCGACCAAATGGGTCTCGTGATGACGCTCTGCATCGGTTCAGCGATCCAAATTGCGCTCGTCGTAGCTCCGCTTCTTGTCATTTTCTCCTGGTTGATCGGGAAGCCGATGACCCTGGTGTTTCAGAACCCCGTCGACCTGTTTTCGATCGCGGGCACTGCGTTCATCGTCAATTCAATCACGAGAGACGCCGAGACCACCTGGTTCGAAGGCCTGCTGCTAATCGGCGTCTATATCGTTTTAGCGCTTGCGTACTACTTCTCTTGAATTTCAAACGGAGACAATCTTGATGGCGGCAGCTCGCTAGTCCAGCAGCCGCGAACTGCTCTCTGGCACCCGCACGCAATGCCGGCCCAGCGCCCTCTTCCGCTCATTGGCGATGAGGAGTGCCTTCGATGAGGAGTGCCTTCGCTCGTATCACCTATAGAATGACTTCCCCTGCCAAGACGGCTATGATGACGAAAACCACGAAGATCGCCACAGCCGCGAAAAACAGTCACTTAGCAATCGTGGATGCACCGGCAGCGATGCCGCTGAAGCCGAGCAATCCGGCTACGATCAATATGACAAAAAAGATCAACGCCCATCAGCATGCCAAGCTCCCACAGCTTATGAGGTAACCCGAGTATGTGGAAGCCACCTCCAAAGTGCCACTGGCGACAATCGTCGTCGGGTTTTGGCATCGCACAGCCGCACCGGAAAATTACGTCGCGGTTGGGCTGCGGCTTGCCCCCCCGCGACTTGCACCGGTTCAGTCGGGCTCGAATGTTGGTTCGCGACCGGACCATCATCGAGCCTCGATGTCTCTTGTGGCGGACAATGCGCGTTATATTCCACTTGATTTCAACGAGCGAAGCGAGATCTCGCATGCATCTTCGTTCGGCTTGCCTTCTTCCCTTGCTTGGCCTCGCCGCCACACTCGTGCTCGGCACGACTCCAGCGGTCGCACTCGAATGCCCTGTATACCATCCGAGCGACACCGACGCCGCAATCAAGGAAACGAGAGCTCAAACGGAAAGCTTCTCAGCGATGCTTACGGCGCGTGGCGATCGTGCGACACACAGCATTGTCAACAGCGTACGTATGGCTCATCCGAATGCGTCAGCAGCAGAGATCACCAATTTCGTATTGACGCTCTACTGTCCTTTGGTGCGGCACAACGCAGCTTTGTCCGAGGATCAGAAGCGTGCGCGCCTCAAGTCTTTTTCGGCTGACCTCATGAAGCAAGTGTCGCGGTAACGTTGCCGCAGACGCTACGGGCCGCCGTTGCAGCAACTACTGACCAACGCCGTACCCGCTCCGCGGCGAGCCGTGCACAAGCGCATGGTGACACAAGCGATCAACCACGTCGCAAATTGGAATCGGCTTTTCAAGCACGTACTGGGCAAATCGGCTGGGCATGACTTCGCGGCTGTATCCCGTGTGAATCAGAAAGGTAATGTTTCTTTGCAAAAGGAAATCTGCGAATTCAAACGATGCCCGCGCACGGAGGCCGATATCAAGAAGCGCTGCGTCGATAGCTGCGCTACTCGCTACGTGAAAAGCAGGACTGACCTCGGCAAACGGGCCAATCGGTTCATGACCGCTGCGCCGGATCTCGGCCATGAGATCGTCGGCGACAAGGTATTCGTCTTCGATTATGGCTATTCGCATTGGGCCTCCAATGACCTCCCGGCAAGCCCTGCGAGATTTTTCTTATAGTATCGATGATCCCGCGGCGATCAACCCGGAGACGGATCGTAGAGCACGTAAATTGGTCCGCTGCCGCACGGGGGGCAGCAGCGCTTTAGTCGGGGGGATGCGCCTTCCTTACGAAACAGGCGCCCCGGCGAGGAGGTACAGATCTGTACCAACTGTTTCTGCAACGGCACCGCTGCTCGTGCATTTCCTTTAAGCAATGCAATAGCGAGGAGATGAGCTTATGAAGACAAGCAGATGGCACGTTGCGGGGGCAGTAATGGCACTCGCGATTCCGTTCGGAACGGCTGCGCAAGCCGCACCGATGTTGGCTCCGAGCGGGATGGCCCAGAAACAGGCGGGCCTGGTGGACGTTCAATGGAGGCACGGCCGTGACCATGGTTGGCATCGTCATCACTGGCATGACGGATACCGGCACCGCTATAGCCGCGGCTGGGGTCCCGCGTTAGGTGGCTTCGTAGCCGGTGCGGCGATTGGAAGCGCAGTCGCCAACAGCCGGGCGCAAGCTGCCGAGAACGACGCCTACTGCTCCCAGCGATACAAGTCGTACGATCCAAGCTCCGGGACTTACATGGGCTACGACGGCATGCGGCATCCATGTCCGTGAACTAAACGGGTTCTGCCGGCGCCAGCCTTTGAGAACGCCTTTTCAAACTCAAGCAAAGGAGATTTACACATGAAAGCCACTTCATTCTTGGCGGCGGCTGCTCTTGTTGGCGCGTCATCGCTTGCAATGGCGCAAAGCGCTCCGCAAACCGGCCGTGTGGACCATAGTGCCGCGCAGACCTCGGACCGGAACCAGTCGGCCGACCAACGCGCTGAAAGCAGCATGACAAACAAGGCGGTCGGCAAGGCTGACGCGGCCCAGTCCGACACTCGTCAGGCGGGCGTTCGGCAGCAGATGGTCAACGATCTGCAACAGGCTGGTTTCACCGACGTCAAGCTACGGCCGCAGTCGTTCCTTGTGGAAGCTAAAGATCGGTCAGGAAATCCGGTGACGATGTTCGTTGGTCCGAATACTTTCGCCGAGGTGAAAACGGTCGGCGCCAATGCACAGAAGAGTTCTTCGAACAATTCACCCAGCAACAGCGCCAACGTTACTTCGGATCGTCCCGGCGGAGCCTTCACGTCGGTGCCGCCGAAGGACGGTCTGAGCTCGCAACTGATGGGCCTACAGGTGTACAACGACTCCAAGCAAGACATTGGCACGATCAAGGACGTGGCCCTAAACGAGAACGGCATCGACGGCTACATTCTCTCGGTGGGAGGGTTCCTGGGCATCGGCGACCACTACGTTGCAGTGCGGCCTTCGGCAATCAATCTGAAGTTCGATCACGCGGCCAACAAGTGGACCGCGACCATGGACACCACGGCCGACCAGTTGAAGTCGGCGCCTGAATTCAAGTATCCCAGCAACGGCTAATTTTCCGAGGCAGGAGTGGTTCTGCGGAACCGCTCCTGCCTCCCGCCTGTTGCATTCCAGCTTCGATCCGGTCATTCGGCTCAGATTATGCTCGCCCGCGCTGAAAAAATATTGGCTGATTTGGGCGAGGCGTTCTGGCTGGTGCCCATGCTCATGGTTCTTTCCAGCCTGATCGGCGCCTTCACTCTCGTTCATCTTGACCAAAGCAATGCCGTCTCGCGCTCAGATCTGCAGGGTTGGCTGTACGATGGAGGCGCGACCGGCGCTCGTACCCTGCTCGGCACCGTCGCTGGCGCGACGATCGGCGTCGCAGGCACCGTGTTCTCGATCACCATAGCCGCGTTGTCTCTTGCTGCCGGCCAGATGGGGCCGCGGCTCCTGCGCAACTTCATCCGCGACCGCGGCAATCAACTCACGCTGGGGATGCTGCTCGGCACGTTCTCCTACGCCCTTGTGGTGCTGAGAAGCATTCGAACGGAGCCAGAGGGCGGTTTCGTCCCTCATCTTTCACTGAGCATTGGGATTCTGCTCGCGTTCGCTTGTGTGGCGATGCTCGTCTACTTCGTCGGTCACGTCGCCGGTCGGATCAACGTGGAAACTGTCGTCGAACTCGTCAGTGAAGACCTCCGTAACGCTGTACGCCAGCTAACTGACCGGGAGCCCCACCCGAAACCGCCGCCGGACGAATATTGGATCGGCTCCCTGCCCCTGAAGGACTCGCGGCGCGGCTATCTGCAACATCTCGACGAAGAGGGGCTGGCCACTTGGGCCGGCAAACATAGAGTCACCATTCGGCTATTGATCGGCCCGGGCGACTATGTTTTCCCGGGGGCGGTCGTTGCTCTGGTTAATCCTCCCGTAGATGGCGCCGAAGCGGCTATCCGGAATGCGACAGCGCTGGGCGCAACGAATAGCATTTCTTCCGATCTGCGCTTTGCCGTTCGCCAGCTCGTTGAGGTCGCAGTAAGGGCACTTTCTCCCGGCATCAACGACCCCCACACCGCCCTAGCGGTCCTCGACCGGCTGGGAGCTGCTCTGTGCGATCTTGTACCCCTGTATTTCCCGACGGGAGTGTCAATCAGGGGAAGTCAGCCAGTCCTGGTAGTGCCGCATGTGCAATATGGTCAATTGCTCGGCACCATGTTTCACATGATCCGGCAAAGCGCCGGCGCGCAACCGGCAGTATCGATCCGAATGATCGAGGTGATGACTGAGGTCGCAAGCTGCGAGCGCGATCCCAACAGGCTTTCGGCACTAGCCCACCACGCTGAGCTCGTCCTTGCGGACGCTCGTCGCATGATTGGCACTCCCAGCGATAGGCAGGATGTCGAACGCCGACATCAGCTGTTTACTCAGATGGTCCGGGCAGGTCCGATGGGGCGATTCACCGAACAGCTCTTGCCTTTGCCGGGCGACGATGATCCGCCAAAAGCTATAGCCGAGACAGCCCCCTTCCGATCTCGGCGTTGAGCTCGGCGCCCGCCAGGATGGAATAGGCCGCGACCCAGAGCCATGTCATCAACACGGCGACTGCGCCGAGCGAACCGTAGGTCTTCTGATAGGCGGCGAACGTGCTCACATACGCCGAGAAAGCGTATGAACCGGCAATCAATCCAGTCGTAGCCAAAAGCCCGCCGGCCGAAGCAAGGTCCCATCTTGGTTCAGTTCGATTGGGTGCGTAACGGTAGAGCAGAGCGACGATGGCGATGATCATGCCCACGAGCAGCGGCCACCGTATCCACATCGCGGCAGCCTGCCAGCCGGTCGGTATTGGCACGTAGCTCAGTAGGAGGGGCATCACCGCGATCAGGATCACGGCTCCACCGGCCAGGACGATCAACGCTACCGTCAGCGACAGAGCAACAGCATTGAAGAGGACGATCCCCCTCTCCTCCGGGACCGCATAAGTTACGTTCAGAGCTGTCATGAGCGTGCCGGTCGCGTAGCGCGCACTCCAGATCGAAATACCCACACTCACCATCAGCCCGATGCCGAAGGGCGGACGCGTGCCCTGCTCTAGAGCCTTCAATCGCTCTGAAATGAGTGCCGTCGCTTCTCCCGGCAGGATCACTTGGAGCGAGTTGAGCTGCCGCACGATGTCGTTGGTGTCGGCGACGAGCCCATAGAGTGACACAAGCGCGGCTATGGCGGGGAAGATCGAGAGAAAGGAATAGAAGGCAACGGCGGCCGACAGGATCGAAATGTTGTGATCACCTAGCCTAACCCAAACGGCCATTGCGATGGTGATTAACCTGCGCAGAGGGCCACGGCTACCCGCGTTCAGTGGTTCAGCACTGGTATCGCTTCTGATCACGTCCGTTGAGAACCGCCAAGCTTGAATGAATGACGGAGAACCTCCCGTCGCTGCGCAGGTTCCAAGGTACCTAGCAACGCTCCAAGTGTCCTCGTTAGTTCGCAAACGTACTCACTTGTTGAGGAACCAAGGTATTGGGCTCGCCTTAGATCTTCAGCAAAAGCATGGGTACCGGCATGGCTCAGACGTATCGCGCAGCAGACTGGGCAGCATTCATTCTCGGAGGCGTCATGATCCTCATCGGCCTCGTACTCGGGGCCGGCGGCGCGTGGCTGCTGTGGTTGGGGGGTTCGTTCTATTATCTGCCCAGCGGACTCATGCTGATCGTCTCGGGTGTTCTGTTGGCCCGCCGGCGCGTCGAAGGCGCATGGCTTTACCTTCTCCTCTTCCTGCTCACCCTCGCATGGGCGTTCTGGGAAGTTGGCGCCAATGGGTGGGCGCTGGTCCCGCGGACGGTCGGTCCGGGCGTGTTGCTGATCTTCGTTCTGGCGCTCACCCCGAAGCTCCACCCGATCCGTCACCAATACGAACCTGCGGCGACCATCGTGGTCGGATTGCTTCTGTTGGTGGCTACCACTTTGTTGATGACGGGCGCTTTCAGGCCGGCAAGCGCCGCACCGTCTGTGATGCCCTCGCCGACAAACGCGATGGCCGATCCTTCGCCTCTGAAGGCTGGCGCCGATTGGCCTGCCTATGGCGGCAGCTATAGCGCGCGCCGCTATTCGCCGCTCGACCAGATCAATGCGACCAACGTCGCCAAGCTCACCAAGGTCTGGACCTTCCATACCGGCGACCTGCCGACAAAGAACACGAAAGGCACCTACGGCGCGGAGAACACGCCGCTCAAGGTGGGCGATACCCTCTACGTCTGCACCCCCAAGAACCTCGTCCTTGCCGTCGACGCCAAGAGCGGCAAGCAGATCTGGCGATTTGACCCGCGTGTCCCGGATGAGTTCATTCCGTACACAGCGGCTTGCCGGGGTCTCGCCTATTACGAGCTCCCGAATGCCGTTCAGGGCGCCGCCTGCGACCAGCGCATTATCGAAGGCACGCTCGATGCGCGCCTCATCGCGATCGATGCGAAAACCGGAAAGCGCTGCGAGACCTTTGGCTATGACGGACAGATCGACACCGCGACGGGCGTTGGCCGCCACGATCCCGGCATGTTCGCGATCACCTCGGCGCCGACGATCGTTCGCGGCGTCATCGTCGTCGGGCACGAGGTGCTCGACGGCCAGAAGCGAGACGCGCCCTCCGGTGTGATTCAGGGATACGACGCACAGACCGGCGCCTTGCGCTGGGCCTGGGATATGGTCAAGCCGGACGTGGGCGCGCCGCCCTCGGTGGGAAAGACCTATACCAGGGGCACGCCCAACATGTGGACGACCGCCTCCGGAGACGAGCAGCTGGGCCTCGTCTATCTGCCGCTGGGTGTTTCCGCGGTCGACTATTGGAGCAGCAGCCGCTCGGATCGCGAGAAGGAATTCGCGACGTCCCTGGTCGCGCTCGATGTCACAACCGGCAAGCCGGCCTGGCACTTCCAGACCGTGCACAATGACGTCTGGGACTACGATCTTGGCTCGCAGGCCACGATGGTCGACTTCCCGACCGACAACGGCGCGCCAGTACCCGCGCTCGTGCTGCCGAGCAAGCGCGGCGACATTTTCGTGCTCGACCGGCGCACTGGCGAGCCGCTGGTCGGCGTCGAGGAGAGACCCGTGCCGCAAGGCGGTGTCGAGCCCGCGCAGCGCGCCAAGACCCAGCCATTCTCGCTGTACCATACGCTGCGGAAGGCCGATCTCACCGAGCAGGACATGTGGGGCATGTCGCCGATCGATCAGATGATCTGCCGCATCCAGTTTCGTCGAGCAAGCTACAAGGGCATCTTCACCCCGCCCACCGCCACCCCGCACTGGATCGAATATCCCGGCTACAATGGCGGCTCCGATTGGGGCGGCATCGCCGTCGATCCCGTTCGCCAGATCATCGTCGCGAACTACAACGACATGCCGAACTACAACCGCTTGGTGCCGCGCGACGAAGCCAATCGCAAAGGCTGGGCACCGCGCGACCAAGCGCGCGGCGAAATCGGCGGCCAGGAAGGCGCCGGCGATCCGCAGCTCGGCTCCCCCTACGCCATCAACGTCAATGCGGGCTGGCGACTGCCCGGCACGGGATTGCTGTGCAAGCAGCCACCTTATGGCGGAATTCGCGCCATCGACTTGAAGACCGGAAAGACGTTGTGGGATCGCCCGTTGGGAGAGGCGCGGACGAATGGACCTTTCGGGATCCCGTCGATGCTGCCGATCACGATTGGAACGCCTAATAATGGAGGCGCCATCGTGACTGCCGGCGGGCTGATCTTCGTCGCAGCGACGACCGACAATCTCATCAGGGCAATCGATATCAAAACCGGAAAAACTGTCTGGAAGGACGTGCTACCTGCCGGGGGCCAGGCCACGCCGATCACCTACGAGGCCGGCGGCCGCGAATATCTCGTCATCATGGCCGTCGGTCATCATTTCATGGAGACGCCGATCGGCGATTCCTTGATCGCCTACTCGTTGCCGAGCACCGGCCGCTGACTCCTGACGAGCAGAGGCAGCCTTGGGAAGTGTTGCTATGCAGTCACCAAGAACGGAACGGACTTCGCATGTTGTCGCAGCCGTTGCGTCGCCCTTCAAACGTCCGGTCCGAGCTGGCGGGAATGGAAGACCAACGTTACTCAGTGCACTCGCCACCGCTGCGACGAGGGTAACACAGCGTGCCGGCAACAACTCAGGCTATGAGATCGCGCCAGTTCGCCGGTTCGTCAAAGTCGGCGACTACCGCCTGCGACAAGAAAAGCTTGTACGGCAACGTACTAATCCACCGAATGTCGAAAAGACCCTTGGCGCCTTAGGACTATAGTGAACCAAAAGCAAAGATCCCAGGTAGAGTTAGACTCATCCCTCTCTGGATAAGCCTTCTCCAACTGGCGACGCACACACAGGAGGAGTCCAGATGAGCACGGGCAAGTATTTGCGCGTCACACGACGCCGTTTCCTGCAACACACCGGTCTTACCCTTGCCGCCGCATCGGTGCCGTCGGTATATGCGCCGTTCGTCTCCCGCGCGCTTGCCGACACCAAATCCCTTTCCATCGTGCAGTGGAGCCATTTCGTCCCCGAGTACGACAAATGGTTCGATGCGTTCGCAAAGGACTGGGGAGAGAAAAATCACGTCGAGGTCACCGTCGATCACATCCCGGTCGGCAACGTCGCCGCGCGCGCCGCCGCCGAGGCCTCCGCACAATCGGGCCACGATCTGTTCGGCTGGAACGGCGCGGGCGGCGCGCACCTCTATCGCAAGTTCCTCGTCGACGTGACGAGCCTCGTCGAGGCGACGGAGAAAAAGTACGGCAAGGTCAGCACGATCGGGCGGCAGATCGGCTACAACCAGGACGACAAGACCTGGTCTGCGTTCCCCGATTTCTACATCAACTTCCCCATCATGTATCGCAAGAGCATGTGGGACGAGATCGGAGTGAAGCCGGACACGTGGGACAACGTGCGTACGGGCGGCGCCAAGCTGAAAGCCAAGGGTCATCCAGTCGGCATTTCGCTCGGGCACAGCAACGACCCGAATACGACCTGGCGCGGCCTGCTGTGGAGCTATGGCGGCGCGCTTCAGGACGCCGATGGCAAGAGCGTCGTGCTCAACAGCGAGGAGACGGTCGAAGCCGTCAAATATGTCTCGGCGCTATACAAGGAGGCGATGACGCCGGAAGTGCTGTCGTGGGACGACTCCAGCAACAACCGATATCTCGTGTCGGGCGTCGGCTCGCTGATCGTCAACCCGATTTCGGCCTACCGTACCTTCCAGAAGGCCAACAAGAAGGGCGCCGACGACACCTTCGTGATGGCCCCGCCGAAGGGGCCGGTACGCCAGATCATGGGCGGCGCGTCCGAGTTCTACGGCATCTGGAAGTTCGCCAAGAACAAGGAAGGTGCAATCGAGTTCCTCAAATACTACGCCGATCACTGGCCGGAAGCGTTCAAGGCGAGCGAGGGGTACAACAATCCCTGCTTCGCCAACCTCGTGCCGAAGCCGATGCCGATTCTGTCGAATGATCCGACCTCGACGCCGAATGACAAGCTTGCCGTGCTGCAGGATTCCGGACAGTGGTCGGCTTCCCCAGGATATCCCGGTCCGTCATGGCCTGCCGTCGACGAGGTCTACAACGACTTCGTCATCTGCGACATGATGTCGAAGGCCGCGACCGGTCAGATGTCGGCCGAGGACGCCGTCAAATGGGCGCACCAGCAGTCCGAGGCGATCTTCACCAAGTGGCACGGCAAAACCTGAGGCGGTGTCCGGACGGCGCTCGCGCGGGCCGGACACCGCAAAGGTTGCTACCTGTCACAAAGAACGGCGCTCCGCCGCATGATCGACGGCGGGGCGCAGTGCATTGATCTCAGGAGGTCCGATGGCTGCGGTATTGACTAGGGATATCGTCAAGAAATTCGGCGAGGTGCCTGCCGTCAACGGCATCTCGCTCACGGTGCCGGATGGCGAGTTCATGGTGCTGCTCGGCCCTTCGGGCTGCGGCAAAACGACGTTTCTGCGCATCATCTGCGGCCTCGAGCAACAGACGAGCGGCGATCTCCTAATCGGCGGCCACGTCGTCAACGACATCCCGCCGCGCGCTCGCGGCGTTGCGATGATGTTTCAGAGCTATGGTCTCTATCCGCACTACACCGTCCGCAACAACATTGCGTTTCCGTTGCGGACGCAGCGAGTGCCCCGCGAGGAAATCCAGAAGAAGGTCGATTGGGCCTCGCGGCTGCTTGGCATCGGCCATCTTCTCGACCGGCGGCCGCGTCAGCTCTCCGGCGGCGAGCGCCAGCGCGTTGCGCTTGCGCGCGCGCTCGTTCGCGAGCCGACTGCGCTTCTGCTCGATGAGCCGCTGTCCAATCTCGATGCCAAATTGCGCACCCTGGCTCGGCAGGAAATCAAGAACTTCCAGCAGAGCGTTGGGCTTACGACCGTCTACGTGACCCACGACCAGGTCGAAGCGATGGGCATGGGCGACCGCATTGCGGTCATCGACCATGGACGTATCAGGCAGGTGGGCACGCCAACCGAAATCTACGAAGATCCAGCCGACCTTTTCGTCGCGACCTTTGTCGGCGCGCCGCCGATGAACGTCGTGACGCACAACGGCGGCGGCTATTTGGGTTTCAGGCCGGAGAATTTCCTGCCCAGGAACATGATTGAAGATGGCGGCGCGACCGAATTCTCGTTTCGCGTCGACCGCTCCGAATATCTCGGGTCCGAGCGCATCGTTTACGGTGTGATCGCTGATTTCAATTCGAGCCAACCAATCACGGCGAAGTTGCCGCCAGCCCACGTCGCCGAAGCAAGCATTCATCCCGGGGAGTGGCATCCGTTCGCGGTGAAGAACAGCGCCTTGCGTCATTTCGACGCCGGCGGCAATCGCAGCACTCGCCACTGAACCGGGGACAGCTGATGGCAGTCATTGCCGAGCCCATTGCGAAGCCGGTTTCACGCTTTCACTTCGTGCTCGACCGTCGCGAAGTGCTGGAAGCGATTTTGGTCGCGCCGGCGATCCTGTACGTCTTGCTGCTAGTCGGTCTTCCGCTGCTGCTTGCGATCTATTACTCGGTCAGCGCATACACGATCTACGACCCGACCTGGAGGTTCGTTGGCCTGGCCAATTTCGAACAGATCCTGCAAAATCCGACGTTCATCGAAACCTTGCGCAATACCTTCATCTTCACGTTCGGGTCGCAACTGCTCGGGCTCGTGCTCGGAAAGTTCGGCGCGTTCCTGCTATTGCGACCCTTTCGGGGTCGCAAGATCGTGCGGGCGCTGATTATTCTGCCCTTTGCGGTGCCGGTCGCACTCGCCACGATCGCCTGGCAGTGGATGTTCGATTCGCTCTACAGCGTGATCAACTGGAGCCTGATCGCGGCGGGCTTTCTCACTCGCGAAGATGCGCCGAACTGGCTTGGCGACCCCTACCTTGCAATGTTGTGCATTGTCATCATCAACGCCTGGCGCTTCTTTCCATTTGCCATCGTGATCTTCCTCGCCGGCATCACTGCCGTTCCGCAGGACGTGATCGACGCGGCCACGGTCGACGGTGCAGGTTTTTGGCGCCGCAACTACCAGATCATCCTGCCCATGATCCTGCCGATCATGGCCATCGGCCTGATCTTCGGCATCGTGTTCACGTTCACTGATCTCTCCATCGTCTTCTTGCTGACGATGGGTGGTCCTGGCGGCGCGACATCGGTGCTGGGCTTCGCTGGCTTTCAGACCGGCATCGTCTCCGGCGATGTCTCGCACGGCGCGGCCATCTCGTTGTTCATGCTGCCGGTGCTGCTGGTGGTGGTGATTTTCATGCTGCGCTTCATTCGTCGCCGGGAGATCTGAGATGTCGTCCCCCGTTGCCCGCTCGCTCCGCGAAACCGGCTTCTTCCTCGGCGTCGCCTTCTTCGTCATCCTGGCCGCGTTTCCGTTCTATTGGATGGTGATCACGGCGTTCAAGCAGAACAGCGACCTCTACGACATCGCCAACACCCCGTTCTGGTTCAATGAGCCGCCGACGCTCGAGCACATCAAGTACCTGTTCGAGGAGACTCTGTTCGCGCGCTGGCTGCTGAACTCGCTAATCATCGGCGTCTGCGTCACGGCGATCACGCTGGTCACCGCGGTTCCGGCCGGTTACAGCTTGGCCCGCATGACCAGCCGAAAGGGCGAAGCGCTCGGCATCATGATCTTCCTGACCTACCTGGTGCCGCCGACCCTGTTGTTCCTGCCGTTGTCCCGGATCATCGCCGTGCTCGGTCTGCAGAACTCGATGTGGGCGCTGGTGCTGGTCTACCCGACGTTCACGATCCCGTTCTGCTCGTGGCTGCTGATGGGATTCTTCAAGGCGTTGCCGGTCGAGATCGAGGAGGCCGCGATCGTCGACGGCTGCAGCCTGTTCGGCGCGTTCATCAAGATGGCGATTCCGCTGTCGGTGCCGGCAATTTTGACGGTGGTGATCTTTACGTTCACCCTGACCCTTCAGGAGTTTGTCTACGCGCTGACCTTCGTCTCGTCATCCGACCAAAAGCCGATCACGTTGGGCGTCTCGACCGACTTGATCCGCGGCGATGTGTTCTTCTGGGGTGAGATCATGGCGGGTGCCCTGATCGCCTCGGTGCCGGTGGCTATCGCTTACAATCTCTTTCTCGATCGCTTTATCGCCGGTATCACCGGAGGAGCGGTCAAGTAAGCTGACTTCGTACGTCGGATCGACGGTCCCTTGCACGCCGCGGTCGAATTGCCGAAGTTGGGTCAGGTCTGCCGGAGGTACGGTAGAGCGCATCAGATTTGCTAGACCTGAGCTATCGCGCTTTGACCCGAAGCTGCTTCGACGGCTAACATTTGTGGCAGTACGTCGCCACAAGCTGAATTTTCGACGACACTTCGCCGCCAGGCGACGGATACAAGGAGTTCGTGGGCGGCAGCGTGCTTACGCCTCATCGCGGCTTTCCTTGATCAAAGGGTGCAGCTTGGCCTCCTTTACGCGGATGCCGACGCCCCGCTCGGCGTTGTGCTCGTCCATCAGAAACTCGACGCCCATCTCCTGCAGACAATCGACGAGCGCTTTGAGAGTACGGTCGTGGGGAATGCGACCGCCATTCTCAATGTGCGCGATCGTTCGCTTCGCCACCTTGGATGCAAGCGCAAGTTCAGCCTGAGAGATCTCCAGCCAGACGCGCGCAGACGCAATTTGCCTTCCGTTAACCATTATGGTGCATTTCTGGTGCACTCGGGTGCATTTCTGGTGCACTTGTGCGCCAACGGTGTTACGGTCCTGTCAACGCAACGAACGAGGACCCTGATGACCTTTCCCGACGCCGATGGCCAGCCGCAGTTGATCCCCCCTGCGCAGGTCATTTCCGCCGACGACACGCCCTTCTCCACCATCTGCTCCGAGGCTCCTGCCGAATCCGCCGCCGATCGCGCATCGGCGTACGGACGCTATATCAGCAGCGCAGCCTGGCAAACCAGCCCGGCCCGCCTGGCCGAGCTCGAGGCGTCCGGACACCGGTGCCGGCTCTGCTTCGCCTCGCGCCGGGAGGCAAGGCTGGAGGTGCACCACCGCACTTACCGAAACTTCCGCTGCGAACTCGCCGAGGACCTGACGACCCTCTGCCATCCCTGCCACCTCGGCGTGACCGGCATGGAGCGCTTCCGCAAGTACGCGCGGTCGCCCTTCAAGCCGCCGACGCCGACGCCGGCGGCGCCGCCTCCTCCCGCCCTCTTCGACTACCGCTCGCCCCTGGAGATCGACTAATGAGCATCGAACACATTGCCCTCCGCCTCGTCGGCATCGGCCCCATGTTGATGCGCAATTCGCGCCTGGGCGATCCTCTCGATCCCATCGCCAAGCAGATCGACGCCGTGACCGGCAAGAGCGAGAGGACCGAGGCCGACCATCTGCGCGTGGCGGAGCTGGAATTCCACGGTTCGCTGTATCTGCACAACGGCACGCCGTGCCTCCCGGCGAACATGGTCAAAAGCGTCTGCGTGGACGGCGCCAAGCCGACGAAGATGGGCAACACCACCAAGGCCGGCTTCCGCGCGGACGGCCCGGCCCTCCTGCAGTACGACGGTCCCAAGACCGCGCCGGAGTTGTGGAAGGATGAGCGCTTCCGGTACCGCACGACCGTCCGGATCCGCAGGACCGGTGCGCTCACCGTCAGGACCCGACCCATGTTCGACGGCTGGAGCGCTGTCATTCGCGGCACGTTCCTGACCTCGCTGCTCGATCGCGAAGACATCGTCGGGTTTTACCGCGTGGCCGGCCTGTACGGCCTCGGCGACTACACCCCCGAGTTCGGCCGCTTCCAGGTCGAGGAAACGGTCAAATAGCTCCCCGTGCCGGGGCGTGGCCCGGCGAGGCATGGCATGGCCCGCCGTGGATCTTCAGGAGAAAGATCCGCGAACATCATCAATTGCAACGAACGCGCAGTCGGCTGCGCGATCGATGGAGGCTGACCTGAAGAACTACGACGACGAGCAAAACGATCCCGCACGGCGCCACGACTCCGGCTGGCCCCGCGTGCTGAGTTACTGGCGAAGGGTCCCCGCCGAGGAGTTCGACGACGCCTTCAAGGCGGAGGTGACGGCCTTCGTGCGCGGAACGACAACCACGATCCCGGAGTGGCGCCGTGCGATCGCGGGCGACACCGCGGCCGCCATCGCTATGGTGATCGACTGCAAGGCGCCCGACACCATCGGCATCAAGGTCGACTTCGCCATGACGGTATTGCTGGCCTGCGCCTTCGACGACCCCGCCGCGGCGCTCGTGCTCTCCGTCAAGCTCCGGCAGATGCCGCTCCCTGCCCGGCTTCGCAAGCAGCTCGCCACCTCGTGGCTGGTGGCGAACATGCTCTCGTGCCTCAAGCGGTCCGCGCCAACCTGCGGAGGGCATGGCACCTGAGCAACAGCAAGGCTTGCGACCAGCACCTCACTGTTCGTGTCGTCGGTGTCTTGGACGGCGCCGGCCGCGAGTCGTCGGCCACAACTCCGACTTCAACCTCAGCCGAACCTCAAGGTGATGACCTGACGACGTCTCTTACCATGCCAAAGATCGCCGTGACGCCGGACAGCGTAGCTGTCTCCGACGACGACACGATGCCGTGCAAGGACGTCGCGGGCATGGGTCCGCTGGAGCTCGAGGTCTATCGGGACGACTGGCGGGACGCTGCGCAATTCAGGCTGCGCGCCGCTTTCGTGAAGGCGATGAAACGGCGCGGGACGGCTCCGAAGAAGACCGGCAAGGCCCGGAAAAAGTCGCCCGAGGCGCCGTCCGAAACGTTTTCGCAACTCGGCAGCCGAAGGTTCGTCGAGATGCTGGACGACGACGAGGTGGAAACGTTGCCGGAGAGACCCAAGCCCGGCCCTGCCTACCCGGTGATCGCCGCCAAGGTCGCCGCGCGTCTGCTCCTCGCCCGTCTGTTCGACGGTCGCAAAGACGTGCTCGGTCGGCTGAAGCTTGCGGCGCCGGTGGTCACCATCGACGTCGCCGAGCGCGACCTGCTGCCGGCCGTGATCGGCCACTGGCAGGACGTCCTCTTTCCGGAGGGCGTGCGGGTGATGGATACGGGCAACTTGGGCCGGCGGGACGATTTCGACATGGTCTGCCTGACCATGACGCAGCCCCGCAAGAGCAAGGACACGAGCGAATCCGAGAAGGAGGCACTTTCCGCTCTCTGCTTGGGGCTTCCATTCGTCGCGATCTCGCCCGATGCGGAAACACACCTGCCGGCCGTGCTGCTGAAGTCGGACCCGATCAGGCTCGTGTTGCCACCTATCGATGCTCGCATCGTCGCGCTGGCGATCCGCGTCGTCACCGGCAAACCTTGTCGCGAAATGTTGGAGGAGGATGCCGCACATTTGCTCACTGCCATGGATCTCTCGATCGGCATCCGGTTCGACCGGTCGCCGGAGGAATGCCTTTCCCAGCTCAAGCGCCTCGTCGACCTGAAGCGGGCGCCGGCGTCTGTTCGGGCCATCTCGCTCGACGACCTGCACGGCATGAGCGCGGCGGTGAGCTGGGCAAAATCGGTAATCACGGATCTGAAAATGTGGAAAGCCGGTATGCCCTGGTCGGAGATCGACGCCGGCGCGTGCCTGGAGGGACCGCCCGGCGTGGGCAAGACGACGCTTCCCATGGCCATGCAACGTTCGGCCGCCGAGCAGGGCATCAAGCTCGAGCTGGCGTCTTGTTCGCACAGCCAATTTCAGGGCGCAGGCGAAGGCCACCTTGGCCACTTCTTACGCGAGATGACCAGTTTTTTCGCATCCGCACGGGCAAAACCCCGGCCGATTCTGGTCTTTATCGACGAATGCGATTCTTTCGCCGACAGATCCAAATTGCGTCATTCTCATGCCGACTACGTTACCGCTTGCGTGAACGGGCTTATTTCCGAGCTAGACGGAATCTCAAGCGGCCGCGAAGGCGCGACTTCGAGCCGCGAGGGCCTGATACTGCTTGGAGCTTCAAACGATCTCAGCAGATGTGATCCCGCGATCCTCCGCTCGGGCCGTCTCAACCGCATCATCAAGATCGGACTGCCGGACCTGAACGACCTGGAAAAGATGTTTCGCTTTAGGCTCGGCGGGCGGCTGGTCCACGACGACCTGCAGGAGATCTGCATGCTGTCGCTCGGCAGCACCGGCGCCGACGTCGAACGCATCGTCAAGGATGCGCTGCGCGTCGCGCGCCATGCCTCGCGTGATCTGATGCTGTCCGACCTGCGCGCCGTCGTCTCGCCCGAGGAGGACCGCGACTTCGATACGCAGCGGCGGGTCGCGATCCACGAAGCGGGTCACGTCCTCATGGACGTGCTCAATTTCGGCGCGCCGCAAGGCGTATTCGCGAACATCGCGGCCGTCGGCCAGCGCGGCGGCGCCACGGTGCGCACCAAGTCCCCGCCCTTCGCAGGCACTTACTCGGACTATCGTCTTCGGCTGGAAACTCTGATCGCAGGACGCACCGCGGAGAGCTTGCTGCTGTCCGAACATTCGCACGGCTCCGGCGGTCGCAGGGGATCGGATATCCACCTCCTGACCACCACCGCCGTCGCCATGGTCGGCTCGCTTGGGCTGGCCGGTCCAGCACCACTGCTGTTCTTCGGTTCGCTCGACGACACCGAGGAGCTCATGAGCTATCCCGAAGTCAGACGGGCGGCGCACGAAGAACTTCAGAAGGCCGCCGAGAGCTGTCTCGCCAAGCTGACCGCGCATCGTCCCGTACTCGAAGAGATCGTGAAGATCTTGCTGCAAGCGCGCCGCATCGACGGGCTCGCCGTTGTCGATCTCCTCGCAAGGTCGAAGATCCGGTCGTGAGCCAGCATTTTCCGATCGAGATAGGCGACCGCGACCTAGAGGAGATCGCTGCCTTGCTGGAATCCTCGGGCCGGTTTCGGGTTCTGAGGCGGCTGGCGAAGCCCGCCCCCGCTCCGGTGCCGTCCGACCTCTTTCGACGGGGGCTGTTCGTCGACGTGGAGACGACCGGGCTCGACGCAGGCAAGGATACCGTTATCGAGCTCGCCATGGTGCCGTTCGGCTACGGCGCCGACGGCGAGATCGTCTGGGTCGGCCAAGCCTACTCCGGCTTGCGCGATCCCGGTTTTCCCATCCCCGAGGCCGTGTCGCGCCTTACGGGCATTACCGACGCCGCCGTGAAGGGCATGTCGATCGACGCCGCCACCGTCGAGGCCGCCGCACGCGAGTGCGCCGTTGTCGTCGCACACAACTGCGCTTTCGACCGAGCCTTTTGCGAGCGACTTTGGCCCGTCTTCAGAGACAAGCCCTGGGCCTGCTCGTTCCAGGAGATCGACTGGTCCGCCGAGGGCTTCGAAGGAGCGAAGCTAGGACAGATCGCCGCCGGCTTCGGGTTCTACTTCGATTCGCACAGGGCCGCGGACGACTGCTACGCCGGCGTCGAGATCCTCCGACGGAAGCTGCCGAGGAGCGGCTCGGCGGCGTTCGCGACGCTGCTCGCGTCGGCGCGGAGGACGACCGCACGCATATTGGCCGGCGACACCCCGTTCGCCGCACGGGAAGTTCTTAAGCAACGAGGGTACAGATGGCATCCCGGCTCGCCCGATAGACCGAAATGCTGGTTCGTCGAGCTTGGCGAAGAAGACGTCGTGGCGGAGATCGCTTTCCTTCGGGAACGCGTCTACAGAAAACCGAATCCCGATATCTCATTTGTCAAGTTGACCGCCTACGAGCGCTACTCGGATCGGATGCTAAGCGACGTTCGGAAGGTCGGTAATCAGATGGGAAGCCTCTCCGCGAGATCCGGAAAGGCGCATCACGGCCGGCGGTGAGCTGGAGCAGAACCGCAGCCGCCTTATTTGCCCGGCGGGCATCTTTCAATTTTTTGATGCCCGGGACGTAAACCCCACGATCGCGCATACGCCAGAATTTCGAAGGAATTTTCGCTGCTCAGGCTGAGGGAGTCCCCTCTCCTCATTCCTGCGGGGATCCACGTAAGCGGCGACTCCAAGTACTGCGCAGGCCAGCGTTATACGCCCGGCGATAAGTGCCCGCGCATATCTTCCTTTATTGCGCAGGAATAATTTGTCCCATTCCACACGCTTCTTGCCGAAACCATCACTTTCGAGTCCTCGTTGAGCGACCCACGCGTGGCAGTGCGGGTCGTAGCCATGGTCTGAAGCTTCCGGATACTCGATGTCGGGTCGAACGGCCATTCCTTGGTTAGCGAATTCTGCCAGCACAAATGCCGCGGCGGGCCGTAAAAGGTCCCGAGAGGCGTTATGGGGGAGCATCTTCTCGAGGAGGCGACGAGGTCCAATTTACTTGGCCGTCACAAGCGGGATTCCACCGAAGACCATTGAAATTACGGGCAACATAGTTTTCCCATAACTCGGCAGCATGCCTTCGACGCACGATCTCTTCAGCTGGGGTCGGCGTCGACGGCTCGGGGAATTCAAGTTCGTGCCAATCGGATTTTAAATTGGAGCGGATCTGTTTTGGCTCTGACGGAGCAACCAACGTCAGAGGCCGAACGTTGGAATTGCCATCGCCGATCGGGCGCATCAACGGGTGCTCGGCTCTCGCCAATGGGGTCTTATCCTGTTTTTTCGGGATCGATCGGGTGACGCCAGGCGAAATGGCATGGGTATCGGCCGGGAGATTTTGGATTACAGGCGCGGGATAGCTCAATACAGACGTCGCGGCGTCGCCGGTGGCCAGAAGGGCAGCCTCCGTCGCCTTCTTTGCATCGTCGATCTTCCTGCGGACCTCCGCAGCACGCGCGACGTTGCCGGCTTGCGGCACCTTCTCGCTCGCGACCCCGATCAGCCCGCGCCGCCGGCGGCCATGCTGGACCCGGCCATATTTCGCCTGCGTTCGGTCGGTGCAGTGCCCGCAAGCGGCCGCAACGGCTACGCCGGCCCCTAGGGTCGCCTTTAGGTCTGCGATGATTTGGTGGCGGCACACGTATGGCGTGATGTTGACGAGGCAGCCCGGCAAGGCGATTTTGCCTAGTCGCAGCAGCTTTTTCCGGCTGCCGTCCTTTGAGTGGAGGCTGACCACCAGCACCTCGCCTTCACATCGCTCTGCCAGGTAAGAAGCCGCCCCTCCCGCCTTCGTTGGGTTGATCTTCACGACCGTGATGCCGGTGCCGAACTTGCCGTTGTGGGCCTTGGCGGGTGCGATCGTGATGTCGATGCGGTGTGCCGAACGGCGTCTCACCAGCACGCCTTCCGACCATCCGGAGCCACGCTCGCCAGGCATCATATCTTCCGATCGAACCGGGACAAGCAGTCGAACCGCCAGGGCATCCAGATCCGCCTGGTCCGAGGCATCGGTCCAAGTCTCAAGCGCCTTTTGCCAGACCGTATCATCCCACGCCGGCGGCAGGTCTCCCAGCACGTGGATCTTGGAGTTTGCGCCGGGCACAGGATGAGGGCCATTCGCGGCCTCCCAACGCGACGGCGATGACTTCAACGCCGCCGCGCCCTCCTCCAGCGGCGGATCGATCTCCACAGCCGGCTCGATGCGGCTCAGCAAACGAACCAGGACTGCAGCGCACAACCTGGCTGAGCTGTCATCGTTGCGAACGCGAGCGGCCTCAAGGGCGCTGCAAAGGCGCACCAAGACCGACCGGCTGGCCCAATACATGGCAGCGCGACGGTAGTAATAAGTGCCCCTGGCGATGCCGGGCAACAAAGGATCAAGGACCGGCTCGCGCAGCATGTTCGCGAGCGTGCGGCGATAGCGCTTTTCGGTCGTGGCGTTGACCTGGCGATCAGGCAGCCTGCCGATCAGTTCCTTGGTTCTTTGAAGTAGTGCCGCGCGGTCCATCGCCCTGCTCGCTTTGCCGACACCCTCGTTATTGTCGGACGCGGAGGACGGTAACCCGGCAGCCTGCAAGGCGGGATCCAATCCTTCGAGGAGCACGACGAAAAGCCGCATTCCGGCCGTCACCACGGCTGTTGCGCGGTCCACAAATGTCATCCAACGCGGTGACCTTAGACTGTCGGCCGCCGCAAAAAGCGTAGTTTGATCAATGGATTACAGGGAGCCTGTGGTGTTGCTCAGAATCTAGGTTGCCAGTTGGCTTCGAAAAACAGCTCCAATTTCAACAACTTAGATCGGCGTAGCCGGCCGCGAGGATCGTCGCCCCAGTGCCCACACCACGAACCGGTCTGCACCCTGACTAGTTGCACCTGGTCCTGCCACTCATCAGAATGTGTGGACTTGCGACCTCAGGTCGATCTGCTCGGTGCCGACCTGGCCGATAAGATATTTTGCCGACCGCTGCATGCCTCCGAGTTCCCCGCTCAGGAGCCGAGCACGAAAGCCGGCTCGCTCGCGAATCTCGATGCACCTCAGAGCCTCAGGACAGCCGGATGCCGCGACGGCCGCCTCCAGGCGCCCTTGGCGGAATCGTCCGAAATCCCTGGCATGGTGGACGAGGCAATCCGGAGCCGAGAAGAACTAGTCATGGGTCTTCGCCAGGCGGCGAGGTCGTCAAGCAGCGCAGGACCCGCCGCGCGGATTGCGACCAACTTGGCTAAATCCCGCGCCTGAGTTCGATGGCGGGCTCGAGCGAGGCCCGGGACGTGGGTCTGTCTTAATTAAAATCAGAATCCGCCAACGCGCATAAAGAGTGCGATATATCTACTCAATTTTAAATAGATATCGTGCGAACATTTGACATTGTCTGACTTTTTTTATATTTATTTGACATGGAGAATCGCCATGAGTGATGGTCCGTACAAAAGCCTGAATATGACGCCCGCCTGGAAGAAGTTCGCGGAATGGGCGCATAAAGTCGCCTTTGAGCCTGATGAGGTCGCTAGTCGGGTCATCCCGGCCTTGGAAGAGACGTGGCGCGACGAAGGCTGCAGCGAAGTCGTCCGTGCCATCCAATTGATTTTAGGCGATGCCCGGCAGATCGACTTGTTCGGCCAAGATAAGTCAATCGAACTGGAAGCTGCGCGACGAGAGCTTTCCGCCGGATCCCCGATGCGGCGCCTTATCGTCGATTACATCGTGCAATCATTGGCGAATGGAAAGCGCGGCTACGATGCGGTGTGTGACGGCGTCGAAAGCGCGTTGCGCGACCGCGCGGCGCGAGGTCCCCGGCAGGTAGAAGAGCATTATCTGCGCAAGCAAAGTCCCGAAGCCATCGCCACCCGCATTAGAAGCCGTATGGAGGACGCTATCGCAAGCACTCCGATTACGCGCCTTGCGCGTCGTTTGTCCGGCCTAGACTCCGCTACTCAACCGCAATCCGTCAAGAAGCAAGGGCTTGAAGACGGCGTGAGCCTACCATGAGCAACGATGAACTGCCTGCGGTCCAAGTCGATGTGCATGAAGCCGGCGGGCGTGCCCGCGCAGGCCGGGTTCCCTGCGAGATCGAAACCAACCTTATCTTTAAGGCACATAATCTTGCAGCGTATTTTTTCGCCAAGTGGGAGCCAGTCGTCTTCGATCTGATGCTTTTGGCCGCAGCTGTCGAATTCTGTGATCGCATACAGCGCCGACCGGCCCTGCGATGGGGCCGCGCTTTTGAACTGCGCCTACCGGTTCATGATCCACACATTTGGCAGCACAAGAGCGTTTCTAACACTCTGCATGAAGCACTTGAACTTCTGACGGGCGACCGATGGGAAATTACGTTCACGAAGCGTAGGAAGCCGACTGCCGAACCAGTGCAGGAGCTATTCAATCTAGATACGGAGGTTGAAGCTGTCATTCCCTTCAGCGAGGGACTTGATTCGCGTGCAGCCGGTGCGTTGATGGCGGAAGAATACGGCAGCAGATTGATCCGCGTCCGCCTCGGGTCAAAAACGAAGGACCAGCCGAAAGATTCGTCGGGCCGCAAGCAACCTTTCATGGCGCTGCCATATCAAGTGAAGCCCGTCGAATCCCGCTTTGTCGAATCAAGCGCCCGGTCTCGCGGCTTTAAATTTGCAGTACTGAGCGGATCCGCCGCTTACTTTGCCAAAGCGGGCAAGGTCATTGTTCCAGAGAGCGGGCAAGGCGCGCTCGGTCCGACGCTAGTACCGGTCGGTCAGACGTACGAAGACTATCGCAACCATCCGCGTTTCATGAAGCAGATGACGGAATTTTTCAAAGCACTTCTCGGCGCTGACATCGAATTTGTATTCCCCCGCCTATGGTTCACTAAAGGTGAAACGCTGAAAGCGTACATAGAATTGAGCAATAGCAGGAATGATGAGTGGTGGAGGACGCGATCGTGCTGGCAGGATAATCGCCATGTGTCAGTCAATAATCACCGACGCCAATGTGGCATTTGCGCGGCCTGCATGCTGCGCCGACTGAGCGTTCATGCGGCCGGTCTCGCGGAACCCGCAGAGATGTACGTCTGGAAAAACCTCTCTGCGCCGACGTTCGATGCAGGCGTCGCCGTGGGATACAATAAAAGGACGCGAACTCAGAAGCAGTACGCTATCGCCGGCACGCTGCATCTCGATCATCTGGCGCACTTGAAGCAATCTCGCGCGGCTGAACGTCCGCTCAGCCTTGCGGTGTTTCAACTGGCGCGTTCTCTCGGGGAATCGGAAGCGGCCATCGCTCCAAGACTGGAACGGCTGCTCTCCCAACACAAAAAAGAATGGAATAGCTATATGAACTTCTTGGGGCCGCAGTCCTTCATTGCGCAGTGGGCGGACAATGACCAGTCTGCTTGACACTATACCACCAACGGAGGTCGGCGAGCGACTCCGAGAAGCGCGCGACCGCGTGAAGCTCAAGCAAGCCGACGCCGCGGAATCCGTTGGCCTTTCGCGAACCACCTTGGTTGCAATCGAGCAAGGGCAGCGGCGGGTACGAATCGACGAGTTGCGCAAGCTTGCGAAACTTTATCAGATGTCGATCAATGAGTTGATGCGTCAGGAGGCGATCCACACTGAACTCGTTCCGAAATTCCGGAAACTGTTCCAGCAGGACGACAGTGCGATCGAACTTGCTGTTAAGCGGTTGGAGGACCTCGCCCGAGCCGAAGCAGAATTGGAGCAACTTCTCGGCGTTCAACCCCTGCGCAACTATCCACCGGAACGACCGATCCTTCCCGGTGATGTTCGGGCACAAGCGGAGCAGGATGCCCTTGAATTGCGGCAGCGGCTTGGACTGGGATTGAGTCCCATCTCCGACGTCGTAACGCTCCTGGAGCTTGAACTCGGTGTACGCGTTTACATTCGGCGTATCGATGGCGGGATCTCCGGCATATTCGCATATGATGAGGCACTCGGCGCCTGCATCCTTCTCAATGGCAATCACCCTCGTGATCGCCGCGCTCAAACGGCGGCGCACGAACTTGGCCACCTGGTTTCTACGCGGCGAGAACCAGAGGTGTTGGAAGAGGGAGTAACCGAGAACTCCCGCGAGGAGCGTTACGCCAACACCTTCGGCAGAGCATTCATGACCCCCGCTCGTGCGGTCATGCAAAAATTCAAGGAAGTCACTGTCGGATCGGAAAAACTGACTCGGCGGCATGTCATCATTCTCGCCCATTTCTTTGGCGTCTCTCGCGAAGCGATTGTCAGACGACTAGAAGAGCTCAAGCTGGCGAAGTCCGGCACGTGGGATTGGTTTCTGGCGAACGGAGGCATCAGTGATCAGCAGGCCGTCCAAGTATTGGGCGACCTGACGAGTCCCGACATCCATAAGGCGGATGCGGACAGGCCAACGACGCTTCGGCTTGCTCTCCTCGCGGGGGAAGCCTGGCGCCGTGGAATGCTGAGCGAGGGCCAACTCGCTCGCATGCTCCACTTGGACCGTGTCGAACTGCGGCGCATGTTCGACGGCCTGGAACTGGAAGGGAGCGAAGCCGATGGGGCTGTCATGCCTGATTGACCCCACGGCACCGGTGGTTGTCGATGCGAGTACCGTGATCAATCTGAATGCAACGGCCTGCGGGCCGCGCATTCTGAAAGCTATTCCGAATCCGTTCATTATTACCGACGTCGTGCAGGGAGAACTGCTCGAAGACCACCGTAGCGGCCGTCAGGATGGACGGTTAGTTGCTGAGCTTGTTGGGGCGGGCCTGATCTCGGTCGCAAAACTTGATGATCTTACCGAGTCCCATTTCGAGGATTTAGTGATCGGTCGGGGTGATGCGACCCTCGACGATGGTGAAGCCGCGACAATCGCTTACGGCATGGAGAAAGGAGCAATCACCCTGATCGACGAGCGGAAGGCCACGCGATTGACTCGCGAGCGATATCCGCGTCTGACCGTCGGCAACTCCCTTGATGTGCTCTCCCACAGCGCTGTGTTCGCGGAATTGGGACACGACGGAACTGCTGATGCAGTCTTCAATGCTCTACGCCTAGCTCGGATGCGAGTACCGCCTGCGACGCTCGAGTGGGTTGTGACATTAATCGGGCGAAAACGCGCCGCGGTGTGCGAGTGCCTTCCGCGCAGGTATCGAGTAACACAGGAGATCCCAACTAAGTAAGAACTTGGTCTTTATTGTACATCCGGTGCCGCAACGTGTCGCACGGCACGGTAATGAGAATTGATCAGCGATCGCCTCGGATGTATCGATGAGACATTCCTCGCCTCGAAACTCGATCGGCCAAGTCTGGAAATCAACGGGTTACGCTGGATATAGTAGCGGGGGGCTCGCCCCGCTCCTAAGTCGAGGCAACCGCGCCCCCGGGACGCGCCTTTCGTCCTCTCATCTTCTGCTCCGGCAACCCATTCGTCAAAGCGGCTTTTCGCATCTCAACTGCTTTCGCCAAGCGCGGATCCTTCTTTGCCGCTTCGTAGGCCGGCAACACCGCTTCCATCCACATCAACATGCCTTCGGCCTTGAACACCACGCGATCGGCGGCGCTGTAAACGCTCTGGGTGATGGCAGCGACCTCGCGCGACATCTTGTCTGCACCGCTCACGCGATGATCCAGGAGCGCGGATGCGTATGCACCTTCGCCGAAATTCTCGAAGAAACTCGTGACGGACCGACGCTCGTCGTGAGGGCCAATCCGGTTGGGCAGCCCGACCACGGTGAGCAAATCGGGCCATCCCGGCTTGCGTCCGGCCAGGGCATCGAGCGCGTGATTGAGGGAGGAAGGGGTAATCGCTTTGTCCAGATGGGCCGGTACGCGATTATCGTTACGTTGCTTAGCGGCAAGAGCGCGCACAAGATACTTGTTACGATCCTGCGGAAACGCCCACATCGAGACCGCTCCCAGTTGCTGCTTCGAGTACCGCGCCACTCTTTCGAGTATCTCGATCGCAATAGGCGGTACGCTCAGCTTGATTTCGCGCTTGTTTTTGACCTCATCCGGTTTCCAGGTATAGACGCGCCAGCCAGCACGCTCCGGCGCGGGATCAGGCACCCAGCGATCGGAGCCCAAGGCGAGCATGTTCACCAGCGCGGAGCTCCGTTGGGGAATCATCCATGAAACCTGCAGGGCACCCAGGACCGCGTCGTTGTTGTTGCCCCCCAAAGGCCTGACGGCCTCCAAAAGCGCAATCAGCATCCCGATCTGGGCCGGGGTCAGATAGCGCCCCGAGCGATCCTCCATTTCGTACTCGTGGGACAATGCCTCCCACCAGGTCGCGGTCGGCTCAAGGCCGGTGAAGCGCCGCTTTTGCTTGAGTCCCCAGCGCAGGACCCGCTTGGCGAGATCGGCATATTTCGCTCCAGCCGAGGGACCTGAACCGCTGGCGTCAATCAAGTCGCGAACCTCTTCCAGATCCTCGAGGCGAAGCTCCTTTACGAAGCGCTTCTTAAGTTCGGCGTTCTCCGGCCGATCTCGCAATCGCGTCTCAATCTCGGTGATGGACGAAGGCGCAAGGCGCAACTTGGGAGCTTCATTCCGGCCGCCGTCTTTCGAGCTTTTTGTCCGCTGCGCGTATTGAGTGATCAACGTCTCGAAGGTCCAGAGTTCGCCCTTCAAGGCTTCAGCACGGTCAACGGCGACAGCGACGGACTTTTCGTCGCCGCCCATCAACCTGGTTTCGATGACGGCGTCCGGGTCGCGCCCGTTTTTGATCGCGAATATTGCCTCGGTGGCAATCTTCTTCACCTGGGCGAACGTAAAGTCTCCCACCGCACCAAGCCGCCGTTTTACGACCGTGGACTTTTGGCCTCGGACACGCGTGCGAGCCTGCACATAGTAAGCAACTTCTCCGCCCCTGACGCGGATGCTCAGGCCTCTGGGATTATCGATCGCGAACTGACATTCGGCGTCCGCGTCGCGCTTCGCGCCGGCTTCGCTCAGCAAATCTTTCGTCAGCGCGTATCGCTTGTTTGCCATTTCCCTGGCCTTTTGGGGATACAAGGGGATACACAAATATGGAGACCAAAGGCCCGTTCCACAAGCGGTCGATTTTAGCCGCCTCCATAACCTATTATACTGTCAACAAATTTTTCAATTTCAGACCCCTTCGGGCGATATCCTGTTTACAGGCAATAGGTTTTGTAAACCGAAGGTCGGGGGTTCAATCCCCTCAGCCGGCACCAGCGCTCAATGCGTCCTCCTCAGCTTGAAGTCTTCTGCGCCGTACCTCGTTGCAAATGCTCGACGCCGAGGCCTGTTATCTCGACCCACGCATGTTTCGATTGCTCGAACACCGATTTGATCGGCGCCGGAAAATTCGGGTCCGCCATCGCGCCGAGAGCAACGCCGATCATCCCCGGGAACTTTTCCGGCGTCCAAAAAACCGTCGAGCCGCAATCCGGGCAGAAATATGAGCGAACCTTGCCCCCGCTCTCGCCGGAGCGAACATATTCCTTCGGCGTCCCTGAGATCTTGACGGCCTCCATCGGATAGAAAGCACCAACCCCAAATGGCGCGCCGCTCCGCCGCTGGCATTCGAGACAGTGACAGGCCGCGACCAGGTTGGTCGGCCCCGGAAGCGATAGCGCAATGGCGCCACAACTGCATCTGGCATCGATCATTGGCCGTGCTCCTCAAGTCTACTCCGCCGGTCTCCGGAGGTTCTAGTCCGCAAGTGACCGTATTGTCCGACAAGCCGCGGCGGGCGGACTGATCCTGGCATCTCCCACATCGGGGCGATGATGGCGCGGCGATCCGTCAGGCCGCGTCCGCGCTGCCGTCAGGCAGTTCATCCAGCCGCCAGAGCCCGAGGCTCTTGTCGCGCCAGCCGCCATCGCCTTCGTCGCAGCGCTCGTTGATCAACTCGCGCGGGCGCGGCCAGTTGAACGGTGCCTTGGTCATGTTGAGCGCGCGCCAGTCGCCGTCCTCGCAATCGCGATTGTCGTCCCATTCCGGGAACGTCGTGGCCAACAGGAATTGCGCTCCGCTCGCACGGAATCGGGCGGTGGCGCGCGCGATGTTCTGGACGCTCAGATGCACGAGACAGTCGCGGCACAGGATCGCGTCGGCAGACGGCAGCGGGTCGCGCGTGATATCGGCGACGAGAAAGCGGCCACTCAGATCGCCGCGCGCTACGCGCGCGCTGTTGGCCGCGATCAGCGACGGCACGATGTCGATGCCGGTATAGTCCACCTCCAACTTCATGCTGCCGATCCAACCGGCATCGCCGCAGGGTGCATCGAGCAGCGAGCGCGCCCCAAGGCGCCGCAACAGGCCGGGCAGCGCTTCGCGGATCGCGGCGGTGGCGAGATCTTCCGACCCGAGGCCCGAGACCGACGTCGCAGCTCCCCACAGATTCGTCCGCTCGATCCGCTCGAAGCGCGCGGCGAGATCGAGGCCGGTAAAATTCCGGCGGTCGGCCACGAACCGCTCATGGGCGAGCACGGTGGGACGATTGGAGATCATCGGGCGGGACTCGCGTCAAGATTCCGTCGCAAGCGCAATATACACGGGGCGCATGGCGTCCGAAATCACCCTCCGATCGCCACGACAAAGATCAACCGACGCGCGGCTCTGGCCGCCATCGCCGCACGCGGTGCGCGGCCCGGCCGCACTGACGTCATCGCTCAAGGCGCAACCTTCGAGAATTGATTGGCCGCTGGCGGTGCGGCGACCGCTACCGACCAGATTGGGTCAGAGTGCAACATGAGGTAGAGTGCACGCCGCATGCAGTTCGATACCAGCCGAGAAAGCGTCAAGATCATCGCCGGAGCCGTCGCAGCCGTCGTCGCGACGCTCTTCCTTTTCGCGATCGCGATGGCGCTCTTGCTGCAATAGAAATCTGCGGCGGCACGAGGCCGCCTGCGGCACGAGGCAGATCATTCGTGGATCTGCCGGCGCGACGATGCCATGCCGGAACCAAGGCGGGGGCTGGCTTGTTCTCGTCCCGTGCGGATCCGGGAAGACAATCGAAACATGGTCCTGTTGACGACGTTCACGCTGTGCTGCGCCGTCGTGGCCGGTGCGCTCGCGGTACTCGAGCCGGTGCTTGGGCGGGCGCCCGAGAAGCAGGTCGCCGACGGCAGGCCGATGGAGAGCGCAAGCCCCGCATCGATCCGGGTGGTTGGTGCCCCCTTCGTGCCAAACGTCAATCCGCGCCAGCGTTAGCGATCCGGGGAAACCTCCCGGCCGTCATCCGGTCGAACATGGGTGCGGACCAAATCCTCGACGAACGCAATCACCTCCGCCCGCTTCTCGGGCGGCAGTGTCAAAAATGCGCGCACGAGCCGCAGGCCCTGCGCTTCGTCCGACGGGTTGGCCTTGGCGTCCATATACCTAATGTCAGGCGTCCGGGAAAAATATGCAATCCCGCGGAGACCGCCTGCTTGATTCGGCGCCACGACTTTGGTGGAATGTTTGCAACAGGGGTGGTGGATCATGAAGTGGATCAGGGAGCGCGACGCACTGATCGCGCAGACACTGGCCTTCGTGCAGTCGGTCTCCGGCCGGAAGGACGACTTTCGTCAACCGGATACCGCTGTGGCTGCGCCGGTCCCGGTTGCGGAGATCGTCTCCGTCGAGACGGTGACGGTTGAGTTCGAGCCACAGTACGCCGATCCACCTCAGCCCGCCCCGCCGCCCCAGCAGCCCTTGCCGGTCGCCCCGCCACGGGCGAGCGACTTCCGCAGCGAAATGCAGGCCCGTATCGCCAATTTTCGAAAGCATCAGGAGCGGTTCGAGCGCGAACGCGAGGAGTATTGTGCGGCGACGCTGACAAAGCTGCGCGCCGCCATTCGCGAGGTGCGCCCGCCGCCGGTTCAAAAATAGACCGGACCGCCTACAACCAGGACCACACCAGCCAGAGATTGGCTGCGCAGGCACCAAACAGTGCCAGCGTCAGTGGCAGGAGCATGTGCCCGCAGCAGGTTTTCAGGTCGGTCGTCATGGCCGGAAACATCCGCTGATTCCGCCAAACGAGTCCCAAGGTTTCTTTTTTGGAGGATTCAGGACTCGTTAAGGACTCAAGCCCCGGCTATTCGCCAGCCTGGATCACGCCCCCGTGATCAGCTGGGAACCCCTCGCAGCGCGAAGTCGTTAACGCGCTTTCCGGGAGCGGGAAGCATGCCCTACGCCCTGTTCTGCAACGACGGCCAGATCAGCAAGGCCTATCCTGACGAAGCCGACGTCTGGAAACTCGCGCAACGCAGCGGACTGGTCGTGGATGTCGGCACCGACGACGAGCGGCACGGTCCGCGCCGGGTGCTCGACAATGACTACGAGATCAAACCCTGCCGCGCCGCCCAAGGCGAGGACCCCGCCAAGAACAAGGCGGACGCCGAGCGGGAATCCAGGATGGAGCTTCAGCTCAACTCGTGAGATCTGCCTGAACGCCGGCAGGCTTAGGGCATGGCGGTCGCCAGCGAAGCCTGCTCGCCGGCCAGCGACACGCACGCCTTGCGACGGTGCAGCCCGCGGATTGCTCCTGTCACCTTCAACACTTTACCGGAAGGACAGGAGGCGTCCTTCACGAAGGCGACCTCATAGGGTGCCAACATCAGAGGCTCGGATTTGAGGATTGTTTGGGCAGAACACGGCAGGGCAACGAAGCACGAGATCACCACCGCCGACGCCAAGATACGCATGTTCGTTGTCCCAACCTACCCGGCAACTCTCTAATAACGCATTCCGGAGCGCGAGTTCCGTAAGTCGCAAAAATTATTTTTGCTTTACGCGATCCCCGTGACGCGCGTGAGAAAGCGCGCACCGAACTGTTTGCTTGCAAATGACGCGCCAGATGGTTCACGCAATACAAACATCGGGGCGGCAGGCAGGAAGCCGACCAACGAAAGGCCGGCGGAGCCGGCCTTTCGTCAGATCTTTGTGCTGGATCTGGTCGCTCTCGGCCGATCAGTAGCGCGATGCCGCCGGACCGCCCCAGCCGAAACGATAGTTCACACCGACCTTGACGGTATGCTCGTCGTCCCGGCCGCGGACACCGACGATCTCGCCCGGACCGGAAGCGGAGGTAAATGTGGTGCTGCCGAAATTATAGTACTGGTACTCGGCCTTGGCCGACCAGTTCGGCGCGAACATGTATTCGAGGCCGGCACCGACGGTGTAGCCATCCTTGCTGTTGCCGGTGGTCGTGAAGGTCTGCGGCACGCCGGCGACGTTGACCCCGAGATTGTTGTTACGCCAGGCATAACCGCCCTTGGCGTAGAGCAGCGTTGGCCCCCAAGTGTAGCCGATGCGGCCGGTGACCGAGCCGATCTGATCGGTGTTGGAGGTCACCTGCGTGCCCAGCGGGAACGTGACCCCGTTGTTGTTGGTCGGCAGCCAGGAATACTGGGCCTCGACACCCACCACCCAATTGGGCGCGAACTGGTAGTCGAAGCCGCCCTGCACGCCGCCCAGGAAACGGGCGTCGCTGGACTGGAAGGTGGTGTCGCCGGCGAAGGCACCGCCGACATGGCCACCGATGTAGAAGCCGGTCCAGTTGTAGATCACCTGCGGCGGCGTGTAGGCCGGAGCCTTGGTGTAGGTGCGCGGCTGCATGTCGGCTGCTGCCGCCGGTGCGGCCAGCGCCAGCAGAGCTGCTGCACCGAGCAAAATCGTCTTCATGGTCATCCCCGTTCTTTCATTTACGACACTCAGGAAACAACGTGGCGTGAATTGGGTTGCTTCGCGGCGATGCCGGAACGTTGATCGTTCGTTACTGTGACGGGGCGGCAACATCGCGATTTTGTTCCGCCACGTCCGGCTCTTGCGCACGATTTTTTCGCTCGCGCAGAACCTGCCGTAACTATTTGTCGCAAGGCAAAACCGCCCGTTCAAAGCTCGCCAAAATGTGATCCAGCGGCTCCGGCGGCACCTGTCCTAGCACCGGGCGATGAAGGTGGGCTTTGCGCTACCGCGTCATCTCTTCCAGTTCTGGAAAGGGTGCGTAAACCGCGCCGGCGCAGAGCTCGTTTGTGCGGTCGACGATACGGTCGCCCCGCCCGTTGACGAAGATGGCGGCGCGTTCGCGCATGCCCTTGTAGCTGCCGTCGCTCTCGCGTGGCGTGAAGTGCAGACAGCTCACGTAGAACTGCCGTCCGCCGACCTCTCGCAACACAGGGTCAGCCATGCCGGCCTCGCGCACGCCGACGGGATTGTTGAGATACGCGCGCATCAAGGCCAGCGTGTCGCTACGGAAATTGTCGGGAAACGGCTGGGGCCCTCCAGCCTGCCCCCCGCCCATCAGGGATGGGCGATCACCGTCGCTGCCGAAACAGGCCGCGAGCGCCAGAGGCAGCATCAGGATCGCCGCGCGTTTCGCCAATCGCCCCAAGGGATCAAATTCTCCGGCCAGTCAGTTTCGGAGATGTTCTAGCCCCAAGGTTGCACGAAGGGAATTCGCTTCCGCGAACGACGCACCGGCCCGCCGTCAGCACCCCACGCTTTCGCGCGAGGGGTGACGATGGGCCGGGCCTGAACTCCGTACGAGGCGGCGGGGCAATGCCAGGGATGCCGCCTCGCAGGGGCCAGCGGTTAGCTGCGCTTCTCGGTGGGCGCTGGCTTGGTGAGGCCCGACTGCGTCTTCAGCGACTTCTTGGCCGACAGATGCTTGTGGTGATGGCGATGCGTCCGCACCGTCTTGTGCTCGCCGGGCGTGATCGCGGCGTTGGCGTTCATTGCCTTCGTCTTGGTATCGACCTTGGTGCCGGACTTGATGTCGGCGGTCTTCGCATCGGCCTTGACGCTGGCGTCGGGTTTGGTGGCGGTGGTCGACACCTTGCTCTGGGTCTGGTCCGCCTTGATCACCGGCGCGGTCGTGGTGGTCTTGCCGGCTTCGGCCGCGAAGGCCGGCGCCGCGATGACAGAAACTGCGAGCAAGGCTGCGGAAATGGTCTTCAACATGGTGGTCTCCTCTTGGAAGGATCTTGAGGCGGCGCCCTCTCGCCGACCCTTCGATCATGGGGAGAGCCTAGATCGAGCACGCTGAACCAGTTGTGAAGCGCCCGGCAGGCTTCCGTTCATCTGGATGACGAATTTGTTATCTTGTCGTGGGAGCGCCGAAGGGCCGGGAACAGCCGGGAATGTTTTTGCCGCCCGGGTGTTCCGGTCTTTGGGCAATCGTGTAGGATCGCCACGTTTCATTCGGGAGAACTTAGATGCGCAAACTCTCAACGCTTCTTGTGCCGGGAATCGTCGCCATGACCCTGGCGGCCGGGCCGGCTCTGACCAGCGCCTATGCCGCGGGCAGTGACGAGCCCTCCTCGCCGCCGAAGTCGGATACCTCGACGAAGAAGGGCAAGAAGAAGAGCTCTTCCATCAGCGATCCCAAATTCCTCGCGGCCTATCGCACCGCTTACACCACGATCTACGACAAGCACGACTATAAGGACGCGATCGGCCAGCTGAAGCAGCTCAAGCGTGACGACGTGGCCGACGTCGCCAATCTGATCGGCTACTCCTACCGCAAGCTCGGCGACTATCAGTCGTCGAAGGTCTATTACGAGATCGCGCTGAAGGACGATCCGAACCACGTCCGCACCTGGCAGTATTACGGCCTCTGGCAGCTCGAGCAGGGCAACCGCGAGCAGGCTCAGTATCATCTGAACAAGATCGCCTCGCTCGCCGGCACCGACAGCTCCGAGTATCGCTCGCTGGCTGCCGCGCTCGACAAGCCGACCGGCGCGACGCTCGTCTACTGAGGACATCGCATCTTCGTTCGACGCGAACGGGCACAACCTTCCGGGTTGTGCCCGTTCTGCTTTCTCGGCTAGCTTTCGCGCACCTATCCCCTGGCAAATTGGTAGCGCAATGGACCCGTGGCTGCGATCCGCGATCGACTACATCGGCTCCTGGATTGAATTCCAGCAGACGACCTTCCAGCAGCCGGGCGTCTTGCTCGCCTTCGTCCATCGCGGCGAGGTCGTCGCCGAGCAGGCATTCGGGCTTGCCAATCTCGACACTGGCGAGAAGCTCACCCCGCGCCACCGCTTCCGCATCGCCTCGCACTCGAAAAGCTTTACCTCGGCCGGCATCATGAAGCTGCGTGAGCAGCGCAAACTCCGGCTCGACGATCCCGTCGGCCAGTATGTCAGCGGCCTGCATCCGCGCGTCGCCGAGACGACGATTGCACAGGTGCTGTCGCACAGCGCCGGGCTGACGCGCGACGGCGCCGACTCAGGCCAGTTCATCGACAGCCGTTCCTATCTCAATGCGAAAGAGCTGCTCGCGGAGTTGAAGCTGCCGACCGCGATCGAACCAAGCACGCGCTTCAAATATTCCAATCACGGCTTTGGCCTGATGGGCCTCGTCATCGAAGCGGTGACGAAGGAACCCTACTCCGCCTGGATCAAGCGCGAGATCATCGAGCCCGCGGGCTTGCGCGAGACCGAGCCCAACGCTCCGCTTCCCAAGGGCGCGCCGTTTGCGCGCGGCCATACGCGCAAGCTGCCGCTGGGCGAACGCTGCGTGATCCCGGGCGACAATCCGGCGCACGCGATGGCATCAGCCGCGGGCTTCGTTGCCACCGCTGCGGACACCGCGCGATTCTTCGCCCAGCTCGCACCCAACGCCAGGAAGAGCGTGCTGTCGGTCGCGAGCCGCCGCGAGATGACGCGGCATCATTGGCGCGTGCCGCAAAGCTTCGAGGCCTATTACGGTCTCGGCGTCAACGCCGGCAAGACCGACGGCTGGGACTGGTTCGGCCATGGCGGCGGCTTCCAGGGTTACATTTCCCGGACCTGCTCCATTCCGGGCTGCGAGCTCGCGATCAGCATTCTCAGCAACTCCATCGATGGCGCGGCACCCTTCTGGATGGACGGCGCAATGCAGATACTGCGCGTCTTCAAGACGCGCGGCGCTCCCGACCGCCGCCTGCGCGACTGGACCGGCCGCTGGTGGACGATCTGGGGCGCGACTGACCTCGTACCCGCCGGCAACCGTGTGCTCGTCGCCAATCCGCAGTTCAACAATCCATTCATGGATGCCGCCGAGATCGAGGTCACCGGCCGCGACACGGGCAAGCTCGCCTGGGCGGCCGGCTATTCCAGCCATGGCGAACCGGTGCGCCGCCTCCGCGACAAGCGCGGCAGGGTTGGCGACATCTGGCTTGGCGGCGCCAACATCAAGCCTGCAAGCGTCGTCGCACGCGAGATCGCGCGGCGGTATCCACCACGCAAGCGGCGGCCTATTCCCTGATCAGCGCCTCGACCTCTCCACGCAAAGCCTGCCGCGAACCGTCGCGTGAATAGAACATGTGGCCGCCGGGATAGACCACGAACTTCACCCGCGACGTCGCGAAGGCAGGAAGCTGGTCAAGCACCCGCTTCGTGCCGAAATAGGGCGTGGCGAGATCGAACAGGCCGTGCGCGACCAGCACATTCAGTTTCGCGTCGGTAGCGAGTATCTGGCGCAGCTCCGACAGCGATTGCGGCGGGTTGATACCGCCGCCGAAATTCCAGTTGTGCTCGACGGCGCCGTTGAGGACTTCATAGGAGCCATCCGGCCGCCAGTTGAGTTTTCGCGTGAGCACATCAACGGCGGCACTCGTCAGCGGCGCCTGAAGCGCATCGCCGGAGGGATCGCCGAAGCGTGAGCCGCTTGAATCTGGATAGGGATCGAGGCCACGGACCGATCCGTCATAGCGCCCGGTCACCATGCCATTCTTGCGATCAAACTCGCGGCGAAATTCACCGACATCGAAACGACCGGCGAGCCTTCGGCTCACTGCCTGGTCGATGCCGGTAAGCTCGGCGACCTTGTCGGCGAGACGATTGGTGGCCTCCTTGTCCGCCTCGCCCTTGACGAGGTCGGCCAGGAATTCACCGCGTGCGTAGGCCTCCACATCGGCGAGATCCGCGCGCTTGACCGGCCCCCTGGCTTCGCGCGCCACCGCAACATAGCTCGGCAAGGTCGCGACATATTGCAGGAGGCTCGAGCCGGAGAACTCGCGAAAATCCAGCAGCGGCGATACCAGGATCAAGCCTTTGACGCCGACGCCATGCTGGATCTGCAATTGCCGCACGACTTTCGGTCCGCGGATGCCGCCATAGCTCTCGCCGGTGACATATTTCGGCGAGGTCAGGCGGTCGTGTTTCTCGAGCCAGCGGCGAATGACGAGCGCGATCGAATTGACGTCACCGTCGACCGAATAGAACCTTTTCCGCGCATCCTCGCCGCTCGCGATGACGCGGCTGTAGCCGGTGCCGACAGGATCGATGAAGACGAGATCGGTGAAGTCGAGCCAAGTCTCCGCGTTCGGCTTCACCTCCGGCGAAGCCGACGGCGACAGCCCCTCGCCGTCGAGCGGCAGCCGCCATGGCCCGACCGCGCCGAACTGGAGCCATGCCGAGGACGCGCCGGGCCCGCCGTTGAACAGGAACGTGACTGGGCGCGTGGCGCGGTCGGCGCCGTCGAGCTCATAAGACGTGACGGCGATGTCGGCGAGCGGCTCGCCCTTCTCGTCGAACACACGGATGGAGCCGGCGGTCGCCGCGAAGCGGAGCGTTCGGCCCGGTAGGTCGAGGGTCTGCCTGGTGGTCGAATCTCCGGGAAGACGACGATCGGGCGCCGATGGCGAAGCCTGCGTCGCATTCTGTGCACTGCCGCCGCGTCCACCCTTCTGTCCCGCGGGCGCTGCAGCCTCGCTGCGCGGCTGCGGCGGTTCGTCCGCCCGCGCCGGGCCGGCGAGCGCGAAAGCAACGACCGCCAACGCCAACCCCGCACCGCGCAGCATGCGCAATCTCGTGACCATGACTGTTCTCCCTGCCCCGCTCGCGGTTTTTCGATCACAGATCTAGCCGCCAAATGCGACCGTTTGGCGGATCTGAGGCCCTGGACGGGCCTTCCGGGCCGATGAACCCGGCTTCGACCCCAAATGGTAAGCCTTGTTGGAGGGCGCGTTTGCCTTGCCAGCTAGTCGTCCTCGACAATACAGGCCCAGGTCGTATAGACGACCTCGGCGGAACTTTCTCGAGCCAACGGCTCCTGCCTGGAAGCCATGATCTGGAAGCCATGACCAAGCCATCGCGATACGACCGGATCGCCTTTGTCGCCAGCCCGAGCAGCGAGGCCGAGGCCGCCTTCCACCAGCTCACCTCGCAATACGGCAATTGCGATCCTGACGAGGCCGACGTCATTGTCGCGCTTGGCGGCGACGGGCTGATGCTCCAGACGCTGCACCACCACATGCGTTCGGGCAAGCCGATCTACGGCATGCATCGCGGCACTGTCGGCTTCCTGATGAACGAGTACTCGACGCACGATCTGCGCGCACGGCTCGAGGCTGCACATGAATCCGAGATCAATCCGCTCCTGATGCGCGCGACCGACGTCAACGACCGCGTGCACCTGCACCACGCCATCAACGAGGTCTACCTGTTCCGGCAGACCTCCCAGGCCGCACGCCTGCGGATCCTGATCGACGAGCGCGAACGCATGCCCGAGTTGATCGCCGACGGCATCATCGTGGCGACGCCGGCAGGCTCGACGGCCTACAATCTGTCGGCGCAAGGCCCGATCCTGCCGATCAACGCGGCGCTCCTGGCGCTGACGCCGATCAGCGCATTCCGGCCGCGGCGTTGGCGCGGCGCCCTGCTCCCCAACACCGCCTATGTCGTGATCGAGGTGCTGGAGGACGACAAGCGCCCGGTCGCGGCGGTCGCCGACCACGAGGAGGTGCGCAGGGTCCGGCGCGTCGAAATCCTGTCCGACAGGACCATCTCGATGCGCATGCTGTTCGACCCCGGCCACAGCCTGGAAGAGCGCATTTTGCGCGAGCAGTTCGGTTACTGAGCCCCTGCCGCGCGGGCGGCGGCAACCCTTCGTTAACCCTCGGCACGATATGGTTAATGAAGGTTGACCGCTTTGGCCCGGGCGTCATGTTTCGCATCGACTTCAACAAGCTGCGCTTCCTCGTCTGCGACGATAATCCGCACATGCGCCGCATCCTGCGGACGCTGCTGCATTCGTTCGGCGCGCGCGAGGTCTACGAGGCCGAGGACGGCGCCACCGCGCTGGAAATGTACAGCCATTACGTGCCCGACATCGTCATCACCGACTGGGCGATGCCGATCTTCGACGGGCTCGAGCTCGCGCAGATGATCCGGCAGCCAGAATCCAAGGGTAACCCCTACGCACCGATCATCATGCTGACCGGCCATTCCGAGAAGCGCCGCGTCACCGTCGCGCGCGATGCCGGCGTCACCGAATTCCTGGCCAAGCCGATCTCGGCCAAGGGCCTCTACCAGCGCATCCTCAACGTGGTCGCCAGTCCCCGGCCCTTCATCAAGACCAAGACCTATTTCGGCCCGGACCGGCGCCGCAACACCAACTCCGCCTATATGGGCCCGGAGCGCCGCGTCGGCGAAAAACACGAGGTGCTCCAGCAGCCCTCGCTGCTCGACAAGGCACGCTCCTCCATCTAGCGCAACGTCTCATCCGACGAGGCAGGCATCATGGCGAAGAACAGCGCAAAGGACATCGAGGTCAAGGCCTTCGCCACGCACCACGTGATCACGCAGCCCAATCCGCTGCGCAAGGTTCTGCGCCGTGTCGAAGAAAAGGACATGGACGACCCGATCGGTCGCGCCGAGCAGGCGCTTGCCGGTCTGTCCGGCGAGTTCAAGACCTGGATGACGACCGAGGTCAACCGGCTGTCGGCCGCCCATGTCGCCATCCGCAACGACGGCTTCACCAAGGCGCGGCGCGACGAGCTGTTCCATGCCGCGCACGACATCAAGGGCGACGCAGCCACGTTTGGCTTCCCGGCAGCCGCGGGAGTTGCGGAGAGCCTCTGTCGCGTCATCGAGCACGCGCCAGATCTCGAGAAGGTGCCGGCCGAGCTGTTCACGCACCACATCAACGCAATCCTCGCCATCGTGCACGAGAACACAAAGCTCGACAGCATCAGCGTCTCCGCCGAGCTCAGCCGCCGTCTGCGCAAGGTCGCCGACGACTATCTCGCCGACGTCAACCGCGACCGCCCCGAGCATCTCGAAGTGATCCTCGCGCCGAGCATCGTGCCGGCGGAGTAGCGCTCGGCTCTCTCCTCGTCATTGCGAGTTTAGCACCGGCGGAATGCCGACCCGCGCTTGATGTAACGTGAAGCAATCCAGACTGTCCCCGCAGAGGGATTCCTGGATTGCCTCGCTGCGCTCGCAATGGCGGAGTTTGTGGGGCCGGCTCGAACTACGCCGCGATCAGGTCGTCATACATGGGGTCGATCGTGTCATCCGCGACGATCTCGTCGCAGAACAGCCTCGCCTCTTCGCGGGCGGATTCCGTGGCGAAGCGACGCAGCAGGACCATCAGCGGCTCGGTGGCGCCGCGGTCGGTCTCGCAATGGGTGAGTACGCGCTCGACCATGCGACGGCGAAGCCGGGCCGCGGTGTCGTCGGTATCGACGAAGCCCTGCTCGTGGCAGGCATCGAGCGCGACCTGGAACGCGGCGAAGGTCGCCTCGGGCAACCCGGCGCGACGGAGTAGCGCGTGCAGGCTGTTGCCGCCGCGGTCGTGCAGCAGCGCCGAGACGCGCGCGAGCGGCAGATCGGCGAGTTCGGCGAGCGCGGCGTCAAACAGGTCGAGATTGCTCGACAGCAGAGCGCGCAGGATCAGGCCCGCGGTGAGCTGGCCGGTGACACGCAGATGCTTCACCAGGCCCTGCATGTCCTCGCCGCGCGAGCGCGCAGCGATGTTCATGGTGGAGCGGTCACGCGCCTCTGATGTCATGCGCTCGGCACGATCGGCACTCAGCCAGTTCCGCGCCACGACGAATTGCGCCAGCGTCTCGGACAGCTTTGCCACCAATGCGGCGCGCGTTGCGGCCGGAATGTCGTCCAGCACGAGCATTGCCTCGCGGATCGCGGCGAGATGGCCGTGACGCTCGACAATACGCGTCCAGGAGAACGGCGCGAGCTCGGCGTGGGGATTTTCAATGAGCTCGAGGGACGCGGCCGCACAGCCGACCTCGGCGATGGCGGCGCAGATCGAGACCGGCAGCGCGATGCGGCGGGCGACCGCGCATTGTACCTCGTCATTACCGGTCGCGACGATGTCGACGAGATCGGCGTCGATCAGCAGCGGCGAATGTTCGAGCACGGGCAGCGCCACGGTCGGCTGATCCGCCGACAGCGCCCGCACGATCGACGCCGGCGCATCCGCGCTGCGCGCAAAAGCCTCGGCCATCGCCTGCCGCACCAGCGGCGACGGATCGTCGAGCAGCATCAGCAGCGCGCCTTCGGCGGCGACGCGGTCGTCATGGGAAAGGTCCGAGATCAGCCAGGCCCGGGCCAATGCCCGCGTCGCCTCGGCCCGCTCACCGGCGGGCGCGGTCCTGATCCAATTGATGAACTGCCGAACAATCATGGTGCTTCCGGCTTACGCAACGAAGAACGTGGCGGTGACGGCGTGTCACCTGCAACACAAAATAAACCACGACGCTTAACAAAGCGTTCACCATAACCGGCTGGTTTTGTTGATGATTTGTTAAGAGCTGAAAATCGCCCAGCGGACGCGGCGGCGCGGCTAGCTCGAGAACGTGCCGCTGCGGTCGCTGAAGAGATCGAGCGGCTGCGGCGGCCGCACGTCGGGCGTCGCCGACGCAACCGACGTGAGCGAAGCGTTATTGCCCCACAATTTCTGTACCGTCGTCGAGACCGGCTGCGTCGCATCGCCGGGCTGATAGATCGAACGAAACGCAGGTGCAGTCGGCGCGCTGTCGGCAACGGCCGTTGACGGGGTCGCACTCACCGGCGTCACTGAACGCGAGTCCGGGAAGGTCTGGAGATAGGCCGCGCCATTGACCATTGGCGCGGCGGGCTGCACGCCGTTGGCGGCGGCAACCTGCGTGGTCGACGGGGTGTCGCCATACATCGCCATCGCGCTACGCGTCGATTTTGCATTCGAGGCGCTGGCGTAGCGCGCATTCAGTACTGAATAGACTTCGGAGACGCTGCGCGCACGCCCGTCCCTGGCGTAGAAGATCGAGCGGTTCGCGGAGGCGGCATTGGGAAACAGCCGAGCGCCAACAGCTTGCGGATTGTCCTCGGCATTGGCAATCAGTTTCGCCGCACCGCCGACGCCCATGAAATGCGCCATGTAGAGCTCGCTGTCGGATGGCCGGCGGCCAATCAGACCGGTGAGCTTGAAGCTGTTCGACTGCGTCAGCGCCGCCGCCATGCTGGATGCGGCTTCGGGATCGTCACGCAGCTTCATGATCGAGCGCTTCATGAAGGGATCGTCGACGGTGTAGGTGCCTGACGACGTCCTGGTGATGGCGTCGGCATAGTTGCCATAGCCGAGCTGGGTGCCCGCCTCCTTCACCGTGCCGAGCCAGGTCTGGTCGATGAACTGGTAGAGCCCGTGGGCGGACGAGGTGGTGGCGCCAGCCGACGGATCGAAATCCGATTCCATCTTGGCGGTCGTCAGCATGTATTCGAAGCTGACGCCGGTCTGGTTCGACGCCTGCCTGATCGCGCCCGCGACGCGCCGCGCACCTTCAGTTGCGGTCGTCTGCGATGCACTGGAATTGTCGACCGACATGATGGCGTGACCGGCCCGCGCGGCGTGTGAGCGGCGCCGGCAATTCGGGCGCCTGATCGTCCCACCGTGGGACAATTATGGTTAACGCGGGGTTAATTTGCGGGCTACTGTCATTCCGGGGCATCGCACAGCGATGAACCCGGAATGACGGGTGGGCTATTTCCTGTAGACCGCGTCCGGGTCGAACAGCCTGTCGGCATCGACAAACACCAGCTTCGCACCGCCGCCCTCGGCCTCGACCTTGCGGTAGAAGCAGGATCGGCGGCCGGTGTGGCAGGCAGCACCAGTCTGCTCGACGCGAAGCCAGACCGCATCCTGGTCGCAGTCGGTGCGAATCTCGACCACGCGTTGGGTCTGACCTGAGGTCTCACCTTTTCGCCACAAGGCATTGCGCGAGCGGCTGAAGTACCAAGCTTCGCCGGTCGCAATGGTCCTGCGCAGCGCCTCGTCGTTCATGTGCGCGACCATGAGCACGTCGCCGGTCGCGACGTCGGTCGCGACGACCGTCACGAGGCCAGCGGCATCGAACTTGGGGAGGAAGGCCAGGCCTTCCTCGATCTCGTGGGAGTGAGCGGACACGGCCGTCCTCGCTTCAGATACCCGCGAGGTCAGCGCGTGAGGCCTCGCACCATGGACAGGAAACGGGCCTGCTCCGCCGGATTGTCGCGGAACATGCCCGTGTAGCGGCTGGTGAAGGTGGAAGCGCCATGCTTGGCGACGCCACGCACCGACATACAGGTATGCTCGGCCTCGATCAGGACGGCAACGCCGCGTGGCTTCAGGATCTCGTCGATCGCGGCTGCGATCTGCGCCGTCAAATGCTCCTGGGTCTGGAGCCGTCGGGCGAAGATATCGGTCAGGCGCGCGAGCTTCGACAGGCCGACGACGCGTTCCACCGGCGTGTAGGCGATGTGCGCCTTGCCGTAGAACGGCATCATGTGATGCTCGCACTGCGAGGTGAACTCGATGTCACGGACCAGCACGAAGTCGTCATAGCCGGCGGTCTCGCCGAACGTGCGGTCGAGCACCTCGGCCGGGCATTGGTGATAGCCCTGATAGAGCTCGTCGAAGGCCTCGACGACGCGGCGCGGCGTGTCGAGCAGGCCCTCGCGCTCGGTGTTCTCCCCGATATAGGCGAGAAGTGTCTTCACCGCGGCTTCCGCCTCGGCGCGCGCCGGGCGCGGCTGGTCGGCGCGGACGGCGGCCGCGAGGAATTCGGCAGGATCGAGCTCCGCCGGGCGGCTCTCAACCTGCTTGTCAGCGGGCTTGCTGGGGCGGATGGATTTGATGGCAGCGTCCATGTCTACTCCGTTCGACGGCCTTGCGGCCGGAGTGTCACCGGCAGACGGGGCGGACGAGCCGCCGGACGCCTGAAGAGAACAGTATTTGGCGAAAGAGGTCACTTGGCAATAACGCCGGCTGCGCAGATCTGGATCACTGCCAACGCACCGCCGGACTGTTTTTCCGCCAGTTCCGACCCTATATAGGACCGTGGACGGCGCCCGCCAAGGCCGATCCGGTAGGTAAGTGTTGGACTCCATCACATGCTGAACGACATCTATAACAAGCGGATCATCGAGCTGGCCGGGAATATTCCGCGCCTCGGGCGGTTGCCGGATCCCGACGCAAGCGCCACCGCCCACTCCAAATTGTGCGGCTCGACCGTGAAGATCGACCTCAAGATGGAGGGCGATACCGTCACCGACTTCGCGCATGACGTGAAGGCCTGCGCTTTGGGACAGGCCTCTTCATCCATCATGGCAAGTCACGTGGTCGGCTCGACTGCGAGTGAACTCCGTGAGTTACGCGACACCGTTCGCAAGATGCTCAAGGAGAATGGCGCGCCTCCTGAAGGCAAATGGGAAGAGATCAAATTCCTCGAGCCGGTCCGCGAGTACAAGGCGCGCCACGCCTCGACGCTCCTGACCTTCGATGCCGTGGTCGACGCAATCGGCCAGATCGAGGCCAAGGCGAAGCAGCCGGCCACCGCGTAAGGGCCAAGTCGAGACCGAAGCTCTTACTTCTGCGGCGCAGCCCCCGGCGCTGCCACGCTCCCGGTCGGGACCACGGCTTCCGCCGTCTTGGTCGACTTGGCAGGCTGCGGCCCCGCCTCCTCGCCGAACCTGGCCTGCGTCTTCGGTGCGAGCTCCGCCACCGCTGGCGCCGTGATATCGACGTGTGGCAGCACATCGGCAACCAGGTCTGTCGTCACAAGATTGGTCAATTTCAGCTCGCCCGCATCGAGCTCGTGCAGATCTTCCCAGGGCGGCACGCTGAGCGCGAGCGACAGCAGGTCCCCCGCCCCGCCCATGTCGAAGGTGTATTTGGCGAGCCGGCCGATGTCGCGTTCCACGATCATCAGATCCTGCGCGTTGTAGCTCGCGGCCTTGGCGTCGTCGGCGCGGTCACCCATCCAGATCTGATGGACGCGGACATGGGCCGCTTCCGGGACGTAGCGCTTCTTGCCGGCCAGCAGCAGGAACACACACATGGATTCACAATAGGCCTCCGAAGCGACCGCCGGACGGGCGCCTTGGCCGCCGCCGTTCTGCTGCGTGATGCCGACGGTGGTCAGGAGGCCGAGACTACGGAAGCGTCGACCGAGCGTGATCGCATCGTTGACGGAACCGCCGCTGGAGTCGAGCACGACGGTAGCGCCGCCCAGCTGGCGTCCGCGGGCAAAGTCGTCAAAATCCTTCGGGGTATCAGCGGTGATGATGCCGACCGCACTGACCCAGCCGCGGCAGTTCGGTGCGCAGGCGACCCAGCCAAATTTCATCGGCAGCTTACGCTCTTCCAGCGAGGTGCCGGCCCTGGCCGGCGAGCCAACAGTCGCGACGGCGCCAGCCAACACGAGACCACAAGCGGCGGTTCCCACCAGCAACCAACCGCGAAGGTTGAGCGACTTCAGAACTCTCAAACTGGTTCCTTCCCCAAGCCCCAAAAGCAATCAGGCAAGCCCCGTTTCGACGTTCCCATGAGTCTACACAAGAACGTCACAAAAATGGTATCCGGGGGAATACAGATCGTCCATAGGTACTTGCTGCACTGCTCCCTCAAAGCAGGCAAAATATGGCTCGCGTACAACAGCGCACTGTTCCCTGCGCTGGAACCGCGCATCGGCGCGTACAGGATGTCGGCACAGCGCACATGAAGCACACAACCTGCGAGCACTGTTCCGCTCCCGTTGCCGAAGCGCTGCGGCTGCCCCGCAGATTCGGTCGCGCGCTGATCTGGCTCTATCGCCATACGCTGTCGCCACTGGTGGGTTACAACTGCCGCCATCTGCCCACCTGCTCCGTGTATGGCGACGAAGCGATCGAGCGGTTTGGCCTCTGGGCCGGGGGCTGGATGACGCTCGCGCGTCTGCTGCGCTGCAATCCCTTTGGCACCTCGGGCATCGACAACGTGCCTCTCACCGTGCCCAAAGGTGCGCGCTGGTATCTGCCATGGCGTTACGCGCGCTGGCGCGGCGTCAATGCGTCCTAGGAACGCTGCGGTGCTTTGAGCTTCGCTCCATTGAGCGGAACCGGAACTCTGTCCTCGCGTTGTCGTGACGCTCCCACGGGAGGAAACAACAATGCGCTGGAAAATCAGCCCCCATTTTCACATCAGGCCTGGTTCACATCTTGGCTTCAATCCCCGGGATCACGATCCCCGAACCATCGACATGCTCGCGATCATAGCGCTGCTCGTTCTCGTCGTCGGCTCCGGCTGGTATCTGGCGGCAAGTCTCTCAACACCGCCGAGCACGACGGCGTTCATCGTGCCGAGTCAAAGCGTGCACTGGTAGCTAGCGGAACCAGAAGAAGCGGCCGGGTGGCGGCGGGATCGGCTCGGGTGGACGCGGCCGCTTCGGCCGCGGTTTCGGCGGCGGCTCCGCGGATGATGTGGTCTCGGCCGGCGCGGTTTCGCTTCCGGGGATCTTCACCGACAGCAGCAAATTCGACTCGTGCATGCGCCAGCGATAGCCGACGCCGAAATCGATCGGCTGGGCGCGCGTGAACAGTTCGGCGTAACGCTCCTGGTAGCGGCCGGGGAATTCGTTGATCGGACCAAGATAGCGGCCGAACGGGAAGAACCGCCACTGCCGCGAATTGTAGTTGGCCAGCGGAATGCCGGAATCGTCCTGGATGATGGTCGCGCTGTTGGCGAGCAGCCAGTCCCGCACGACGGTGAAGTTGCCTGCGTGCAGGAGGTACGACGCGCTCTTGATCAGGCTGTTGCCGGGCCCGAGCGCCTGGCAGAATTTCAGGAAGCCGGCGGCGCGTGCGCCCGAGTTGGAGAGATCGGTCGAGAAATAATACAGCGTGCGCGCCTCGCCGTCGGCGCCTGCGAAGGTGATGCGAACGCCACGCGTGGCATTCGGCCCCGGATTGTCGTTGCCTGTATGCATTCCCCCCTTGTCGTCGAGCGCGACCATCTCGACGTTGCGGATGGTTTTGCCCGAGCGGGCCAGGAAGACATAGAGGATCGGCAGGGTGCCGTTGACCTGGTTGGAGTGCAGGTCGACCTTCATCTGCTTGGTGATGAAGAATGAGAAGCTCAGGATCGAGCCGAGCGAGCGCTCGACATTGTAGAGCGCGGCGTTGACCGAGCCACGCTGCAATCTGGTCGGATCAGGCACCGCGCCGACCGGCTCCAGCGCGCCCAGCACATAGGTGCTGGCCTTGGAATAGAAGGCGTTGGCGTAGAGGAAGTCCGGGCCACTGAAAAAATAGAACATGGTCGGCCGCGGCGCGGCGAGATTCACCTCGGACCAGTCGCGGATCTTGGACAATTGCCGTTGCTCGAGCTGGGCAAAGGCGCCGTCGAAGAATCTGGCGTGACGCTGCCAGGACGGGTCCTTGGTGAGCGCTAGCAGCGGTGAGTCCGCTGACGGCTGCATGCCCGCGAGGAAGCGCGCCGTGTCGTCGAAGGTAACCTCCGCGGCACGCACGGACGAGATGGCCGCAGCCATAAGGGCAAGAGCGACGGCCGCAAGTCTCATGGCTCGAAACATGTCTATTCGCGATGATGTGACGTAGAAGCGGCGACCGGCCGCCTGCGGAAAACAGCATAAATCAACAGGCCCGCAAGCATGACGAACATCCCCGACAGCGATTGCACCGGCCGCTCGGTCAAGAGGTAGTACATCATGGATGCGGTCACGAGCAGGAAAACGAGCGGCGTGAAAGGGTATCCCCAGGCGCGATAGGGCCTCGGCAAATCGGGATCGGTGATGCGCAGCTTGATGACGCCGGCGACCGTGAAGAACGAACAGAACAACAGCGCGAACTGGATGAAGTCGAGCACCGCCTCGAAGCTGCGCGTGAACAGCAGCAGGTTGGCGACCGCGAGCTGGAACAGGATGGCGTAGGCCGGCGCGCCGCGCACCGATCGCTTCGAGAACACGCGCAGCGCCGGGATGTCTTCCCCCATCGTCATCATTACGCGCGGGCCGATCCACATCATTGCACTGATCGAGGAAATCAGGCCGACGCAGATCATGGCGCCGACGATCCGGCCGCCGAGCGAGCCGAAAATGGCACTGCCGGCCACGCTCGCGACGTCGAGCTGGCCGGCCAGGGCGTCGATCGGCGTCGCGTAGAGGAACACCGCGTTGAGCGCGACATACAGCACCAGCACGATCAGCGTGCCCGCAAGCAGCGCGCGAGGCAGACTCTGCTGCGGCGTGTTCATCTCGCCGATGATGTAGGTCGCAGCATTCCAGCCCGAGAACGAGTACATCACGAAGACGAGCCCGATCGCGAAAGGCGCGCTCACGATATGGGCGAGATCGCCCGCCTGCGGCGCAAAGGAGATCGGCTGCGGCGTGCCGATGATGAAGCCCGCAACGAGGAAAGCGACGATCAGCACGACCTTGAGGATGGTCGAGATCAACTGGAAGGTCGAGGAGTGCCTGACGCCGGTCAGTTGCACGATCGACACCAGCCACACCACGCCGATGGCGAGCGGGATCGGCGGCACCTCGGGCACGACGGACTTGGCATATTCGCCGAAAGCCATGGCCGCGAGCGCCACGGGTGCAGCGAAACCCACCGTCGCCGAGACCCAGCCGGCGAGAAAACCGAACGCCGGATGGTAGGTGCGGCCGAGGAAATTGTACTCGCCGCTCGAGCGCGGAAACATTGCGCCCAGTTCGCTATAGGAGAACACGCCGCACAGCGCGACAATGCCGCCGACCGTCCATAGCGCCAGGATCGAGAAGCCCGAGGGAAGATCCTTGACCTGGAAGCCGAGGCTGGTGAAGACGCCCACCCCGATCATGTCGGCCACGACGATCGCGGTCGCGACCAGAACGGAAACTCCGGAGCCTCCGGTCAACCGCCCGGTCCAGGGCGCAGTTCCCGCATCTGATGCCGTCATCTGGGTCCCTGAGCCTCAGGCGTGGCGCCTCGTGGGAGGCATCGTGCAGATTGGTCCAGTCAATTCAAGCAGGGTTAACAAGGGTTAAATGAGGCAAGCAAAATAGGTAACGAGCCACCTTTTATGCCCGTTTTTGGCAATAAACCCGTAGCCGGCCGCGGAAATGCGCGCGTCTCTCCCACAATCGCGACACGATTGCGTGGTCTTTTTTGATCGTTCCGGATGTGGGGAAGTTTGTCCGGACGCTTAACGTCGCCTAAACGCCAGTCGGCTCAATTGTCTCAAGATTGCCGATGGTTCGTGACTTGGGGTCATGGGTGGATGGTCGGGGCCGTTCCGAAATTGGAAGCAGACATGCGTGCTGACCGGACCAAGGCGTCCGGCGCGCGTGGTCGTGCGCTTCGGATCGCCCTCGTCTCAGGCTTGGTGCCCCTCTCGCTCACGCTGGTTCAATGCGGCCAGTCACCCAATCCGACGGCGCTCGCCGCGGGCTCGCAGGCCAATGTCCAGGTCATTGGCAAGACCAATCCCCAAGTCGCCAGCCGGCAAGTCACAAGCGGCGACACGTTCGACGATCGCTTCCCCGCCCCGCAATTCAAGGAACGCTTTCCCTCGGCAAGCGAGAGTTTCCTGCAGCGGCAGATGTCGGACTTCTCGCCCAAGCGCGCCGTGCAGCAACCACCCAAGCCCGAGCAGGCACCCTACAAGGTCGCGTCGCTCGCGCCGCAGGTCCCCTACCAGCGTCCGCAGCGCGAAGACCTGACGACCCTCGTCAGCATGAAGTCCTCGGCCTTCCCCTATTTCGGCAACAATCCCGCCTCCGACGCGCCCTTCCTCAACATCTCCAAGGGCGAGCGCCGCGGCCACCGCAGCTATTCGGGACGTGTATTCTGGCAGGACGAAACCTACAACGACAGCCGCGTGCTGGTGCACGTCCCCGAGCACTTCGACGTGCGCAAGCCTGGCGTGATCGTGGTGTTCTTCCATGGAAATGGCGCGACGCTGGAGCGCGACGTACGCGACCGCCAGCTGGTGCCCAAGCAGATCACCGATTCCGGCGCCAATGCCGTGCTGCTCGCGCCGCAGATGGCGGTCGACGCCGCAGACTCCAGCGCCGGAAAATTCTGGCAGCCCGGCGGCCTCAAGCGCTTCATGGAGGAATCGGCGAGCCACCTTGCCCGTCTCACCGGCGACCCTAACAGCGCGCGGGCCTTCGCCAACATGCCGATCGTGATCGTCGGGTATAGCGGCGGCTTCCTGCCGACGGCTTGGAGCCTCGAGGTCGGCGGCATCAGCGATCGCGTCCGCGGTGTCGTGCTGCTCGATGCGGTTTATGGCGAGATGGACAAGTTCGCGTCCTGGATCGAGAGCCACCGCTCCGGCTTCTTCGTCAGTTCCTACACGCACTACACTGCACGGCGCGACCACGAATTGATGAGCATGCTCAGGCAAAAGGGCATCAGCGTCTCCGAAGACATGGATGGACCCTTGCGTCCCGGAAGCGTGGTGTTCGTGGAAACCGGCGACGGCATCACCCATCGCGACTACGTCAACCGCGCGTGGACGCAGTACCCGCTCAAGGACGTTCTTGTGAAGATGTCGGCCACGCCGGCGCTGGCGCTGACGCGCGTCGCGGCCACCAGCCCTTCGGCATCGAGCCGCTGATCCCGATATTGCGCACGCCGGCATTTCGGCGTGTTGCCTGCAATTCTCTCAGGCCATGATCAAAATGTGATGTTGATGGCCGACAATCCCCGGCAGCCACCGGATTGTTTCTGCTGGCCACGACCATAATTTGCCGGCCAAGTTGAATTTGGATTTCCACGGGGACAGGCAGTGCGTCAGGGACTCTACAAGGTCGACTTCCACACCGTTCACGGGACCGGCTGCGGCGTCGTCTACGTGACTGACGGCAAGATGCGCGGCGGCAATTCGGCCTTCGCCTTCATCGGCACCTATACCGGCCAAGGCGACAGCATCAAGGTCAAGATCTCGACCGAGCGCTACAACGACGACCCGTCGTTCAAGGCTCTGTTCGGCATCGACCGGATCACGCTGACGCTCGCCGGTCGCGAGGATGGCGACACGGCGGAGTTCGAAGGCACCGCGCTGCAAGTGCCGGGCGTTGCCTTCAGGGCCGTATTGAGCCGGCTCAGCGACTAGGCCGCCGGCCCCCAAGCTTCAGCTTTTGGGCAGCTTCGGAATGCTCTCGGCGAAACCGTTGAAGCAGGCCAAGCGCTCATCCTCTTCCTTGAAGAAACGGCAATCGGCGTAGCCCTTGGCCTTCGCCGGCTTCGGCTTCGGCGTCGGCGCGACAATCGCGTCGTAGCAGTTGAGCCGGTCCTTGGTGCCGTCGTCGAGGTCAAGGCACGCCTGGAGCCGTACCGCGACCGACTGGGGCTTGCCCTTGGGCGCCGCGGCCGGCTTGGCAGCCGCTTCTTTGGTGCCGGCCTTGGTCCCCTTGGGCTTCACCTGCACCAGCGGCTTGTCCCCCACCATCGGTGGCTTATCGGTTTGCGCAAATGCGGAGGCTGAATAGAGCACCGCGGCTACCGCCAGAATCATCCTCATTTCAGTCAAACCTCTTTGGTCCCCATGACCGGCCTTCTAGCGCTCTCCCGCGCCGTTTGCCAAGCGCCTTGCGCACAGGAGAGACGGCTTTCAACCCGGGACGGCGGCCGCCGGCCGGGGCCGGCTCGCAACCACCAGGACCAGCGCCAGAACGACGAAACCGACCGCCACGAAGCCTGTGCTGTGGAGCAGATCGCGGGCAAACAGCAGCCCTCCGACGGCAGAACCGATGGCCTGGCCGATATAAAGGACTGACGTATTGAGCGCGACGGTTGCGGGCGCAAGCGGCGGTGCGGCCGCGACCAGCCGCACCTGCTGCATCGAATTGGTCGAGGCAAATCCCAGTCCCCAGATCGCAACCCCGACCGCCATCAGCACAAGCGTGCCTGCGCTCAGCGCCCAGCCGGCAATGCCCGCCAGTAACAGGCTCGTGAACAGCAGCGAGGTCCGGTACGGCCCCCAAGTGTCGACGATACGGCTCGCGACCACAACGCCGAGAAAACCGCACACGCCGTAGATGCCGAACACCAGTCCGATCGCGTCCGGGCTTGCGTCGGTCAGCTTCTTGAGCAACGGGCCCATGAAGGTGAATACCGCGAACTGGCCGGACATCTGCAGCATCGTGATCGCGAGCAACAGCAGGATCGCCTTGCTGCGGCCGACCTCGCGCCACGTCTTCAGGTCGACAGGCGTGCCCTTCAGGCCGGCCGGCAGGCACACCAGCAACAACAGGAAGCTGACGCAACCCAGCGCGCCGATCTCGCCATAGGCGGCGCGCCAGCCATAGCGGCTGGCGATGAAGGTGATCAGCGGAAGGCCGACGGCGGCAGCGAGCGACCAGCCAAGGAAGATATAGGCAATCGTGCTGCCGCGCCGCTCCGCCGGCACGATCAGCGCCGCGGTGCCCGCGGCCTGCGGCGTGTACAGCGCGCCGACAGCGAGCATCACCAGGCGGATGACGAGGAGGCTTGCGTAATCGGGCGCGAAGGCAGAAGCGAGATTGCCGAGGGCGAGCACGGCAAGCGTGGCGGTCAGCAGGAGCCGCCGTTCGATGCGGCTCGTCAACCACGCCGTCACCGGCGAGCCGATGCACAGCGTGATCGCGCCGAAGGTGATGAGCAGCCCGGCGGTGCGCACGCTGATGCCGAGCCCCTCCGACAATTCAGGCAGCATCCCCGCCGGCGCCAGCACCGAGCAGCCGGTGACGAGATTGCCAAGCATCAGGGCTGTGGGCGTGAGGCGGTCGGCGCGCGAATTTTCCATGCAAATGCATGTAGAGCAGCCCCGCGACCAGTTAAAGGGTGCAGCGCCAAATAGTTGGAGCGTCGCCTCCGCTTTTGCGCGCCAGTTTCTTGGAAATGCCGGATTGCGCAGGCCGAATCGCCTGATATATCGCTCGTTCCCGCTTACCTGCGCTCGTTCGCAGGAGTGAGCCTCAGGAGAAAAGCAATGTCCGAACAGCCCAAATCCGAATCCGGCTTCCAATATTCCCTCAGCAACCTGAAGCCCGTGACCCCCGCAGCCAAAGTCACCCTCACCTTCCCCGACGGCGCCCAGCGCCAATATGACAAGAGCATCACCGGCCTCGACATCGCCAAGGGCATCTCGCCCTCGCTGGCCAAGCGCACGGTCGCGATGGCGCTCGACGGCGAGCTCGCCGATCTCAACGATCCAATCGAGGCCGACGCAAAGATCGAGCTCGTCAACCGCGACGATCCGCGCGCGCTCGAATTGATCCGCCACGACTGCGCCCACGTGCTGGCGGAAGCCGTGCAATCGCTGTGGCCGGGCACGCAGGTGACCATTGGCCCGGTGATCGAGAACGGCTTCTATTACGATTTCTTCCGCAACGAGCCGTTCACGCCGGACGATTTTGCCGCGATCGAGAAGAAGATGCGCGAGATCATCGCGCGCGACAAACCTTTCACGAAGGAGGTTTGGGATCGCGAAAAGACCAAGCAGGTGTTCCGCGACAAGGGCGAGGCCTTCAAGGTCGAGCTGGTCGATGCCATTCCCGGCAACGAGCCGATCAAGATCTACTACCAGGGCGACTGGTTCGATCTCTGCCGCGGCCCGCACATGACCTCGACCGGCAAGGTCGGAGGCGCCTTCAAGCTGATGAAGGTGGCCGGTGCCTATTGGCGCGGCGACAGCAACAACCCGATGCTGACGCGCATCTACGGCACGGCCTTCGCCAAGCAGGAGGACCTCGACGCTTACCTCAAGCAGATCGAGGAAGCCGAGAAGCGCGACCATCGCAAGCTCGGACGCGAGCTCGACCTGTTCCACTTCCAGGAGGAAGGTCCTGGTGTCGTGTTCTGGCACCCCAAGGGCTGGACCATCTTCCAGCAGCTGATCGCCTATATGCGCCGCCGCCTGACCGGCGATTACAGCGAGGTCAACGCACCGCAGATCCTCGACAAGGTGCTGTGGGAGACCTCCGGCCATTGGGGCTGGTACCGCGAAAACATGTTCGCGGCGCAGTCCGCCGGCGACGAGGCCGAGGACAAGCGCTGGTTTGCGCTGAAGCCGATGAACTGCCCCGGTCACGTCCAGATCTTCAAGCACGGCCTGAAGAGCTACCGCGACCTGCCCTTGCGCCTCGCCGAGTTCGGCGTGGTACATCGCTACGAGCCGTCGGGCGCCATGCACGGCCTGATGCGCGTGCGCGGCTTCACCCAGGACGACGCACACATCTTCTGCACCGAGGACCAGCTCGCCGAGGAGTGCCTGAAGATCAACGATCTCATCCTGTCGACCTATGCGGATTTCGGCTTCACCGGCGATCTCACGGTGAAACTCTCCACGCGGCCGGAAAAACGCGTCGGCACGGACGCGATGTGGGATCACGCCGAACGCGTGATGGCGACTGTGCTGCGCGAGATCCAGTCGCAGAACAACCATATCAAGACCGAGATCAATCCGGGCGAAGGCGCCTTCTACGGGCCGAAGTTCGAATATGTGCTGCGCGACGCCATCGGCCGCGACTGGCAGTGCGGCACCACGCAGGTCGACTTCAACCTGCCGGAGCGGTTCGGCGCGTTCTACATCGACCATGACGGCGGCAAGAAACCGCCTGTCATGGTTCACCGCGCGATCTGCGGCTCGATGGAGCGCTACATCGGCATCCTGATCGAGCACTATGCCGGCAACTTCCCGCTCTGGCTCTCGCCGGTACAGGCGGTGGTCACGACCATCACCTCGGAGGGCGACGAATACGCCAAGGTGGTGCTGGAGCAGGCCCGGCGCGCCGGACTTCGCGTCGAGATCGATCTGCGCAACGAAAAGATCAACTACAAGGTCCGCGAACACTCGCTGGCCAAGATCCCGGCGCTGCTCGTGGTCGGCAAGAAAGAGGCCGAGACGCACTCGGTCTCGGTCCGCCGGCTCGGCAGCGACGGCCAGAAGGTCATGACGACGGAGGAGGCAATCGCCGCCCTCGTCGACGAAGCGACCCCGCCGGATGTCCGGCGGGCACGCGGCGCGGTCTGATCCCTGAAATCGATCTAAACTTGCTTTCGGTTGCGGGCGTGCATGCCTATCTCGGCATGGCACGCCCGCTGACCAGCCGAAGAGGCCATCGCAATGCCTGACGCCATCGAACTCCTCAAGACCCGCCGCTCGGTCAAGCCGCGCGAGATGACCGGCCCCGGCCCCTCGCCCGCCGAGCTCGAGACCATTCTGACCATCGGCGCGCGCGTACCCGATCACGGCAAGCTCGCGCCGTGGCGCTTCATCGTTTTCGAGGGCGATGCACGCCAGCGCGCCGGCGAGGTCATCGCCAGGGTCTTTGCCCGCAAGAATCCCGGCGCGCCCGCCGCTGACATCGAGACCGAGCGCAAGCGTCTCACCGATGCGCCACTGGTGATCGGCATCGTCAGCTTCACCAAGCCGCATCCGAAGGTGCCGGCGTGGGAACAGGAGATGTCGGCGGGCGCCAGCGCCATGAACATCGTCACGGCCGCAACCGCGCTGGGCTACGGCGCCTGCTGGCTGAGCGGCTGGTTCTCCTTCGATCGCGACGTGCTGGACGGTCTTGGCCTCAAGGCGGACGAAAAGCTCGCCGGCCTCGTCCACATCGGCAAGCCGACCAAGGCGAGCGAGGATCGTCCGCGACCGGTCCTTTCCGAAATCGTGACGCGTTTTTAATCGAAGTCCTGTTGACGCCTCCGACGTCTTGCGGCTCTGTTCCCGGCGAGGGAGGAAGCCCTGATGAAGCGTCGTGAATTTCTGGTCGGGGCGGCGATGATGGCCGGCACGATGGCGCGGAGCCGCGCCACCGACGTCCCTGCTCCCGCACCCGACAAGCTGCGACGCATCACCGCGTTCTTCGAAAACGAAGTGACCACCGGCCGTTTGTCGGGCGCGATCGTGCTGATCCATCAGCACGGCAAGCCGGTTTATTTCAAGCTGTTCGGCGTCCGCGACGTCAGGACGCGGCTGTCGATGACGCCGGACACGATCTTCGCGATCCATTCCATGAGCAAACCGATCACCAGCCTGGCGGCAATGATGCTGATCGACGAGGGCAAGCTTGCGCTCACTGATCCCGTCTCTAAATACATTCCCCTCTTCGCCGGCACCAAGGTCGGAATGGAGGTCACCAGGCCCGACGGCTCGATGGCGCTCGAGATGGTGCCGCCGATCCATCCGGTGACGATCAGGGATTTGATGCGGCACACCTCGGGCATCACCTACGATTATATCGGCGGCAGATGGGTCGAGCTTGCCTACAAGGCCGCCAATATCTTCGAGGGCCCCTTCAACAACCGGGAATTCGCCGACCGCATCGCCAGGCTGCCGCTTGCGCGGCAGCCTGGGACGCTGTGGCGCTACGGTCATTCCACCGACGTGCTCGGCAGCGTCATCGAAATCATCACCGGGCAGTCGCTGTACGATGCCCTGAAGCAGCGCATCTTCGACCCGCTCGGCATGACCAGCACAAAATTCGCGCTGTCGACACCGGACGAATTCGAGCGGATGGCGCGGCCGCTGCCGAGCGACCAGATCCTGCTCGATGGCGAGCGTGAACGCCTCGACCATCCGGAATGGCAATCCGGCGGCGGCGGCCTGCTCTCGACCATCACCGACTATCAGCGCTTCGCGCAGATGCTGCTCAACGGCGGCGAGTTCGACGGCAAGCGCTATCTCAGCCCGGCCGCCTTCAAGGCGATGACGACCGACCAGATCGGACCTGACTCCGGCGTCGAGCGCGACTATTTCTATTTCCCCGGCGACGGTTTCGGTTATGGCTATGGTCTCGCTGTTCGCACCGATCCCGGCAACGCAAAGCCGCCGCCGGCGGGCTCGATCGGCGAATTGAAATGGGACTCGGGCAGCGGCACCTATTTCGGGGTCGATCCCAAGCTCGACATGGTCTACGTCCTGATGGAGCAGACCCAGAACGAACGCGGCCGCATCACGCCCGCCTTCAAGGAACTGGTCTACGGCTGCTTTCCGCCCGAGCTAAGCCGCCCGTGAGGTGCGCTGACCGAAATCGGCGAGCAACTTTGCGATTTCGGCGGCGGGCCGCGCTGCGCTGAACAGAAATCCCTGTACCTCGTTGCAGCCTTCCGCCCGCAGCCAGTCGAGCTGGTCCTCGGTCTCGACGCCCTCCGCGGTCGTGGTGATGTTGAGGCTGCGGCCGAGCCCGGAAATCGCGCGCACGATCGCGCCGCAATCGGGCCGCTGCGCCAGATCCTTCACGAAGGAGCGATCGATCTTGATCTTGTCGAACGGAAAGCTGCGCAGATAGCTGAGACTGGAATAGCCGGTGCCGAAGTCATCCATGGAGATGCCGACACCGAGCTCGCGCAATTGATGCAGGATCGCGAGGTTGGCATCGGTCTCGGCGAGGAAGATCGACTCGGTGATCTCGAGCTCGAGCCGCTTCGGCGACAGGCCGGATTGCGCCAGCGCCGAGATCACGACCTGAACCAGATTGCGGCTGCGGAATTGCGCCGGCGACAGATTGACCGCGACCTTGACGTCAACGGGCCACTTCACCGCTTCGGCACAGGCTTCGCGCAGCACCCATTCGCCGAGCTGGGTGATCAGGCCGATGTCCTCGGCGACAGGAATAAACTCCGCCGGCGAGATCATGCCCTTGTCGGGATGACGCCAGCGCAACAGCGATTCGAAGCCGGAGATGCGATCGGATGCGATCGACACCAGCGGCTGGTAATGCAGCTCGAACTCGCCATTGGCAAAGGCGCGGCGCAGATCGAGCTCCATGTCGCGGCGCTTCTGCGCCTGGAGGTCCATCTCGCGCTCGAAGAAATGATGCACGCCGCCGCCTTCGGACTTCGCCCGATACAGCGCCATGTCGGCATTGCGCATCAGCTCCTCCGACGTCACGCCGTCGCCCGGCGACAGCGCGATGCCGATGCTGGCGCCGATCACCATCTCCTGGCCGTCGATGTCATAGGGCGCCTTCAGCATGTCGATCAGCACCGTCGCGCAGGCGCTGGCCTCGTTCGGCGAAACGTCCGCCGCCAGGATCACGGCGAACTCGTCGCCGCCGAGCCTTGCCGCGAGATTGGCGCCGCGGACCGCGGTGGTCAGGCGTTCGGCAACCTCCTTGAGCAGGCGGTCTCCCGCGGGATGCCCGAAGGAATCGTTGATGTTCTTGAACAGGTCGAGGTCGATATAGAGCACGCCGACACGCTTGCCGCCGGCCTGGTCCAGCGCCTGCTTCAAGCGTTCCTGGAAGTATTCGCGGTTGGGCAGATCGGTGAGCCCGTCATGATGGGCCATGTGGGCGATCCGCGCCTCGGCCTTGCGCCGCTCGGTGATGTCGACCATCGCAACCAGATAGCCGTCGCGGTCGTCGAAGGCGACGCGGCGGCCCAAGGTGAGCACCTCGATCTCGCTGCCGTCGGCGCGCAAGTGCCGCCAGTTGCGCGAGGAGTGGTAGGTTTCGCCGATGCGATCGAGCGCTTCGGCGTGGCTGTCCCATTCGTCCTCGGGCCAGATCTCGTGCAGCTTCATGCGCAGGAACGCCGCGCGGCTGTAGCCGTAATGCTGGACCGCGGCGTCATTGACGCCCAAGAACTCCTTTGTCTCGGCGTCGAACACCCACATCGGCATCGGGTTGTTGTCGAACAGCAGGCGAAACGAGGCGTCACGCCGCTTCAGCGCCGTGACATCGGAGATCGCCAGCGAGATGACGTCGGCAAATGCGGTGGCGCTGAGCCGGAGGTAGCGGCCACCGTGCTCGATCTCGAGCTGCTCGCCGCGGCCGCCGGAGACGGCCTTGAGCAGGAGCTCCATGACGTCGGGCGCAGCCAGCAGCGTGGTGCCCTGGCCGATCTGCCGCCACAGCAGTCCGCCGCTCGCAACATTCAGCAGCAGTTCCGCGCTCTTGTTGTGATGCACGACCTGGAAATCGAACGGCCGGCCGCTCGCATCGCGCAACGTCGCCAGTGAGACCACCGCGTCGTCGGTCGCGGAGAAGATCGCGTCCAGCAGATTGTATTGCGCGCCGCGCTCGTTGACGTAAGCGCCGACCAGCGTTGCGCCCCAGCGCGAGGCGGTCGGCAGCGCCAGCACATCGTAGGTCCTGACCATGCCGTCGCGCACGCAATGGGCGCTGGACTGATGCGGTCGCTCGTTCCTGAGCGCGTTTGCCGCGGCCTCCGACAGCGCGGTGGCGCAGTCCGGCGACAGCTCCGCGACCGGAATGTCCCAGCGCTCATCGCCGAGCCATTTCTGCACGTAGCGCCCGCTGCGCGACAGCTCGAGCGTGCCGTCGCCCTTGAGCAGCGCGATATGATCGGCCAGCCGCCCGAGGCTGCCGAGCATCACGTCCTCATAGCGCGGCAGCCGGTCACCCGGCTTCAACGCGGCGCGCCATTTGCGCTGAAGCACCGGTATGTCGTCGAACATTTCGGTGGCCGGTTTGCCCGGCATCTTCTTCGCGGCACTCATAGCAGTCCCCAACGCACTTTCCCGGCGCATCCAATGCAACCGCGCTTAATGGCGTGTAAAAAGGACGCAGCGCCGGTTCCGCTCTAGTGATTATGACAGTTTTAAGTTGGACGATGGTTAGCGCGCTTTAGAGACTGTGACAGTGGCTTGAAATGCGAACTCTCTGTAACGCGCGAGTGCTGCTGCGCCCGCTTCCGGGGCACGAGACCTATTTCAACGTTAGACATGGATAATCATCCTCGCGGCTTGTCCGCCCGAGTTTTGCTTCAACACCTCACCCTCAAATGAAAGAGGGCGCAGGGAAGACCGGGTGCTGACCTGGCACCCGCGGTCCACTGTGCGATATCTGCGCTACAAGAGGCTGCACAGCGGCATACAGGTGAAGCCAAACATCCGGCCTTCCCTGCGCAGTGGTTTGACGGCTTATGTCGTGATCTCCCCGGGGAGCGATGCACTATTGCCCCCGTCGCCCTGCGGATGGTTGATGTGTGCGTCCGGTTGGACATCGCACATCACCACAGGGCTTGGCGCACAGGCTCCGGGCGCCAGGACCACACGATTTTGCCGTACGCGGATCACACCGGTCGTGTGCGCGAGGTCTTGCTCACGGTTGCCCGCCCTGCAAAGCCCTTCGCGCCGATGAGACCCACGCCCACCACAGCCCGGCCCGCGTCGTGACGATCGCGATACGCCCCTCTTCCAAGGGCCGGGTTGCGCGACACATACGCCGTTTCCGAATTTCGGTAAAGCGGAATATTTTGAGCGGCCGGTCTCGACCAATGGATGGCGTGTTTTGCCCGTTGGGCACCGCAAGGGGTTGTGGTCGGATCACCCCGCCAGCTCCTCAATCACCAGATCCAGCAGCGCGCGCAGGCGTGCCAGCCGCTTGAGATCACGGTGATAGCCGACATAGGTGTCGCGGCCCGGTGGCGCGGCGCCGATGTCGAGCGCGACCAGGCGGCGGTCGCGGTCGCCGAGGGGACGCGGCAGCACCGCAAGGCCCCCGCCGCCGGCGCAGAGTTCGGCCTGCGCCTGGCGGTTGTTGCTGCGCGCGCCGATCTCCGCCTTCGGCAACGTGCGCTTCAGCCAGACGGCGTCGGGCATGTCGGCGAATTCGGCGTTCATGGTCACGACGCGAATGCCGCTGCCGTCACCGGCACGTGGCGGCTTGCTGCCCTTCCTGCCGTACAGCGCGTAGGGAATGTGGAGCAGCTTTCTGGAAACGACCTCGGGCTCATCAAACGGCTTGATGCGAAAAACGAGGTCGGCTTCACGCCGCGGCAGGCTGTAGAGCCGTGCGTCGGTCAGAAGCTCGACGATCACCCGGGGATGGCGCTTGCCGAAGGCCGCGATCACCGGCGACAGCATCAGCGTGCCGAACCAGTCCGAGGAGGACAGGCGCAACGTGCCGTCGAGTTGCGTCTCCGTGCCCGTCGCCTGCCGCTGGAGCGCGAGCGCCTCGTCCTCGATCCGCTCGGCATGCGCGAGCACGGCGGTGCCTTCATCGGTCAGGACAAAACCATCCGCCGTGCGCTGAAACAGCGTCTGCCCGAGCGCCTGCTCGAGCGCGCGCAGCCGCCGCCCCATCGTCGGCTGGGTCTGGCCGATCTTTCGCGCGGCAGCACCTAGCGTGCCTTCGCGCGCAATCGCGAGGAAAATGCGCAGATCGCTCCACTCCATCCGATATCCTGCCCATTCAAAAATGCACGATGATCGTACATCCTTGTTCCTTCCCATGCAAAAAAATCATAGGCATATTGGGGGGCGACATTGGAGCAGGACGATCATGACCAAGCAATCGACAATGCGCGCCGGCGTGCTGGAGACCCACAACGCCCCCTTGCGCATCTCAACCATCTCCACACCCGAGATCGGCCCGCGCGAGGTGCTGGTGCGCGTGCGCGCGAGCGGCGTCAATCCGCTCGACACCAAGATCCATGCCGGCGCTGCCGCGCATGCGCGCCATCCGCTGCCGGCAATCCCCGGCATCGATCTCGCCGGCATAGTCGAGCAGACCGGGCGCGAGGTCTCGCGCTTCAGGATTGGCGACGAAGTCTACGGCATGACCGGCGGCGTCGGCGGCGTGCAGGGATCGCTGGCGGAATTCGCCGCTGTCGATGCCGACTTGCTGGCATTGAAGCCGGCCAATCTCAGCATGCGCGAGGCCGCCGCTCTGCCCCTCATCTTCATCACGGCGTGGGAAGGCTTGATCGACCGCGCCGCCTTGAAGGCCGGCCAGAAGGTGTTGATCCATGGCGGCGCGGGCGGTGTCGGCCATGTCGCGATCCAGATCGCGCATGCCTTCGGCGCGGAGGTGTTCGCGACAGGCTCGGCCTCGCAGCGCGCAACGATCGAGGGCTTTGGCGCCACCTTCATCGACCGGGAAGCCGCGGTTGAGGCTTACGTCGCGGAGCACACCGGCGGCCACGGCTTCGACATCGTCTACGACACCGTCGGCGGCAAGGTGCTCGATGCGTCCTTCACCGCTGTGCGCCGCTTCGGCCATGTCGTGAGCGCGCTCGGCTGGGGCACGCATGCGCTGGCACCGCTGTCGTTCCGGGCCGCCAGCTATTCCGGCGTGTTCACGCTGCTACCGCTGCTGTCAGGCGAAGGCCGCGCGCATCACGGGAAGATCATGACTGAAGCCACGCGCCTTGCCGAAGCCGGCAAGCTGGTGCCGCTGCTCGATGCCAGGCACTTCAGGATGGAGAGCGTTGACGACGCCTACGCGCTGATCCGGGATCACGCTGCCAGGGGCAAGCTGGTCGTCGAGATCTGACGGCGCAGAAACGCCGCTAATCCTCGCTGGACGCCGCCGAGCGGTTGCGCAAGTAAGCCTGCGACAACAGGAAGAACAGTGCGCGCTCGCCATGATATTTGGCCGAAGGACGCGTGCGCTCGAAACCGTCGGCAAAGATCTTGCCGGACTGGTCGCAGACCTGCCATCGCCAACCAAGCCGTTTGCGTCTGGTGAGGATCACTTCGAACATGCCGGCGCGCTTGGTCCCTGCTCCTTGCCGGTCACGCAAGCCCACCAAGGCTGCGCCGGCCTCCTCCATTGGACGGATGCCCGAGATATAGCGCAGCAGGAGAGAAAGCGAATGAAATTGATTATCGGAAATACGTAGCTCGCGCCTGAAACGACGAAGTCGCAATGCGCCTGGAATAAGCCGATGCCGCCGGTGTTTCTTAACCTCTTCCGCGCGCGTTTTGGTAGCGCTTACAGGCGGTATTCAAAGCGAAACACAGCATGAATGCTCGCTAAGCGAAAGCTTACCGGACAAACACAACAAATGTTAGCGTCCGACGCGTGCCTGAAGATGCGCAGGATAACGCTCGCCTTGCACCGAGACCCTCGCCAGCACCGCTGCAATGGCCGCGAGATCGGCTTGCGACAGCGCCACCGCAGCCGCGCCGAGATTTTCCTCGAGCCGGTGCAGCTTGGTGGTGCCGGGAATCGGTACGATCCAGGGCCTTTGCGCGAGCAGCCAAGCCAGCGCGATCTGTGCCGGCGTCACCTTCCACGATGCAGCGATCTCGCCGAGCAGATCGACCAGCGACTGGTTGGCTTTGCGTGCACTGGATGAGAAGCGCGGCACGATGTTGCGGAAATCGCTGCTGTCGAACTGCGTGCTCTCGTTGATCGCGCCGGTCAGAAAGCCCTTGCCGAGCGGGCTGAACGGCACGAAGCCGATGCCGAGCTCTTCCAGGACAGGCAGGATCTCCTGCTCCGGCTCGCGCCACCACAGCGAATATTCGCTTTGCAATGCGGTGACGGGCTGCACGGCATGGGCGCGGCGGATGCTCGCGGCGCTCGCCTCCGACAGGCCGAAATGCAGCACCTTGCCCTCGCGGATCAGATCCTTGACCGCGCCCGCAGTGTCCTCGATCGGCACCGTGGGATCGACGCGATGCTGATAGAACAAATCGATGCGGTCGGTCTTCAGCCGCCGCAAGGCGGCCTCCGCGACCGCCTTGACGTTGGCGGGCGAGCTGTCGAGCCCGGCATCGACCTTGCCGCCCCTGAAGCCGAACTTGGTGGCGATCACCACTCTGTCGCGGAACGGCGCCAGCGCCTCGCCGACCAGTTCCTCGTTGACGAAGGGGCCGTAGGCCTCGGCGGTATCGAAGAAGGTCACGCCGCGCTCGAACGCGGTCCGGATCAGCGCGATCGCCTGCGACGTCTCGGTCGCGGGGCCGTAGCCGTAGCTCAATCCCATGCAGCCGAGGCCGAGGGCCGAAACCTCGAGACCACCTTTGCCCAGTTTGCGCGTCTGCATCGCAGTTCTCCTTTCAAAATCATGTTCGGCAGCGAACTTAAGCCGCGCGAGGTCCTGCGATTAGGTGATAAAATCGGCATGTACTCATGATCCGGACTCATGAATGGCCCGCGCCAACGCCAACGACCTGCTCGCCTTTCTCGCCGTCGCGCGCGAGCGCAGCTTTACCCGCGCGGCCGCCCAGCTCGGCGTCTCGCAATCGGCGCTCAGCCACACCGTGCGCGGTCTGGAGGAACGGCTCGGCTTAAGGCTCCTCACACGCACCACCCGCAGCGTCGCGCCGACCGAGGCCGGCGAACGGCTGCTGCGCACGATCGGACCGCGTTTCGACGAGATCGATGCCGAGCTGTCGGCGCTGACCGCACTGCGCGCGACACCTGCCGGCACGGTCCGCATCACCTCGGGCGAGCACGCGGCCCAGACGATCCTGTGGCCGGCGCTGGCCAAGCTGCTGCCGCGCTATCCTGACATCAAGGTCGAACTCGTCGTCGACTACGGCCTCACCGACATCGTCACTGAACGCTACGACGCCGGCGTCCGCCTCGGCGAGCAGGTTGCGAAAGACATGATCGCTGTCAGGATCGGGCCGGAGATGCGGATGGCCGTGGTCGGCGCGCCCGCCTATTTCGCCGCACGCGACAAACCGAAGCAGCCGCAGGATCTCACCGAGCACAATTGCATCAATCTGCGCCTGCCGACCTATGGCGGGATCTATGCCTGGGAATTCGAGAAGCGCGGCCGCGTCGTGAAGGTGCGCGTCGACGGCCAGCTCGTGTTCAACACCGGCCTGCTCAGGACGAATGCCGTGCTCGCGGGCCTTGGCCTCGCCTACATCCCCGAAGATCTGGTGAGGCGCGAGATCGCCGACGGCCGGCTGATCCGCGTGCTCGCCGACTGGTGCGCGCCGTTCGCGGGCTATCACCTCTATTACCCGAGCCGGCGGCAGCCGACGCCGGCGTTCGCCGTGCTGGTGGAGGCGCTCAGGTATCGGAAGTGAAGCTTAGTGCGCGACGACTTCGACTTCGCCGTCGACGCCGTTGACGACGTTGAAGCCGCGCTCGTAGACCTTGCCCTCGTTCTTGGCGATGGCGCGGTATTCGCCTTCGGAGAGCACGACGCGCGGGAAGGCGCCGATCGATTCCTTGATGACGTCGCCGCCGGGCGTCAGCACCGACCAGGCGGTGTTGGCGAGCGCCTCGCCGCCCTTGTCGCTGACGAGCTTGAGCGTGATCACGGCCGCGCGGTGGGTGATGGTGACGTCGGTGAGCTTGCCGGCCTGGACGCGGATGTCCGAGCGCACCACCGAGTTGGCATCGCCATAGTTGGAGATGATGTAGTAGGTGCCCTCGGGCAGCAGCACGACGTCACCGGCGGACACGTTCGGCACCAGCGAGGCACGCTCGCCGGATTCGAACTGGCTGCCCTTGTAGATCGCGAACGAGATCTGGTTCTGCGGAATGCGGCTGGTGCCGACGCGGCCCTCGATGCGCAGGCCTCCTGCCGGCAGCACGAAGGATTCACGGTCGGTCTCGGCCTTCAGGCTGACGGTGCGTACCGCGCTGACGAGACCGAAGGCGACGTGCACGACGTAGTTGCCGGGCGGCAGCACGATGCTGGGCGTGGCGCTGCGGTCCTCGCGGATCAGCTTGAAGGTGCCGTTCTCGTCGGGACGGTCAGCAAAGACGCGCCAGACCAGGCCGGCATTGATCGCCGGAGAATCCTTGCCGTATCTCGCGGTCAGCGACAGCACACCCTGGCCCGGCACCGCCGCATTGAGCGGTGCAGACGGCGGAACGGTCGAGACGGCCGGCGGCGGCATGCTCGGGGTATTCGGCTGGGTCAGGGTCGGCGGCAGGCTCGGAGGGCCCGCGCCCGGACCCGAGGGCGGCGCGAGGCTCACGGCGCCGCCGGGATCGGGCACCGAAGCCGGGGGCACCGGCGGCGGACGATCGGAGAAAAGCTGCGCTTGCGCGGTGTTTTGACCCAAGCCGAGGAGGCTCGCGGCCATGACGAGCGCCGGCAGCAGCCTGCCGCCACGCCGCCATCCGATGATGCCGTCACCCCCGCTAATCATGCCCCTGCTTTTCACCGAAAACGCGGCAAATTCAAGCCTCTGAAATCCCATGGAATACGGTTCTATGGAACCCGGTTGACGCTTGCGTGATTAGTTCAGGGCCAACGGGCCTTCGCCACACTCCCGCCCCCTGCGTCCCGAACGGTATAAACCATGCTTGGCCTCTGTTCTGGCGGCGAGCAAGGACAGTGCCTAGTCTGGCAAGTGCGGCGACTGGCCCCGCCGTTAGGAGAGTTTCGGTGCTGGAAATCTTGAGAGGTCGGGGCGCGAACGGCGCGAATGGCGAGAAGGTCGGTCTCGGCAGTGTCCGCCGCCCCGTCCTGGGTCTTGCCCTCGGCGGCGGCGCAGCGCGTGGCTTTGCCCATATCGGTATCATGAGAACGCTGCTGGCCAATGGCATCGTGCCCGATGTCGTGGTTGGCACCTCGATCGGCGCCGCGGTCGGCGGCGCTTACGCGGCCGACCGGCTCGATGCGCTGGAGGACTGGGCGCGGAGCCTGCAAGGCGTGCGCAACATCCTCGGCTATCTCGATATCCGCCTCAACGGCTCCGGCCTGATCGGCGGCGAGAAGCTGGCAAGCCGGCTGGAGGAATCGATCGGCCAGATCCTGATCGAGGACTTGCCGATGAAATATGCCTCGGTCGCGACCGAGATCCGCACCGGTCACGAGATCTGGCTGACGCGCGGCCGGCTGGTCGAGGCGATGCGCGCCTCCTATGCGCTGCCCGGGATCTTCTCGCCCGTGATGATCGGCGACCGCTGGCTGGTGGACGGCGCGCTGGTGAACCCGGTGCCGGTGTCGGCGGCGCGGGCGCTCGGCGCCGAAATCGTGATTGCGGTCAATCTGTCGACCGACATCTTCACCCATTCGACGACGATCCACGCGCACGGCGCGATGCCCGCGCCTGTCGCCGAGGAGACCCCGGCCAAGCGGCGTTTTCCGCGCATCTTCTCGCCCGAGAAAACCGTCAAGCGTGAGTTCTTCGGCAGCGCCGGACGCCCCGGCATCTCCTCGGTGATGATCGATGCCTTCAACATCATGCAGGACCGCATTACCCGCGCGCGCCTCGCCGGCGATCCGCCTGATCTCCTGATCACGCCGCGGGTCGGCCAGTTCGGCTGGTTCGATTTTCACCGCGCCGAGGAGTTGATCGCCCACGGCGCACGCGCCGCCGAGCGCGCGCTGGAGTCGATCCAGGAAACCATCGACGTGCTGGCGCCGCCGCCCGAAGACGCGGCGCCCAAAGCGGCCGAATGAATCCGGCTCAGGCCGTCTTGATGTAGTCGCGCAGGGCTTCCTGCTCGGATTCGTATTCGCGCACACGCCATTTGACGATGTCGCCGATCGAGATCAGGCCGACCACCTTGTTGTTCTCGAGGACGGGCAGATGGCGGAACTTGCCCGTTGTCATCATCTCCATCAGCTCGGCGACCGTGTCGGTCTCCTTGCAGCTCACCACCTTGCGGGTCATGACCTGAGAGACCGGCTCTTCCAGCACGCCTGCACCGCGCTCGCCCAGCACACGCACGATGTCGCGCTCGGACAGGATGCCTTCGAGCCGGCTCTGGTTCATCACCAGCACCGCGCCGATCTTCTTTTCGCCGAGCAGCTTGACCGCGGCAGCCAGCTTCGCGTCGGGCTCGACGCTCATGATCTGGTGCCCCTTGGTATTGAGAATGGAACGTACCGTCATTGTCGCCTCCCTGAATCCGACCCGTCCGCTTTGCGCGGTTCGGACTTGTTCGCGAGTCTTCAACTAACAGTTTCGGCGCCGGTTTCACGTTCAGGCGCTTTGCGAAGCAAAGCCTCTACGGGCTTGTCGCTTCGGAACATTCTTCGCGCAAATGATGGATGAATTCGGGCCGCGCCGCAAGCGCCGCTTAAATACCGCTTGAAATGTCCTGTGATGACGCATCCGCAGCATCATCGTTTCGCACGCGCGGCACAGGATCGAACAGCGCGAACAGCAACAGGCCAGCGAAGAAGCCGCCGATATGCGCCTCCCAAGCAACGCCCGCACTGTCGCCGTCGACGCCGATCGCGCCGACACCGAAGATGACGTTGAGGACGAACCACACCGCCAGGAAGCCGACGATCCGCCGGTCGCGCAGCGCCTGCAACAGCGGCAGCGCCGGAACTTTCGCGGCGGAATCGGCGTCCGAACGGCTGAACGACAGGAAGCTGCCGCGCGCGAAGGCGAACCGGATCGCCGCCGCCATCGCACCCGATACCGAGGCCGAAGCGCCGATCATCGGCACCACCGCATGCTCGTGGGTGACGAGATGGGCGAGCGCGCCGGCCGCCGCCGTCACGGCCAGGAAGACGAAAAAGCGCAGCGCGCCGAAGCGCCGCGCCAGCGCGCTGCCGAACGGCAGCAGCCACAGCACGTTGAAGGCGAGATGGGCGAGATTGGCGTGCAGCAGCGAATAGGTGACGAAGGTCCAGACCTTGGCCCCGGCGCCGCCCTCGAACTGCAAATTGACCAGCGAGGAATCGTACCGTTTCGGGATGAAGCCGAACACGTCGATGGTCCAGTTCTCCAGCTCCGGCGGGAGCAGCACCCGCAGATGGATCACCGCCAGGAGGACGACATAGGCGGTCAGCGGCCACGGCAAGGTCAGGATCGGCTCGCGCGGGGTCTCTTCGACGACGACCGGCTGGTCCGACGGGGGTTGTGGCGGGGAATCCAAGGCGGTTTCGCTTTCAGGCGCGATCGAAGCAACAGCGTTGCAGATAGTCGCCTTTGCCGGCCTTGCGCAAGTGCACAAAAGGAAAAGGCAGGGCCCTGGGAAAGCCCTGCCTGTCCGTGTCGGCCTTTCCGGCACTGCGGAGGAACAAGGGAAATCCCCACCCCTCCCCGCGGCCGGTGACCAAACTGTTTGACGCCCATGTACAGGCCACGCCGAGAACCTGGGAAAAGCGGCGAGGCTTGCGACCGCGATCACCCTAGCAGGCGCGACGCTGGGCGAAAGCGCATAGTTAATTTAACGTTAACAACGCAAAGGCAGCGCCCAAGGCGCCGAAATCGCCCCCGCGGCATGGACGCTGCAATTCCCCTCCTGCACAACAACACAGGGATCTGAGGTGCACTGAAGCGGGACAGGTTTGTCCCACGAGGTCGCACCGAGGGGCGAGCGTCAGTCATGAAACATCCATCGAGCCGCGCATTCTTCGCGTATTGGGACAAGAAGCGCGGCAATGCGCGGGCCCCTGACCGGTCCGATATCGACCCGGCCGCCGTGCGCGAGCTGTTGGGCGACATCTTCGTCCTCTCCTGCGAGCCAAAACTCGGCTTCCCGTTCCGCGTCGCCGGAACCCGCGTCTGCGCCCTCGCCGGCTGCGATCTCAAGGACCAGGGCTTTGCCGCATTGTTTACCGACGGAAGCCGCGGCGAGATCGAGGAAATCGCGACCATCGTCGCCGACGAGGCGCTGGGAGCCATCGCCGGCCTCACCGCACCGCGCGCGGACGGCAGCAAGGCCCATCTCGAGCTGCTGCTGCTGCCCTTCAACGCCCGCCCGCACACGCCTGTCACCGTGACCGGCGTGCTCGCACCGTTCGACGACGAATGCGGAGCGCTTGGCCCGTTCACCGTCACCTCCTGGCGCTACCTGCACCAGCCGGAGAAATTGCTGCCGCGCGCGATCCGCAAATTGCAGATCGCCCGCGGCCTGATGGTGTATGAAGGGCTGCGGTAGTCTTCGTTTCGACGTGAGCGAGCGCCGCGCCCTCGAGCCTCCACCTCACCTGGACGAAAGAACCATGTCCGACATCATCAACTTCGGCGCGCTTTCGCTCCGCTTCCTGCACAGCAAGGACGACACCGGCGACAGCGTCGACATCTTCGAAATGACGCTGCAACCGAATGCGCGGATGCCGATCCCGCATTATCACGACCGCTGGGACGAAACGATCTACGGGCTTTCAGGCGTCTCGACCTGGACGGTCGACGGCAAGGAGAACGATCTCGGCCCTGGAGAATCGGTCTTCATCAAGCGCGGCATCGTGCACGGCTTTGCCAACCGTTCGACCGGGCCGGCGACATGCCTGTGCATCTTGAGCCCCGGAGTGCTGGGCCCGCAATATTTCACGGAAATGGCCGCGCTGCTGTCGTCCGGCGCGCCCGATCCGGTCCAGATGAAAGCGACGATGCTACGCTACGGATTGATACCGGCCCCGCCGGCGTAATGCCCACACGATGCGAGGACGGGCTGGCGTGGCGCCGCCCGTCCCGGGCGTCGTCGAGATCGCCTACGGCATCGCCAGATGCCAGGCGCCGTTCAGAAAACCGTCGCCGGTGATGTCGCCGGGTTTGGTGTCCTTGGCAAAAGTGTAGAGCGGCTTGCCCTTGTGGGCCCACTGCTTGGAGCCGTCGTCGCGGGCGATGATGGTGTAGCCGTCGCCGGGCGCGTCGCTGGCCTCGGCCTTCAGTGCCGGCCAGTTTGTCGCACAGGGGCCGTTGCAGGCCGACTTGCCGTCCATGTCCTTGTCGAACGTATAGAGCGACATGCCCTTGGCGTCGGTGAGCACGGTGCCCTTGTCGGTCTTGCCGGTCTTGGTCGGCGGCGCCGCGAACGCAGCGGACGTGATCGCGAGCGACGCTGCGAGCGTCAGCGCGAGGCGGATCGAGGAAGTCGTCATGGTGTCTCCTGTCATGCAATGGGCGTGCACGAGATAGGACGCCGCACTGCGCGCACTATTCCTCAAAATGGCGCAAAGATATTTTTGGCTGCAAGCGTCGAGACGACGGAATAAATTGCGGTGGCAGAGACGGAACGGGCAAGATGAGCAAGCCGCATTGGCGCCGTGCACAGGCCGGAGACCTCGACGCGATCTGCGCGGTCGCGGCGCGGATTCATCCTGATCTCCCCGAGCGGTCCGAGGTACTCGCGGAGAAGTTGCGGCTTTATCCTGATGGATGCCGCGTGCTCACGGTACGCGACGAGATCGCAGGTTACGGCCTCGCACATCCCTGGATGCGGCACAACATCCCACCGCTCGACGATTTTCTCGACCGATTGCCCGATGCTGCTGACTGTCTCTATGTGCACGACGTCGCCGTGCTGCCCGACCACCGTGGCGGCGCGGCGCGAGCTTATGTCACGGAGATCCAGCAGCTCGCGCGCTCATCGGGCATCGCGGCGCTTGCGCTGGTCTCGGTCTACGGTACGCGCGTGCTATGGGAGCGTCTCGGCTTCCGCCCCGTCGCAGCGGATACGGCGCTGTGCGACAAACTGTCGTCCTACGGCACGAGCGCGACCTACATGCTGCGCGAGCTTGCCGGATAGCCGCTCCCCCCGCGCATCGTCTCACGCGGGCGTGAAGCCCACCCTCGAACTGGTTTCGATCAGCCGCCGTCGAAGCAGTGAGCGAGCCGTTCCGGTCTCGCCGAACCGAGGCTGGAGAATGTCCATGAAACTCACATTGCCTAGAGTGGCCTTGATCGCATTGGTCGCAACGACCGCGTTCACCGCAACCAGTGCCAATGCGGTGCAGTTCCGCTCCTACCGCTGCGACATTGATTTCTTCGCAAGCTGCGGCGTCATCATCCCCCAGGAGTCCCCACCCGTGCGGCGCCACATCGTTCGCATCGACCGCGACACGTCGCCCACCTACATGAAGCAGATCGACCCGCGCTATACCTCCGCCATGCGTGACGCCGGTGGCGGAGGCGGAGGTGGAGGTGGCGGTGGTGGAGGTGGCGGTGGTGGCGGCCGCTGAGCTCACACTTTTCAGATGATGTCGCCGGTGCAGTCCGGCGGCATCGTCACTGTCTGCGCGGACGGCTCGCCGCTCAGCCTCTACGCTTCTTCTTATTCTTCTTTCCGGAGGCGCCCGGCCATTCCGTGACCGACGGCGCGTATTTGGCGTCACCGGATTTGTTGCCGAATTTCTTGTTCTTCTTCCCGAACGCCGGCTTGCCGAACTTGCCGCTGTCGTGAGGCTTGGCGTCAGACTTCGCGTCGGACCTGACGTCAGATTTGGCGTGCGGCTTGCCATGGTGCCTGCCTTCAGGCTTTCCCCGCGGCCTGTCGTGTGGCTTTGACGCGTTCGCGTTCCAGGGATCGTCATTGCGGCGGTTGACGCGATCGTCCTCATCTTCATCGCGTCTTGGCGTGCGTGAACGCTTTTCCGCCGGCGCCTGCTCTTGCGGCGCGCCCGTCATCGGCTCGATGCGGATGCTGTCTTCCTTGTCCGGACGCTTGACCTTGACGGCAAAGGATTCCGCAACGCGTTCGGAGATCTCGAACTCGGTGGTGGTGTCCGAGATCTTGATCGCGCCGATGTCGCGCTTGTCGATGCCGCCGCGGCGGCAGATCATCGGCAGCAGCCAGCGCGCCTCCGCATTCTTGCGGCGGCCGATGGCGGCCCGGAACCAGACGGTCGGCTCCGCCATTACGTGCTTTTTCCCCGATTTGGCGCGAGGCCGCTCCGAGCGATCCTCGCCGCGCGGCTTTCCATCGTCGCGCGGCGCGCGAGCGTCGCGATGACGATCGTCACGCGGCCGGCTGCTGCGCTCGCCCGGATCGAGAATGTCTTCGGGCGACGGCAGCCGCGCGCGATAGAGCCGCGCGAGTGCTGCGGCAATGTCTTCGGCCGAGCGCTCGGCCAGCAAGGCCTGCGCCAGCGCCAGATCCTCGGCGGTCGTCTCCTCGGTGAACAACACGTCCTTCATCCGCTCATGATCGAGCTTGCGGATCTCGTCCGCCTGCGGCGCCGTGCCCCAATTCGCTTCGATGCCGGACAGATTGAGCAACACCTCCGCACGACGTCGTCGTATCGGCGGCACCAGCAGGACGCTGACACCCTTGCGGCCCGCGCGGCCGGTGCGGCCCGAGCGATGCTGCATCACCTCGGGGTCGTTCGGCAGGTCGGCGTGAATCACGAGGTCGAGGCTGGGCAGATCGATACCGCGGGCGGCAACGTCGGTCGCAACGCAAATGCGGGCGCGTCCGTCCCGGAGCGACTGGAGCGCCAGGGTACGCTCGTTCTGCGTCAATTCGCCTGAGAGAGCGACGACGGAAAAACCGCGCTCCAGCAACGCCGCCTGCAAATGCCTGACGGCATCGCGCGTGTTGCAGAACACCAGCGCGCTCGGCGACTCGTAGAAGCGCAGCACGTTGACGACCGCATGTTCGACATCACCGGGAGCCACCCGGATGGCACGGTACTCGATGTCGGCGTGACCGCCCTCGTCGCCCGCGACCTCGATGCGAAACGCATCCTGCTGATACTGCTTGGCGAGCGCCACGATCCCGCGCGGGAACGTCGCCGAAAACAGCAGCGTGCGACGCGTCTCCGGCGTGGTCTCAAGGATGAACTCCATGTCCTCGCGAAAGCCGAGATTGAGCATCTCGTCGGCCTCGTCGAGCACGACGACCTTCAGTTCCGAGATATCGAGGCGGTTGCGCCGCAGATGATCGCACAGGCGACCGGGCGTGCCGACGACGATATGGGCGCCCGCTGCGAGCTCACGCTGCTCGCGGCGCGGGTCCATGCCGCCAACGCATGAGACGACGCGCGCCTGTGCATGTTCATAGAGCCAAGTGAGCTCGCGCTGGACCTGCAAGGCAAGCTCGCGGGTCGGCGCGACGATCAGGGCCAGCGGAGCTGCGGCCTGCGCGAACCGCTCGGCCCCGTCGAGCAGGTCCCTGGCCATGGCCAGGCCGTAAGCGACGGTCTTGCCCGAGCCTGTTTGGGCCGACACCAGGAGGTCGCGATCGACGGCATCCTCGCCGAGCACGGCCAGCTGAACCGGGGTCGGAGACTCGTAATTGCGCTCAGCCAGGGCACGGGCGAGCGGCGGGGTCAGGGCCGGAAAGGACACGGGATGAAAACCTTGGTTGGTCGGGGTGTGGAACGGAAAGCCGAGGGGCCTGACGCTGCAATCGCTGCAGAAGCCCGGTCACACCCATGATGATCTTGATTTGGAACGCTCTTTACGCCAGCAGCGGCCAAATCACCATGGCTTTGATGCATGGCATTGGCGACAGGGTGAACAAGGCCGGGACGCTCAGCGCGGCGCTTTGGCGGGATTTTGGGCCGGAAAGTCCGGCTTTTGCCACCATTCCGCAAATTCGGCGCGACAAGACCTGCCGGCGAAGCAATGCCTTGCCGTGGGCGCCGTTCGATCCCAAATCGTGCCTCACGAGACAGCAGGACACTTATCAACCATGGCCGACAGCATATCGCTTGCCGACAAGCTCGCGAGCTTCAATGATCACTGGTCGCCACGCACGATCACGACCTTCAACGATTGCGACGTGATGGTGGTGAAGGTGAAGGGCGAATTCACCTGGCACAAGCACGACGACACCGATGATTTCTTTCTCGTGCTGAAGGGCAAGCTCGACATCGAGCTGCGGGATCGCACCGTCACGCTCGGCCCAGGCGAACTCTACGTCGTGCCCAAAGGTGTCGAGCACCGCCCGGTGGCGCGCGAGGAAGTTCATCTGATGCTGATCGAGCCGACGGGCACGCCCAACACGGGCGACAAGGCGACGGCTGCCGCGCGCAAGCTCGCCTAACAGGCGCGGCTCTAGTCCCTTGATGTCACGGGCCTGCCGAAGCCGCCGGCCAACCTTGCTCTCGCCCGCACGACAAAATCCTTCGCCGCGCGGCTCAAGGCGCGGATGGCGCGCCAGGCTTCGGTGGCCTGGAGCCACGCCCTCATCTCGGTGAACTTCCCGTACACCCAGGCGAAGGCTGGAATCCGCATCAGCTTGTCTCGCGTGAGATGGAACAGGCGCTCGACCAGCACGAGCTTGAGCAGCTCGCAGCCGACAAACGCCGCCATGCCGCTCAGAAACTGACCGGTCGCGACGAGATACGCCGCCACCGGCTTGATCGGCTCCAGGATGATCACGGGTACCGAAAACAGCGCGAGCGACGGATAAGGCGGCAGCGATTTGATCCAGGCGCGGAGTCGCTTGAACTCGAAATGCCGCGCGAGCCAGGCCGAGATCGGCCGCGCCACGGCCATGAACACCGCGTCCACCAGGAAGTAGATGGCCGCGAGGATGTAGGTGACGGGTTTCAGAATTCGCTTCACGATACCTCTCACGCGAACTGAAAGCCGGAACCCGGGCTTAAGTTTCACGCCCAGACGGATCATTCGCGGATTTCCTGTGGAACTTTTGGGGCAGCCGGCGGCCGAGATCACGGAACGCAGCCCGCATGGAGCGAAACGCAATGCGGGCCGGCCCCGGACTTCGCTTCCGCTCCATCCGGGCTACGCACTCTCACTCCACCAGATCGGGCCACGGCACGATGGTCGATTTCACCGTCTTCATCGCCATCGCGTCCTTCACGGCCTGCGAGACGCCCTCTTCCGTGAACGGATAGATCGTCTGCATCTTCAGCCAGGGATATTTGTCGCGGGTGCGGTAGAGCATGTCGACGCCGAGCGGCAGATCATTGCCGGTGAAGCCCCAGGAGCCGAGCACGTTGAGGTCCTTGGTGCAGATGCGGTGCCAGGAGGTCTCGATCGAGCCGGCGTCGGTGAACTGGCCCATCTCGACATAGGTGCCGCCGTCGCGCAGCATCTCGATGCCTTCGGGACCGGCGGTCGGATGGCCCGAGCAATCCATTACCAAATCAGCTCCGAAACCGCCGACGATCTCTCTCGCGCGCGCGATGCGCTCCTGCGGCGATGTGAGCTCCTCGATGTTGACCGTCGCCTCCGCGCCGAACTCGCGCGCGAGCTTGAGGCGCGGCTCCTCCGGCGCACCGACGCAGATTACGCGCCCCGCTCCCATCTCTTTTGCCGCCGCGACCGCGAGAATTCCGATCGGGCCGGAGCCCTGGATCACCACCGTGTCGGCCCAGGTGAAGCCGCCGGCGCGCGTTGCGCGATTGAAGGCGCGGATGCAGGAGGTCAGCGGCTCGGACAATGCGCCGAGGCGCAGCGACATGTCGTCGGGCAATTTGTAGATCTTGGTGCCCGGCAGCATGTCGAGATCGACATAGACATATTCGGCCCAGCCGCCCCACATGTGCGGCGCCTTGTCGAAGCCGAGATAGCGGCCGTAATAAACGGGCGTCAGGCATTTGTTCGCGGTCTGCGGATAATGGATGCAGTAATAGCAATGCCCGCACGGCATCAGCGGCGGGATCATCACTTTCGATCCGACCTTGAGCGGCTTGCTCATGAAATCCTCGGTGAACTCATCCCCGCATTCGACGATGACGCCACCGATCTCGTGGCCGAGCGTGAACGGCCAGGGCAGCGGCTTCGGCCAGTGACCTTTGAGAATATGCAGATCGGTGCCGCAGACCCCGCACGCACCGATCTTGATCAGCGCACCCTTGCGGCCGACCTTCGGCCACGGCACGGTCTTGATCACGGGCTCGCTTCCGGGTCCGGCATGGGTGCATACGCGGATTGAATCCATGGCTGTTTCCTCGCGGCCCGTCTTGTGGTGAATGATGGCGCGGGCTCCGGCGAAAGCGTATGTGAGATGCGCGGACGTGCCAAGCCGCGGTTCGTAGCTCGCATGGAGTGAAGCGTAATGCGGGAATTCGCCCCGGATTGCGCTGCACGAAAGACGTAGCGAAGCGGGCCGGTTGACTCTCAGCCCTCTCCACCTCACCTTTGATAAATGGGTTGGGGAGACCGGGCATGCGCAATCGCTGGGCCATTCTTGCGATCCTGTTCGTCGTTCGCCTCACCATCGCGTTCCAGTTCCAGAGCGTGGCGGCGGTCGCGCCGCTGCTGCAACAAACCTTCGGCGTTGGGCTCGCCGATATCGGCATCCTGATCGGACTCTATTTCACGCCGGGCGTGGTGCTGGCGCTGCCGGGCGGCGCGATCGGACGAATGTTCGGCGACAAGCCGACGACGATCACAGCGCTGCTGCTGATGACGGCTGGCAGCCTCGTGATGGCGACCACCGACATCTGGGGCTTGCAGACGGTGGGCAGGCTCACCTCCGGCGCCGGCGGCGTGCTGCTGACGGTGCAGCTCACCAAGATGGGCACCGACTGGTTTGCGGGTAAGGAGATCGCCACCGCGATGGCGATCTTCGTCAACTCCTGGCCGGCAGGCGTTGCGATCTCTCTACTGGTGCTGCCGGCGATCGGCACCGCCTCTGGCGCTGGCGCCGTGTTCGCAGCGACAGGGACGCTGAGCGCGATCGGAATCGTACTGATCTTGCTCTATCAGCCGCCCCCGGAAGTAACGTCGAGCGCAGCCGGCTCAGCCCGGCTCGATCACCTCGCACTTCTGGCGGTGATCGTCGCCGGCATGATCTGGGGCCTGTATAATGTCGGCTTCGCCATGATCTTCTCGTTCGGCCCCTCCCTCCTCGCCGAGCGCGGCTGGAGCATTGCGGCCGCAGGTTCGGCGATCAGCCTCGTGATGTGGCTGTCGGTTTTCTCGGTACCCTTGGGCGGGTATCTGGCCGATCGCGGCAGGCCCCTTGTCGTGACAATCGCGGCCAGCATCGCGGTCGCGGCCCTGCTGGCCTGGCTGACCCGGTCCGATGCCGTGTTCTTGACCCTTGTCCTGATCGGCCTGATTGGGGGATTCCCGGCCGGCCCGATCATGAGCCTCGCCGCCCGCGTACTCGCCCCGGAGACCAGGGCAATTGGAATGGGCGTGTTCTACACTCTGTTCTATGCCGCGATGATGTTGGGGCCTGCGATCGCCGGCCGACTCGCCAAATCGGCGGGCACCGCCGCAGTCGCGCTCGACCTTGGTGCCCTTACCGTATTGGCCTGCCCACCCCTGATTTGGGTTTTTGAACGCATTGCACCGGTCCGTAGTCAACGCGCCAGATCATAACGCGGCATTAACCCTATGCACCTTAGGGTCGTACCGGACTCCGCCCGGGCGGGGGGTCGGGTAGTGAAAATGGCGTTGGCGAACAAAAAATTTCTTCCGGCCGCCGAGGAACGTCGGCGTTTCCAGCGGGTGAAGGTCCACCTGCTCGGCCGATACATGCTGCCGGATCGCCGTGAATTCCCCTGCCAGGTGATCAACATGTCGCCCGGCGGGCTTGCCTTGCTCGCTCCCGGCATCGGCAATGTCGGCGACCGCGTGGTCGCCTATCTCGACCATATCGGCCGGGTCGAGGGCAAGATCACCCGGATCATCGACAACGGTTTCGCCATGACGGTCGGGGCGACGCCTCGCAAGCGCGACAAGCTGGCGGCCCAGCTGACCTGGCTCGCCAACCGCGACATCCTCAACCTGCCGGAAGACCGGCGCCACGACCGTATCGTGCCGCGCAACCCGATCGCGGTGCTGACGCTCGAGGACGGCACCAAGATGACCTGTCGGATCATCGACCTGTCGCTGTCGGGCGCCGCCATCGCCGCGGAGAACCGCCCGCCGCTCAAATCGATCGTTCTGCTCGGCCGGGTCCAGGGCCGCGTGGTCCGAAACCTCGAAGACGGCTTCGCGCTGGAGTTCATGCACGAGCAGCCGATCGAGACTCTCGAAGAGAGCGTTACCGCGCGGTAAAGCGCATCAGCGCCAAAACCCCTGTTTTTCCAGGTTTGAAGGCGGCCTCCGCGATGCGGACGCCGCCTTTTTCGCGTTTCGCTGCGGCTTCGCGCGGGTTAACACGCGGGCCACTTGCGGATCGAAACACCGGTTCCGCCAGCGTTTCCGCGTTAATCCCTACAATTTGAATCAATTGCAGTTGTCTCAAATTTTAGTCGAAATCTATTCAAGTATAGATCGAATTCGCTGCGCGTTTTACTTTCATTCGTCTCGACTTGAATTGGTCGACTTAGCGGCAACTCAAAAGCTCCGTGCGAAATGTGGTCCCAACAAGAAACGGGGGCCGCAATGTTGGACTTCAGGGGACAGGGGAAGGCACTGGCGCTCGCCGCCATGCTCTTCGGGATTGGCGCGGCGGCGCAGGCCGGCGAAAGCCGTCTGCTCTACGCGAGCCTCGGCGACACCACGCGTGCGCCGATCGGCTGGGTCGAGTTTTGTGCGGAGAATGCCGCTCAGTGTCAGGGCGGACCGTCTCAGCCGCGCGACATCGTGATGTCGCAGACGGCGTGGCGCGACCTCGTCAAGGTCAATCGCTGGGTCAACGAGACCGTCAAGCCTTTGACCGACCAGGAGCACTGGGGCGTCATCGAGAAGTGGTCGCTGCCGACCGACGGTTACGGCGACTGTGAAGACTACGTGCTGTTGAAGCGCAAGATGCTGATGGACGCCGGTTGGCCGCGGGAGGCCCTGCTCATCACCGTCGTGCGGGACAAGAAGGGCGAAGGACACGCGGTGCTGACAGTGAAGACCGACAAGGGCGAGTTCGTTCTCGACAATCAGAACGAGAGCGTCGTTGCCTGGACGGAGACCGGCTACCGCTTCGTCAAGCGCCAGTCGCAGAGCGATCCCAACGTCTGGGTCTCGCTCGGCGATACCAAGCCGGCGGTCTCCACCGCCAGCGCCCGAGATCAGTAAAGACAAACGAACGAGTTACGCGACCCGGTCACATCCCCACCCCTCCCCGTCCCAGACCGGTTCGCGCGCGGCCAGCCATCCCCCAATGGCTGGCCGCAACTTTTTTGGAAGCAGCGATCGCCGGCGTCACGCGCCGAGCACGTCGGCGAGCCGCAGCTCGTCAGCGGCGGGATCCTTCAGAAACAGCTCGGCCTCGATCTCGTCCAGATGCGACAGCATCTGCGCGCGCGCAGCCTGCTTGTCGCGCTTGCGGATCGCGGTGACGATCTCGGCATGATGATCGGTGCCGCAGGCGGGCGTGTCGTGACGGCGATAGAGCAGGATGATCAGCGAGGAGCGCGCGATCAGTTCCTTGAGAAAACCGAGATAGATGCAGTGGCCGCTCATCTCGGCGATGAGCCGGTGGAAATCGCCGGAGAGCCGGACTGACGCGCGCGCATCGCCGCGCAGCTCGGCCTCGCGCTCCTCGGCAAGGTGCTGCTGAAGACGATCGATCCACACGGGCGAGACGGCATCGACAGCATGGTCGATGATGGTCGGCTCGATCAGCCGACGCGCCTCGAACACTTCGCGGGCGTCGCCCGGCGTCGGGCGCGCGACGAAGGCGCCGCGGTTCTTCTCGATGTTGACGATGCCCTCATGTGCGAGCTGCTGGAGCGCGGTGCGGACCAGCGTGCGGCTTGCGCCATAGATCTCGCCGATCTCGTCCTCGCCGAGCTTGGTGCCGGGCAGCAGGCGATGCTCGAGGATCGCCGCGGTCACGCCCTCCCGGATCCGGCTGACGCGATCGCTCGCGTCGGGCGCATCGGATTTTGGGCGGGATTTGACGGCCATTGGTTCAAAGGCTGGGTTTGAGAGCGCGATCGGCGACGATCGGTCTCAAATGGTAATCGACGAGCTGTATCCAATCACAGGCGAAACTTTATACAATCTTCGCCCATTTCGTGTGCACACTCCTACCCGCCCCGTGCGTCGCACAAATGCGCGGGATTCGATCTAACGATCTGACTCCGCTGCACAGTTTTCGAATTCGGCAACTTCATTGCTGTTGGCACGGACCTTGCGGAGAGAGGCAGAACATCGCCCCTCCCAGCGGACACGCCATGGCCACTCCCGCCGCTCTCGAACTGGTTGCCGTCACCAAGCGCTATGACACGACGCTGGCGGTCGACAACGTCAACCTGAAGATCCCGGCCGGCACCTATTGCTGCCTGCTCGGCCCGTCCGGCTGCGGCAAAACCTCGACCTTGCGGATGATCGCCGGCCACGAGGCGGTCAGTGAGGGCGACATCATCCTGGGCGCGCAGAACGTCACCGACCTCGAGCCCGCCAAGCGCGGCACCGCGATGATGTTCCAGTCCTACGCTCTGTTTCCGCATCTGAGCGTGCTCGACAATGTCGCGTTTGCCCTGAAAATGCGCGGCATCGATCGCGCCTTCAGGCACAAGCGCGCCGGCGAACTTCTGGAGCTTGTGGCGATGAGCCCCTACGCCGCGCGGCTTCCGGCCCAGCTTTCCGGCGGCCAGCAGCAGCGCGTGGCGCTCGCCCGCGCGCTGATCACCGAGCCGCAGATCCTCCTGCTCGACGAACCGCTGTCCGCGCTCGATCCGTTCCTGCGGGTGAGGATGCGCGGCGAGCTGAAGCGGCTGCAGCGCGAGCTCGGCATCAGCTTCATCCAGGTGACCCATGGCCAGGAGGAGGCGATGGCGCTCGCCGACCACATCGTGGTGATGAACCAGGGCAAGATCGAACAGCAGGGCACGGCCCGCGACATCTTCCACCATCCCCGCACCGAGTTCGTGGCACGCTTCATCGGTGGCCACAACGTCCTCAGCGACGCCGGCAACCTCATCGCCGTGCGCGCCGATCAGCTCGGCATCAAGCCGGTCACCGACGGTGCGTTCGGCGCGCCGGCGCTGCTGACCCAGACCGAGTACCAGGGCTCCTATGTTTCCGTGTCGCTCACGCTCGACGACGGCACCGCCCTGTTCTCCCACGTTCCCGAAGCCATCTTCGACGTCAACCCGTTCCGTCCGGGCGATCGCGTGCTGGCGACCTGGGATCCCGCCAAGGCGCAACGTCTGCAATAGCGCCGTCATCACAGAAAATGCGCAACACAGAGGAGTGACTGAAATGACCGAGACGACCAAAAAGACCGGTGTCAGCCGCCGCACGCTACTGAAGAGCACCGCAGGCCTCGCGGGCCTCGCCGCCGGCTCCGGCGCCATCACGGGCTTTCCCTACGTGATGTCGGCCGAGCCGAAGGTGTTGCGCTATCTCGGCACCGCCGTGAACGAGGGCGACGACATCTCCAAGCAGTGCCTGAAGGACACCGGCATCAAGATCGAATACATCACCGCGACCACCGACGACGTCACCAAGCGCGTGATGACCCAGCCGAACTCCTTCGACGTGCTGGATACCGAGTATTTCTCGCTGAAGAAGCTGGTGCCGTCGGGCAACATCCTTGCCCTCGACGCCAAGAAGATCAAGGAATTCGACAACATCACGCCCGTCTTCACCAAGGGCGAGACGCCCGGCGGCAAGAAGATCGGCAGCCAGGGCACCGCGCCCTGGAAGGTGCTCTATCTCGAAGGCAAGGACTCCAAGACTTTCTCCAAGACGGCGACCGAGTTCGTCACGCTGATCCCGACCGTGTACAACGCCGACACGCTCGGTATCCGCCCCGATCTCATCAAGCGCCCGATCAACTCGTGGTCCGAGCTGCTCAACCCCGAGTTCAAGGGCAAGGCCTCGATCCTCAACATTCCCTCGATCGGCATCATGGATGCCGCGATGGTCGTGGAAGCCACCGGCAAGTACAAATATGCCGACAAGGGCAACATGACCAAGGAAGAGATCGATCTCACCATGAAGGTGATGACGGAAGCGAAGAAGGCCGGCCAGTTCCGCGCGTTCTGGAAGGACTTCAACGAGAGCGTCAACCTGATGGCCTCGGGTGAGACCGTCATCCAGTCGATGTGGTCGCCGGCGGTGACGAAGGTGCGTTCGATGGGCATCGCCTGCACCTTCCAGCCGCTGAAGGAAGGCTACCGCTCCTGGGCATCCGGCTTCTGCGTCTCCAAGGGCGTGTCGGGTCCGAAGCTCGATTGGGCCTACGAGTTCGTCAACTGGTTCCTGTCCGGCTATGCCGGCGCCTACCTCAACCGCCAAGGTTACTACTCGGCCGTGCTCTCCACCGCGAAGGCGAACATGGAGCCCTACGAGTGGGCCTACTGGATGGAGGGCAAGCCGGCCGAGAAGGACATCAAGGCGCCCGACGGTTCGCTGCTGGAGAAGGCCGGGGCCGTGCGTGACGGCGGCTCCTACGAGGACCGCATGGGCGCGGTCGCGTGCTGGAACGCCGTGATGGACGAGAACGACTACATGGTCCGCAAGTGGAACGAGTTCATCGCCGCGTGATGGATACGTCGGAAGACATCCTGCAACAGGCATCCCCGGACCTCGTCCGGGGATCGGACAAGGCGCGCCCCGCGAAAGCGGCGCGCCTGTCGCCCTCCTTCATCTCCTGGCTTCAGGCCGGGCCGATGATGCTGGTGTTTCTCGCCTTCTTCCTGATCCCACTCGTCTTCGTCGTCATCGTCTCGTTCTGGGATTACAACGAATATCAATTGCTGCCGGCCTTTTCGGGCCGCGGCTACACCGACACCTTCGAAGGCTGCATCGCGCAGCTTCCCGATCTCTGCACGATCGCCAAGACCTATCTGAAGACGCTGAAGCTGTGCTTCCTGGTCTGGGCGATCACGCTCTTCATCGGTTTCTGGGTCGCCTATTTTCTCGCCTTCCACGTCAAGTCCAAGACCTGGCAGATGGGACTGTCGCTGCTCTGCACGATCCCGTTCTGGACCTCCAACGTCATCCGCATGATCGCCTGGATTCCGCTGCTCGGCCGCAATGGCCTGGTGAATTCGGGCCTGATGAAGATCGGACTGGTCAACCAGCCGGTGGAATGGCTGCTGTTCTCCGAATTCTCCGTGGTGCTGGCGCTTGTGCACCTCTTCACCTTCTTCATGGTGGTGCCGATCTTCAATTCGATGATCCGCATCGACAAGTCGCTGATCGAAGCCGCCTATGACGCCGGCGCCACCGGCTTGCAGACGCTGCTCAACGTCATCATTCCGCTCGCCAAACCCGGCATCGTGATCGGCTCGATCTTCGTCATCACCATCGTGATGGGCGACTTCATCACCATCGGCGTGATGGGCGGCCAGCAGATCGCAGCCGCCGGCAAGATCATCGAGACGCGGGTGAACGCGCTGCAATTCCCGGCCGCGGCCGCCAATGCCGTGATCCTGCTCGTCATCACGTTCCTGATCATCACCATGATGTCGCGCATCGTCGACATCAAGAAGGAGCTGTGAACGATGAAGGAAGGACGCCCGCGCAGCTTCTACGTCCTCGCGATCTTCTTCGCGGCCTATGTGCTGTTTCTCTACGGCCCGATGATCGCGATCTACGTGCTGTCGTTCCAGGGGCCGCAAGGCGGCCTCACCTTCCCGATGAACGGCGTCTCGACCTACTGGCTGGCGAAACTGTTCCAGGGCACCGGCATCATCGATCTCGGCGCGTCCTTCCGTCGCTCGCTGCTGCTCGGCGTCATCGTGATGGCCATCACCGTCGTGCTGTCGGTCGCCGCGGGCATGGCCTTCCGCAGGAAATTCAGGGCGCAAGGCATCCTGTTCTATTCCGCGATCGCGAGCCTCATCGTGCCCTCGATCATCACCTCGCTCGGGATCTCGCTCGAATTCCGCATCATCGACGACCTGATCAAGGCGCACTGGAACGAGAATTTCGAGACCTCGATGGGCCTGCTCACCTCCGGGCTGGGCGCGCATCTGACCTGGACGCTGCCCTTCGGCCTCCTGATCATGTTCGCGATCTTCAATCGCTTCGATCCCAGGCTCGAGGAAGCCGCACGCGATCTCGGCGCGACGCCGTGGCAGGCCTTCCGTCATGTCGTGCTGCCGATCATCCTGCCGTCCGTGATCGGCATCGGCCTGTTCGGCTTCACGCTGTCCTGGGACGAGCTCGCGCGCTCCAGCCAGGCGATCGGCGCGGTGAACACGTTGCCGCTCGATCTCCAGGGCCTCACCACGACCGTGACGAACCCTGACATCTATGCGCTCGGCACCATCATCTCCGCGGTCTCCTTCGCGGTGATCACGCTTGCACTCGGCACCATCCACATGCTCAACAAGCGGCAGGCGGCCAAGGGGTCGGACGCCGGCAAAGGGCTTGTCTGACAGCGATGCGACTTCACGTCGTCAATCCCAACACCACAGCGTCGATGACGGCGAAGATCGCCGCCGCGGCGCGCGCGATCGCGCGGCCCGACACCGTGATCGACGCGCGCGAGCCCGCGATGGGTCCGGTCTCGATCGAGGGATTTTACGACGAGGCCTTCGCCGTTCCCGGCATGCTCGGCTGCATCCGTGAGGCCGACCGCGACGGCGCGGATGCGCATATCATCGCCTGCTTCGACGACACCGGGTTGGATGCGGCGCGAGCCGCGGCGAAAGCGCCGGTCATCGGGATCGGCGAAGCCGGCTTTCACGTCGCGAGCCTGATCGCCGCGCGCTTTGCCGTGGTGACGACGCTCAGTGTCTCCATCGTGCCGATCGAGCATAATCTCAGGAAATACGGCCTCGCCGAGCGCTGCGCCCGCGTCCGCGCGGCCGAGGTCCCGGTGCTTGCGCTCGAAGAGCGCAACGCAGACGGCATTGGAAAAATCTCCGCGGAAATCGCGGCCGCAATCCGCGACGACCGCGCCGAGGCCATCGTGCTCGGCTGCGCCGGCATGGCCGATCTTGCCGCCGAGCTCGCCGCCGCTCACGGCCTGCCCGTGGTCGATGGCGTCGCAGCTGCGGTGACGCTGGCCGAAGGACTGGTGCGGCTCGGGCTCTCGACCTCCCGGCTCGGCCCCTACGCGCCGCCGCGGGCGAAGACCTATTCTGGTCCGTTCGCGCCGTTTCAGCCCTGAGCGCTCGTCTTCGCGCGCGATCCGATTTCGGCCTGGCGGGGATTATCTTGAGGCGTTGCCTTGGAAGGTCCGGGCCTTTCGCCTTGGGTCTTGGTCGCGTGAAAACGCTTCAGTGCGGGGTGACACGGCCGTGAACGGCCCCTGTGAGGGCCA
>NZ_JAUIZJ010000018.1:0-124798 GCF_030435535.1 Bradyrhizobium sp. WYCCWR 13022
TTGTCTTTAGCCCCTTGCCAGCTTCGCTTGCTGGCGGGGCGGGAGCACGGCCGGACCATCCCATTAGCGGACTGGTCGTTCTTATCCGTTGCCGTCCTTGCGGCTTGCTCCTAGTGGCGGGGTCCCAAGTTCCCGCTAGGACGATCATCCGCTGCCCAAGGTGCAAGCCAGCCTCTTCAATTGCATGATGCCCTGCAGACGTAATTGGCGCGGACCTTTGCTCCAACTCAGTCGACGCCAAGGGCTGACCTTTTGCCTCTCATCGTCGTTCGGCCAGTAGCGTTCCCGGCTATCTGACCTTTAGCCAATGTGAACGCGACGCACTCCTGGATGTGCCGGACGAGCACGTCTTTGGCGGTCCGGACGTCGCGCTTGAGGGCGCATTCGAGCAGCGCGCGATGCTCGCGCGCGGTGACCTCGCCGCGAAAGACGACGGCGATAATCAGGTAACGCAGATATTTATCGAAAACGGCCGAATGCGTATCGAGCAGCACCTTCGAGCCGCAAGCCGACAGCAGCGCATGATGGAATTCGAAATCGTAGCGCTTCCAGACGTCGGTACCCGTGCGATTGCCCGCGAGCAGGCGCGCCTCGACCACGGAAAGCTTGTGGTGCGCCGCTACAACTCGCCCTTCCCATTCCATATCGCCGCCTGCAAACGATGCCTCCAGGGCATGGCTCTCCAAAAGCTGGCGCAGGTTCGCAACCTCCTTGAAGTTCTGAACCGAGATGGACGCCACCTCGAAGCCGCGCGCGCCCTCGGCAACAATCAGTCCTTCCGAAGTCAGTCGGTTGAGGAGTTCGCGTAGCGTGCTGACACTGACGCCGTAGGTCTCCTTCAGCGCGTCGAGCCTGAGCCTTTGTGAAGGCGCGAGAGCCCCGGCGATTATGTCGTCCCGGATCCGGCGGTAAGCCCTTTCGCCAGCCGTTTCGGCGAGCGTCCGAGGTTGGTTGCCGTGCATGATCAACCGATGATCTCCAAATCATATGACGATTGTATTTTTGACCATTGAACCGCGGATCGCAAGAGGGATAGTTGGCTCACAGAAAGTACAAGAACGCCCTGGGAGGAATATCAATGAGAGCGTCCTATTCGCGCCGTCGCGTTCTGGCTGCCGGCGCCTCCATGCTCGCCGCGGCGACAATCGTCCCCACAACCGTCCGTGCCGCCACAAAGCTGCGCTTCAGTGCCGCCTTCACCGAAACTGACCTGCGAGCCCAGGCCTACAAGGAATTCGCTGCGGCGATCAAAGACCAGTTCGAGTTCGAGCCGTATTGGGGCAACACCCTGTTCAAGCAGGGCGCCGAATTGGTCGCGCTCCAGCGGGACAATCTGGATCTGTGTAACCTCGCGCCTGCCGACATCTCCAAGCAGATCCCGGCCTGGTCGTTGCTCACTTCGGCGTTCCTTTTCCGCGATGCCGACCACATGGCGAAAACGTTCAAGAGCGACATCGGGAAAACCTTCATCAAGATGGCCAAGGATCAGCTCGGCATCCAGGTCATCACGCCGGTCTATTTCGGCCCGCGCAGTGTCAATTTGAAGCCGACGAAGGAAATCAAGACGCCCGCCGACATGGCCGGCATCAAGCTGCGGATGCCGCCAGGGGAGTTCTGGCAGTTCCTCGGCGAGTCGCTCGGCGCCAACCCGACGCCGGTCGCCTATGCCGAGCTCTACACGGCACTTCAGACGGGCACCGTCGATGGGCAGGACAATCCGGTCGTCGCCTCGAAGCTCATGAAGTTCGACGAGGTGACGACGCAATTCGTCCTGACAAAGCATGTCATCGCCTACGACGTGATGGTCATCCGCTCCAAGATCTGGGATGCGCTGAGTCCAGCGCAGCAAGCCGAATTCCAGGCGGCCGCGGATAAGATGTCGGCGGAGAACATCAAGCGTTTCGACTCTCAGGAGGCCGAGACGCTCGAATACTTCAAGAAGGAGGGCAAGAAGGTCTACGCGCCGGACGTGGCCGCCTTTCGGACTTATGCCCAGAAGAAGTACATCGACAAGTACGGCAAGGATTGGCCGACCGGCGCGCTCGAAGCCATCAACGCAATCGCGTAAGGCAAGCCCCTTACACGGACGACCGACGCCTCTTACAGCCGGTCGTCCGCCGTAGCGGCTTGCTTGCTCCGGATACGCACCGCCGAAAGAGCGCCAATGCATCCCCGTCTCATCGCCGTCGCGCACTGGCTCAGGCATCGCGCAGAGAACGTTGCCGTGGCGTTGCTGGCGGTGATGTTTGGCACGTTTATCCTGCAGATCGTCTTCCGCTACGTCCTCAATGATCCACTCGGGTGGTCGGAGGAACTCATCATCACCACCTGGCTGTGGACGGTCTTGTGGGGAGCGGCATTCACGGTCAAGGAGGCGGAGGAGATCCGCTTCGACATCATCTACTCGCAGATTTCAGAGCGCATGCGACGGGTCTTCACCGTCATCACCGGCCTTGCGCTGGTCTTGATGTACGCCATCTCGCTGCCGGCGGCCTACAGCTACGTCAGCTTCATGAAGGTCGAGCATTCGGCCTATCTGCGCGTGCCGCTCAACTGGATGTATTCGGTCTTCATCATCTTTGCGGTCGCATGTATCGTGCGCTACCTCTGGCTGATGTGGCGCGCCTTCCGCGGCGATGCGTCGCCCACGACCAACCCCGCGGAGCTCGGGGACTGAGAATGATTATCTCCCCCTTCGCCCTCTGCATCATCGGCATCGTGCTGCTCGGCGCCCTCGGCCTGCCGATCGGTCACGCGATGATCGTCTCGTCGATCTTCTATCTGCTGCTCAAGGGCCTTGACCTCGGCACGGCCGCCGAGCAGATCCTCAACGGCCTGTTCAACAGCTACGTCCTTCTTGCGATCCCGCTGTTCATCCTCGCTGCCGACCTGATGAACATCGGTAGCCTGACCGACCGGCTGCTGCGGTTCTGTCTGGTGCTGGTCGGCCGCTTCCGCGGCGGCCTCGGCCACGTCAATGTCGTCTCCAACATGATCTTCGCCGGCATGTCCGGTTCGGCGATCGCCGACGCGGTCGGCATCGGCCGGATCATCATCGGCATGATGACCAAAGAGAACCGCTACCCGGTGGCTTATGCGGCGGCGATCACCGCCTCCGCCGCCATCATCGGCCCCATTATTCCGCCCTCGATCCCGATGGTGGTTTATGCCCTCGTTTCCGACACCTCCATTGGTTACCTGTTCCTCGGCGGCTTCGTGCCGGGCGTCATGCTCGGCATCGCCTTCATGGTGATGAACTCGATCATCGCGCGTCGGCGCAATTACCCGGTTGAGCCGGCGATCCCGCTGAAAGAGGTGCCACGGATCACATTGCGGGCTTTCCCGGCGCTGATGCTGCCGGTGATCCTGCTGTTCGGCATCTATGGCGGTGTGATGACGCCGACGGAAGGTGCAGCGGCGGCCGCCTTCTATGCGCTATTCGCCTCGACCGTGCTTTACCGCGCCGTGAGTTGGAGGCAGCTCTACGAGACCATCCTGACCAGCAGCAAGGCCACGGCCTCGATCGGCATGCTGATCGCAGGAGCGATGATCTTCAATTACGTGGTCACGATCGAGAATGTTCCAGCCTCTCTGGCGCGCCTCATGCAGGGCCATGCCATGAGCGCACCGGTATTCATGCTGGCTGTGAACGTCTTGTTGCTGGTCCTCGGCTGCCTGCTCGAGGGCACGACGATACTCTTGATCATCGTGCCCATTTTCATCCCGACGGCAAAAGCCCTGGGTATCGATCTGGTGCATTTCGGCGTGGTGGTCGTAGTCAACATCATGATCGGCCTCTTGACGCCGCCCTATGGGCTGTTGCTGTTCGTGCTGGCCAACATGACCAAGCAGCCGCTCGCGCGCATCGTGCGGGAAGCGGCGCCGTTCATCATCATGTCTCTGATCGTGCTCGTCATCATCGCGACCATCCCCGATGCCGTGCTTTGGTTGCCGCGGCTGTTTGGCTATAAGGGCTGAAAATTATGCAGAATGCGATCTACGTTCTCAACGGGCCGAACCTGAACCGGCTCGGCAAACGCGAGCCGGAGATTTATGGACGCACCACGCTCGCCGAAATCGAGGCGATGTGCCGCAAGGAAGCCGGCGATCGTCCCTTAGCGTTCCACCAGACCAACGCCGAGAGCCAGATGATCGAATGGATTCACGAGGCGACCGATGACGGCGGCGTTGGAGTCATCGTCAATCCGGCCGGCTGGTCCTTCACCTCGATCGCCCTGATGGACGCGCTGAAGATGTTTTCCGGCCCGATCATCGAATTGCATATCTCCAACATTCATCGGCGCGAGAGCCTCTATCACAATTCGCTGGTATCGAAGGTCGCGACCTCCGTGATCGCCGGCCTTGGAGCCAACGGATATCGCATCGCAGTCGCAGCGATGAAGGAGATACTGGGCTAACCGGCCGTCCGGAGCGGCAGATTTTCAGGGCTTGTTTTCAGGAGGAATCGCGATGCCGCTCAAAGGCAGGGCTTTCATGGCGATCTGGCACGATATCGAGGCCAGCGGCGAGGCGGAATACAGCGACTGGCATACGCGCCAGCATATGCCCGAGCGGCTCGGCGTCCCGGGCTTTCTCGCCGGTCGGCGTGGCGTCGACTGGAATTTGGTCCACCAGCGCTGGTTCACGCTTTACGAGACGCGTACGCTCGAAGTGCTGAGCTCCGACGACTACCGGGCACGCCTCAACAACCCGACGCATTGGAGCAACCGCGTCCAACCCAACTTTCGCAACTTCGCGCGTTCGGCCTGCATTCTATCTGCCAGCGTGGGACGCGGGATGGGGGGCGCAATGGCCACGATCAGGCTTGCTATGGGTAAGGAAGCTCTGGCCGGTTTCGAGGCGATTGCCGACCGTCTGGCGCATCGCATCGCTCTTCTCGACGGCGTCTGCGGCGCCCATCTCGGCGTGGCCGCACCGCAGACGACACGGATCAGGACACGGGAAAGCGAACTCCGTGCCTCGACCGGCGAGGACGTCTTCGACGCGGTCGTTCTGGTCGACGGCGTCGGCCGTCGTGAACTGACCCGGGTGGTTCCCGACGTGCAAGAGCTGCTGCATACAGCATTGACCGTCACCTCGCATGAGGATGGCATATACGATCTCGCTTATCTCCTGACAGCGGAGGACGTGGAGTGACGATCGTCGCTGGCGCGACCGGGGTGCCCGGTAACGTCGGCGATACGAGCATGCAGGCGCGCGCTCCTGAGGTCTGGGCTGCGCAGGCGCATCGCGAACAACCGTGGGACGTCGAGACTGACCTTGTTGTGGTAGGAGCGGGTGCCGCGGGCATGACCGCGGCTCTCGTCGGCGCGCTCGAAGGGCTCGAGGTTGTCCTCTGTGAAAAAACGGACAAGGTGGGTGGCACCACCGCCTTTTCGGCAGGCAGCGTCTGGATTCCCGGCAGCAGCCTAAGCTGGAGCGTGGGCAGACCGGACACCGTCGAAGCCGCGAGAACTTATCTGGGTGCGCTGCTCGGCAACCATGCTAGCGACGCGCGTTTGGATGCATATCTCCGGATGGGACCTCTGGTGCTGGACGATCTTGAAGCACGATCAAGCGTTCGATTCACCGCGCCCCCTGTTCACCCTGACTACAAGGCGCTTCCGGGGGCCGCCATCGGTGGAAGGGCTCTCGCCGCTGTCCCCTTCGACGGCCGCAAGCTCGGCGCCGACTTCGACCGGCTGAGGCCGCCGCGTCGCGAATTCACGGTGCTAGGCGGTATGATGATCGGAAAAGCCGACATCGATCCGCTCCTGCACCCGTTTCGGTCATGGAAGAATTTGATACACGCTTTCGGTATGCTGGCGCGACACGGGCTCGACCGCATTCGCTTCCAGCGCGGAACCCGCCTCGTCATGGGCAACGCGCTTGCCGCCCGGCTGTTCTACGATGTGCGCCGAGCAGGCGTCGATGTGCGATTTGAAGCTGTCCTCCGGCAACTGGTGGTCGAAGATGGGCGGGTGATTGGCCTGATCGTCAACGTTCCTGGTCGCACGCTCTGTATACGTGCCCGCAAGGGTGTCGTACTGGCGACCGGCGGCATCGGATGGAGTGCTGAACTTCGCGAACGACTGCTTCCGCCTCCGGCACGGCGCTTCTCGCTGGCGCCCGAATCCAATTGCGGAGATGGACTTTGCGCCGCCGAAGCTGTTGGTGGCGAGATCGTCTCCGATCTGGAGAGCCCTGCGCTGTGGATGCCGAGTTCGGTCATGCGGCAGCCCGACGGATATCTCTCCGTCTTCCCCCACATCATCCTCGACCGCGCGAAGCCGGGGCTTCTTGCTGTCGACGGCTCCGGCCGTCGTTTCGTCAACGAGGCCGACTCCTACCACGACTTCGTTGCAGCCATGCTTCGAGCAGGTGGCAAGGCCTCCCGGGTGCCCTCTTTTCTCGTTTGCGATCGACGCTTCATCGCCGAATACGGGCTCGGTCTCATCCACCCCGGCACACGTAACCTCAAACGATTTTGCGACGCCGGCTACTTGATCGTAGCTGATTCAATCGAGGAGTTGGCGCGAAAGATCGGCAGCGAGCCGGGCGAGCTTCACGCCACGATCGAGCGCTACAATGGTTACGCGGAGACCGGCGTCGACGAAGAGTTCGGCCGAGGCGCAAGCGAACTCAATCGTTTCAACGGCGACCCGGCGAACAAGCCGAACCCGTGCATGCGCAGCCTCGGACGGGGCCCCTACTATGCCCTCGCAGTCTGGCCATCCGATCTCGCAAGCAGCGCCGGATTACGAACCGATGAACGCGGACGTGTGCTTCGGAGTGACGGCGAGGTGTTGAGCGGGCTCTATGCGGCAGGCAACGACGCCGTTTCAATTTTTCGCGGGACCTATCCGGGACCGGGTACAATGCTGGGCCCGGCAATCGTATTTGGCTGGTGTGCGGCAATGGATGCGGCCGGAGCGTTAACGGCCTACCGAGCCTAAGGTCCGCGGCTGCTGGCCAAGAAGCATAGCTTGTCAGCTTGTCGCCCATAGCCGACCTTGGCACGCTGCCCGCCGACCGTCAGCATTGCCCCGGAGCGGACCTCCGCCCAAACACGAGCCACGGCGATATCGGTTCGCGTGAACATGCTGCCTCCTATTGCGGAAACCCGGTGGGATCGATCAGCTTGGCGATTGCCGGAAATATGGGCACGCGCCGCACGCCGATCTCTCGCTTTGTCTCACGGGCCGTCAGGCAAGCACGTCCGCCACGACCGCCTTGACGACGTCCCTCACATCGGTTGGCTTCATCCGCACCTGCAAACCGCGCTGGCCGCCATTGAGATAGACCATTTCATGGCTGAGGGCGCTCTGCTCGATCACGATGGCGACCTGCTTGCGCTGCCCGAACGGGCTGATGCCGCCGACCTTGTAGCCGGTGACGCGCTCTGCCTCCGGCGGCTTCATCATCTGCGCCGACTTGCCGCTCACGGCGGCGGCGAGTTTCTTCATCGAGACTTCCTGGTCGGACGGGACGATCACGCAGACCGGCTTGCCGTCGACCAGCGTCATCAGGGTCTTCAACACGCACGCAGGGTCCTCGCCAAGCGCGGCGGCCGCCTGCAGGCCGATGCTCTCGGCGTCGGGATCGTAGTCGTAAGCATGGACTGTGAAGGCGACACCGGCGACTGTCAGCGCGCGGGTGGCCGGGGTGACTTTGGACATTGGTCACCTTTACCACCGTCGTTACGGGCGGCGAAGCCGGACGCTGTTGGTGATCATGCAATCATACAGGTGTTTTGCCCGACGCCGCAAGCAATTTTCGGCAAGACCGAAAATTGCTCAAGCCGTTCAACCCCCGTTCTACTGTACATGGGGTTGTTTTGCGCGGATTGCTACTCCGCCGCGTCCCGCATCTCCGCCCGTTCGGCCCGCGCGGCGCAGAACTTGAATTCCGGAATCTTGCCGAACGGATCGAGCGCCGGGTTGGTCAACAGGTTCGCGGCCGCTTCGGCGTAGCAGAACGGCATGAACACCATGTTCTCCGGCACGTCGCGGTCGGAGCGCACCTTGACCTCGACGGCGCCGCGGCGGGTCTCGAGCCGGATGAAATCGCCCGGCACCAGCTTCTTCTTGCGCATGTCCTTTGGCGACATGAACGCGACCGCCTCCGGCTCGATCTGGTCGAGCACCTGCGCGCGGCGGGTCATCGACCCGGTGTGCCAGTGTTCGAGCACGCGGCCGGTGGACAAGACCATCGGATATTCGGCGTCGGGCAGCTCGTCCGGCGGAATGACCTTGGCCGGCACGATCTTGCCGCGGCCGCTCGCGGTCGGAAAGCCCGTGGTGAAGATGATCTCGTTGCCCGGCAGTAGCGGATCGTCGGCCGGATAGGTGACGGCGCCTTCGCGCACCAGCCGCTCCCAGCTGATGTTCTTCAGCGACGGCATCAGCTCGGCCATCTCGGTGTAGACGTCGCCCGGGCCGGCATAGTTCCATGGCAGGCCCATGCGCTTGCCGATCTCCTGGATGATCCAGAGATCCTGCCGCGCATCGCCCGGCGGCTTGATCACCTGGCGCGCGAGCTGCACGCGGCGATCGGTGTTGGTGAAGGAGCCGTCCTTCTCGGCAAAAGCCGAGGCCGGCAGGATGACGTCGGCGTGGAACGCGGTCTCGGTGACGAAGAGATCCTGCACCACAAGATGATCGAGCATCGCGAGCGCCTGGCGCGCGTGCTGCAAATCAGGATCGGACATCGCAGGATTTTCACCCTCGATATACATGCCCGTGATCTCGCCGGCGTGGATCGCGTTCATGATCTCGACCACGGTCAAGCCACGCACGGGATCGAGATCCTGCTGCCAGAGCTTTTCGAAACTGCCGCGCAGATCATCGCGGCCGACCGGCTGGTAGTCCGGCAGGAACATCGGGATCAGGCCGGCATCCGACGCTCCCTGCACGTTGTTCTGGCCGCGCAGCGGATGCAGGCCGGTGCCGGGGCGGCCGACCTGGCCGGTGATCAGCGCCAGCGCAATCAGGCACCGCGCATTGTCGGTGCCGTGGACGTGCTGGCTGATGCCCATGCCCCAGAAGATGATCGACGATTTCGCGCGCGCATAGGTGCGCGCGACCTCGCGCAGCGTCTGCGCCGGGATGCCGCAGATCGCCTCCATCTTCTCGGGCGTGAATTCCTTGATCTTCTCCTCGAGGTCTTCGAACCCCTCGGTGTAGCCGGCAATGTACTGGTCGTCGGTCAGGCCTTCGGTGATGATCGTGTGGATCATCGCGTTCAGCATGGCGACGTCGGAGCCGGGCTTGAACTGGAGATGCTCGGTCGCATGACGCGACAGCGTCTGCCGGCGCGGGTCCATCACGAACAGCTTGGCGCCGTTCTGCTTGACCGCGTTCTTGATAAAGGTCGCCGCGACCGGGTGGTTCACGGTCGGGTTGGCGCCGATCACCCAGATCACTTCGGCATCCATCGCGGCGGAGAACGGCGCCGACACCGCGCCCGAGCTTAAGCCCTCGAACAGCGCCGCCACCGACGAGGCGTGGCACAGGCGGGTGCAGTGGTCGACATTGTTCGAGCCGAAGCCGGTGCGCACCAGCTTCTGGAACAGATAGGCCTCTTCGTTCGAACCCTTGGCCGAGCCGAAGCCGGCCAGCGCCTTCACGCCCTTCTCGTCGCGGATCTTGACGAGGCCCCTGGCGGCGATGTCGAGCGCTTCGTCCCAGCTCGCCTCGCGGAAATGGGTGAAGGGATTGGCGGGATCGACCTGGTCGTTGGCATCCTTCTTCGCATTCGGCAGCCGCACCAGCGGCTTCGTCAGGCGATGCGGGTGGTGGATATAGTCGAAGCCGAAGCGGCCTTTCACACAAAGACGATTGTGATTGGCCGGACCATCGCGGCCCTCGGCATAGATCACCTTCTCGTCCTTGACCTCATAGGTCACCTGGCAACCGACGCCGCAGAACGGGCAGAGCGAATCCACCTTCTTGTCCGCGTAGGTCACGCGGGTCTGCTTGTCATCGAGCATCACGGCCGGCATCAGCGCGCCGGTCGGGCAGGCCTGCACGCATTCGCCGCAGGCGACGCAGGTGGATTCGCCCATGGGATCGTCGAAGTCGAACACGATCTTGGCGCCGTGGTTGCGGTAGGCCATGCCGATGACGTCGTTGACCTGGACCTCGCGGCAGGCGCGCACGCAGAGGCCACACTGGATGCAGGCGTCGAGATTGACGCGCATCGCCGGATGGCTGGCATCGGTTGCCCAGCGCTCGGCGGCGGGGAACCGGCTCTCGGTGACCCCGGTCGTCTCGGCCCAGTGCCAGAATTTCGAATCCGGATCGTGGCTGGTCTCGCGCGCCGGCTGGTCGGCGACCAGCAGTTCCATCACCATCTTCTGCGCCGACACCGCGCGCGCACTCTCGGTCTTGACCTTCATGCCGACAGACGGCGTGCGCTTGCAGGACGCTGCCAGCACGCGCTCGCCCTCGATCTCGACCATGCAGGCGCGGCAATTGCCGTCGGGGCGATAGTCGGGCGCCGGCGAATAGCACAGATGCGGGATCTCGCGACCCTGACGTTTTGCGACCTGCCAGATCGTCTCGCCGGGCTTGGCCTCGACCTGCTTGCCGTCGAGCTCGAACGTAATCTTCGTCATTCGGCCGCTTCCTTGAACTCGTCAGGGAAATATTTGATCACGGAGGACAGCGGATTCGATGCCGCCTGTCCGAGCCCGCAGATCGAGGCATCGCGCATCGCCTGGCTCAATTCTTCCAGCAGAGCGCGGTTCCAGACCGGCTTCTGCATCAGCTGCGCAGCCTTCTGGGTTCCGACCCGGCACGGCGTGCACTGACCGCAGCTCTCGTCCTCGAAGAACTTCATCAGGTTGAGTGCCGCCGCGCGCACGCTGTCTTTCTGCGACAGGATCACGATCGCGGCCGATCCGATGAAACAGCCGTATTTCTCCAGCGTGCCGAAATCGAGTGGGATGTCGTCCATCGATGCCGGCAGGATGCCCCCGGACGCGCCGCCCGGCAGATAAGCGTAGAACTGATGACCGTCGGCCATGCCGCCGCAGTATTCGTCGATCAACTCGCGCACGGTGATGCCAGCGGGCGCGAGCTTCATGCCGGGATTTTTCACGCGGCCGGAGACCGAGAAGCTGCGCAGGCCATGGCGCTCATGGCGGCCGTTGCCCTTCCACCAGTCGGCGCCCTTCTCGACGATGTCGCGCACCCACCACAGCGTCTCGATGTTGTTGATCAGCGTCGGCAGGCCGAACAGGCCGACCTGGAACGGATAAGGCGGCTTGTGCCGGGGCAGGCCACGCTTGCCCTCGATGCTTTCGAGCAGCGAGGACTCTTCGCCGCAAATATAGGCGCCGGCGCCGCGACGCATGTGCAGCGTCGGGCCGTCCGCCGGGAGCTTCGTAATCTCGCGCTCGAGAATCTCGCGCGAGGCCGGATATTCGTCGCGCAGATAGATGTAGACGTCGGAGGCCTGCACCACATGCGCGCCGATCAGCATGCCCTCGATGAAGCGGTGCGGATCGGTTTCGAGATAATAGCGGTCCTTGAACGTGCCGGGCTCGCCTTCGTCGCCGTTGATCGCCATCAGGCGCGGGCCGGGTTCACCGAGCACGGCACGCCATTTGCGTCCCGTCGGGAAGCCGGCGCCGCCGAGGCCGCGCAACGAGGCGTCATCGAGCCCCTTCAGCAGATCGTCGGTCGACAAATCGCCGGAACGTAGGCGAGCCAGCAGCTTGTAGCCACCGCCCGCGACGTAGGCGTCATAGTCGACATATTTCGGCAGATGCGCGTGAGGGTCGCCGGCCTTTGCGGCCGCCAACACATTGGCAACGGTCGCGTGGTCGACGAAGTTGTGGCCGACTTCCGCGGCAGGAGCCGTGTCGCAACGGCCGACGCAGGGCGCGCGCACGACGCGGATGCCGGGACCCGAAGCGCTCTGCAGATCCTCGAGCAGTTTCTCGCCGCCGAGCATCGCGCAGGTCAGCGAATCGCAGACGCGGATCGTCAGCGGCGCGATGTCGGGCTCGCCTTCCTTCACCACGTCGAAATGCGCGTAGAAGGTTGCGGTCTCGAACACTTCGGCGAAGGCGAGTTTCATCTCGTCGGCAAGCGCCGCCAAATGGGCCGCCGAGATCTGGTGATATTCGTCCTGGATCAGGTGCAGATATTCGATCAGGAGATCGCGCCGCCTCGGGCGATCGCCGAGCAACTGCTCGATCTCATGCAAGGCGGTCGGATCGACCTGACGCCCTTTCGGCGTGGCCTTGGCGCGCCGGCGTCCTTCGCCCGGATGCTCGAATTCCCTGACCTTGTGAACGTCGTCGTTGCTGCTCATGGAAACGTCGCGTTCTCCTCAAAAGCGCGATGAACTCAGGTGGAACCACCATCGCGATCCGCCCTCATTTCCAGCCTCGACCACCCGGGAACCGCGTTTCGCGAGTCCTACGGATCGAGCCTCATCGAACAGACCTTAATCTCTGGTATGCCAGAGGCAAGAGAGAAATTTAGAACGACTCTATAATGCGTTAGGGGGCAGGCAGTCGCCCTGCCATACCCCCTCATGCAAGCGCAACGCGGAACCCGCTTCAGGTCTTGTCCATGCAATCCTGGATGTAGAACCAGCGATCGTCGCCGATAAGCCCCTTGGCCTTCACCTCAGCGCGGCACGCCTTCAACTTCGGCTTGTTGGCGGCCCACTTCGCCTTCATGTCTTTCAGCTTCTGCATGGTCAGCTTGATCTTGCCCGGCGGCTTGGCGTCGGTTGTAGCAGCAGGTGCGGGCGTCGCGGGCGCCGCCGTCGCGGTTTGGGCAGACGCGGCATGCAGGCTTGCTGCCAGCATCATGGCGGCAAGGCAGATACGGGTGCGAAGCATAGGAATCCCCCTAGGTCCCATTTCGATTTGGAAGACAGATGTCGCGGGATGCCGAACAGTCGGCATCCCGCAACGATATGGCCTTGCGATCAGAAGATCTGCCACGCGCTCTGGAGCGTCTTGTACACACCCCAAATCAGCGGAACGCCGACGAAGAGCCAGAATAACGCAGCCTTGCCATCGAGGCCGCCGGTGCCGATCCCGAACGAGCCCGTCTGGGCCGGCCCCGCGCCAACGTTTGCCGCCTGTACCTTCGCGACGTCAGCCTCGCTCATGTACCACTTCGAAGCGACCGGCTTGATCAGGTAGTTGCAGATGATACCTGCGATCAGCATCGCGCAGAGAATGTACATGGTGGTGTTGTAGAGCTGATCACGCGGCACACCCGCCGCGAGCTGGAACTCGCGGATGTAGTTGACCACGACCGGGCCGATAATGCCTGCGGTCGACCATGCCGTCAGCAGCCGGCCGTGGATGGCGCCGACGAACTGCGTCCCGAACATGTCGGCGAGATAGGCCGGCACCGTCGCGAAGCCGCCGCCATACATCGACAGGATGATGCCGAAGCCGAGCACGAACAGCAGTTTCGAGCCCATCGCCGCGAAGGTCGGCGCCAGCGCGTAGAGCGCGATACCGAGAATGAAGAACGTATAATACGTGTTCTTGCGGCCCATGTAGTCGGACAGCGAGGCCCAGAAGAACCGGCCGCCGATGTTGAACAGCGAGAGCAGGCCGGCAAAGCCGGCCGCGATGCCGGCGATGACGGTCTTCTGATCGGCCGAGAGCTGGCTGAAGGTGAGCTCGGGATGCCCGATCAGCTTGCCGGCGAAGATTTCCTGAAGCATCGGCGAAGCCATACCGATCACGCCGATACCGGCAGATACGTTCAAGCACAGCACCCACCAGATCAGCCAGAACTGCGGCGTCTTGTGCGCGTTGTCGAGATGGACGTGATGCTCGGTGATCATCGTCTTCTTTTCGCTCGGCGGCGTCCAGCCCTCAGGCTTCCAGCCAGCCGGCGTCACGCGATAGGCGAAGGCACCGATCGTCATGAAGATGAAATAGACAACGCCCATGACGATGAAGGTCTGCCAGACACCGACGTCGGTCGACGACTTGAAAAAGTTGATCAGCAGATTGGCAAATGGTGCGCCGATCATTGCACCACCGCCAAAGCCCATGATGGCCATGCCGGTCGCCATGCCGCGGCGATCGGGGAACCACTTGATCAGCGTCGACACCGGCGAGATGTAGCCGAGGCCGAGCCCGACGCCGCCGATGACGCCGGCCCCGAGCCACATGATCCAGAGTTGATGGACGTAGACCCCAAGCCCGCCGACCAGGAGCCCGCCGCCCCAACAAAGCGCGGCAACGAAGCCCGCCTTGCGCGGACCGGCCCGTTCGAGCCAGCCGCCCCAGATCGCGGCGGAGACGCCAAGCAGGACGAAGAACAGCGTGAACATCCAGCCCAGGCTCGCGACCTTCCAGTCGCAGGTGGTGGTGAAGAGCTCCTGCCACAGCGACATATCCGGGCAGGCCTTGGGCGCGGTCAATCCGATCGCGCGCGAGAGCGGCAGCCAGAACACCGAGAAGCCATAGGCCATGCCGATGCAGAGATGGATGCACAGCGCCGCAGGCGGCACCAGCCAGCGATTGAAGCCGGCCTTCGCTACTGTATGTTCGCGATCGAGAATTCCCGCGCCAGCACCCGAAATGCTCCCAGTGCCCTCAATTGTCGTCATGCACTCCTCCCCTGCAGTCGCCCTTCTGAGCGAGACTGCCGCTACGATCCCGTTCCTCAGCCCATTACGGCGCAGCCGTTGCCCCTGCTGCTCCGCACAATCACCCGACACGCGCCAGGATCGTCACGCGTGTCTGAAAAGTTAACCCCTCTAACGGGGCTCTATGCCCTATCGATCTGCAGGCTTCGTGCATGGCCTGTTGATCCGGGTATCGCGGACGAGACTCAACCTCCGCGCCCACACGGACAAAGTCAATTGGGGCAGAAGCCGTGATCGATGTCGATAGTTAAATGGTCGGTATCCGCGCGGTAACGCGATCAAGAACGCAGCGCAGCATTTGCGTTGCCTATCGAGCCATTCGCTTTTTCTATCAAGAACACGATGCGCGCATCGTTGCGCTCGGTTATCTCCACCGTGTCGCCGGTCTCGCGGATCAGGTTCGGAATATCAATCACCGACAGCGGATCGGTGCAGTGCACTTCGAGCTGATCGCCCGGCTGCAATGGCTTCAGCGCCTTGCGTGTTTTCAAGGCTGGCAGCGGGCACTTCAGGCCGGTGAGATCAAGTGTCGTTCGGGTCATGTGCGCAACATGGCGGGAGGGAGCGAGGGCGTCAACGCAGTGGCTTCAGATCAGGCCTGCATAGGACAGGAAACCCACGCTCTCGCCCGGCTCGACGCGCGTGATGTCTTCGCCCAGTTCAATCAGGCCGTCTGTCGCCACCAATGACGACAGCAGCCCAGCACCTTCGCGCGGGAACTTGATTGTTTCGAGCGTGCCGTCCCCTGCACGTCGCAAGGACGCGCGCACATATTCGCGGCGGCCAAGCTTTTTCTTGTAGGCGAACGCGGCGCGCACCGGGATCGGCAACAGCGGTTCCGGCAAACTGCCGGCGAGCGCCAGCACGGTCGGCCGTACCACATGCACGAAGGTGACAAAGCTTGCGACGGGATTGCCGGGCAGCCCGATCAGCGGCGTGCCGCCAATGATGCCCATCGCCACCGGCCGGCCCGGCTTGATCGCCATCCGCCACAGCACGAGCGAGCCGACGCTTTCGACCGCCGCCTTGACGTGGTCCTCCTCGCCGGTCGAGACACCACCCGTGGTCAGGATCAGATCGTGGTGACCTGCAACCTGCTTCAGACCACTCGCGAGCGCGGCGCGCTCGTCGCGCAATATGCCGAGATCGGAGACTTGGCAACCGAGGCGACGCAGCATCGCCATCAGCATGAAACGGTTGGAATCGAACAGCTGCGAGGCCGCGCGCGGCTCGCCCGGCGAGGCCAGTTCGTCGCCAGTGGAAAACACCGCGACACGGATGCGCCTGACGACGTCGAGTTGCGTCAAGCCAAACGCAGCGGCAAGCGCGACATGCTGCGGACGCAGCCGCTGGCCAGCGCGCAGCGCGACGTGTCCAACGGGAATGTCCTCGCCTGCCGGCCGGACATTGGCGCCGGGCTTCAGTCCGGGTGGCAGCACGACCTTGCCTGACGCGTCGAGGCGGACATCTTCCTGCATGAAGACGGTCTCGGCACCCGGCGGCATCGGCGCGCCCGTGAAAATGCGCGCGGTGTGGCCCGGCTTGATCGGTGCTTGTGCAAGGCCGCCGGCCTGGATGCGGCCATCGAGCGGGAATGCCTGTTCCGCTCTCTGCGGAAGATCGGCATTGCCGACGGCGTAACCGTCGACGGCGGAGTTCGTGAAGGGCGGCAATGGCAGCGGCGCGGCGACATCGCGCGCCAGCACGCGTCCGTCGGCGTCGGCAAGCGCAACCACCTCGAGATCGGCAATCGCGCTGACGCGCGCCGTGATCAGGCCAACTGCCTCGTCGACCGACATCATCGGTCCACCGAAGGCAAAGCAATCGTCCGACAATTGTGCCATCGTGCCTCGTCAGCAAATCGCCGTGCTTTTTGCCACCGCTTCCTCGACTGGCATCGCCACGCGCAGCATCAGTGCCGCCGCAGCCTCGATATCATCGAGATGGACGGTCGGCAGCCGGGTTTCAACCGCAGCATCGGTCGCAATTCCGACAATGCCGGGATCGTCAGGAAACAGCAGGGGCTTGTCGTTGGCGGCACGATGCACCTCGATCTTGCGATGCGGCTCGCGCTTGAAACCCTCGACCACGACGAGATCGACCGCGGACAGCTTGCTCAAGAGTTCCGGCAGTTGCGGCTCAGCCGCGCCGCGCAATTCATGCATCAGGGCCCAGCGGTTCGACGAGGCCACCAGCACCTCGGCCGCACCGGCCTCACGATGGCGCCAGGAATCCTTGCCGGGAACATCGACGTCGAACTGATGATGCGCATGCTTGATGACGGAGATGCGCAGGCCCTGCGCGTTGAAATGCGGGATCAGCCGCGTCAACAGCGTGGTCTTGCCCGCCCCGCTCCAGCCTGCAAGGCCGATGACTTTCATCGCAACTCGATCTCCGCCGGCCGCATCACGCGGCCGGAACCGCTTCTCCTTCGTCCTGCGCATGCTTATATCGGCTTGACCCGAATGTCATGCTAACCTCACCGCCATGATGAAGATCGACAAGGCCCCGGTGCCCCTGATTATCCCGAATCCCGACGACCCACGGCTGACCCAGAGCGTGACCGGGACCGACCAGACCGGCGCCAAGGTCGAGATCAAGGTGCCGATGGAGCGGCCGCTGACGCTTTACCTGAATGCGCAGGAGATCGTCACCATGATGACGATCGGCGATTATCCGGAATATCTGGCGCTCGGCTATCTGCTGAACCAGAACATGCTGAAATATAACGACGCGGTCACCGAGGTCGAATACGACGACGACCTCCAGGTCGTGGTGGTGCGCACCGAGCACCACACCAATTTCGAAGCCAAGCTGAAGAAGCGGACGCAGACCTCGGGCTGCGCGCAGGGCACCGCCTTCGGCGACCTGCTGGAGGCGGTCGAGAGCGCGGCACTGCCAAAGGCCGAGCTCCGCACGTCCTGGCTCTACCAGATGACCCAGACCATCAACACCATGCCCTCGCTCTATCTCGAGGCCGGCGCGATCCATGGCTGCGTGCTGTGCAAGGAGGGCGAGCCGCTCTGCTATACCGAGGACGTTGGCCGCCACAACGCCGTCGACAAGATCGCGGGCTGGATGTACCGCCACGGTGTCGATGCCTCCGACAAGATCCTCTACACCACCGGCCGCCTGACCTCGGAGATGGTGATCAAGACGGTGCGGATGGGCATTCCGATCCTGGTGTCGCGGTCCGGCTTCACCGCCTGGGGCGTCGATCTCGCGCGACAAGTGGGCCTGACCCTGGTCGGGCGCACGCGCGGAAAACGCTTCATCGCGCTCGCCGGCGAAGAGCGGATCGTCTACGACCAGAACCTCGCTTATGTTGAGGAGGAATCGGCCAAGCACAAGCGCAAGGGTGAAGGTGGTGACGACTGACATTCCGGCCACGCAAGGTGTCCTGCTCGCGGGCGGCCTCGCCCGCCGGATGGGCGGCGGCGACAAGCCGATGCGAACGATCGGCGGCCGCACCATTCTGGAGCGCGTGATCGCGCGTCTGTCGCCGCAATGTAGTGGGCTGATCCTCAATGCCAACGGCGATCCGGCACGCTTCGCTGCGTTCGGCTTGCAGGTCATTGCCGATGACGTGCCCGGCTTCCCCGGTCCGCTCGCCGGCATTTTGGCCGCGCTCGACTGGACCGCGACGAACCGGCCCGAGATCGAATGGGTGCTCAGCGCCGCCGGCGACTGTCCATTCCTGCCGCGAGATCTCGTGGCGCGCCTGCATAAGGCACGCATGCGAGAGAACGCCCAGCTCGCAGTCGCCGCATCCGGCGACCAGTCCCATCCGGTGATCGGCCTGTGGCACGTCGCCTTGCGCGACGAGCTGCGTCACGCGCTCGTCGACGAGGATCTCCGCAAGATCGACCGCTGGACCGCGCGCTATCCGCTGGCGACGGTAACGTGGCCGGCCAAGCCGCTCGATCCGTTCTTCAATGCCAACACGGTCGAAGACATCGCCGAGGCCGAGCGGCTCGCGGCACTGGATGACGCGGCCTGAGCCGCTTTACGATTTGGGAAATTCGCTGAGGAGCTCGGCCCAGATGATCGCGAAGGCGATCAGACCGGCAAGGCCGACCAAGGTGGTGAACCGCGGTAGCCAGTTGATTGCGACCAGCAGCCAGGCCGGCAGGAAGAACAGCCCAAAGACCATGCCGAGCGGAAACACCGCGAGCCATTGAAAGCCGGTGCCGTCGCCCTGCGGGACATGGGCGATTGCATAGAACGTATAGAGCCAGAACAGCGTGCCGGCGGTCGCCACGAGGACGGCGATTTTGCGGTAATTAAGGGACGTTAATGCAGTCATGTCCCTTGGTCGCGGCGGCGGCCGTCCAAGTTCATGGGCCAATCGAACCGAGCCAAGGTCGGCGGCGACTACCGATTGGGACACGCCGCGGATCAGCCATGATCGCCCCTTTCCTGAATGCCATCTTCACAGTCGTCGATTTCGTGTTCGATCTCTCGATCACGATCGATCGGACGAAGCGGCTGAGCCAACAGGCGACGGGCAGCGACAAGATCGTTGAGGTCCCCCCGGACCCGAAGCCGCTACCGCCCGCTGCACAGCGTGCGCTCGCCGAGGCCGAGGAACGCGAGCGTGCGCGCGAGGCGGCCGCTCAAGCAGCCAAAGGCGCCGACCAGGCATCGTAGCCGTAAACCCAGCTTGTATCGGTGCGCTGTTTCAGCCAGATGTTGGCGCGCGAGGTTTCCTGCACCCGCGTGGTCCGTTCCTTGCGCGTCGCCTCGAAACGGCGAAAGGCATCCGCGGCGCCGTCGCGGTCGACGCCGTCGAGGCAACGCGAGAGCACAGCGGCATCCTCGATCGCCATCGCCGCGCCCTGCGCCATATAGGGTGTCATTGGATGACAGGCGTCGCCGAGCAGCGTCACCTTGCCATCAGCCCAGCGATCCAGCGCGTCGCGATCCATGATCGCCCATTTGTGCACGTCGGGGCAAGCTGCAAGCACCTGACCGACCTGCGGGTGAAAGCCTTCGAACGAGGCGCGCAATTCGCGCACGTCACCCTTCGCGGACCAGGACTCTATGCGGAAGTTGGGCTCAGGCTGGCTGGTGACGAGATAGACTTCGCTACGATCGGGCTTGACGTAATAGATGACGATGTGACGGTCCTCGCCCCACCACTTTGTGCAATCGTCGATCTTCTCGCCAAGCAGCGCGGCAGGATAGGTGGTGCGGTAGGCGATCCGGCCGGTGAATTTGACCGGCGCGGTGTTAAACAGGATGTCGCGCACGGCTGAATGAACACCATCCGCACCAACGACCGCGTCGGCAACGGCGCTGGTGCCGTCGGCAAAGGTGAGCCGGACGCCATCGCTGGCCTCGTCGAGGCCGACGAGCTTGTGATTGAGCCTCACGAACTCATCCGGCACCACACTTGCGAGCGCCGCATGGAGATCGCCGCGATGGGCGAGCAGATAGGGCGCACCGAACTTCTCCTCCGCGCTCTCGCCAAAGATCATGTCGAACTTGATGTCACCGCTCTTCCAGTCGCGGTTGTTCCAGGAGCGTGGATAGAACGACTGCTCACGCATTCGCTGCTCGAGTCCGAGCGCGCGCAACACCTTCATCGCGTTACAGCCGATCTGGATGCCCGCGCCGATGCGAGCGAACTGCGAGGCCTGTTCGTAGACCATCACATCGATGCCGACGCGCCTGAGCGCCGCGGCCGTTGCCAGCCCGCCCATGCCGGCACCAACGATCGCAACCGAAAGCGGCCTTGCCATCGCGCCCCCACCCTGTCCGTCGCACGGCTTGAATGCCGAGTCGTCGTCTACGCTGGCCGAAAACCCGCCCGCTCCAACGCCGCCCGCACTACGTTGGAGCCGAGTGCATCGAGAAAGGCCTGCACAGCCGGCCGCTGCTTACGCGCCGTCACCAGCGCAAAATCATAATGCTCTTCCGCGAACGGAATGAAACCGAGGCCGATTGCATGGGCGACCGGCGCAATCGTCATGCCCCAATCGGCGCGGTGCTGCGCGACCGCCGCAGCAACGGCGTTGTGCGAACGCGGCTGGTTCCAGTATCCCTCCGGCCGCGCGCCGCCGAGCAGACGGTCGATCAGGATGCGCGTGCCGGCGCCCTGGTTGCGGTTGACCATGATACAGGCGGGGTCGGCGAGCGCGGCCGCGACAGCTTCCTTCGCGCCGAGCCCATCGAAGCGCTTGTCGCCCTTGCGGAAGACGACGCCCTGCATGCGCCGCCAGCCCGGCAGGAGCTCGAGCCCATCGGCGAGATAAGGCGTGTTGTAGGTTTCGCTCTTGTCGTCGAACAGATGGATCGGCGCGAGATCGCATTCGCCGCGCTTCGCTGCCGCAAGTCCGCCGAGGCTACCGACCGCGATCGAGCGCACGGTGAGGCCGGCATGCGAGAGCGGTGCGGTGACGAGATCGAGGCCGGTGCAATGGCTGCCGACGATCACGAGATCGGGCACCCGCACATGAGGCGTGAACAGCGTCACCTCGGCCTCGGTGCCCGCCGGCATCTGGTCGGCGAGCGCATCGACCCGCAAAAAGCCGTCGGCCTGCGCGAACGAGGTGATCGCGCCGGACCCCTTGCCGGTGGGATAGGCAATCAGCCCGTCCTTACCCTCGACCAGCGAGACCATGACGAATTCGGTACGTCCGAGCTCGGACGCGATGCGCACCGGCACGGTCGCACTCACCTTGGCATCGGAGCGCGGCGGCAGCCCGGCCATTCTGCGCAGCACCGGCACGATCATGTCGTGGAAAGTGAACATCGCCGAGGTCGGAAAGCCCGGCAGAATCACCACCGGCTTGCCGCCGCACACCGCAAGGCACAGCGGCTTGCCAGGCTTGAGCGCAACACCGTGGGCGATGATGCCGGGTTGGCCGAGCCGACCGATGATCCGATGGGACAGGTCCCCCGCGCCCTTCGACGTGCCACCCGACAGCACCAGCATGTCCGCATCGGCCAGCGCCGAGCGCATGGCGGTTTCGAGCTTGGCTTCGTCGTCGGGAATCGCACCGAGGAAGATCGCCTCGCCGCCGTTCTCGTCGATCGCGGCGGCGACGATCGCGCCATTGGTGTCATAGATCGCGGCCGGCGGGAGCGCCTCGCCGGGCTGCACCAATTCGTCACCTGTCGAGATGACAGCGACACGCGGTCTCCTCGCAACTTTCACCTCTGCAATGCCGCAGGCCGCCAGCATGCCGATCTCACGCGAGCCGATGATCGTGCCAGCGCGCAGCAGCGCTTCGCCGCGCGCGATATCGGAGCCGGCGTAGGACACGAATTGTCCCGGCGAGACCGCGCGACGGACATCGATCGCATCTGCGCCGGCCGGCTGGGTGTGTTCGACCATGACCACGGCGTCGGCGCCACGCGGCAGCGGACCGCCGGTCGCTATCGGCGCTGCGGTTGCTGTCGCCACTTGCCGCTTGGGCGCGGTGCCGCAGTGAATGGTCTCGCCGTTCAGCGCCAGCCGCACGGGCGCGCCTTCGCCAGCGGTTGAGAGATCCGCCGATCGCACGGCAAAGCCGTCGACATTCGAGCGGTCGAACGGCGGTACATCGATCGGCGCGGAGATGTCTTCAGCCAACGCTGCGCCGAGCGCATCGCCAAGCTTGCGCGCCTCGTTCGGGATCGGACGCGGGAACAGAGCAGCTTCAAAGCGCGCCAGCGCCTCCTCGCGCGAGAGGATCTTGAGAAACTGCTGTTGCTCGAGCGCGCCGCGGTCTGGCGGCTTTGGGATCATCACCATGCCGGAATCCATATCATTCCCGCATCAGATAAGCATCGACCGACTCGCCCACCGCAAATCCCTCGTGATTGGCAGGAATGAGCAGCCATGCATCCGCGCGGGCGACGGCCTGGAGCGGCCATTCGCCCACGGCAAGCGGCATCCACGCCTGATGTTCCTCCGCGAGCAGCGCGACCTCGGCGATGCCGACGCTGGACGCGATTTTTCGCGCGAGCGGCAAGGGCGCTATGCGACGCGGCTGCCGCCCCGACAACCGATCCATCAGCGGAAGCACCAGCGCAAGCCAGACCGCGTGAGCCGGACCAGGCGACCCAGGCAAAGCGAGGACGGGAACTTTTCCGAGCCGCCCAGTGGCTGCGGTGCGTCCGGGCTGGAGCGCAAGACCGTGGACGAACCGTGCTCCGCGCTGAGCCAACGCGGTGACGGTAGCATCCGCCCGACCGACGCCGCTGCCGCCGATCGTGAGCAGGAGATCGCAGGCCGAGACATCGAGCGCCTCGGCGATCGATGTCGCATCGCGCAAAGCGGCCTCATCCGCGGCCACATCGAATCCCGCTGCGCGCGCGAGGCCTGCGATCATCTGCATCGTCGCGGTTGCGCCCGGCACGTTGACGATGCGCAGACGCGGTCGCCTGACACTCATCTTGTCCGCGCCCGCGACACGCGCGAGCAGCAGAGCCACCGCATCGATGGGACATCCCGCAGCGGCCGCGGGTGTGTTTTGGGCAATATCGCTACCGGCGCGCGCGACGCCCTGCCCCGGAACGCCCTCCGCCAACGCCTGGGCGAGTGGGCCCGACAGCTCGACTGCGTCGATATCGAGCACGCAATCACACCCTGCCGGCAGCACGTCGCCGGCGTCGACCCACACGGGAAGCTCGGTCAGAGGCAGTGGCGAATAGGAGGACGCACCGACAAAATCGTTGGCGCCGAGCGCCCAGCCATCCACGGCGGCGATGTCGCGCGGCGGCCGCGCCGGCAGCAACGGCGTCCCCGCAGCGATGCAGCCGGCGGCTTCCGCCAACGGCAATTCGATCGGCATGACGGGATCAACGCCGCGCAACAGCGCAGCGAGCGCGGTATCGAGCGGCGTCAGCGAGGGCGGCAGGCGTTGGGTCATGCCTCATGATGGACCATGCATCGCGTGGTTTTGCAACCGCTCGCGCCCCGACCATCAACGGGCCGACTTGTCTGCATTCGGAAAGAACACTTGTTGGCCATCGACCTTGTAGCCGGCGATCGCCGCCTGTCCCTCCGGCGAGACCAGCCATTTAACGAAAGTCTGTCCCAGGTCCTTCTTGACGTCCGGAAACTTTTCCGGGTTCACGAGCATGACACCGTACTGATTGAGCAGGCGCTTGTCGCCTTCGACGACAATGTCGAGATCGCCGCGATCCCTGAAGGCGATCCAGCCGGCGCGGTCGGACAGCACATAGGCTTTCGCCCCGCGTGCGGCGTCGAGGGCGGCCGTCATGCCCTGCCCACTCTCTCGATACCAGGCGCCCTTGGCGCTGGCGATGTCGATGCCGGCGACGATCCACAGCGCGAGCTCAGCCGCGTGGGTGCCGGAACGATCGCCGCGCGTCACGAAGGGCGCGCCCCTGGCCTCGATCGCCTTCAGCGCCGTCGCGATGTCCTTGCCCTTCACGCCGGCGGGATCGCTCTTCGGCCCGATCAGGACGAAATCGTTGTACATCACGTCGTAGCGCTTCGTGGCAAAACCGTCGGCAACGAATTTCTCTTCCTGCGGCCGGGCGTGCATCAACACGACATCGGCCTCGCCTCTACGCGCGCCGTCGAGCACCTCGTCGCTGCGGCGTGCGATCACCGTTACCGCAATGCCTGTTTTGTCACGGACAATCGGCAGCAGATAGTCGAGCAGGCCGGAGTCCTCCGTCGACGTCGTCGACGCCAGGACAATCGCGCGCTCCTCGGCAGGTGAGGCCACGATGCCCAGGGCAAGGCCGCAGAGCAACGCAATTGCAACGGTCAGTCGGCGAACGGCCATGACGGGTTCCCAGTGAAAACGACCCGATCATGATGATCGATTGCGCCGCACTCGTGACGGATCCGGCCGTCGCGAGGCCAGCAAGAAATAGAGCTGGGTTTAGGCTTACCGAAGGGCAAGCTCGCGATGCGCCGGTCGTCGAGCCGAAGTGCGCCATTCGGGAAGTTTTGGCAACCAACGGGCACGTCGATTGCACTCACGCGTACGAGTGCAGGCTCCAAGGCCCGCAACCATCAACGCCTCGCAAGATCGTCAACCAAAATCAAAACACGCGTCAGGATGTGTTGCAAAGCAACGAGATCATCGGGCATGGTCCGCGCGGACAAAATTCGAAGTGCAGAATTCCACCTGCGTTGAACGTCAAAAAGAAGCAAGAATTTGCATAGGAATGCAGGATGGAATTCCTGACGACCAGCGAAGCCGCTGACTATCTCCGTCTCGGCGAACGCAAGCTCTACGAACTCGTCACCAACGGCGCGATCCCCTGCACCAAGGTGACCGGAAAATGGCTCTTCCCGCGACACGAGCTCGATCTCTGGGTGCTGTCGGGCATGGCGCGCCCCGCCGGCATGCTGACGGCGGAGCCGCCGCCGGTGGTGGGCGGCAGCCAGGACGAACTGCTCGATTGGAGCTTGCGCGAATCCGGCTCGGGCCTCGGCTTTATGACCGAGGGCAGCGCGCGCGGGCTCGAACGGCTGCAGCGCGACGAGGTAATGGCAGTGGCCGTGCACTTCCACAGCCTCGATGCCGAGGGCAACCTCGCCGCTGATGCCAGCGTGACGGCGCTGCGGGACGCACCGGACCTGCACGATGCGCTGCTGGTCGCATTCGTGCGCCGCGAGCAGGGTCTCGTGCTGCCGCCGGGCAATCCGAAGCGGCTGCGCGGGCTCGCCGACGTGCTTGCGCTCGGCGCCCGAATGGCGATGCGACAGCAAGGCACCGGCGCGCAGATGCTGCTCGACGTGCTCTTGACGCGCGCGGGCGCCTCGACGCGGGATTTGCGGCGAGTGCAGACGCCGGCCCTCACCGGGCCCGATCTCGCCGAGCTGGTCCGCGCCGGACAGGCCGATTGCGGCGTCGCGACGCGCGCCGCGGCGCGGTCCGCGGGCCTCGATTTCGTGCCGCTGGTCTGGGAGAATTTCGATCTTGCGATGCGGCAGCGCAGTTATTTCCGCCCCGCCATGCAGGCCCTGATCCGGTTCCTCGGCGAGCGGCGGCTGCGCCAGCGCGCCGAGGAGCTGACCGGCTACGATCCCTCGCCCGCCGGCCAGATCCGCTTCGCCGGCTGAGATTGACGCCCACCCCAAAATAGTTGCAAAAGAAACCAATTCAGCCGGGCCGTACCCGGCGCAGGCAACTTTCGGCCAACGTGCCGGATCAGGGGAGGACAAGCGTGAATCCAATGAAATTTGGACTGCCGGTCGCGGCCGCCTTGACGGCGGCGCTGCTGTCGGGTGCCGCAACGGCGCAGGTGTCCGACGACGTCGTCAAGATCGGCGTGCTCACCGACATGAACGGCCCGGCCTCCGCGCCGACCGGCCAGGGCTCGGTGACCGCGGCGCAGATGGCGATCGACGATTTCGGCGGTACCGTGCTCGGCAAGCCGATCAGCATCGTGATCGGCGACCACCAGCTCAAGGCCGACATCGGTGCCGCGATCGCGCGACGCTGGTACGACGTCGACCAGGTCGATCTGATCGTCGACGTGCCGGTCTCGGCCGTGGGCCTTGCGGTGCAGAACATCGCCAACGAGAAGAAGAAGCTGTTCATCACCCACTCCACCGGCACCGCCGATTTCCACGGCAAGTTCTGCTCGCCCTATGCGATGCAGTGGGTGTTCGACACCCGCGCGCTCGCGGTCGGCACGGCCGATGCCGTGGTCAAGCGCGGCGGCGACAGCTGGTTCTTCATCACCGACGACTACGCCTTCGGCCATTCGCTCGAGCGCGATGCCTCGAGCGTCATCACCGCCAATGGCGGCAAGGTGCTGGGCTCGGTGAAGCCGCCCTTGGCAACGCCCGACCTCTCCTCCTTCGTGCTGCAGGCGCAGGCCTCCAAGGCCAAGATCATCGGCATTGCGGCCGGTCCGCCCAACAACATGAACGAGATCAAGACCGGCTCGGAGTTCGGCGTGTTCAAGGGCGGCCAGCAGATGGCCGCGCTGCTCGCGCTGATCACCGACATCCACGGCCTCGGCCTGCAGGCCGCCCAGGGCCTGTTGCTGACGACGTCGTTCTATTGGGACATGGACGACAAGACCCGCGAATGGTCGAAGCGCTATTTCGCCAAGATGAACAAGATGCCGACGATGTGGCAGGCTGGCGTCTATTCCAGCGTGATCCACTATCTCAACGCCATCAAGGCGACCGGCACCGACGATCCGCTCAAGGTCGCCGCGAAAATGCGCGAGACGCCGGTCGAGGATTTCTTCGCCCGCAACGGCAAGCTTCGCGACGACAATCTGATGGTGCACGACCTCTGGCTGGTGCAGGTGAAGACGCCGGAGGAGAGCAAATATCCGTGGGACTATTACAAGATCCTCGCGAAGATCCCCGGCGACAAGGCGTTTGGGCCGCCGGACCCCGCGTGTCCGCTGGTGAAGAAGTGACGATCGCTTGAAGCGATCGTCCTCACGCGTCAGCACGAAGCTCGAGGAGCCGAGCGAGGCGATCGGCTCGGACTGTTTCGAATAGGCCCCTGCGTCAACGTCGACGCGGGGTGATGTAGGCAGCGAGCGGTTTTTGTGAAAGCATGCCCCATAACGACAATAGAACAATGGGAGGCATCATGTTGCGAATCTTGCGTAATGCTGTTTTCGGTTTGGTCATTCTTTCAGGTCTTTTCGCCGCCGCCCCTCCCGCCTCCGCCGCCTACCCCGACCGTCCGGTGCATTGGCTGATCGGCTTTGCCGCCGGCGGCCCGGTCGACATCGTCGCGCGCATCATGGCGCAGGCGCTGTCGGATCGGCTCGGCCAGCAATTCATCGTCGAGAATCGCGCCGGCTCCGGCGGCAACATCGCGGCGGGTGCCGCGATCAACGCAGCCCCCGACGGCTACACGCTGCTGTTCGTCGCGCCCAACAACGCGATCTCGACCTCGCTCTACAAGAAGCTGCCGTTCGACTTCCTGCGCGACACCACGCCGGTCGCCAGCATCATGCAGCTCACCAACATGCTGGTCGTCTCCAACGCGATGCCGGTGAAGACGGTCCAGGAGTTCATCGACTATTGCAAGGCCAACCCCGGCAAGATCTCGTTCGCCTCGTCCGGCAACGGCACCTCGGTGCACATGTCGGCCGAGCTGTTCAAGGCGATGACCAAGTGCGACATGATCCACGTGCCCTATCGCGGCTCCGCGCTCGCCTTTCCCGACATCATCTCCAACAAGGTGCAGCTGATCTTCGACAACCTGCCTTCCGCGCTCGAGCAGTCGCGCGGCGGCAACGTGCGCGCGCTTGGCGTGACCTCGCCCCAGCGCTGGCCCGCCTTGCCCGACGTGCCGGCGATCGCCGAGACCGTGCCGGGCTTCGAATCGGTCGGCTTCTACGGCATCTCCGCGCCGAAGGGCACGCCAGCCGACATCGTCGAACTCCTCAACAAGGCGGTCAACGAAGCGCTGAAGGACCCGAAGGTGATGGCGCGGCTGACCGAGAACGGCGGCATCCCGAGGCCGATGACGCCGGCCGAGTTCGGCAAGCTCGTCGCTGACGAGACCGAGAAGTGGCGCAAGGTCGTGGAGTTCGCCGGGGTCTCGGTGGACTGACCGGCGGGCCGGCGACCCGCCATCGGGCGGCGGGACGGAGGGGAGTTAAGGGTCCCCTCCCGGCAAAACGCGAAAACAACCCCATGCACAGTAGAAAGTCAGGCGATTTCAGCGGGTTACAGTAGGGAAAATCAAAAGCCCGCGGAAAACGGTTGACCCGTCGGGCAAAACAGGTTCATAACGGCATCATCGCAAAATTCGGTATTTCAAAAACCATCTTCGACGCAGCGCCGAGGTGTTCGCTGCGCCAGCCGCGGCATTGCACCCCCGCCTCCATCCCTGTAAACGAACCGCGCACCGTTGCCGGCCGCGCGTTCCTGCGAGCCGTCTCGCGGCGGGGCCTGTAGCTCAATGGTTAGAGCCGGCCGCTCATAACGGTCTGGTTGCAGGTTCGAGTCCTGCCGGGCCCACCAAGGATATCAATGACTTAAAGAATTGAGTATTCTTGCGGGGCACAGCTTGGGGCACAGGTTTGATCTGTGTGGACGCATTGCTTCATTCGCGGCACACTTCAACGCGCCGCGACTGGCCTGCATTCGAGTGTTTTCGAGCAAATCCAGAGCCGTTCGCTCTCTATTTTGCTACTTCCTTTGTTGCGACGAGCGCTTCGATGGGAAGACGACCGTGCGGAACGGCCTGCTCGCAGGTTCGCATCGATCGAGTGTGGCGACCAATTGCGACATGCAATGTATCGAACTCACCGCCAGTCATTTGCTTTCACGAAATTCAAATAGCGAACTCCAGACTTTTTCATCCGAAGCCGCTTCAACGACAGCCGCCGACGATCTCCGCACTGAACCGTTGAAAATGCAGGAACCGACCTTCGCAATTGAGTTACCGACGCCCGCTTTCAGCTCAGAACGGACGTTAGCTGAAGCTTGCCTGCTATGGCCCTGCAACGGCAGTTCGCGCCCCCCAAAGCTGTTGCTAAGGCACAAATGGCGGTTGGCGCAACATCTCTGCGGATTGAGTTAGGACAGTACAGCTCCGTTTGGCGCGTGTGATCGCATTGTAGAGGAGCCGTCGCTTCTGCTCATTGCCAGCCCGAACTGCGTATGGCCAGAACACAATCACATGGTCGAATTCTCTGTTTTTGGCTTGCTGGATGCTCATAGCGGCGAACCGAACTTCCACTCGTCCCGCATAGTGTCGCCGTTGAGAAATCGCCCGATCAAGCCTTCGCTTCACTTCGGCGGCCTGAACCGTTTCCAGGCCCGTCCTGCTGCGCCGCTGAGCTAACCACGCGTATGTTGCCTTCACTATTGGGTTTTTCCGGTGGACGGCGAGGGCACTAAGGGCCTCTGCAACCGCACAGTCGTCAGTGATGCCCAACAAATCCCATGTCTGTTGCAATTCGACCTTGTCGTTACTCTCCCACACGACGCTAAAGGGCCCATTTTGTTTCCGGCCGACCGGTCCCTGAGCCACACGTGCCACAGCATTTTCCGCGAAGCCACCCTGCCGCGATGGCGTAAGCACCGCAACATTTCCACCCTGTCTCCACGCGATCGCGTTCGCAAGGCACGTGGCTGCCAAGTTCACATGACCCGGTGTTGCGATGATCTTGAACTTTCTGCCATTCGGCTTGAGCGCTCGTCCTTCACGGACGGCATGTGCGGCCTCGAGAAGTTCACTGTCGCTTGTGCGCCTGCATCCGGTTAGGGACACGGGAGCACAGTGATTGCGGAGCCACGTTTCAATTGAGATAGGCAGGAGCGTGGCGTCGAGACACTGAAATTCATCAAACGCCAAAAATGTCTTTCCTTCCGAGGCGCATGCCGCGATCATTGAAGATCGTTCGGGGCTGAGGTCTTGGGCCTCATCAACGACAATGATCGGATATGACATCCGCATCCACGCACGAACAACCGGACGTTCCAGCAATGCGGCAGCCAAAGCGCACGTCGCTGAGTACTCAGACTCCGGCGGAATGGCTCGCCCAAGACTAGCCACCAACCGCCGGAAACGTTGCGTCAACCGCCACGCAAAGCTATCAAGCGTAGTGGCTTCGAAACGTCCAGTAAGACCGTCAATCGTGCGCAGCCGGGCATCGAGTCGACGACGCGATCCATGCATGAAGGTTAGCGCAAGCACACGCTGATGGGAATTTAATGGACGCGCTCGAAGTTCGCTAGCCAGTTCATCCATGAGCCGATGGGTCTTTCCGGAGCCTGCGGGCCCCTCGAACGCCATCACGCTCATGGTGTAAACACCAGCCTTGAGATCTGACCTTGCTCCCGCGTTTGAGTCTGAAAGCGGGGAGTAGCCGCCCCGGCACAGGCTTCCGCGATTGCATGTAACACAACGCGCGTGCGGTTGCGGCAGGCTGCACTTTCCGACAAGGAGTTCGCAATCACTTCGTACGCGACGCCATCACCTTTGAGGCCTTGCGTGCCGCGCTCAACGGACTTGAGGCGAGTGACGAGAGTTGCGCGGTTGCCCGGGGCGACTGCTAGATCTGCGTTGAGCCGAGCGATCACCACAGCTTCATCGGCTTGGATTATCCAGCCAATTACGTCTTCGATGGTCCAGCCATCAGGCCAAAGCAGCACGCGCTTCGCTCCGACAGTAGGTGCATCAAGTAGATCGGCATAGCGCTTTCCTTCAGCATCACCGTCGACCAGCGCGCATACCATTGGGTGAGCTTTGCTGAGAACCTCGCATGTCTCCTTAACCTTGGCATCGGTTGTTGGAACGACTCCAACCCGAACGCCAAACAAGCAGGGCTGCGCGCCGTCCCGATCAACTTCGGCGACACGCAGTAGCAGCGTGAGCCAATCGAAATCCAATCGCCCTTCCGGCACAAGGACGTAGTCGTTCATCATGGCAGCCGCGGTCTCGACGCGATTTATTTGAAACAGTCGCCGCACCGCATTAGTCGCCTCTTGTTCAAGAGGTTTAGCGAGCATTGGACGCACGTCCAGTATACCCTCGTTATTCCGGACTATCAGAAGCGACGTCGCATCGCAGTACCCGGCAACCAGTGGCGAATGTGTTGTAACAATTGTTTGCGTCGACAAGGCCTGGAGCCTTGCTAGAACACGGCGCTGCACTGCTGGTGGCAGATGAAGCTCCGGCTCCTCCAATGCCATAAAGAAGCTCTCACCGTCTGCGATCCGGCGTTGTCCAAAATGAAGAAGCAGGAACAGACTTTGTAGGGAAACCAAGCCGCTCCCCTGCCGTTTCGCCGGGACAGGCAGTTGGCCCCCCGTTTGAAAATGGGGCGTGATCGCTTCCAGGACGCTTGCACTGTCAGTCGCGGTGATCCGAAGCCGTAGCGGGATGTCTCTGCCGAACAACCTCGCCATTTCAGCATCAACCTCCGCCACTACAGGCGCAAGACGCGTATCATCTTCGAGCTTCGGGGCAGGTCTGCGGAGCTTATCGCGTTCATCCAAGACCGTCGTGGCGGGCAATCCGTCTGCCATCCTGATAACGCGCCGGAACAGCTCAGAACTAAAGGATAGCATTCGATCCCATGACCGGCTCGCCGGAACGAGGAAGAATCCTACGTCACGGATGAGTTTCGGCGGCACGCTGACGAAGTTGTCTTCCTCGAATACGTCCCTATCTTCGCTATCATTAAAGTATCGGACTGTCTCGACTTCCAACGTTTCAGCGTTGAACCGCGCCGCGAACACCATTTGGCAGGCAAGAAGTTGGCGCGCGTTTGCCTGCTCAGGCAGTACACGTCCGTTATCAGGGTCGAACCAAGCGGGAACGGCGCGTCTATCCCCGAACCAATCAGGATGTTGCGTAAAGTCTTCCGGCTCGAACCCAGTAACAGTTGCAGTGATCGAGATGCGCGTGTTGGGTTGCGGGGTAGATTCAAAGAAATCGTGCTCGGTCAACGTGCGAATGAGACGGTCGCGGCCAAGAACAAGCGCCAAAGCCTCGATGATTGTCGTCTTGCAGCTGTTGTTCGGGCCGATGATAACGGTGTGGCCACGAAACTGAAGTTGACCCTGCTTAATGCCGCGAAAATTCTTGATCTCCAGAAGCGAAATCCGCAAGGCCGGCTCCTCGTATGCTGACAGAGCGGTCGAACATTGGCTAGCACCGGCTCGCTACGTGTCGCGCGGATGATAATTATCGGCGCAACCGCAGCTTGCAACTCGAAATCTCGATGAATTGGCAGGAAATAGTGAGGAAAACCCCTTCAGCTATAGGGTTTCCTGCACGCCCGTTGGGGCACACTTGGGGCACAGCATGAACGGGAATAAACAGGATTTGGCGGGAAGAATCGGGAGGAAAATATCAATTAAATCAATTATTTAGCGAGAAATAACCACGCTCATAACGGTCTGGTTGCAGGTTCGAGTCCTGCCGGGCCCACCACGCTTCGCCCTTCGGGTTGCGCGTGGCGCAGCCACGCAGGAGCCCGAAGCACGAAGCGTGTCCGGCGTAGCTGGAGCAAAGCGGAAACGAAGACGGACCGTTGCCGCAAGCTCCGCCTCGAACTCCAGCACATCGCAACTCCACATCACTCAAGCCGAGCCATCGTTCCAATCGATGCAATTGAGCTGATGCCGGTTTGATGGACACCCGGTTAAGCTAATCCCACCTTGCGATCGAACGCAGACGAAAAACAGAACAAGTCGATCACGCCGGTCGTCTCCGGTCGCTCGATCCCGTCGTCAGCTCCCTCGATCATTGCTCCGGCAGGCAACGCTTCACGGCAAGACGGGTTTGCAGATTCGCACGAATTGCACCGCCAACCCGTGCATGATGCCGCGGATGTTACCCGCCGTGAGGCAGCCGCGGATTGCGAGAACATCGACCGAGGCTCACTTAACTGCTCATCGTGGGTCCATCGGAGACATTGCCATGCGATCGGGTCTGGTCTTGAGCCTTTTGATTGTCCTGTGCGCACCGGTCAGCGCCGCTATGGCGGCCCAGGGACATCGGCATCATGCAACTGTTCACTCCACCCACGTTTGGACGAGGGGGCCCGCTGCCGCCTGGGCCTATTCGCCGGCTGCGCCGGCCCGCCCTCAGCCGACCCCGCACTACGATGATCAACCAGAACCAGGCCACAATCCGTTTGCGGGATGGGGCGGTTAGTACCGGACGCCATCGCAGCGGCGTGGGTCGCTGCTCCCGGCCGCCAGCCGGGATATTTCGGATGCGCCTTGCCGGTTCGATCAACCAGCGGCAGTTCCCAGCACACTCGCCTTAACAAAAGTGGTTACTCAATCATTGACGCTCTACGGGGACGCAAGTCGTGACCGCCCTTCGCGCCGAGCGCGCCGCTGCGCCGGCCCTCGCATGTTTGGGCAAATCGGGTCGAGCAACGCATCGCCTGCATGATCTCTCGTTCATCGGCCGCGGTTCATTAACGACGCAGTGCGAATTGGCTTCTGGAGAAGCCCATCTTTGATAAATTTCGCATAGGACCACAGAGGCACCAATCCAGGCCGGTCGCGCAACTGGCCGCGTCCCCCTGGACGGCGAATTCAGACGCGAGCCGTTCGTGAACGCGACCACCCGGTACACCGGCGAGGAGAGTTGAGATGCAGGTCAGATCGGCCCTTCAGATCAATTTGCATCCGCTGGACGTGCGCCATGTCGTTCACACGCTTCCGCATCAGCTCGAGGTGTGGGGCGATCAGGTCGATCGCATCGTCTTCACTGTCGACACCAGGCAGAGCAGGAGCGGCCGCTACACCGGCAGCGCCTACGAGGAGTGCCGCGGACGCCTGTTTGCGCTGCTGGAAGCCATCGCGCGGCAGTCGCCGAAGGCGGAGATTTCCGAGGTCGATTATTCGCCGGCGGCGCTGGAGGCCGTGCGGCAGCGCTATTTCTCGACGAGCCGCGTCTATCCGGAAAAGGCCTTCGATGGCGGACCGTTCCATGCCTATTTCTACGGTCTGTTGAAGACCGACGCCGACTATGTCGTGCATATGGACAGCGACATGCTGTTCGGCGGCGGCAGCCAGGTCTGGCTGGAGGAGGCGATCGGCTGGCTCAAGACCACGCCCGACGCACTGTTCGCCGGACCACTTCCCGGTCCGCCCCGCGCCGACGGCACGCTCGGCGATTTGCACGGCGGGTTTCCGGGCTTGACCCACGTCCAGCCGCCCGAGCGGCTCGCTGCCGCCTACCCGGCTTACCGCTTTCGCACCGTGAGCACGCGTATCTTCGTTCTCGATCAGGTCAGGTTCGACGCGTCGATCGGGGCGCTGGACCTGGTGCGCCCGAATCTCCGGCGCCGGATCCGCGCGAGACTGTTCCACCAGTCGCCGCTGACGATGCCGGCCGAGGAGATCATCTCCGCCGCCATGCTGCGCAGGCAACTCTCGCGGATCGACTTTCTCGGTTCGGGCGCCGGGCTCTACTCGCTGCATCCGCCGTACCGCACCGATACATTCTATCGCGAATTGCCACAGTTGATCGCTCGCGTCGTCGCCGGTGCGATACCGGACGCCCAGCGGGGCGACTATGACGTCAATTCAAGCATGTTCGACTGGACGGAGGCGCTTCGGCAGAAGACCGTCGGCCGCCGCCTTGCCCGCGCCGCCCGCACGCTGATGTCGAGCTGAGCTCGTTGCCGCGCGGCCGCGTGGCTGAAGCGGAGCGGAAGCCGGATCGGGCCGCCCGTCAAACTGCCGCGAGCAACATCGCCCATCGCAGGAACATCGAAAGCTGCGCGCCGTTGGTGGTGCTCGCAACTGGAGAACAGACATGAAGATTGTTCCATGTGTCGGCATGATCGCCGCGGCGATCGCCGTGACCACGGTGGCAACCCCGAGCTTCGCTCAAGGCCCGGGTCCCTGCACGAGCTCGGGCAACATGGCCGTCGGCGCCGAAGGCCCCGCCATGAGTGGCGGCCAGTTGATGGCCGGCGTCGGAAATTGCCGCCATCGCCACGCCAGGTGGCGCGACAGCTACGGCTACTATCAGGCGCCGGCCCGCGGCTATTACGACCGTGGCTACTACGACCGCGGATATGACGGCCCTGATGTCACGATCGGCGTTGGTCCCGGTCGCTGGTGAGAACAGAGGAGAGGCCGCCGTCAGGGCGGCCTCTTTCGTTGCGAAAAGGCCCTTTCAGGCGGCGCCAGGTTCGCACCAGCCTGGCGCCAGGGAATGCCGCGGCTCGGAGCATCCCGACGATTTCAGCGACACCAGCGGCGCTGCCATCTTGTCTCGGTCCAGTGATCGCGGTCGACGCCAGCGTCGGTCACCTCTCCGGCGCGCGCGGCGCGCCCGCCTAACCTTCCACCCGGTATAGCCGCCACCGCGCCGGCACGCCCTTGAGCTGATGGCTGCCGTGATCCCTGAGGCGGATCTGGGATTGCGCCGCGAGCAGGTCCTTCACCGCGCTCGAGACGAGGACTTCGCCGGCGCGCGCCTTGGCGGCGACGCGGGTGCCGATGTGGAATGCGAGACCGACCATCTCGCCGCCGCTGATCGTGTATTCGCCCGCGTGCAGGCCGACCCTGATCTCGAGGCCGAGCGTACGCACGGCCTTCTGGATCGCGGTTGCGCAATTGATGCCGGCGGCCGGCGCCTTGAAGGTCGCGAGCACGCCGTCGCCGGTCGTCACCACTTCCTTGCCGCGCGACGACTTCAACTCTTTCCGGACCGCGGCGTAATAGAGGCCCATCACCTTGGTCCAGCGCGCATCGCCGAGCTTCGCGGCCTTTGCCGTGGAGCCGACGATGTCGACGATCAGGATCGTGGCGAGCGCCTGCTTGAGGTCGGCGCTGCCGTTCGCGGATTTGCGCCGGGTCGCGATGGCGCCGCTCAGCGGCTCGTAGTCATGGCTGCGCCGCCGTGCGATCGCGGATTTGGTGTAGTCCTGCGCGCGCTGCGCGGTGCCGCAACGGATGGTTTTCTCCTGCGGCAGATGCGTCCAGGAGACCTTGCGGCCCTTGCCGGCGCCTTGCACCTCGACCGCGCCCCATTTCAGGAACACCGCCGAGCCGACCCGCCGCACGCACCACGCCTTCGAGGTGTACCCTGAGACGTTCGACTGATGCAGACCGATGCGAAGGAATTTGGGCATGACGCAGCGGCGATCGCTGGACCATTTTTGGCGGAGCTGAAGCGTAGTTGGACGCCCGCACCTTGGCAACAGCAGCGCCCATCACCCCCTGCCCCTCCCAACCTGATCAAAATTTCATGCAACCGGCGATTTTCCGTGACGTTGATCCTGCGAAGGCAGGATGAACTTTTGAGCGACAGGGAGAACGTACAATGCGTGTTGCCATCTTACTTGCGACCACCGCCACGATCGCACTGGGCTCTGCGGCGTGGGCAGCGTCCAACAAGGACAATACTCCGCAAGCGTCGGACATCCGGCAGGACGTGACGAAGACCTTGCAAAAATCCGGATACAGGGACATCAGGCTCGCGCCGACTTCGTTCGACGTGAAGGCTGTCGATAGCGACGGAAATCCGGTGAGGATGTCGATCGGGCCGGACAGCTTCGCCGAGATGATCACCGTCAGCGACAGCCATCCGAGCGCCACGGATCAGAACACCAGCGCGGCTCGCCCCGGCAATGCCGGCGACTACGTCACCGTCCAGAAGTCCGACGACATTGCATCCAAGCTCATCGGTCTCGACGTCTACAACAACGACAACAAGGACATCGGCACCATCAAGGACATCGCGCTCGACCATAGCGGCCACGCCAACGCCTACATCCTGTCCGTCGGCGGGTTCCTGGGGCTGGGCGAACATTACGTCGCGGTCGCCCCCTCGGCGATTCACGTCACCTACAATGACAACAAGTGGCACGCCGGCATGAGCGCCACGGCCGACCAGCTCAAGTCGGCGCCGGAATTCAAGTACAGCGGCCGCTGGGGCGGCAGCGTGACCTAGCCCGGTCGCCGAGGTCAGCATACCTCTTCCCCACCGTCCGGCCTTGGGAGAGGCCCCGGATCCCCGGGGCTTCTCCCCGTTGGCCGCCGAGACAGTGCCGCTACGGGCGGCGAGGCCGGGCCGGCCGAGGACGCGATATCGGCGCCGCCGTTAGTCTGCGCGTTCGCCCGGCTCAAACGCAAACAGCTCGATCGGCTCACTGAAACCGCGCACCGCGTGCTGGCCGACCCGCTCGAGCGCGAACTCCGGCGCCACGAGCTCGGCAAAGTCGCGCGACAGCAGCACCTTCTTGCCGATCTGCTTGGTGAGCGCCTCGAGCCGCGAGGCCATGTTGACGGCGGGACCGATCACGGTGAAGTCGAGGCGGCTCGACGATCCGATATTGCCGTACATGACGTCGCCGACATGGACGCCGATGCCGTAATTCAACGGCGCGCGGCCCGTGCCGTCGTTGCGCACGTTCAGCGCGGCCATGGCCTTACGGGCCTCGGTGACGGCGCGCAAGAGGTTGGCGCAGGCGTCGGGTTGGCTCAGCGGGAAGATCGCGAGCAGGCCGTCGCCGATGAATTTCAGGATCTCGCCGCCGTGTCGCGCGATCGGGTCGGACATCGCGTCGAAATAATCGTTGAGGAGATCGATGACGTCGTCACGCGGCCAGTTGTCGGAGATTTTCGTGAAGTCGCGCAAGTCGCAGATCATGATCGCGGCGCGCACCGTCGTGCCGGTGCCGCGCCGGGTGGCACCGGCGAGGATCAGCTCGCCGGCATGGGAACCCACATAGGTCTCCAGCAGCGTCCGCGCCAGGCGATTCTTGATGCGGATCTCGCTGACCAGCGCCAGCACCGGCAGCAATTTCTTCAGTGCGGCGACGTGTGCCGCATCGAAGCCGCCGGGCCGATCGGTTGCGAAGGTGACGAGATGGCGCTTGCCGAGGGTGTGGTAGAGCGGCCAGGCGACATAGTCGGTCAGCCCCGTCGCCCGCATCTCGTCATAGAGCGCATGCTTGCGGCCGCGCGCGGGATCCTGCTCCAGATTCTCGCGTACTTCTGTCGCGCCGTCCTGCATTTCGTTGGCGGGACTGCCGATATATTCGGAGCGTTCCCGCACGTCGAAATCGACCCGCGCGATCTCCGCCTCGCGCATGCCGTCGGACCACATGAAACGCGCCCCCAGCCATTGCGGGTGCTGGATCAGGACGTGAAGCGTCGACCGCTTGAGCGGAATGCCGGCCTGCTGGATGCGGATGCACATTTCCGCGAAGATGTTGTCGATGAAGCGCTCGTTGTGCGTGCCGTTGGTCAGCCAGTCGACGACGCCGTCGGCTTGCGTGGCAGCGGAAATCCTGTCTGGCGCGTGCATATCCTGGCCTTCGGTCTTCATCCGGGCAGATATCGTGTCCCGAACGAGCCGCGTCAACCTAGCCAGTTGCACGGATTGTGCGCATTCGCACGATCGCCCTCTAGCCGGCGGGCCGAATCGACCCCAGCACGGCGAGCCCCGAGACGAGCGCGAGCTTCGACGGCTCCGTCAGCTCGATCTTCAGCGTGCTGCCGGCGGGGATGACAAATGCCTCGGAATTGAGTCGAATGCCGCAATCGCCTGACACCGCATAGACCAGATGCGTGCCAGCGGTCAGCAGCCGCTCGCCGGGCTCCCCAAGCGCCGCCAGCTCGATCTCCGCCGCACCCCGCCGCGCCATCAGATTGACGACCTCGACCGGGCCGGCCTCCAGCTCGGTGACGATCTCCATCTCGCCGGTGAAGCGCACGGTGGTGAACGGCTCGCGCTCGTCGAACTCCTGGCCCGGCGCCTTCAACACCAGCCCGCGCCCGGCGATCACCATCTGCAAGCGATCGATGCCAGGCATGTAGGAGAAAGGCCCCGGCGCCACGATCGGCGTCGAGGCGAAGCGCCACAGCAGGCTGTCCCAATCCTTCACCGCCGCACCTGGCCGATGCGCGTCCGCGATATCGGTCAAGATGCCGCCGCCGTTCTTCCAGGGCGAGCGGGTGTAGTCTTCGGATTTCAGCAGCGTGGTTTTCATGAATTGCGGGCGTCCCAGGAGAGGATCACCCGCGCATCAATAATCGTCTCACGCCTTGGCGTCGAGCGGCGCCTCGTTCTCACGAGCCTTTCATCCCCCGCTCTTCCCGCCATTCAGCTTCGGCAAGGTCTCCACGATCTTCTGCTTGCCGTCGACGATCTCGGCGAGGAAGCTGGCGCGGTCGATGTCGCCGTTCTGGTCCCAGCTTGCTTCCATCAGCATGCCCGGGGCCTTGTCGGGTGTCAGGGTCAGGCCCTTCATCGCCGCGCCAAACGCCTTGCTGTCGAACTTGCCGATTTTCTCGGTGACGTATTTGACGAGGTAGACGGCGGTATAGCCCTTGATGCCGTTATGATCGGGCAGATATTTGAAGCGCGCGGAAAACTTCTTCGCGAATTCCTGGATTGCCGGCACCGGCGCGTCCGCCGAGAGGCCGACATGGCCGCGCACGCCGTTGGCGGCGGGGCCGGCGAGCTCCACCACCTTCTGGCTGAGCAGCGTGGTTTCGCCGAACAGCGGCGTCGACAGGCCCTGCCGCTTCGCCTCGATCAGGAAGCGCGCACTCTCCTCCTCGTTGGTGTAGATGAAGGCGGCATCGGCCTTGGCGCCCTTGAGCTTGATGACGTCGGAGCCGAAATCGACCTGGCCCTGCTCGGTGGAGATATCGGCCGCGATCTCGATGTTGCGCGCCTTCATCTCCTTCACGAAATTGTCGTGACCGCCCTTGCCGAAATCGTTGTTGACCCAGAGCACCGCAACGCTCTTCACGTTCAGCTTGTCGTGCAGATAGTTGGCGATCTTCGGCATCGAGAATTGCTGGCCGAAGGCGGTGCGGAACACCCACGGGTTGCCCTGCGTCGTGATGTCGGCGGCCTCGGCGCCGACGATCTGCGGGATCTCGGCTTGCTGCGTCAGCGCCATGTTGACCTTGACCGAGCCGGAATAGATCGGCCCGAGCACCACGTAGGGATTCTTGTCCAGGACCTTCTGCACCTGCGCACGCGAGATGCCGGGATTGCTCTGGGTGTCCAGATGCTCGGTCTGGATCTTACGGCCCAGAATGCCGCCGGCGGCGTTGATCTCGTCGACCGCGAGCGAAACGCCGTCGCGCCAATTGGTGCCGGAGACGGCGCCGGGGCCGGAAAGTTCGATGACATCGGGGATGTAGACGGTGCTCTGCGCGCGGACCGCGCCTGCCGAAAGTGCTGCCGCCAAGGCGATGGCGAGCGTGCCTGCAAGATGTTTCATGATGTCCTCCCTTTGCTTTCTTGTTTATGACGCGTCGAAGCCGAGCAGTTTCGCCGGCGTTCGCCACAGCAGGCGCTGCTGGTCGCCTGGATCCGGAAACAATCTTGTCAGCACCGCGAGCAGCGGCCCGTAGTCGAGCCGCTCGGCCGCGCGCAGGAACGGATAATCCGAGCCCCAGACGCAGCGATCGAGCGTGAAAGCCTCGACCAGCGCGGCGATGAATGGCCAGGTGTCCTCGTACGGATGCGGCTGCTGCGAGAACTTGTAATAGCCTGACAGTTTGACATGCGCCTCGCGCTCGCGGCCGATTGCGAGCAGCGCCTGGAACGCCTTGCCTTTGACTCCCTGCCCGACCGGTGGCCGGCCGCAATGGTCGAACACCAGGCGGACCTGCGATTTGTCGATCAGCGGCAGCAAGTCGAGCAATTGATCCTGCTCGACCTGGATCTGGAGGAACAGGCCGAGGCTTACCAGCTTCTCGAGCAGCGGCGCGGTGTGGCGATAGTAATCGGCGCCGTGGAACGGCACGTTGAAGGCGACGCCGATGACGCCGGCCGCCTTCAATCTTTCGAGTTCGCGGATGTCGACGTCGTTCTCGACCACGGCGACGCCCTTGAAGCGGCCGCCGCCCTGCTCCAGCGTATCGAGCAGGATGCGACTATCGCTGCCGTAACCGGTGTTGGTAGCGACGACGAGTGCATGCTTGACATCGAACGCGTCGAACACGCGGATGAGCTGCGCGGCCGTCGCGATCTCCTGCCCGCTCGGCCGGTACGGCGTGTCGGCGCCGTAGGGAAAGCGAACGGGATCGAGCGCGTGAATGTGGCAGTCGACCTTGGGGCCCGCCGGCAGTGTCATGGCAAAGCTCCCCGCGCGGTTCAGAACGTGGCTTCGATGGCCTTGATCAGTTCGGGCGTGACGTCGGGCATGACGCCGAACCAGGCCTTGAAGGCAAGCCGGGCCTGGTTGAGCAGCAGGCCGAGCCCGTTCACGGTGGCGCAACCGCGCGCGCGCGCCTCGGCCAGGAACGGCGTCTCCAGCGGCGTGTAGATCAGATCGGCGGTGAGCGTTGCAGGCTTCAAGCGCGACAGGTCGATCTCGAGCGCGCTCTTGCCGACCATGCCGCGATCGGTGCAGTTGACGAGCAGCGCGACGTCACCGAGCGCGGCCGCGCGATCGTCCCACGCGACGGTGCTGACGGCGGAACCGAATTCGGTCGCGATCGCTTCCGCCTTCTCGGCCGTGCGGTTGGCGATGCGGATCTCGCGCGCGCCGTTTTCCAGCAGCGCGACGACGACCGCACGCGAGGCGCCGCCCGCGCCCAGCAGCAGGATGGGGCCGGCATCGCCGCGCCAGTCGGCCTTGGCGTCGCGCAGGCTCTGCACGAAGCCGTTGCCGTCATTGTTGAAGCCGGACAGCGTGCCGTCCTGCTCGACCACGATGGTGTTGACGGCGCCGATACGTCTGGCGGTCTCGTTGACACGGTCGAGCTGCGCCATCGCCGTCTGCTTGTGCGGCATGGTGACGTTGCAGCCCCGGAACCCGAGCGCGACCAGGCCGCGAAGCGCATCTGCGAGGCGCTCCGGCTTCACCGCCAGCGGCACATAGGAACCGCGGATGCCGTGCGCCTTCAGCCAGTAATTGTGAATGACCGGCGAGCGCGAATGCGCGACCGGCATGCCGATGACGCCCGCCAGCCCAAACCCATCCGCCTGCGACATGCTGCGATTCCCGTCCCTGACACGCCTTCGGCGTACGACCATGTTATTTGGTCATATGTACAAGACATCTAGAGGGAATGGCTAGCAGGCGCAATGTGAATTTGGGGGTGGGCAAGGCCCGCAGATGGCGCAGAAGCCAGCCCAATCTCTCCGTCGTCCTGGCTTTCGCCAGGACGACATCGGAGAGGCATCGCGCCTCGTCTCACATCCCGCCCGGCGCTCGGCCTCCGTCATCTCGGCCGCCTATCTCCTGCCGCTGTCATAGACTTTCATGCCGGCCGCGGGATCGAGATCGGTTTCGGTCGCCTCGGTGACGCGCGCCATCATCATGTAGAAGCCGAGCGCGACGATGGATTCGACGATCTCCTGGTCGCTGAAATGTTTTCGCGCGGCGGCGAAGATCGCCTCGGGGACGCGGACGTTCTCGACCACCTCGCGGCCGAACTTGAGCAGCGCACGCTCGGCGTCGTTCAGCGCGACGGCATCGTAATCGCCACGCTCGACCGCATCGATCTGGGCCTGCGTGCAGCCGACGCCGAGCGCGATCGGCACGTGCTGGCGCCATTCATAGGCGCCGCCCTCGAGCTGGGCGGCCTGGAGGATCAGCAGTTCGCGGTTGACGGCCGAAAGCTTCTGCTTGTGCAGGATCGAATTGCCGAGCCGCATCGCCGGGATCATGTTGGCCTCGGCATGGGCCATCATGCGGAAGATGTTGAGCTTGACCGGCATGCGGTCGAACGAGGCGCGGATGTCGCCGCTCGTCGCTTCCGGATCAATCAGGGGCAGCCTTGCCACGATTCTCTCCCTTGGTTTTTCTCTTCTCGTTGGCATCATTGCCCGCCGCAATCAGCGACGGGAAGGAGGCGAGATAGCGGTCGATCGCCTCGCGCGCCTCCTCCAGCCGGCTCGCCGAGCTTGCCGGGCCGCGCTCGTTGGAGCAAGTATTGAAGTCGAGCGATCGAGGTCAAGTGAGCAGGTTGCGAACGGGAGCGTGGGCATGAGCCGCATCTTCGGCGCGGTGCGCCAGAACGGATATGTGGTGCGGGACATCCAGGCCGCGATGACGCACTGGATCGAGGTGATGGGTGTCGGTCCCTGGTACTACATGGACCGCGTCACGACCGACTGGTTCCGCCACCGCGGCCGGGACTCTTCCGTCGAGATGAGCATTGCGCTGGCGAACTCAGGCGATCTCCAGATCGAGTTGATCCAGCAGCGCAACGATGCGCCTTCGCTGTACAAGGAATTCCTCGACGCCGGCCACGAAGGCCTCCAGCACATGTCCTACTGGAGCCACGACTACCAGGCGCTCTACGACAAGGCGATCGGGCTCGGCTACACGGTCGGCCACGAGGGCCAGATCGGCGGCGACAAGGGGCGCTTCGCCTATTTCGACACGCAGGCCCATCCGGGCACGATCATCGAGATCTCCGACATCAGCGGCACCAAGGGCCCGTTCTTCGAAAGGGTGCGGCAGGCGGCTCTGAACTGGGACGGCTCGCGGCCGATCCGCGAGGTCGGCGGCGCGAAGTCGTAGGCGCGAAGTGGTAGGCGCGCTCTCCGGATCCCTGCTGGCGCCGGAAAGGACGATCTGTGTAACATGAGTCTCGTGTCTGAACCTTCAGCGAGGCAAGCATGTCCAGCACCGACAAGGTTTTCGCCGGCTCGGTCCCGAAGCTCTACGACGAATATCTGGTTCCGCTGATCTTCTCCGTCTACGCCGACGACCTTGCCAGGCGCATCGCCGCGCTGTCGCCCTCGGACCTGCTGGAGATCGCATCCGGCACGGGTGCTGTGACGCGCGCTGCGGCGGCGCTGCTGCCGTCGGGTGTCCGCTACGTCGCGACCGACCTGAACGAGCCGATGCTCGAGGTGGCGAAGCAGCGCCAGGTTGACGATCCCCGCATCACCTGGCGTCAGGCCGATGCGCTGGCGCTGCCCTTCGACGCCTCGGTGTTCGACCTCGTCTGCTGCCAGTTCGGCGCCATGTTCTTTCCGGATCGCAGCAAGGGTTATGCCGAGGCGAAGCGGGTGTTGAAGCCTGGTGGCACGTACCTGCTCGGCGTGTGGGACCGGATCGAGGACAATGTGTTCGCGGATGACGCAACCGTCACGCTCGGCAAGATGTTCCCCGACAATCCGCCGCTGTTCATGGCGCGGACGCCGCACGGCTATCACGACAAGGCCGTCATCAGGGCCGATCTCGAACGCGCGGGCTTCAAGGACATATCGATCGAAACGGTGACTGCGACGAGCCGCGGGCCCTCCGCGGAATATGTGGCGATCGCGTATTGCCAGGGCACGCCGCTGCGCGGCGAGATCGAGGCCAGGGATGCGAGCAGGCTCGAGGCCGCAACCGACGCGGTGGCCGAGGCGATCCGGAAACGCCACGGACCCGGACCGGTCGAGGCCAAAATTCAGGCCCTGGTGATCACGGCAAGGCCGTAGCGGCAGGAGTCGCTACGCCCTCGCCACGCGCCTACCAGAAACTCCGCTGCATCGGCTGCGTCGATTGATAGTACTGGTACTGGCCGCGCCGGCGGGGATTGACCGGCTGCGGGGCGGGATCGCGCTGCCCGAAGAAGAAGAAGCTATTGCCGCCGAAGCCGCCGCCCCAGCCATCGTCGCTGGCCATTTCGACGGACGGTGCGGTCGGCTTGCGGGTGATGAAGCCACCTTGCGGATGGTTGCTCAGCACTGCGACGAACTCGGTGCGGTAGTTGGTCTCGGCGCTCAAGGGCTCGTCGGAGATGATGATCGACGAGCGCGGCATGGCGGTCGGCCCGATGCGATCCCATACCTCCTGCGGGATGGTGATGCGGTCGAGCGCGTCCTTGGCGTTGTCGCCGTCGTCGATGGAGACCACGCTCCAGCGCAGGCCCGTGTCGTTCTTCGCCATCGCGGTGAAGATGTGCGTGCCGATCGGCTGGTCGGGATTACGGATGGTGACGGGAACTTCGATGCTGGTGTCGAACACCTCGCCGCCGCCATCCGGCGCCGGCTTGTGGGTGTTGCGCCGGACATAGAGCTTCTGCGTCGCGCGGCTGATGTAGACCGAGACCGGCCCGAGCGCGAGTTTTGCGTCGGTCGCGGCTTTCACCGCATCGGCCTTCTTGGCCGCGGCGACCTTGGCCGCTTCCTTGGTCGCGGCAACCGCGTCGCGCTTCGGCTGCGCGGCAGCCTTGGCGGCGTCGAGCTGGCTAGCGGCATCGGCGGCCTTGGTCGCGGCCTTCTGCTTCAGTTCGTCGGCCTTGGCCTTGGCCTGGTCGCTCTTGGCATTTGCAACCAGCTTGTCGGCATAGGCGTTCTCGGCATCGGCGCGGGCCTTCTGCTGCTCGAGCTTGCGCAGCGTCGCCGGGAGCGACTGGGCATCCTTCGCTGCCGCGACGGCCGCCTTCTTGGCGTCATCGGCCGCGCTCGCGGCCACCTCCGCCTCGGCGGAGAGCTTGTCGGCACGCGCCGGGGCCGCCGCAATGGCCTCCTTGCTCGGCACGAACAGCGAGGGATGCGCGAAATCCACCGGAGCGGCGTCGTTCGGCGAGATGATCACCCGCATGCCGATATTGGTCTTGTCGAACAGGCTCTCGGCGAAGCCGAAGGGCATGCGGATGCAGCCATGCGAGGCCGCGTAGCCGGGCAGCGGCCCGCCGTGCAACGCGATGCCGTTCCAGGTAATGCGCTGCATGTTCGGCATCCAGGCATCGTCATACATGGTCGAGTGGTGGTCCCTGTCCTTCTCGACGACGGCGAAGACGCCGGCGGGCGTTTCGCGTCCGGTCGTGCCGGTGGAGACCGGCGCGCGCAGGATCCAGCCCTCGGAATCGTAGAACGTGACCTGCTGGCTCTTGATCGACACGATCGCCATGATCGGCTCGCCGGCCTCGCGCGGTGCCACCGCCTCGGCGGTCTGGCGCGGCTGCTTGGCGGCAAGGGCGACGCCGGGGACGGCCAGCGCAAGCGCCGCCGCGAACATCACAATTCCGGGAGCCCCGCAACGCCGCATCGCTCCATTGGCTTGCGCCGTCGTCATCAGGTCTTTCATGCCATTCCCCGGTTGCCTGTCCGTACTTGGTCCATCAGCGATCAGATTGCGATCTTTGGATTAAGAAATCGCAGCCACCATCTGTTCCGTTTCCGGCGATATTCAGTCCGTTCCGGCGACGAAACTCTCATATACGAGGGTCCGTTCCGGCGGAAGGGCAGTCCGCGGCCGCGGCTGGCCTGAAGCTGACGGGCGAGCTGCGGCGGAATGTCCGTCGGAGGCGTCGCGGAACAGGGTGTGACCGGAATCACAGAGGTCAGGACATGGCCGCATCGCCGGCCGGCAACGGCGAAGAGCAAACTATCGGAGGATGAACAGGTCCTACGGGGCGCCAACGGCCTTGTTCTCCACCAGCGCTTCGATTTCGGCGTCACTCAGGCCGGCTTCGCGCAACACTTCGCGCGAATGTTCACCAAGGCGCGGCGCCATGCGGTGGATGCCGGCCGAGCTTTCGGAGAACCTGGTCGCGGGCCGTGCCTGCCGTATGCGGCCTTCCGTGGGATGATCGATCTCCGCAAACAAGCCGACGGCCTCGAGATGCGGCTGCTCGCCGATCTCGGTCAATTTGGCAAACGCGGTGTGCGGCACGTCGAGCCGCAGCAAGAGTTCCTCCCACTCCGCAGTGGTGCGGGTCGGCCCGATCTCGCTCATGCGGTCGTAGATCTTGTCGATGTTCTGCGAGCGCCGCACGGGGTCGCGCACCCCGAGTTCGTCGCTCAATTCAGGGCGACCAACGGCCTCGAAGAAGGCGCACCAATTGTCGCCGGAATAGGGCAGCATCGTCAGCCAGCCGTCCTTTGTCCTGACCGGACGCCGGTTCTTCATCCGCTTGTAGCCGGTCGGCCCGATCGGCGGATCGAAGGCGTGGCCGCCCAGCATCTCGATGCTGTTGAAGCCGGCGATCGTCTCCAGCATCGGCACCTCGACCATCTGGCCCTTCCCGGTGCGCTCGCGCCGGAACAGAGCCGCAGAGACGGCGCCAACCATCGCCATCGCGCAGATCTTGTCACCGATCAGGCTGGGGACGAATTCCGGCTTCTCGTCCGATCCGATCGACGATGCGAGACCCGAGGCCGCCTGGATGATCTCGTCGAAGGCCGGGCGTGCCGCCCAGGGGCCGTCCTGGCCGAAGCCGGTCGCCGCGGCATAGATCAGCCGCGGGTTGAGCTTTGCGCAGTCGGCGTAACCAAAGCCGAGCCGCGCCATCGCGGCGGGGCGCACATTGGTGACGAGCGCGTCGACCGTCGGGATCAGCCTTGCAAGCGCCGCCTTGCCGTCCGGATGCTTCAAATCGAGCGCGAGACTGCGCTTGTTGCGGTTGACAGCCATGAACTGACCGCTCATGCCGCGGTTCCGGAACACGCCGGTGTAGCGCCAGGTGTCGCCCGACGGCGGCTCGATCTTGATGACATCGGCGCCCCAGTCGCCGAGCATCTGCGCGGCATAGGGACCGAACAACACGCTCGTGAGATCAAGAACGCGAATGCCGCTCAGAGGGCCGGTCGGTGTCGTCATATGTCATCACTGCTGTTGGAGGAAGCAATCACGGGTGGGCGGTGGGAGGCGGGAAAGGCCAACGCCCTGCCCGCCCGCCACGATAGGTCGAGACTACTCGCCCAGCACGTCGCCGAACAGCTCCCAGGATTTTCCGTTGAACCGCCCCATCTGCAACTGGCGGATCGGCGTCACCTGCTCGACCGGGGTGCAACGCCCATGACGACGAGCAGAGCGACGGCTCCGCCGACGAACTTGAATGTTTGGCCGGGCATGCGCGGTATCTCCTTCCCTGGCATAGCGCATCGACGCACGGGCTCGCATGGCCGCGCTCGACGTCCACGATCAGCGGCGCGAGCCCTTCGGTCGGCTCGTCGATCATGATCAAACCAGGATCGCCTATCAGCGACCGGCAGTTCGTCAGAATAGACCGCCAGGGGGAATTCGCACGGATCGCGTCGTGACTGCGCTCGTCAAAGGCTGCGATAGTCCGCGATGCCCGACAAATCAGGCGTGAACCCGAGCCCCGGCTCCTCGCCGAGAACAATCGTACCATCCGTCACATCAGCGACGGCACCGCAGAACAAATCGCGCAGCGGATTGTCATTGGCGTCGACCTCGAGCCAGCCATCGCCGCCGGCGCCGGCGAGCAGATGCGCCGAGGCAAGCAATCCGATGCCGCCACCGAGATAATGCGGACAGAATGTCTTGCCCGACTTCAGAATATCGTGCGCCAGTCGAGCGCAGGCGCTGAGCCCGCCCCACTTCGCGATGTCGGGCTGAACCACGCCAAGCACGTTTTCGGCGAGAGCTTCGTGGAATCCTGCGACGCTGGAGATGTTCTCACCCGCAGCGATCGGCATCTTCGCGCTCGCATGCAGCCTGCGCCATTCCTCGCGCGGGCGGTCGGCACGGATCGGCTCCTCCAGCCAGCGCAGATCGAAAGCGGAGAGCCGCGGCAGCATCTCCAATGCCTGATCCACCGACCAACCCTGATTGGCATCGGCGGCAAGCATGCCGGCGCCGACGATGGCACGCAGTGCTGAGAGGTTGGCAAGATCGGTCTCGGCACCGAATCCGACCTTCAGCTTCAGCGCTCGATGGCCGCGCTCGAGCGCTGCTTCGGCCGTCCGCGCGGCGCCGCCGGGATTGATGCCGCTGGCGTAGACCTTGATCCTGCGCGACTGGCCGCCGAGCAGCCGCCACAGCGGCACCTGCTGCCGCCGGGCAACGAGATCCCACAGCGCGAGATCGATGCCTGAAATCGCTTGCGCGAACGGACCGGGCTCGCCGCATTGAAGGGCGAGCACCTCGGTGCCTTTGGTCAGGACGTCGAAGGCCTGAGCGGGACGGTCGAACCTGCGACCGACGAGGCCGGGTGCGAGCACTTCATTCACGAGCCGGCCGCGATGCTCCGCGCCCGGTGCGGGGAAGTTGGACCAGGCCTCGCCCCATCCCTCGACCCCGTCTTCGTCGATCACCCGGACGAAGACGGCGGGACGGTTGAGCATCTTGCCGAACGACGTCACCACGGGCGTCGCCAGCGGGTAGCGATAGCAGAAGGCCTCGATCGAGCGGATGGTGAAGCTGTCGGTCATCTTGCAGCCTCTACCATCTCAATAGGCGCGCGCGAAGTCACCTTCCTGCTTGATGTCGGCGAAGACGGGAAAGCGCGCCTTCCAGGCCGCACCCTTGGCCGTCGTCAGCCTGTTGAGCCGCTCCAGCACGTTGAGGCCATCCTTGCGCAGGCTCGCCGAGACCGCGGCGCGGTCCGGGAAGTTCTTCAGCACGGCATCGAGCCAGATGGTGCGGCCCGCCAGGAACCCGCTCGCGCCCGCAGCATAGGAGTAGTCGAGCACGCGCTCGAATTTCTCGGGCGCGGCGCCCCCCGACAACAACACCCAGGGGATGCTGCGGTCGCGGCAGATATCGCCGATCGCATCGAATTCCTTCTGTGCGGCTTTTGCTTCGGCGCTGCCGTCACGGGCCGGCAGGCTGTTGGCGGCAAGCGGGCTCTCCAGCTTGAGGAGATCGACGCCGTATTCGGGCTTGGCGAACTCGCGCACGCTGTCGATGACGAGACCGGGCAGCTTGCCGGGCGATTCCACGTAGTCGGCGGTGTGATTGGCGCTGCCGAGGAACGGATAGACCAGCAGCTCCAGGACGTAGGGAATGTCGTGGCGGGCGCAGTCCTCGCCGATCTCGCGCACGAAGGTCTTCTGGTGCTCGTTGACAGCGGCATCGGCGTCCGGACGGTACCACGCCAGCACCTTGACCGCGTCGCCGCCCATCGCGCGGATCTTGTCGACGCTCCAATTGGTGATCGCGCGCGACTTGCGGCCGCCCGCGGTCTCCTCGACGCGATGCTCTTCCAGCGTCATGATCAGGCCGCAGCGCGGCGGCAGCAGGTCGATTGCGGCGGGCACGGCAAAGTTCGGATCGAACAGCATGGAGCTGCAATGCGGTGCGAGGTTCTCGACCAGAAGTCGCTTGGCCGCCGTGACGTCGGAATATTCGACCTGGTCCCGCGTGATGCCTTTTGCCTTGGCGATGGCATCGAACAATGGCGGCCGCTGGTCCAATGCGACCATGCGAAAGTGGCCATCCGCGTCAGCAAGCCGTGCCAGGCCGCGGTTCTTTCCAATCGTTCTCATGGCTTCGTCCTCATGAATACAAGACACTCGTTGATGGTGGGGATTCCGTTGCGGCCGCCGGCGTGGCGGCATTTCATGGCGGCCGTGGCCGCCGAAAACGCCATGGCGGCACGCACGTCGAGACCGGCGCCGATCGCGAGCGCGTAAGCGCCGTGGAAGACGTCGCCCGCGCCCGTGGTATCGACGACGTCGACGGTGTAGGCGGCCTGCCGGTGCAGCCGGCCGTTCTCGTACCAGTTCACGCCGCCCTCGCCGCGCGTCACAGCGATGACACGGCAGCCGAAGCGGGCGAGCGCTGCGAGGGACTCGTCCTTCGCAGAGCCGGCAAAGGCGGTGAGCGCAGGCTCGGAGAAGACCGCATGGTCGGTCAGCGGCAGCAGCCGCTCGAACACGTCGGCATCCGCCACGTCGCCATCGAGTACGGTCGGGATGCCACGCGCTCGCGCTTCCCGGAACAGCGTCGCGGCGCCCTCGACCCAGCGCGGGTCGGCCAGCACGGAGGATGCGCGCGCGACGGCTTCGAGCGGAAGCCAATCCGCGGCTTCGGGATAGAGCCCGCGAAAGTTCACGATCTGCCGCTCACCGCTGCTATCGACGATGATTCCCGAGACGGACGAGCGGCCATCGGCAAACAGCCGAAAGTTTTCGACATCGACGCCTTCAGCGGTGAAGGCCGACTTCATCTCGTGGCCGGCGGCGTCATGCCCTGCCCGCCCCCAGAACGCGACGGATGCGCCGAGCTTCGCCACCGCGACGCTCGCATTGGCGGCCATGCCGCCACCGAGCGTGCCGTAGGCGACGGCCTTGATCTTCTCGCTTCCGCCTGCGAACGGCCGACCGACGCGCCAGACCTGATCGAGCGCGGACAGCCCCAGGCAGATCACGTGCACCGGCCTGGCTCTGGACGCAACTTCCGCCAGCGCCGAGAGGTCAACGATGTTGGCCGACGCGCTCACCGCAAGACCTGCCCATTGGTTGCATCGAACAGATGCGTCTTGCCCGGCTGCGGACGCAGGGTGACGCGATCGCCGACCTTCGGCCGCAGCGCCGGATCGACCCGCGCGATGGCGGAGACACCGGCGAGCTCGAAATGGATCAGCGTGTCCGAACCGAGCGGCTCGACCAGCTTGACGTCGATGGCGAGACCATCGGCGGAATCCGCCGCCACGGCGAAATGTTCGGGGCGAATGCCGAGCACACCGTTGCCGGCCTGACGCAGACGGCCCGCGGCCTCACCATCCAGCGGCACCGCAGCGCCACTCTGCGAGAGAACCGCGGACTGCTGGCGCCACTCGACCGGGAAGAAGTTCATCGCGGGCGAACCGATGAAGCCTGCGACGAACTGATTGGCCGGCCGCTCATAGACCGCCTCAGGCGTGTCGTATTGCTGGATCGTGCCGCTCTGGAGCACGACGATGCGGTCTGCCATGGTCATGGCTTCGATCTGGTCGTGGGTGACGAAGACCATGGTGGTCTTCAGCTCCTGCGAGAGGGCCTTGATCTCGGCGCGCACCTGCCCTCGCAGTTTTGCGTCCAGGTTGGACAGCGGCTCGTCGAACAGGAAAGCCTTGGGGTTACGCACGATCGCGCGGCCCATGGCGACGCGTTGGCGCTGCCCGCCCGAGAGCTCCTTCGGCTTGCGGCCCAGATAAGGCTCGATGTGCAGCAGTTCCGCGGCCCGCTTCACCCGCCCGTCAATCTCGGCCTTCGGCGTGCCCCGCAGTTCCAACGCGAACGACATATTGTGGTAGACGCTCATATGCGGATAGAGCGCGTAATCCTGGAATACCATGGCGATGTCGCGCTGCGCGGCTTGCACGCCGTTGACGCGGACGTCGCCGATGTAGAGATCGCCCGACGAGATCGGCTCGAGGCCCGCGATGATCCGCAGCAAGGTCGACTTGCCGCAGCCGGACGGGCCGACGAACACGACGAACTCGTGGTCCGCGATCTCCAGATTGAGATCGGGAATCACGGTGAAATTGCCGTAGCGTTTGACGAGGTTGCGGATCGAGATCGAGGCCATGATCGCTCAGTCCAGCGCCAGCACAGGCTTGATCAGCTCGCCCTTGGCGAAGCGGGCGAAATTCTCAGGAAGCGCCGAGAGGCCGAACTCGCCGTCGACGAGGACGCGGTATTCGTCCTTGTACTTGCGCAGCAGCTCGACATTCGGCTCGAAATCCGACACCGGGAAGTAGAAGGTCCGGATCATGTAGAAATCCTTGCGGCGGAACACCTTCCCTTCCTCGATGGTCCAGGGTGCGGCGTTCTCGCCGACCAGCACCAGCGCGCCGCGCGGCAGGACGAGCTCGATGCCGAGATTGCGCGCGGCGTGCGCGCCCGAGCATTCCATGATGAGCGCAAAGCGCTTCGAGGTATCGCCGACCGGGTGCGCATTCGCGCCGAACGATTGCGCAATCTTCAGTCGCGCGGCGTTGGGATCGGCGACATGGATATCGTCATAGCCGAGCGCGCGAAGCGCCAGCACGACGCCGAGGCCGACAGGTCCCGCGCCCATCACGAGCACCGGTCCGGCCTCTCGCGGCGGCACCACGCGACTGACGAAGCGCACGGCATGGCCCGATGTGCCGATGGTGTCGAGCAGCAGCGGCGCAAGGCTGTCCTCGATATCATCGGGGACCGGCAACAGGCAGTTTTCCGGCACCGGCACATATTCGGCATAGCCGCCCGGCCTGTTCCAGCCGATCAGGCTGGAGACCTCCAGGCACATCTGGGTGTCGCCGCGCCTGCAGGCGGCGCAGCGGTCGCAGTGCAGGGGGATGTAGACGGCGCAGCGCCGGCCATGCAGACGGTGACCCGGCTGCTCGACGACGCCGAAGATCTCGTGGCCGGCCGTGAACTCGGCGCCCTTGTGCCAGAGCTTGAAGTCCGAGCCGCACAGCGCGGTGCGCGAGACGCGGACCAGCACCTCGCCGGTGCCGACATCGGGCATGGCCACGCGCTCGATCGTGATGCGGTCGTTGCCGTGGAAGACCGCGGCCTGCATGATCGAATTCGGTCGGGGAGATGTCTTCATCGGATACCTAGCCTTTCACCGCGCCGAGCGTCAGTCCGGACACCAGCCAGCGCTGAACCAGAGCCGCCAGCACCAGTGGCGGCAAGGCGATCAGCGTCGCCGCGGCCATGAGGGCGCCCCACTGCGTCGAGCCTTCGCCGATGAAGTTGAAGGCCGCCGCGATCAGCGTCTTGGTGTCGCCATTGGAGAGCACCAGCGCAAACAGGAAGTAGTTCCAGGAGAACACGAAAGCGAGGATCGCCGAGACCGCGACGCCGGACGCCACCAGTGGCAGCGCGATGCGCCAGAGGATGCGCGTGACGCTGCATCCATCGACCTGCGCCGCTTCGAACACGCTGCGCGGGATGCCGTCGAAGGACGGCAGCAGGACCCAGATCACGATCGGCAGCGTGATCACGGCATGGCTGAGGACCAGCGCGGTGTAGGAACCGATCATGCCGACCTGCCGGAACATGACGTACCACGGCAACAGGAACAGCGTGCCGGGCGCCATGCGCGCGGCGAGCGTCAGGATCGCCGGCCACGAGATCCGCGTCCAGGAGACGGCGAAGGCGGCGGGGACTCCAAACAGCAGCCCGAGCGCGGTCGAGCCGACGGTGACGATGAGGCTGTTGAGCGCGTAGCTCAGGAACGGAGTCGTCTTGGTCAGCTCGACGTAATTGTCCAGCGTCGGCGAGAAGACCAGCGTCGGCGGATAGGCCGTGACCTCGAAGGACGGCTTGAACGAAGACAGCACCATCCAGACCGTCGGCGCCATGATCAGCACGCCGGCGAGCACGAGCTGCAGGGTGTTGAGCCAGCGGATCCAGCGGTCGGTGTTGGCGGCATCGTTCATGACGTCACCACGCCACTGCGCCGCGCAGGCGATTGAAGGCGAGCACGGCACCGAACACGATCGCCGTCAGCGTCAGCATCAGAGCGCTGGCATAGCCGATGTTGAAGAATTCGAAGCCGACCCGGAAGCCGTAGATGTTGAGCGTGTTCGAGGCGTTGCCGGGACCGCCCTGTGTAGTGATGTAGATGATGTCGAAGAAGCGCAGGAGATCGACGCTGCGCAGGATAGCCGCGGTGACGATGGTCGGCAGCAGCAGCGGCAGCGTGATGCGCTGGAAGGTCCTGAACGGGGATGCGCCGTCGATCTGCGCGGCCTCGTAGACGCTCGGCGGCAGGGACTGCAATCCGCCCAGCACGATCAAGGCGACGTAAGGCGTCCACTGCCAGCTGTCGATCAGCGCGACGGTCGGAACGACCCATGTCGGCGAGGCCAGCCAATCCGACGGCGGCAGGCCGACCGCCTGGAGGATGTAATTGGCGGCGCCCAGCGACGGATCGAGGATCACGAGCCACATCATGCCGGCCACGACAGGCGGCATCATGAAGGGCGAGATGAACAGCGAGCGCACGATGCCGGGCAGGCGCTTGGCGTGAAACAACACCAGCGCGAGCCAGACGCCGAAGACGAGTTGGAGCGCCAACGACAGCACGAACAGCGCGATCGTGATCCAAAGCCCGTGCCAGAATTCGACGTCGGAGATCAGCTTCGAATAATTGGCGAGGCCGGCAAAGGACTGCCTGCCGGTCGAGGAGAACGTCTGGAAGCCGAGCCAGATCGTGTAGACGACGGGAAACGCGATCATCGCGACCGTGAAGATCACGGCCGGCGCGGAGAGCGCTGCCATCTCCAGCCTCTGCCGGTCCTGCGTGAATGTCGCAGCCGTATCAGACATGCGTCCGCTTCCCTGGGAGTGAGGTGCCGGCAGGCAGCACGCCTGCCGGCGTCAGGCCGTTACTTCTGGGCGATCAGCGCATCGAGCGCCTTGTCGGCATCGGCGCAGGCCTGGTCAACCGACTTCTGCTTCAGGATCAGATCCTGCACCGCTTGACCGATGAACTCGCGCGACTCCGGATTGGCGACGATGGGATAGCCGACCTCGGAGGAGCCCTTCGTGGCGAGCACGTCGAGCGCGGCCTGCCATTCCTTGCGCACCGGCTCTTCATCGATCCACTTGCGATACTCGGGGTCCTTGGCGACCGACGGACGCGGCGGCGCAATGCCCTGCAGAGCCATCTTCTTCTGCACTTCGGGGCTGGTCGCCCATTGCACGAAGTACCAGGCGGCGTCCGGCTGCTTGCTGTGCGAGGACACCGCCATGCCCCAGCCGATCGTGGTCGGCACCTGGCCGGCTTCTCCCGCCGGGAACGGCAACAGGCCCGTGTCCTTCAGACGCGCGCCGCCGTCCATCACCGTGCGCAGCTCGTTGGACGATTCGAACGCCATCGCGGCGCGACCGCTGCGATACAGCGCGGAAATCTGCTGGAAGCTGTAGTTGACGACACCGGGCGGCCCGAAGTCGCGCAGCAGGCGGCTATAGGTGTCGAGTGTTTCCTTGCCCTTGGCCGAGCACAGGTTCGACTTGCCGTTGGCGATGTAGGTGCCGCCGATATTGTGCAGCATGTTGCTGAAGGTGTAGGCGACGGCGGGCTTGAGGCCGCGCGAGACGAACGGCGTCACCGAACTGTCGCAAGCCTTTATCTTCTCAGCCGCAGCCTCGACGTCCTTGATCGTCTTCGGCGCCTCGAGACCGCACTTCTTGAAGATATCGGTGCGGTAATAGAAGATCGGGCCCTCGATGTTCATCGGCATGCTGGTAAGTTTGCCGTTGAAGGTCGCGGCCTTGAGCAGGGCCTGGCTCAGCCCGTTCGGATCGTAGTCCTTGGCGACCTCGCTCTTCGCCATCGCGGTGAGATCGCCGTACCAGCCGGCGGCAGCGAACTGCTCGCCCTCGCGCGAGGGCAGCGTCATGAACACGTCGACTTCGTCGCTGTTCGCGTTCATGACCGTCACCAGACGCTGGCGCATCTGCTGTTCCTGATACCCGTCGACCTTCAGGGTCATGCCGGTCAACTTCTCGAAATCCGCCTTGTAGGTCAGCAGCGCCTGCGAGACCGGATTGTTGTTGGCGAGAAAGGTGACGGTCTTGCCTTTGAATTTCATCCAGTCGAAATCGGCCGCGTGCGCCTGCGCACCGACGGCCATCGCGAGAACGGGCAATGCGACATGCGTCGCGAGCATCCTGGCCTTCATCGAACTCTCCTCCCGGCTGTCCGCCTTAACTTGGCGGACCATTTTGAACGCATTTGAGCTTCACTGAAAACGGTTACAAAATAGACCTCGCATCGGCCGTGTCAAGCGATGGACAAGCCGCATAATCCGCGGATAATTTGCAAAGTTGTCGCACTTGGCGGTTCGCGCCGCATCATGTAACGTTACATTCATGAGATTGACCAACGCCAAATCTGCAAAACAGGGGATTCGCGCAGTAGCGGCCCGGGCCGGCGTCTCGACGGCCTCGGTCTCGCGCGCGCTCAACAATCCCGATGCGGTCAGCCCGTCGCTGCGTGCGAGGATCGAACAGGCCATCGATGCGCTCGGCTACATCCCGCATGCGCCCGCGCGCATTTTGTCGTCGCGCCGTTCCCGCACCTTGGGTGCGATCGTGCCGACGATCGACAACACGATGTTCGCGCGCGGCATCGCCTCGCTGCAGCAGTATCTATCTTCGGTCGGATACATGCTGTTTCTCACCACCAGCGGATACGATCTCGACGTCGAGTTACAGCAGGCGCGCAACCTCATCAGCCGCGGTGTCGACGGCCTCGTGCTGCGCGGCGACTGCCACCACGACGGCCTGCGAAAGCTGCTGGCGGACAATGCGACACCGTTCATCAATGTCGGCATCTACCAGCCTGACCGGCCCTATCCCTGCGTCGGCACCGACAATGAAGCCGCCGCCCATCGCGCCGCCGCGCACGTCATCGAGCTCGGCCATCGTCGCATCGGGATCGTCTCGGCGCTCCAGCGCAACAACGATCGCGCCAGCGCCCGTGTCGCCGGCTTTCGCCGTGCGCTCGCGGAGAACGGGATCGAGCTGCCTGCGCAATGGCACGTCGAAGTGCCCTATACGCTGGACGACGCGCGCGAGGCGGCGCGCTATCTCCTGAACCTGAAGGACCGTCCCACCGCCGTGTTGTGCGGCAACGACGTCATCGCCTACGGCGTGCTGCTCGAGGCCGAGCGCGACGGATTCTCGGTGCCGCGCGATCTGTCGGTGATCGGCTTCGACGACCTCGACTGGAGCCGCCATCTGCGACCGAGTCTGACCACGATCCACGTTCCGACCGGGGAAACCTGGCAGCGCGCCGGCGAATATCTGGTTCGGAGCCTCGCCGGCGAGCAGACCATCATGCATCGAGAGATCGACTTCTCGCTGGTGGTCCGTGAATCGACGGCTCCGCCACCGAAATCCCTCACGTGAGACCCCCAAGATGAGTTCGAACTTCTCACTCGCGCCCGGCTTTCATGCCGTCGTGATCGGCGGCGCCGGCGACATTGGCGCTGCGATCAGCAACCAGCTTTGCGATCTCGGCGCGACGGTCACGGCAACCGGCGCAAACGAAGCCGAGCTCGCGCGCACCCTGCTCGAGCCGCGCGCGGGGCTGACGCTTGCGGCGCTCGACGTAACCGAAGACGCGGCCGTGACGTCCTTCGCGAGCCGGCACAAGCGCGTCGACGCGCTGGTGAATTGCGCCGGCATTCTCGCGCGCGACAAGGAATTCGAGATCGAGACCTTCATGAAGGTGATCGACGTCAATCTGACCGGCACGTTTCGGACCTGCATGGCGTTCCACCCGATGCTGTCGAAGTCCAAGGGGGCGATCGTCAACATCGCCTCGATGAACGCGACGCTGGCGCTGCCGCGCATTCCGGCCTATTGCGCCAGCAAGGGCGGCGTCGTGATGCTGACCAAGGCGCTGGCTTTGAAGTGGGCCGAGGAGGGCATCCGCGTCAACGCGGTGGCGCCCGGCTACATCGAGACCGCGATCAACGCCGCCGGCCGGACCGACCTTGCGCATTATCAGCGCATCGCCGATCGTACCGCGTTCAAGCGATGGGGACAGCCGGAGGACATTGCAGGAGCGGTTGCCTTCCTCTGCATGCCGGCCTCGCAATACGCGACCGGTACCGTCATTGCGGTGGATGGAGGCTTTCTGGCGGGGTAACGGGGCGCTAGACGCCCAGCGCCTTGCGATTGAACGTCCGCAGGAAGCGCAGCGACAGCGTCCGTACGTTCGCGACGTTAAGCAGCCACGCCGCGGTGACGTAAGCGAGACCGCCGGAAGCGCTCACGATCATCAGCGCCACGATACCGGTGCCGCCGACCTGCGAACGCGCGATGAAGATTGCTCCTGCCATCGCCACGGCGGACGCAGCGATACCGGCGAGCCTGATGACGTCGAACGGCAAGGGATGGGCCCGGTGCATCAGCACGACGGCGACGACGAAGCCGATCACCTCGGTGGCGAGCGTCGCCAGCGCCGCGCCGTAGATGCCGTAGCCTGCAACCAGCGAGAACATCAACACCACGCTGAGAACCAGAGTGAGGAACGACTGCGCCGCCAGCATGAACGGTCGCTCGGCGAGCTGGAAGCTGAGCTGGACGTAGAACTGATTGGCGATGCCGAAGAAGCGAGCGAGCACCAGCGTCGGCAGCAGCGCGGACACGCCGGCGCGAAAATCGACGCCGACGAGCGTGCCGACGACCTGGTCAGCGCCGAGCGCAAGCCAGACCGCGACGGGCGCAACGACGACGAGCAGCAGTTCGAGGCTCTCGGTCAGCCGTTCCCGCGTCGTGTCGCCGTTCTTCTCCGACAGCGAGCGGAACACCAGCGGCACGGTGGCCGCGGCGACGCTGGTGGCGATCATGACCATGAACTGGCGCGGCAGATCGGCAGCGACGCCGAAGATGCCGGCGGAATCCTTACCGAGCAGATAGGCAACGATGAGCCGGTCGCTGGCCGAGTAGACCGCAACCGAGAGCCCTGCCAGCGTCAACGGCAGGCCATAGCGCGCGAGCTGCATGAATTGGCTGCGCGAAAAGCTTGCTATCCTGGCGCGATCGCTGACGAGATTGAGGATGATCCCGGCGAGCGAGCCGAGGCCGAATGCCCCGAGCAGGCCCATGCCGCCCCAACCAAGCCAGATCCCGAGCAGGCCGAAGCCGACGCTCGACACGCTGCGCACGATCGCAATCGCCGCGAACCGAAACGGCCGAAATTTGGCGCGTTCGAACTCCTGGCCGACGTCGAACCCGTTCGACATGATCGCGACGAACATGCTGGCGAGCACCAGCTCGACGCCGACGTCGCCGCGAAACAGGAATACAAGTGGCGTCGCCGCGCACATTGCGAGGACGGTCAGCGCAAACGCGACCATCGCCGTGCCGCGAAAATCCGCCTCCGCGGACATCGCCTGATAGCGCGACACCGACAGCTTGATCCAGGCGAAGAAGATCGCGCCCAGAATGCCCGCAATGCTCATGCCGACGACATAGACGCCGTACTCCGCCGGCGTTAGCAGCCGCGTATAGGCGGTGACGGCGAAGAAGCCGACCGCTGCGGACAGGATGTAGCTGACGAGGTAAATGGAGAAATGGCGGTTCAGCATGCGTGCACGGGACTGGCGGCCCTTGGCGATTGGACTGCGTCGCAGCATCTCCCAAGAGTGTCACATAAGTCTGCAAATCGGACCGCGAATGGGGCGGGGCGGCAGGTTTCGCGCGTTAGCGTTAAATTTGCCCTGTCCTTGAACGGGCCCTCGCGATCACCGAAAAGAAACCATGATTCCAAGGCGTCGCCCGGCGTTTGGTTAATGCGTGGACGTGACTAAGATGGACGTTGTCGAACGTTTGCGAGCAAATCCAGCCTCCCTGCCCCATGGCGGGACGGATGCGTCCCTGGTCCCGGCCTCCCCTGCGGACGGAGGCGAGCGGATGACGCTCAATTTGTTCTTCGAGGAGCGGGCTGACCGCTGGTTTCCGGGCGACCGCCACGTCCGGCCGCTGCTGCGGCGCATGCTGATCGGAAAATCCTGGATCAGCGGGCAGCGTCGCGTGTTCCTCAATCTCTGCGCCGGGCTCGACCGGGTCGGGATTCCCTATCGCGTCAACGATTACAGCTACATCCGCAAGCATCCTGAGGAACTCGCCTGCATCCTCGGGCGCCCGTTCGTGCTCGACTGGTTCGCATGGAAGAACCCGCTCCTGCTCGGCGTCGTCATGTACAACCATCCGATCGACGTGCCCGAGCGTCACCAGGACCGGCACGAGAGGACGATCCTGGTGCCCTGCAACTGGTATGCGGAGATGTGCCGGCCATACTGGCCTGACGTCGAGGTGTGGCCGGTCGGCATCGAAACCGACTTGTGGACGCCAACGCCGGCCGCGCAGAAGAGCGTCGACGTGCTGCTTTACGACAAGGTGCGCTGGGAACACGAGCGCTACGAGAGCGAACTGATCGGCCCGGTCCGGCGGCATCTCGAAGCGACCGGCCGCTCGGTCGAAGTGATCCGCTACGGCCATTACAAGGAAGACGACTACAAGGCGGCGCTGGCGCGCTGCCGCAGCATGGTCTTCCTCTGCGAGCACGAGAGCCAGGGCATCGCCTGCCAGCAGGCGCTGTCCAGCGGCGTGCCAGTGTTCGCGTGGGATCGCGGTGGCCCGTGGCAGGATCCGGATTATTTCCCGGATCGCGTGAGATACGAAGGCGGCGTGTCTTCCGTGCCCTATTTCGACGCACGCTGTGGCCGCACGTTCATCGACGCGGCCGGCTTCGTCGCAGGCTGGAGCGACTTCTGGTCGCATGTGAGCGCGGGCGACTTCGCACCTCGCGATTATGTGATGGACAATCTCACTCTCGAAAAGGGTGCGCTTCACTATTACGGCATCGCTGAAGCGGTGATGCAGCGCCAGACGCGCTGAGACGGCCGTCCGTAAAAGTTAACCCAACAAAGGGAAACCACGGCATCGCAAGGCGCCGCTTGGTACGATGGTGCGTTGGTTCCGGAAGGACTGCGGCCATCTGATGAAGCTCGACAGACGCGAATTTCTCCTCGGCGGCGCCGCCGCGCTCGCGGCGGGCGCATCGGCGTCGGCACTGCCGGTGTCGAAACTCGTGCAGCGCCGTCCGGGCTACGGCGCGGCCGCCACGCTATGGGACCTGCAAGCCGATCCGCGTCTCGGCGAAGCCATCAGCACCTATTGTACGCAGGTGGTGCCGGTGCTGGAGCTGAAATGGCCGGTGCTGCGGCCGGACGCGCACACCTTCGCGTTCGAGCGCGCGGACGCGATTCTGGATTTCGCGCAGAAGAACGACCTGACCATGCGCGGCCATACGCTCGCCTGGTATCATGACATTCCCGACTGGACCAAGCAGATCGAGGATTCGAAGGGCGTCGAGCGCGCCTTCGTCGATCACATCAACACTGTCGTATCCTACTACAAGGACAAGCTGACCTCTTGGGACGTCGTCAACGAACCCATCCCCGACAATCCCAAGAGCGTCACCGACCGGCGCGACACGTTCTGGACGCAGCACCTGGGTAGTCGCTGGATTCCGTTGGCATTCCGCACGGCCGCGGCGGCCGATCCCTACGTCAAGCTCGCCATCAACGAATACGACATCGAGTCGGCGAAGGACTCGTTCATCGCCAAGCGCGCGGCTTACCGCAACCTCATCATGGAGCTGCTGGACCAAGGCGTGCCGCTGCACGCGGTCGGGCTGCAATCGCATCTGCACGCCGAGCTCGAGATCGACACCCACGGGCTCGCCGAGTTCGTCACCGAAGTGCGCTCGTGGGGCCTCGAGGTCTTCGTCACCGAGCTCGACGTCGACGACCAGAAGCTGACGGGGAGTCCGTCGGAGCGCGATGCCATCGTTGCCAAACGCGTCGACGATCTCCTGACGGCGATCTCGACCAGCGGGCCGGTACGCTCGATCCTGACCTGGGGCATTTCCGATCGCTACAGCTGGATCAACGGCTTCGTCAAGCGCCCCGACAAGCAGCCGAACCGTCCGCTGCCGCTCGACGGCGATTTCAAGCCGAAGCGGTTCATGGACGTGATCAGCAAGTTTACAAAGGACGTGTAAGGCCCGGCGCGGCCGCAAATTCTAGCCGTCCGACGGCAATCCTTGCGCAATACCGCGAAAGCGCAGCGGCGCAAGCGACGATGCCCGCAGCCACCAGTCGGCGACACGATCGTCGAGCGCCGCCACCCCGCGGCCCTGGCCGGGGAAGATCCGGATCTGCTGCACTGCCTCGGCCTCGAAGCCCTTGCCCTTGCGCGCGATCTTGATGACGGCGCCTTCGCGATCGCGCTGCGTCAGCGGTACCAGCAGGCGACCACGCGGGCGGAGCGAGGTAAGCCAAAGCGGATGCGGATGCGAAAAGCCGGCATGCACGATGATCACATCGGCCGGCTCGCTGATATCGCGGCAGCCGTCGCCGCTGACGACATCGACATTTGGATAGGCGCGAAGATAGGCCGCGGCGCGCGATGCGAGCCGCGCGTCGCATTCGATCGCCTGCACCCTGCCCTGCGGCCCGACGATCTCTGACAGGATCGCCGAGAAATAGCCGAGCCCGCAACCGATCTGGACCACGCGGTGCTTCTCTCCGACGCCGAGCACGTCGATGAAATGCGCCCACAGGCTCGGCAGCCCGGTGTCGAGCTTGCGGCGTGCGTCGATGGCGACCAGCACATTGTCGTAGAGATGGATGGGGTCGGCGTCGGGTGTCCGGCGGTAGCCGCGCGCCGCCTCGGTCTTGATACGCCAGGGCCCCTTCGCCAGAAATTTTTCGCGCGGCACCGTCGCGAGCGCGTCGAGCAGGCGTGGCGAGGTAATCCGCTCCCGCTTTGCAATCAGCGCGACGTAGCGGGCGCGCGCCGCCGAGAGATCGCTCATTTCACCGGGTCGGCCTGCGGACGCGCCGGCGTGTCGCCGCCGAGCTCGTGCACGAGCTGCATCGCCAGCTTCAGGTCCGGCGTCAGGAAGCCCTCGTTGAACTTGCCGACGATCGGCAGCAGCAGAAGGCTCGCATGTTCGCGCTTGCCGGCCTCGTGCGACAGCCGCGCCAGGCTGACGGCCGTCCTGAGCTCCCAGGACAACGCGCCTTGCTTGCGCGCCGTCTCGAGCGACAAGCCGAACAGATCTTCGGCTTCCTGCACCGAGACCGGATTGCCGCCCGACAAGGTGATCTCGCCTTGGAGGCGATAGACCTCGGCAAGATAGGAGTGATCGCCGGTCCGCCTTGCGGTCGCAAGCGCACCGTCCAGCGCGCGCAAGGCGGCGTCGCGCATGCCGACCTTGGCATAGGCCTCGGCGAGCAGGCAGCGAAACCAGCAGCCGGCAAGCCAGGAGTCCATGGCCTCATATTCGTCGAGGCCAAAGCGCATCTGGCTGATGCCCTCTTCGGCCTCGCCGAGCTGGGCCAGCGCCCAGCCGCGCAGGATCGCAGCCTGCTGCTTCCAATGCAGGAAATTGTGCTCGGTGGCGATGATCATGGCGCGGTTGGCATAGTCCCGCGTACCCTCGATGTCGCGCAGATGCTGGCAGAGATAGGCGCCGAACACCAAGGCAAACGCGAGCGAGAACGGATGACGGATCTTCTCCGCAAGCTGGATCGCCTGCTCGCTGTGCTGTCGCGCCGCGTCGGGCTGGCCGAGGAACCAGAGGAGATAGCCGAGATAGGACAGCGAGACGACGCCGGGATCGGTGCCGTGGCGCTCCATCAGGTCGGAATGCAGATCCGGGCTGTAGAGATCGATGCAGCGATGCAGATGATGCTGCGCGGCGGCGAAGCGCCCGCGATAAAGCATGGTCATCGCGATCGAGCGGTGCGCCTCGATCAGATAGCCGGTCTGCTGCGCCGTGTCCTCGTTCAACCTCTCGCGCTTGGCGAATTTCAGCAGCTCGACGCTGAGATCGTGCGCTCGGGTGAGGTCTGCGCGAATGAAATGACAGACCCAGAGCCCACGGGTAGCGGCAAAGGCCTTTTCGTCGTCGTTGAGCTGCTGGCCGAGCTCGAGCGCACGAATGTAATTTTCCTCGACCTCCTGCACGGCATAGCCCTTGGCGGCGATCAGCGCGTTGCCGAGCGCGATCCGCAGCTCGAGCTCCATCTCGTCGGCGCCCTGCATGCGCGCATTGGCCTGCACCACGCTCAAGCCCCGGCGGAGATGACCGATCGCCTCGAGATTGGCGCCGCTCTTGGCCGCCTGCTTGCCCGCCTTGAGCCAGAAGCTCGCCGCGCCCTCGCTCTGGCCGGACTCGGTGAGATGATGGGCCAGCAGCTCCGGCTCACGCTCGGTCTTCTCCGGATACATCTCGGCGAGCACCTGCGCGATGCTCGCATGCAGCTTGCGCCGCTCGCTATGCAACAGGCTGTCATGCGCCGCGTTCTGGATCATCACGTGCTTGAAGGAGTAGAGCGCGTCGGGCGGATGACCGCGGCGCATGATCAGGCCCGCTTCTTCCAGATGCGTCAGGGCCGCCTCGATCTGCTCCGCCGGCGTGTTGGCAACCGCGTGCAGGGTCTCGTAGGAGAACTCGCGGCCGATCGTGGCGCCGATCTGCGCGATCCGCTTGAACGGACCCATCCGGTCGAGACGCGCCATCAGCGAGTCCGTCAGGGTCGCGGGGATCGCGAGCTGCCGCCATGGGCCCGAGAGCACGAAGCGCCCGTGGCGCTCCGTCAGGAGGTTGGATTCGAGGACCGTCTTGGTCAGCTCCTCCAGGAACAGCGGTACGCCGTCGGTCTTGACGATGATCTCCTCGACGACCTCCTTGGGAAGCTCTCTGCCCGCAACGCGCTCGACCAGCGTCGTGCGCAGCGGCCGGCTCAACCGGTTCAGTACGAGGGTGGTGATATGCGAATGCGCATTCCAGCTCGGCTGGAATTCGGAGCGCGCGGTGATGATGGCCAGGATCGGCCGGTTCTGCACCCGGTCGACCAGCAGGTCGACCACCTCGCGGGAGGTCGGATCGATCCAGTGCAGGTCCTCGAAGGCCATCACCAGCGGCATCTCGCGCGCGAGGCCGAGGAAGTGGTTCACGAGCGCCGCGACAGTCGCGTCCTTCTGCTGCTGCGGCGACAGGTCGAGCGGCGGATAGCGCTCTCCGGTCGGGATCGCCAGCAGAGCGGCAAACAGCGGCGCCACCTGCTCGATGTCGCCGTGTGCTGCGGCAATCGCCGTTTCCAGACTCGCCAGGGACAGCGCGGACGCATCCTCGCGATCGAGTCCGAGCGAGAATTTAAGCTGCTCGACGAAGGGATAGAACGCAGTGGAGGTGTAATAGGGCGAGCACTGGAACGAGACCTGTCCGTGCCGGTCACCTGAGATCCGCTCAAATATCTCCTGGATGATGCGCGACTTGCCGATGCCGGGCTCGCCGAACTTGACGACGACCTGACCGTCGCCCTCCTTGACCTGCTGCCAGCGCGCCATCAGCAGCGCGATTTCCTCCTCGCGGTTGACGAGCGGGGTCAACCGCGTGCCCATGGCGGCGGCAAAGCGGGTTTCCACGCGCGTGGCGCGCACGACGTGCCAGGCCTGGGTCTTCTCCGATATCCCCTTCAGCGCATGGGCGCCGAGATTGCGGTAATCGAACTTGCCCTTGAGCAGCGATTGCGTCGAGGCGGAGATCACGACGCCGTTGGGCGGCGCCAGCGCCTGCAAACGCGCGGCAAGATTGACGGTCTCGCCGACTGCGGAGTCGCGCTCTTCGGTGCCCTGCCCGACGAGATCGCCGACCACGACGAGGCCGGTCGCAATGCCGATGCGAACGGCGGGCGCATGGCTGAGCGCGCCGCGCGGCTCGATCGCGCGCGCCGTCGACAGCACCCGCACGATCTCGAGCCCGGCGCGCACCGAGCGCTCGGCATCGTCCTCATGTGCGGTCGGGTAGCCGAAATAGACCAGAATGCCGTCGCCGACGAAGCGGGCGGCATAGCCTTCATAATGCTTGACCACGCGCACGCAGGTCTCGCGAAAGCTCGCAATCATGTCGCGCACGTCTTCGGGGTCGAACTGGGCGGAGAGCGCGGTGGAATCCACCATGTCGCAGAACATGGTGGTGAGCTGCCGCCGCTCGGCGCCGACCTCGCTGCGAACAGGCGGGCGCGCCGGTGCAACCGGTGCCTCCGCCGTCTCGGCGTGGAACAACGCGGCCGTCGCCCGCTGCAGCCGCTTGCGATCGCCGAGTGGCAATCCGAGTTCGGCAAGGTCGGCCTCCGTCAGGTCGCCCATGACGTCGAGATCGAGGCGGTGCTGCGCGAACAGATCGGTGTAGTGACCAAGACCGATGCCTTCGAGCCAGCGCTTCAACCCGACTTCCGTCTCCGGCTCTTTCTCCAGCATGGTGATTCCACCCCGACACTCCCTCCGTCGAAGGGCTTAAGGTCCCTCAACCACAGATTTTGGGGCCTAAACTTCACCTCAGACTGGACGCGTTCCCTAACTCTTGGGAAGAATAGCCCAATCGGATCAAAAGGGAATGGCATTGTCGGAGATTGCATGCGGGGCGGGTGAGGTAACTGTCGGCCGCACCGCCGAAGCCAATAGCTTTGCCGATATCGGCGGCCTGCTCGCGTTTCATGCCCGAACGACCCCGGCGGCGCCGGCCCTGCTCGCGCCCGGCCGCCCGCCTCTGTCTTACGGCGGGCTCGGCGCCAGGATCGAGCACCTGCTCCGCACGCTGCGCGGCCTCGGCATTTCACCTGCCGACCGTATCGCCGTTGCGCTGCCACGCGGCGCCGACAGCGCGCTGGCCTTGATCGCGGTCGCATCAAGCTGTGCATGCGTTCCCGTCAACCCTGATCTGACGGCGGACGAGCTGCAACGCTATTTCAGCGAGATGAAGCTGACGGCCCTCGTGACGTGGTCCGATATGAACTCGCCCAGCCGCGACGTCGCCAGATCACTCGATGTTGCGGTGATCGACTTCGTGCCGGGACCGGATACGGATCTCGGCGGCTGCGAGTTCATCGGCCCGCGGATTGGTACGGCCTGCGCAAGCGGCGCTGCGCGCGCCGAGGACGATGCGTTCATCCTGTTGACGTCGGGCACTGCGGCGCGCCCGAAAATCGTGCCCCTGACGCATCGCAATGTGTGTCTCTCCGCCCAAAATGCCGGCCGGGTGCTGTCGCTCGCTCCGCAGGATCGGCTGCTGAATGCCCTGCCGCTGTTTCACGCCCACGGACTGATCTCCGGCCTGCTGACGGCGCTGGCGGCCGGCTCCAGCGTGATCTGCACCAACGGTTTCGACGCGCCGTCCTTCTTCGGTTGGATGCGGGATCTGCAACCGACCTGGTACACGGCGGTGCCGACCATTCACCGCGCGTTGCTGACCGCCGCGGAAGCAAACCCAGAGCGCGTCCGATCGTCGTCGCTGCGCGTGATCCGCTCGGCCTCGTCCTCGCTCGCGCCAGCGATTCTCAACGGATTGGAGACGACCTTCGGCGTCCCCGTGCTCGAGACCTATGGCATGACCGAAGCGGCCTCGCAGATCGCGGCCAATCCATTCGAGCTGCGCAAGATCGGGTCGGTCGGCCGTGCCGCGGGCCCTGAAATCGCGATCATGAACGAGACGGGCCGCGGGCTTGCCAGCGGTGAGCGCGGCGAGATCATGCTGCGCGGGCCGAACATGAGCCGCGGCTATTATAATGACGAGGCGGCGACACAGGCCGCATTCCGCGATGGCTGGTTCAGGACCGGAGACCTCGGCTATCTCGATGCCGACGGTTATCTCTTCATCGTCGGGCGCATCAAGGATGTCATCAACCGCGGCGGCCAGAAGATCTCGCCGCTGGAGGTGGAAGAGGTTCTGCTGGCCCACCCGGCGGTGCTGGAAGCCGGCGTCTTCGCCGTTCCCCATGCCAAGCTCGGCGAGAACGTCGCCGCCGTCGTGGTGCTGCGTCCCGGTTCCGAGGCGACTTCCGACCAGTTGCGCCAGTTCGCGCGCAAACGTCTCGCCGCCTACAAGGTGCCGAGCCTGATCCGCAACGTGGCGGCGTTGCCGAAAGGCGCCAGCGGCAAGGTCAAGCGCAACGCCCTGGCCGAGATGATCTCATCGGCCCATGACGACGACGAGACGCAGCTGCCGCGCAACGCGCTGGAGACCCAGCTCGCGGAGATCTGGGCCAGTCTCCTGGAACTTCCGCATGTCGGAATCGATCAGGACGTCTTCGCGCTCGGCGCCGATTCGCTCGCGGTCACGCAGATGCGTTCGCGTCTGCGCGAGCGTTTCAACGTCGACTTCTCCTTCGAGGACATCTTTGACTGCGCCACCGTCGGCGCGCTGGCCGCCCGGCTCGAGACCACGGCACATCGCGATCCAACGCTGCCGGCATGGCGCGCGGAGACTGCCGAAGGGGACGCGCCACTGTCGTTCCAGCAGCAGCGAATGTATGTGCTCTCGCGGCTCGACCCGACCCGCTACAATTATAATGTCGTCGAGGTCGCGCTGCTCAAGGGCGAGCTCGACATCGCCGCGCTTCAGGCGGGCTGCGCTGCGATCTGCGCGCGGCACGAGGCGCTGCGCTCGGTCTTCGTCGAGCGAGAGGGCGAGCCCATGCAGCGCGCGCTTCAGGCGGCGCCGCGGTTCGAGCGGATCAAGCTCAAGCCCTGCCCGCCGCAGCGGCGCGCTGCGGTCGTCAGGCGCGAGGCCGTGAAGCTCGCGCAACATGCGTTTGATCTTGCGTGCGAGCCGCCGCTGAAGGTCACGCTGCTTTCGTTCGACACATTCAGCCATGCGCTGGTCGTCAACGTCCATCATCTCGTTACCGATGGCTGGTCGCAGCGGCTGTTCTGGGAGGCGCTCGCCGCCGGGTATTCTGCCGCGCGTCAGGCAATCGCGGCGGTGCGGCCCTCACAAACCTTCCAATATCGCGACTTCGCGCGCTGGCAGCAGAGCTGGGCGCAGACACCGGCGGCGAAAGAGCAGCTCGATTACTGGAAGGCCCAGCTCGACGGGGTCACCACGCTGCCGCTGCGAACCGACCGCCCGCGGCCTGAGGTCTGGAGCGGCCACGGCGCGCGTCATTATTTCGAGTTCAGCAAGCCGCTCTCGGCCGATATCCGCACTTTGAGCCAGGACCAGGGCGTCACGCCCTTCATGACCCTGCTCGCAGTCTTCCAGTGCCTGCTGTTCCGCCATACCGGACATGAGGATGTCGCGACGGGTTCGCTGATCGCGAACCGCAACCAGATCGAAAGCGAGCGGCTGATCGGGCTGTTTGCCAACACGCTCATCCTGCGCAACGATTTCAGTGGCGACCCGACCTTCGGCGAGATGCTGCGGCGGGTGCGCCAGGTCACGCTCGATGCCTATCGCAACCAGGATCTTCCGATCGAGGAAGTCCTGCGCACGTTGCAGATCGCGCGAAGGACGGACGGCAATCCGCTGTTCAGGATCATGTTCATTCTCCAGAACGCTTCGATCGAGGCGGTGCGCTTTCCCGGCCTGTCGACGCGCCGGCTCGAAGTCGACCCGAAGGTCGCGCGCTTCGACATCACGCTCGAACTGGTCGAAGCCGATGGCCGCTTCACCGGTTTCTTCGAATACGCCACCGATCTGTTCGACGCAGTGACGATCGAGGGCATGGCGGATCAGTTCAAGACCCTGCTGAAAGCAGCCATCGCCAATCCGGAGCAGCGAATCTCGCGCCTGCCGCTGCTCACCGACGCCGAACGCAGGCGGCTGCCGGCGAAAGGCCGCCCCGCCAATTTCACGACGCGCGGCAATCTCTGCGAACGTTTCGAGCGGCAGGCGAAAAAGACGCCGAATGCCGTTGCCATATCCGACGGGTTGTTGTCCCTGAGCTATCGCGAGCTGGCCCGCCGCAGCCAGGCGATCGCGCGCTGGCTCACGCGCGAAGGCGTCGGCGCGGAGAGCGTGGTCGCGCTGTTGGCGGACCGAGGGCCCGACCTGCTCGCGGCGATGATTGGCGTGCAGCGCGCCGGCGCGGCCTTCCTGAACCTCGATCCCGAGCAGCCGCCGGCACGGCTCGCAACCATCCTCGGATCGAGCTGCGCCAACGTGTTGCTGGCTGGGCACGCGCAGGCCACCATGGTCGACCAGCTGCTCGAGCCGCTGGTCGCGCGCATCCATGTGGCCGAGATCGAGGACGCGATCGCGCTCGAATCGACCAGGCCGGCTCGCGCGGCGCGGCGTGCGGGGGCGAGCCTTGCCTACCTCGTCTATACGTCCGGCTCTTCCGGTGCGCCGAAGGGCGTCATGATCGAGCAGCGCGGGCTGTCGAACCATCTGGCGTCGTTGATTTCCGAGCTTGGGCTCACGAGCAAAGACGTGGTCGCTCAGACCGCGCCGCAGAGCTTTGTGATCTCGGTCTGGCAGTTCCTCGCCGGTCCCATGACCGGCGCGCGGGTCCATGTCTGCAACAACGCGGTCGTGCGGGACCCGATGCTGCTGGCACGCGAGATCGAGCGGGAAGGCATCACGGTGCTCGAGATCGTGCCCTCGCTGCTCCGCGTCGTCCTCGAACGCCTCGACGAGGCGCCAATGCTGCGCGCCTTTGCCAAGCTGCGACTGCTGATCTCGACCGGCGAGCCGCTGCCGGTGGATCTCTGCCGCGCCTGGTTCGCTCGCTGCCCGAAGGTGCCCCTGATCAACGCCTATGGCGCCTCGGAATGTTCTGATGACGTCTCCCTGCACCGGCTGACCAAGGCGCCGGACACGACGATGACCAATGTTCCGGTCGGCGCACCGCTGCCCAACACCCAGCTCTACGTACTCGATCCGAACCTGGAGCCGCAGCCGATCGGCGTGGTCGGCGAGCTCTGCATCGGCGGCGCCGGCGTCGGCCGCGGCTATGTCAATGATCCCGCGCAGAGCCGGCAGCGCTTCATCCCCGATCCGTTTGCGCGCGAGAAAGGCAGCCGTCTGTACCGCACCGGCGATCTCGCCCGACGCCGTGTCGACGGGACGATCGAATGCCTCGGCCGCACCGACCTTCAGGTCAAGGTCCGCGGCTATCGTCTCGAACTCAAGGAGATCGAGGCGGTGCTTGCCGACCACGCCGGCGTCCGCGCCGGCATCGTCGAGCCGCGACGCGACGCCAATGGTGATATCAGGCTGATCGCCCATGTCGTTGCCAGATCAGGCAGCCAGACCAGCGCCAGCGAACTGCGCGAGTTCCTCAAGGGCCGGCTGCCTGTTCATGCGATCCCGTCGGCGTTTCTGTTCCTGGATCAGGTCCCGCTCAATGCCCATGGCAAGCTCGATCGCTCGGCCTTGCTGGCGTCGCCGCAACCGGAAACCGGCGGCACGGAGACCATCGTGCCGGCCCGTCGCTTCACCGAAAAGGTCCTGTCCGACATCTGGATCGACCTGCTGAAGGTCGAGAGCCTCGGTGTCACCGACAATTTCTTCGACCTCGGCGGCCATTCGCTGCTGGCGGGTCAGGCGATGGCGCGCATCGCGCGTGCGCTCGGGGTCTCGCTGCCGATCAAGACCATCTTCGAGGCGCCGACGATCGAAGAACTCGCCCGGCGGGTCGACGAAGCCGTGGCAACGAAGCCGCAAAAGCCGGCGGCCAGTCCCCCTCGCCTGGCCCAAAGCGGTTCGCCCTCGCTGTCGATCGCGCAGGACCAGATGATGCGGATCGAGCGGAACCTGCCTGATCTGCCCCTGTTCAACCTGCCCTTCGCTTTCCACCTCGAGGGCCCGATCGATCCGCGCCGACTTGCGCAAGCCATCGACGACATCGTGCGCCGGCACGATTCGCTGCGGACGGCATTCGGCTGGAATGGCGACGAGCCGGTCAGCCGCATCATCGCGCCTGCCACGCTTGGTCCGGCCTTGACCGTCGAGAGCATCGGCGAGGGACGGCCCCACAACAGCAAGCGGCGAAGAGCGCTCGAGTTGAAGAAGATCGAACTCCTGATCGCGCAGGAGGCCTATACTCCTGTTAACACCGCCCGGGCGCCGCTGCTGCGGGCACGGCTGCTGCGCCTTCACCCAGCGGATCACATCCTGCTGCTGACGCTGCATCATACCATCGCAGATGGCTGGTCGATCGGCGTGCTGTTCGAGGAACTGTCCAACCGCTACGCTACACTGGCGGGCCATCCGTCGGTGCCTTTGCCGAAGATGCCGCTCGCGTACTCCGATGTCGCACGCTGGCAGCGCTGGTGGTGCGGGACCGAGGCCGCCCGCCGGCAGGCCGCCGACTGGACCGAAAATCTGCGCGGCGCAGCTCCCTTGTTCGACGGCGAAGCGCGACCGGGCGCGTCGACCGGTCATCATCCACTCAGCCTGGAGCACGATCTCGTCGCCCGGCTCACCGCCTATGCGCGTCAGCACAACGCCACGCTGTTCATGTGCCTACTTACCGGCCTGAAGGCCCTACTGCTCGCCCAGACCGGACGCACGGACATCTCGATTGCCACCGCCATGGCCAACCGCGCCCAGCCGGACACCGAGCGAATCGTCGGGCCGTTCGAGAACACGGTGATCGTCCGCAGCCGAATCACGCCGGATCTCTCGTTCACGCAAGGGTTGGCGCGGGTGCGCCAAAGCGTGCTGGACGCCCATGCGCGGCAGGAGCTGCCGTTCAACATCCTGGCCGACCATCTGGAGCAGGAAGGCATCGATGCCACATCGCTGCTCCAGGTCTATTTCACGCTGCAAAATCCGCTGCGCCAACCGCTCGACCTGCCCGACGTCGCGGTGCGATCGATCGGGAACGTCGCGCGCGAGGGCCAGCCGGTGCTGCCGGTCGACCAGACCTGGCTGTCGCTGATGCTGAAGGAGCGCCCGACCGGGATCACAGGTTCGTGCAATTACAAGGGCGATCTGCTCGAAGGCACCATGGTGGGCACGTGGATGGAAGACCTCGTCGCGCTACTGGGCGCTGCCGTCACCCAGCCGAATACGCCGCTCGATCGGTTGCTCGCCCGCAGGGCGGCATGACCCGCTGGACAGGGCCGGCGAACAAGGGTTCACCCGCTAAAGCTGTGAATGAACAAGTTGCATCTTGATTCTTTGGTGCGGGCGCGCAAGATTATTCCCGTGTTTTGATTTGAACTGTTATTTTCAACCGGGGGAGAGTTATGGGTTTCATCAAATTTACCAAGGGTACCTCGCTGAGCGACAAGGACCGCAAGGCGCTGCAAAAGCTGCTGACCGCTGAGAAGAAGAAGCTTCAGTCCGCGCTGAAGGACGTCGATGCCAGCCTTTCGGTGTTGGGCGGCTCGAAGAAAGCCAAGAAGAAAAAGTAGAATTTGTCGGCCGGGACGCCGCACGAATCGTCGGATTTCATTTCCAGATTTGGGCCGCTCGCCTGTCGAGTTGGGGTCTCGTACAAGCTTGCACATGTGAACTGGCCAGCAATCGCCAAGAATTCGCCTGGGTGGACCGCTAGGAGCAGTCCGCTCAGTCGATTCCTGCCTAGTTGATCCTTCAGTCAGGCCGGATTTGGCCTCCGCCTGACGCTATGGGCCCGTTTGATGGCAGACGACGGCATTGAACTGTTTGTCGGACTGATCGAGAGCATCGACACGCCAGGCGACGTCGATGCGTACCGGCGGCTGCTCTCGCTCGACGAACGCATGCGCGCCGACCGCTTCATGTTCGAGCGCCATCAGCGACAGTATATCTTCGCGCACGCGATGTTGCGCATGGCGCTCTCGCACGCGGCCCCGGAGGTTGCTCCGACCGATTGGTCGTTTTCGACCGGCCGCTACGGGCGGCCCTTTGTCGCGGCGCCCACGACGTCGACAGCGCTGCATTTCAGCCTGTCCCACGCCGACGGATGCGTCGCCTGTGTCGTGTCGAAGCACGAGACTGTCGGCGTCGACGTCGAGACGGTGTCGCGGCGCGTGGCGCCGCTGTCGACTGCGCTTCGCTTCTTTGCACCGGAAGAGGTCGAAACGCTCCGCACGCTACCGGAGCCAGCCGTGATCGAGCGCTTCTTCGACTACTGGACGCTGAAGGAAGCTTATCTGAAGGCCAGAGGCTTTGGGCTCAATCTGCCGCTCGATGCCTTTGCGATGCAGGTGTCGCGGGAGGCGATCGGGATCAGCTTCAAGCCCGACATCGCCGACGATCCTGCCGGCTGGCGCTTCTCGCTGTGCTCGCCGTCACCATCGCATCGCCTGGCGATCGCCGACGGCTCGCGCGCGGCCGGCGGCCTGCGTATCACCCGCAACGCCTGGCCATTCCAGGAAGCGGCGGAGTGATGGCGGCGCGGCTGCGCGTCTTTCCCGCGATCTCGCGTAACCGGGATCCCAAGAAATATGTCGGCGAACTGATGCGGGTGGCGGAGTTCGCCGATCGCAATGGCTTCGAAGGCATTCTGCTGTTCGAAGGCAACGACGTCTTCGTCGAGCCCTGGGCCATGGCCCAGCACATCATGGCGGCGACCGCGCGATCCTCGCCGCTGATTGCCGTCAATCCTGTTTACATGCACCCGTTCACGGTGGCGAAATTCGTCTCGTCCCTTGCACAGCTCCACGGCCGCAAGGTCCATCTCAACATGATCACGGGGACCGCGATCAGCGATCTGCAGGGGCTAGGCGACGAGCAGTCGCATGCCGATCGTTATGTCCGGCTCGGCGAGTTCGTCGCCATCGTGCGCCAACTGCTTTCGAGCCCGCGGCCGGTCACCTTCGAGGGCAGGTTCTATCGCGTGAGCAATCTGCAACTGCGGCCGCGGTTGCCGGCCGAGCTGATGCCGGAATTCCTGATCGCGGGGCAATCGGACGCGGCACAGCGCGTCGCCAAGGAGAGCGGCTGCATCAAGATGCAGATGCTGCCGCCCGATCTCGATCGCGGCCTCAACGCTCCCGGAATGAATTTTGGCATCTTTGCGCGCGAGAGCGGCGACGAGGCGCGACGGGCCGCGAAGGCGCGCTTCCGCGACAATCCTGACGACCGCGAGCTGCTCGCGCTCACGGTGGAGAACTCGGATTCCGTCTGGAAGCGGCGGCTCTATGAGGGCCAGAGCGGCGATCTCGCCGACAATGGCTATTGGTTGCTGCCCTACCTCACCTTCCAGGCAGACTGCCCTTATCTCGTCGGCAGCTATGCCGAGATCGGCGCGAAGCTGAGGGAATTTGCCGCGAAAGGTCTGACCACGATCATGCTGGACATGGTCGCGGACGAAGCCGAGATGCAGCACGTCTGCAAGGCGCTCAAATCGAGCGGGATGTTTTGAGGCGCCTCTTCTCTCTCCCGTTCTTACGGGGAGAGGTGGGGAGATCACCTTGCCTCTTCGAACCCCGCCAGCACCGACGTCAGGTTCGCGCCGAGAATATCCGAGAGATAACCGCCCTCCTGCACGAACACAGTCGGCAGGCCCATCCTGGCTATGGCCTGGCCGATGCGGCGGAAGCCGGGCGTGGTGACGGCAAGGCCCTTCAGCGGATCATGCTCGGAGGCATCGAGGCCGAGCGCGATCACGAGCGCGCCCGGTGCAAAGGATTCGATGGCCTTGCGCGCGATGTCCATCGCCTGGATGTAGCCGTCATCGCCGGTGCCGATGGCGAGCGGAATGTTGAGATTGGTGCCGAGGCCAGGCCCCTCGCCGCGCTCATGCGCATACCCCCAAACGAAGGGATAGTAGGCGACCGGATCGGCGTGGATCGAGATCGTGTAGACATCCCGCCGCGCGTAGAAGATGCCTTGCGTGCCGTTGCCGTGGTGGACGTCGACGTCGAGGATGACGACGCGCTCGTGCTTCTGCCGCAGATGCGCGGCCGCGATCGCGCTGTTGTTGAGGAAGCAGAAGCCGCCGGCCATGTCGCGATAGGCGTGATGGCCGGGCGGACGGCAGAGCGCGTAGACCGCATCCTCGCCGTCCATCACCATTTGCGCGGCGCTGACCGCAACGTCCGTCGCGGCGCAAGCCGCAGCCCAGGTGCCCGGACCGATTGGAGCCGCGGTGTCGGCGGTGTGCCAGCCGAGCTTGCCGACAACGTGGGTCGGATAAGTCGCTGCATGACGCACCGGATGGATGTTGCCGATCATCTCCGGACCGGAATCGCCGAGCGCTGTCCAGGCATCCCAGGCTTCGCTCAGGAACGACAGATATTCCGGACTGTGAATGCGGGCGCGCGGACCCTGGCCGAATGTGGTCGGCTCGACCAGTTGATGCCCGCCGTCCTTCAAGCCCTTGAGCAGGCGGTCTGCACGCTCGGGCTGCTCGGTGGTGCGCTTGACGACGCCGCGAACCAGGAAGAATTGCGGATCGTGGCTGCGGTGCAGTTCGGTATGGACGGCTCTCACTCAATGACTCCGTGCTCGCATGCTTTCTGACTTGACGCGTTTTCTTGACGCGAACCGGTATCCACTTCGCTCGAAAACGCTTTGGCTGCGCCACAGATTTCTTGATCCCTGCGGCGTCCAGATGCAAGCAAGAAGAATGCCGTCCTCGTCCTCACGCCCTGCGCGGGAAGCAGATCGCCCTTGAGTTCAGCAGCGCCCCCGCTGGAGACAATGCTCGCGGCCCTGCTGATCGGTGCGGAAGGATTCGATGAAGCCGCCCTGGCGCTGGGTGACGAAGACGGTCTTGCCGTCGCTGCCACCAAAGGCGAGATTGGTCGGCTCTTTGCCTTTCAGCGCGATCTCGCGCTCGACCGCGCCATTGGGCTTCATCAGGGCGATCGTGCCCTTGAGAATGCGCGCGACATAGAGACGCCCGGCAAGATCGGTGCGCAGGCCGTCGATCGTGTCGGGCTGGAACGTCTTGACCAGCTTTGCGTCAGTGAGCTCGTTGCCGCGGATGGCGTAGGACCAGACCTGGCCGTTGCTGGACTCACCGACATAGAGCGTCTTGCCGTCGGGGCTGAGATCGATGCCGTTGGTAGTACCCATCGCGCGCGGCGCCGACATCACCTGCCCCTGCACCGATCCGTCCACGGATTTCGTCATGCGCCAGACGTGGCCTTCCCGGCCCTTCCAGTTCGGATCGCTCGCATAGATCGTGCCATCGCGGGCGATGGTCATGTCGTTGGGCTGGTTCATGTCGTCGGAGTGAAACCAGACTGCGGGCTCGGTTGCACCCTTCGGGATCGCAAAAATGTTGTGCTTCTTGTAGTCGGCGATGAACATCGTGCCGTTGCGATCGAAGCGGATGGCGTTGCCGACGCTTCCTTCGGGCAATGCGGTGAAGGCCTCCGACGCCGCAGCGCCCGCGCGCAACCGGCCGATGGTGCCGGGCTTGCCGAAATTGACGACAAAAAGGTTGCCGTCGAGATCGGCGGCGGGCCCTTCGATGCCATGTGTATATTCGTCCGCGGGCGTCACCTGCACGCTTTCGAACACCTTCGTCTCGGCTGCGAGGAGCGGCGTCGCGACGACGAGCAGAATGCTACGGCAAAGGCACCAGAAAATCCTGCCGGATGTAATAGCCATCGTCGTCGCTGCACTCGCCGTTCAAGTAGGGATCGGCCGGCCGGAAGAATCGGCTGAAGCCGGGTTTGTCTACAGCGTTCCTTTGTGTCACGACAACGACCTTGGCGGCCGGTATTTCGCCGCATTCCTTGTTCGCCTTGCTGACGAACTTGCGCTGTGGCAGGCCGAGCTTGATGCGCATCGGTGTCCCCGGAACCATCCTGGCAACCAGCAGATCAACCGTGTTGAGCAGCGCCGCGTAACCCGGTTCGGTCTTCGGCAGGCCCTCGCCGCCGGGCGGCATCAGCTTCTCTGCGCCGATGCCGCGCAGCCGCGCGCGCAGTCTGCCGGAGGCAGGATCGCCCGGGTAGATCCAGCCATCCTGCGACAGCATGAAGCGCAGCACGGCGGCGTCCTTGTCGGCGTCCGACTGCCCCGCCTTCAGGCCGAAATCGGAGTGGCAGCCGACACAATGCTTTTCGACGAGGTTCTTGCGCAACGCGGTGATGCGGATCTTGTTCTGCGCATCCTTGGCGACGAAGGCGGCAAGCTGGTCGATCAGCGCCTGGCTGCGTGTATCACAGGGCAGCGGCGGCGGTGGATCGCCCACGGCGCGATCGATCCGGATGATGGTCTGGTTCTTGTCCTCGACCAGCCAGATCGCACCATCCTCTGCGACTGTCATACCGACGGGGGCGCCTTGCGGCCGCGCACCGTTGACGCGGTGCCAGCCGGCGATCAACTCCTCGAACGGGGCAGCCGTGACGTCGCCGGCGTCGGTCTGAAAGGTATGAGTCGGATCGGCCGCGCAACTGACGTGGTAACGCACCGGTGGCGGGGCCGGCTTCGGGAAGCCGTGGTCGTCGACGTCGTAGATCAGCACGCGGCTGCCGGTCGGGCGATAGCCGTGCAGACTGACCAAGAGCTTGCCTTCGAGCTCCGGAAACATTGCACCGTGATAATACAGCATCGAGAGCGGCGCACCGTGCGGCGGCAGCAGTGAGAAGGGCGCCTTGTACAACGGATTGCCGGTGCAAAGCGATTTGTAGACGCCCGATTGCAGTACGAGTTTGAACTCGGGGCTCGGCGTCGACAGATCGTAACAATAGGGCCAGCCATAATGCCTGCCCTGCTCGATCGCGTTGATCTCCTCGTTCGGCTTGAAGATGTCGGGTAGATCGCGACCGTTCTCGCCTTGCAGGAAGGCGTAGCCGGGATCCGGGAAATTCGGATGCAGCACCAGCGCCATCGAATTGCGCAGGCCCCGCGCGTAGATCGTATGCGGCGGATCGGGATCGTTCGGCTTCAGCGCCGGGAAGACGCCACCTGACGGCGGTGTGAACAGCCAGATCGCGGCCATGGCGGAGGCGCCTTCGGCGGCCGCACAAGGTTTCGTGATAGGCGCCGACGTGATGCAATCGTCGCTATGGGCGCCGACATTGACGAACAGCCGCCCGTTCCTGTCGAACACGAACTGCTTCAGCGGATGTGCCGCCTCATCGAGCTTCGTGCCGTCAGGCAGCGTGATGCGGCGGCCCGGCATGTGGCGGATGATGGTCTCGACCGTGCTGCGCGGGTTGTCAGCGAGCGGATCAAAGCGGAAGATGCTCTCCGCGGTCGAGGCGTAGAGCTTCTTGTCTGGACCGATCACGAGGCCGAACGGATATTCGACGCCGGTCAGAAGCTCCTTGAACCGCTGACCGCTAGCCGCGTGCGGATCGAGCAGCAGCAGCCGGCCATCGGTGTGGCCCCAGCCACCCATGTCGGCGACCACGAACAGATCGCGGCCCGGCACCTGAATGATCGACCGCGGAAATTTCAGATGGTCCTCGTCGCTGGCGACGAGGCCCGCGCAGAAGCCGGCTTTCATGTCGATCTGGACTCTTGGAAAGGCGAGATCGCCGCTGCCGCAGGTCTCCGATCCCAACACGTAGCCGCTCTTCCTCACCGGCTCGGACGAGGCCGGGGCGATGCCGAGCAGCGCTCCGAGCAAAACCACTGCAAATACACGCAGATTTCGGCGTTCGCTGGCGAATGTGAACTGGTTCACGGTGTCTCCCCGGACTTTCCGGAAAGCTTGTTCCATGGCGCCTCGGCGTCGTCCAGCCATCACCCGTCTGTGATTAAACCTGTAACGACCTTCGCGCCGACCAACCTCCGTAAATTCCCTTACCGGGCTCGACCCGAATGTTTCGGGAATGCTTGGGGTGGTATCGGTCTGCCGTCCCAATCGCTTTCCGCAGGAGGCGCTTATGGTCCAGGTTTACTTTCACTGCTCCAACACCGAGGGCACGCTGATCGACCGCTACGGCGCTGCCGTCGCCAATCTGACCGAGGCGCGCGACCGTGCTGCCCAGATCATGAATTCGATGATCCAGACGCCCGGCAGTGAAGACTGGCGCGACTGGGTGATCCATGTCGCCGACGACGACGGCGAGGAGATCTTCGATCTCCCCTTCACCGCCATGCTCGGCAAGCCGCATTGAGGTGATGCCATGCTGCTTGCTTCACTGAGCCTGCTCCGCCAACCCTTCACCTTCGTCGCCACAAAATGGCAGAAGCTGGTGCAGATCGCCGGCAACCCCTATCGTCCCGAGCTGCACTACATGCGCGGCCCGGGCCCGAAATGGCACGCCAAGTATCAGGCCAGCCGCCTGAACCGCGGGCTCTGAGCGCGCCATACCGGGCGCGGCGGGCGCCTGCCACGCCCCACCGCGGTCATCCGGCCCTTTCAAGATTGAGCGTTCCTGTCTACGTTGCGCCCCAATTTTCAAGCTGGGAGCGCTTTCATGTCCAATGAATTTAGACTGTCCAATTACCTGGCTCGGATCGGCCATGGCGGCCCTGTAAGGCCGGACCTCGCGACGCTCACCGCGCTCCATGCCGCCCATGTCAACGCGATCCCGTTCGAAGGTCTCGATCCGCTCCTCGGCCGGCAAGTCCGACTCGATCTCGCTTCGGTCCAGGCCAAGCTCGTCGACAGCAGGCGCGGCGGTTATTGCTTCGAGCAGAACGCGCTGTTCAAGGCCGCGCTTGAGACGATCGGCTTTGCCGTGACCGGCCTGTCCGGCCGCGTGCGCTGGATGTCGCCGCCAGAAAGCCCGCTCGGTCCGAAAGTCCATATGCTTCTCAAGGTCGACCTGCCGGAAGGCCCCCATATCGCCGATGTCGGTTTCGGCGCCTGCGTGATGGATGCTCCCTTGCGGTTCAAGACCGAGATCGAGCAGCCGACTGCAATGGGCACCTTCCGGCTCGGCGAGACCAACGGGCTGTTTTCAATCAGCGCCAGACAACCCCAGGGCTGGCGAACGATGTATGTCTTTGACCTGGAGCCCCAGATCCAGTCCGACTACGAGCTAGGAAACTATTTCACCTCCACCAGCTCGCTTGCGCCCTTCACTAGCACCCTGATCCTGGAACGCGTTGATGCCGACAAGCGCTACAAGCTCGCGAACCGTCGGTTGACGATCGAGGCGCGAGAGGGCGAGGTGCGCCACGAACTCACGATCGACAGCGCCCATGACCTAGGCCAGGTGCTCCAAGAGACGTTCAATGTCGAGCTACCCGGCCCGACAGACGACGTCTTCGGACGGATCGGCGGATAGCCGACGCCTATTGCCGGCCCACGGAATCATTGACGCGCGGCCGCGCCAGCTTCACATCAGCCATCTCGCAGACGGATGTTCTCGCTCACCGCAATGTGCCATTGTCCGCGACGCTGCCGCCGATTGAAGAGCCGACCGTCAACGCAACGAAGCCAAGGCAAAGCCGAAAACATCATGCCTCACCAGTTCAGCCTCAACCAAACCGTCCGCAAACCCGCCGTGAAATCCAAGGGCGGCATCGTCGCGTCGCAATCGCGGCGGGCGGCCGAGGTGGGGGCGCAGGTGCTGGCGGCGGGCGGCGACTGCGTCGACGCGATCGTGGCAACCACTTTTGCGCTGAACGTGCTGGAGCCCTGGAACAGCGGGATCGGCGGCGGAGGCGCGATGGTGCTCTACCGCGCCAAGGAAAATCGGTATGAGGTGATCGACTACGGCATGTGCGCGCCACTGAGCATCCGCGCGTCCGATTACCCCATCGTCGGAGACCGCCTCGCGACCGACCTGTTTCCGTGGCCGCGGGTGAAGGACGACCGCAACGTTCACGGCCCCGGCGCGATCGCTGTGCCAGGCGTCGTCGCCGGCATGGAAGAAGCGCACCGTCGATACGCCAGGATGTCGTGGAAGGAGCTGGTCGCTCCGGCGGCCGCGCTCGCCGGCGAAGGCCTGCTGGTGGACTGGTGGACCGAACTGACGATCGCGGGCTCGGCGACAGATCTTCGGCGCTATCCCGCGAGTGCAGCGATGTTCTTGAAGGACGGCCTGCCCCCGAGCCCGCCCTGGAGCATCGAGGCCGAGATCCGGCTGCCGCAGGACAATTTGAAGGCCACGCTGCTGCACCTCGCCGAGGCCGGGCCGCGCGACTTCTATCAGGGCGATCTCGCCAGGAGCATCGCGTCCGACGTCAAGGCCGACGGCGGCTCCCTGTCGGTCGAGGATCTCGCCGCATTCCGCGCCCACCCGCGAGAGCCGCTGGCGATCCCCTATCGCGGCGGCAAGGTGTATGCGACGCCGGAACTCACGGCCGGGCCGACCATGGCGCATGCGCTGCGCCTGTTGCAGCAGAATTTGATGCCGGCACGCGCGCCGGATGCGGCCGCTTATGCTGAATATGCCGTTGCCCTGCAAGAGGCCTATCGCGAGCGGCTCAAGGACATGGGCGATGCCGACGGCAAGCGCTCGCTCGGCGCCGAATATCTCGCGCCGGCCTGCACCACGCATTTCTCCGTGGTCGACCGGGACGGCAACGTCGCCGCGGTGACGCAGACGCTGCTCTCGTCTTTTGGCTCGAAATATGTCACGCCGCACACCGGCATTCCCATGAACAACGGCATCATGTGGTTCGACCCGACGCCGGGCACCACCAACTCGCTCGCCCCAGGCAAGCGCTGCCTCACCAACTACACGCCTGTCATCGCCGAGACCAAGGACGGCAAGCGCCTCGCGGTCGGGGCCTCCGGCGGCCGCCGCATCCTGCCTTCGGTGATGCAGCTCGTGTCCTTTGCGATGGATTTCGACATGGATCTCGATGCCGCCATCCACCAGCCCCGCATCGATTGCAGCGAAGGCGCGATCGTTCTCGGCGACACCAGGCTGCCGGCGGACACACGCAAGGCGCTTGCCGCACGCTTCGACTACAGGGAAGCGCCGGTGCAGACCCTGCCGATGAAATTCGCCTGCCCGAGCGTCGTGATGCGCGACGGCGATACGAATTCCGGTGCGGTCGAGATATTCCAGCCCTGGGCCGACGCGGTAGCGGAAGGTTAAGGCTAGATCCCCAACCGGTCACGCACGCGGCCAGCAATCACCGCTGTTGTCACGCCGACCGGCCAGAACGCGTGCATCGGGATCGGATTGATGCCGGTGACGGGCATGTCGATCTCGGCCTTGGCGCCCCCGATCAGCCGACGCGCGAGCTGCGCGCCCATTGCAGTGGAGAGCGCAACCCCGCGGCCGTTGCAGCCGAGCGAGATCAGAATGCTTTCCGCGGGCTCGTGCACATGCGGATAATGATCCCTGGTGATGGCGAGCCGGCTGTTCCAGCCGTGGGTCCAGGCCACGCCTTTCAGCTGCGGCCACAGCCGCTCGGCGTAGCGGATGAGATAGGCGACGTCATCAGGCGAGTTGATCCAGCGCATCGGCCCCCGGCCGCCCATCAGGAGGCGGTTGTTCTGGTCAATGCGGTAGTAGACCGTGATGTGGCCGCTCTCATAGAGCACGGGCCGCGTCGGCATGATCGAGCGCGCGACATCGTCCGAGAGCGGCGCGGTGGCGGCGATCGAGGAAAACACCGGCACGATGGTGCGGCGAAGCGCCGGCCAGAGATCGTCGGTGAAGCCGTTGGTGGCGAGCAGCACCTTGTCGGCATGCACGACCGCGCGCGGCGTCTCGATACGCCAGCGACTGCCGTCGCGGCGCAGCGATTGCGCCGGTGTCTCGCTGTGAACCTTCGCACCCGCCGAGATCGCGGCGCGCGCAAGGCCACGGGCGTAGCTCAGGGGGTGCAGATCGCCGCCGCGGGCGTCCAGCATGGCGCCAATGTAGCGATCAGTGCCGGTCATCTCGCGCAGCTGCTCGCGATCGAGATACGTCACCGGCATACCGCGACGGATGCACTGCCGTGCGGTCTGCTCGATCGCAGCGGCGCTGGCCTCGTTATAGGCCGCGCGCAACGTCCCGTTCTGCCGCGCCTCACACGGGATCTGGTAGCGGCGAATCAGATCATGGGTGAAGTTCGGCGTGCCGTAGGAAAACTCGATCATGCGGCGGCCGAGCTCCGTGCCGAAATCGGCCTCGATCTGATCGGGATCGTGTTTCAGGCCGGGATTGGTGTGGCCGCCGTTGTTGCCGGACGCGCCCCAGCCCGGCTCCTGCGCCTCCAGCACCAGCGCCTCGACTCCCTGCTCCGCCAGATGCAGCGCCGTGGAGAGCCCCGTGTAACCGCCACCGACGATTGCGACGGATACGTTCTTGTCCGTATCAAGCGGCGGCGTCGCCACCGGCGCGACGGCGGTGTCGGCGTAGAGCGAAGGCGGCAGCGGCAGGCGCGTCATTGCAAAAGTCCGGTTCAGAGCGGATGCAGCACGCGGCGCAGGAAATCCTGCGTGCGCGGATGCCGGGGTTGGTTGAGCAGCGCTTTCGCCGGCCCCTGCTCGACGATGACGCCCCCGTCGATGAACAGCACGCGATCGGCGACGTCGCGGGCAAAACCCATCTCGTGGGTGACGACGACCATGGTCATGCCGTCATCGGCGAGCTTGCGCATGACGCCGAGGACGTCGCCGACCAATTCCGGATCGAGCGCCGAGGTCGGTTCGTCGAACAGGATCGCCTTGGGCTGCATTGCCAGCGCCCGTGCTATCGCAACGCGCTGCTGCTGACCGCCGGAGAGCTGCGGCGGATGTGCATCGGCCTTTTCAACAAGGCCGACCTGGGCGAGCAGCGCGCGGCCACGCTCGATCACCTGGGCGCGGGGCTCGTTCTTCACGAAGAGCGGACCTTCGATGACATTCTCCAGTACCGTCCGATGAGGAAACAGATTGAAGCGCTGGAACACCATCGAGACTTGTGTGCGGATCGATACGATCGATGGCGCGTCGCGATCGACCTTGAGGCCTTCGACGCTGATCTCGCCGCGGTCGTAGCTTTCGAGCCCGTTGATACAGCGCAGGATGGTGGACTTGCCGGACCCAGAGGGACCGATGATGCAGACCACCTCGCCCTTCTGCACGGAGGCCGTGATGCCCTTGAGCACCTCGACCTTGCCAAAGCTCTTGTGGACGTCGCTCAGCTCGATCATTTCTTGCCCGCCCGCTTCTCGAAGTGACGGACCAGCAGGATCAGCGGGATGCTCATGGTGAGATACATCAAGGCGACCATCGTGAACACGCTGGTGTTCTTGAAGGTCGAGGACGCGATCAACTTGCCTTGCAGGGCGAGCTCGGCGACCGTGATGGTCGAGGCCTGCGAAGAGTCCTTCAGCATCATGATCATGACGTTGCCGTAGGGCGGCAGCACGATGCGCACCGCCTGCGGCAGCACCACGCGGCGCATCGTCAGCCACCAGCCCATGCCGATCGATTGCGCCGCCTCGATCTGCCCCTTGTCGATGGCCTCGATGCCGGCGCGGAAGTTTTCAGCCTGGTAGGCCGAATAGGCGATGCCGAGACCGAGGATCGCGGCCTGCAAGGCGCTGAGCGTAACGCCGAGATCGGGCATCACGAAATAGAGGTAGAACAGCAGCACGATGATCGGGATGCCGCGGATCACGTTGATCAGGCTGGCGCTGAGCATCGCCAGCGCCTTGATGCCGGAGACCCGCATCATCGCCCAAATCAGGCCGAGCACCGTCGAGAGCAGCAGCGAGCCGATCGTGACGACGATCGTCAGCGCGACGCCGTTCATCAGAATCGGGAAAAACTCGACGGCGTCGTGCCAGAAACCTTTCATCGGGTCGCCTGCGATGAACCGCTATCAGCCCTGAGCCTTCAGGCCCCATTTGCCGAGGATCTTGTCGATGGTGCCGTTGGCCTTGAGCTTTGCCAGCGACGCGTTGATCTTGCCGAGCAACGCGGTCTCACCCTTGCGGACGCCGATGCCGACCGAGCCGACGGTGACGGGCTTGTAGCCCTCAACGAGCCGCGTCTCGGGAAAACCGCCCTGCTTCAGATTGTAGGCGAGGATCGGATAGTCGGCGTAGCCGGCCTTGAGACGGCCGGTGTTCACGTCGCGCAGGATGTCGGGGATGGTGTCGTAGGCCTTCACGTCCGCGAACAGGCCGGTCTTCTTCAGCGCATCGACAAAGGCGGTACCGACCTGGGCACCGACCGTCTCACCCTTCAGATCGTCCTGCGTGGCATAGGCCTTGGTATCGCTCTTCGGAACGACCAGGCCTTCGCCATAGGTGTAGATCGGATCGGAGAAATCGACGACCTCTTTCCGGGGCGCCGTGATGAACATCGCGGCGGCAATGATGTCGATCTTGCTCGAGGTCAGCGACGGGATCAGCGCCGAGAACTGCATCGGCTCGATCTGCACGTTGAAGCCGGCGTCCTTGCCGATTTCCGTGACGAGATCGACCATGATGCCCTGGATGGTGTTGGTCTTGGTGTCGAGGAACGTGAACGGAATGCCCGTCGGCGTCGAGCCGACCTTGAGCACCTGCTGCGCCGATGCGGGCGCCCCGGCGCAAAGTGCGAGCGCCGCGATTGCGGCCAGACCAATACGCTTCATCGCATCCCCCTTTGGGCTTGCCGATGACGGCGCTGGTGCATGTCCTGATCAGACATTGCGGGCCAAGCCGTTTCGGCCTATTTTCACCGATATGAAAATTTGGTCACACTTTCGCGGACGATGCAAGCGATTTTCATGCACATGAAGGAAGCGGTTTGACGTGAGCGGTGGTAAAAGAATGCGCAAACCGGCCGCCGCAAAGCCGGCGAAGAAAGCCGAGAACCGTGGCAAGAACGGCCGAAAGGCTATCGCACAGCCGACAGAGCCCGCAATGGACGTTGCTGTCGGCCGCCGCATCCGCGATCTCAGGCGGGTCAGGCAATTCTCGCTCGAGGCGGTCGCCGCGCGGACGGATCTGTCGATCGGCTTCCTCAGCCAGATCGAACGCGGCCTGTCGTCACCATCGTTGCGTGTGCTGGCGACGCTCGCCGACGTGCTCGGCGTCGGCATCGCCGCACTGTTCGGCGCAAGCCCGAGTGCTGATGGCGCATCCGATCAGGTCGTCACACGCGGATTGCAGCGGCCCGAGCTGAAGCTTTGGCGCACGGGCGTGTCCAAGCAATTGCTGAGCCCGGCCAGCGCCGACAACAAGCTCAATCTATTCCTGGTGCATCTGGAGCCCGGTGGCTCCACCGGCGACGAGCTCTACACCCACGACGGCGAGGAAGCCGGCCTCGTTCTGGAAGGCGAGATGCTGCTGACGGTCGACAGCGAGACGTGGTCGCTGAAGAGCGGCGACAGCTTTCGCTTTGCCAGCCGCAGGCCGCACCGGTTTTCCAATCCGGCGCAGGATGCGAAGGCCGTGGTGCTGTGGGTAAATTGCGTGACAGGGGCGGGGTAGGTTTCACCGTCATTCCGGGGCGATGCGAAGCATCGAACCCGGAATGACGTCATCAATCACCCGAACCGGTGCTGATACCGGTCCACCGTCAACGCACTCACATCCACCTCCGGCTTCTTGCCCGAGAGCATATCCGCGAGGATGCGGCCGGAGCCGCAGGACATGGTCCAGCCGAGCGTGCCGTGGCCGGTGTTGAGATGGAGGTTGGCGTATTGCGTCGGGCCGATCACCGGCGGGCCGTCCGGCGTCATCGGACGCAGGCCGCTCCAGAACGTCGCCTTGGCGAGATCGCCGCCGCGCGGGAACAGATCGGTCAGGGAATGATCAAGCGTGGCGCGACGGGCGCCGTAGAGCTTGGTCGAGAAGCCCGAGATCTCGGCGGTGCCGCCGACGCGGATGCGATTGCCGAGACGGGTGATCGCGACCTTGTAGCTCTCGTCCATCACGGTCGATTCCGGCGCACCGGAGGCGTCCTTGATCGGCACCGTGATCGAATAGCCCTTCACCGGATAGACCGGCAGCGAAATGCCGAGCGGCGCAGCCATTCGCGACGAATAGCTTCCGAGTGCGAGCACGTACGAGTCGGCCTGCAACATCCCGGCGCTGGTCGCAACGCCGCTGACGCGTCCGCCATCCGTGACGATGCGGTCGATGCCGGTGTTGAACATGAAGCGCACGCCGAGCGCCTGCGCATGCTTGGCCAGCGCCTGCGTAAACATGTGACAGTCGCCGGTCTCGTCCTGCGGCAGGCGAAGCCCGCCGACGAATTTTTCCTTCACGCCTGATAGCGCCGGCTCGACCGCGATGCAGCCTTCGCGGCTCAGCGTCTCGTAAGGCACGCCGTACTGCTTGAGCACGGCGACGTCTTCGCCGGTGCCGTCGAGCTGGGCCTGGTAGCGGAACAGCTGCAGCGTGCCCTGCGCGCGCTCGTCATATTGAATGCCGATGTCGCGGCGCAGATCGCGCAGGCAATCGCGGCTGTATTCCGCGATCGGGATCATCCGGCTCTTGTTGACCGCGTAGCGCGCGCTGGTGCAGTTGCGCAGCATCTTGAGCAGCCAGACCCACATGACGGGATCGAGCTTCGGCCGGATCACCAGCGGTCCGTGCTTCATCAAGAGCCACTTGACCGCCTTCACCGGCACGCCGGGGCCGGCCCATGGCGAGGAATAACCGGGCGACACTTCGCCGGCATTGGCAAAAGACGTCTCCAGCGCCGGTTCGGGCTGACGGTCGACGACCGTCACCTCGTGGCCGGCACGGGCGAGGTAGTAGGCAGAGGTGACGCCGATGACACCGCTGCCGAGGATCAGAACTTTCACGCTTGGTCAAACTCCCGCGGCATCACGCTCGCCGCTGCAAGATAAAACTCACCAGCGGCGAGAGCAATTATCAGGCCACCTTCTTGATGGCGTCGCCGAGGATCGAGACCATCTGGTCGATGTGGCTCTTCTCGACGATGAGCGGAGGCGACATCGCGAAGCTGTCACCGCTCATGCGCAGATAGAGGCCGGTGTTGAAGCAGTCGACCATGACGTCGTAACCACGCGCACCGACGGCGCCGTCGCGCGGCGCGAGCTCGACCGCGCCCATCAGCCCGCAATTGCGGATGTCGACGACGTTCGGCAGGCCCTTCAGCTGATGCAGCGTATCGCGCCAGTATTCGGCCATCGTCGCACCGCGCGTCAGCAGGCCCTCGTCCTTGTAGATGTCGAGCGTGGCGATACCGGCGGCGCAGGCGGTCGGATGCGCCGAATAGGTGTAGCCGTGGAACAGCTCCATCTGGTTCTCGGGGCCGACCATCATGCCGTCATGCACCTTGCGGCTCGCGAACACCGCGCCGCAGGGAATGGTGCCGTTGGTGATGCCCTTGGCGGTCGTCATCAGGTCCGGCGTGACGCCGAAGAAGTTGGCGGCGAACGGCGTGCCGAGACGGCCGAAACCGGTGATGACCTCGTCGAAGATCAGAAGGATGCCGTGCTTGTCGCAGATCTCGCGCAGCCGTTGCAGATAGCCCTTCGGCGGCGGCAGCACCGCGGTCGAACCCGGCACCGGCTCGACGATCACGGCGGCGATGGTCTCGGCGCCGTGGAGGCCGACGAGACGCTCGAGATCGTCGGCGAGTTCGGCGCCATGCTCCGGCTGATCCTTGGCGAAGGCGTTGCGGCTGAGGTCGTGGGTGTGGCGGATGTGGTCGACGCCCGGCAGCAGGGTGGTGAAGGCGCGGCGGTTGGCGACCATGCCGCCCACCGAGGTGCCGCCGAAACCGACGCCGTGATAGCCGCGCTCGCGGCCAATCAGCCGGGTGCGGCTGGCCTGGCCGTTGGCGCGATGATAGGCGAGCGCGATCTTCAGCGCGGTGTCGACCGATTCAGAGCCGGAGTTGGTGAAGAAGACACGATCGAGGCCCTTCGGCGCGATCTCGGCGAGACGCTCGGCGAAGTCGAATGCCAGCGGATGACCCATCTGGAACGACGGCGCGAAATCCAGCGTCATCAGCTGCCGCTCGACGGCGGCGGCGATCTGCTTGCGGCCGTGGCCGGCGTTGACGCACCAGAGGCCGGCGGAGCCGTCGATCACCTTGCGGCCGTCGACGGTGGTGTAGTGCATGCCCTCGGCCGAGGAGAACAGGCGCGGCGCCTTCTTGAACTGACGGTTGGCCGTGAACGGCATCCAGAACGAGTCGGTCTTGATAGTGTTCGGAATCTGATGAAGGGTCACGGGCCACGCTCCTTTGCTGACGCCATAGCAGAGCCACGGCTTCGATAGCGCAACAAGTCCTTTTCTGACGACCTGCAAGCCATTGATTTCACTAGGGCAGCCGGTCCATATTTGCGCGATCCGCAACACTTGCAACAGGGCCAGAGGCATGAGCGTCGACATCGGTGGACGGCTGCGATTCATCCGGGCGCGCCAGAAGCTGTCGCAGCGCGAGCTCGCCAAGCGCGCCGGCGTCACCAATTCGACGATCTCGCTGATCGAGTCCAACCAGATGAACCCCTCGGTCGGCGCGCTCAAGCGCATCCTCGACGGCATCCCGATGGGACTAGCCGAGTTCTTCGCGCTGGAGCCCGAGAGCCGCCGCAAGATCTTCTATCGCGCCGAGGAACTCACCGAGGTCGGCAAGAAGCCGATCTCCTATCGGCAGGTCGGCGACAATCTGTTCGGCCGCAGCCTGCAAATCCTGAAGGAGCGCTACGAGCCTGGCAGCGACACAGGTCGCGTGCACCTCGTTCATGACGGCGAGGAAGGCGGCATCGTGATCTCGGGCAAGCTCGAGGTCACGGTCGAGGATGAGCGCCGCATCCTCAATCCTGGCGACGCCTATTATTTCGAGAGCCGGCGCCCGCATCGCTTCCGCTGCGTCGGCGGCAAGCCATGCGAAGTGATCTCGGCCTGCACCCCACCGACATTCTGAAGCGCGATCGCTTTATCCGGGATCTTACGGAGCCACCGGTATCTTACGGTGCTTGAGGTATCTCAATTTCCGCGCGGCAGTCTTCTATATGTTGCGAGCAATAGTCTAGCCGAGAGACGTTCCCGCACTGCTTCACAACCGGGCTCGCAGATGAAGATCACGCTCGCCAATGCAGAGGCTGCGCTCGATGAAGTGCAGCGCGACACCGACAAGCTCCATTCGCAGGAGCTTCGCAAGGCGATTGCCGAACACATCGAGACGCAGCGAGAGGCGATCAAGGCCCTCCGCAAGAAGCTGCATTGACGACGCGCGGCGGAGCGAGAAGATCTCACCCCGCCTTATGTCTCAAAGCTGCGTCAGCAACTCCTCGATCCGGATCGGGAAGCGCCGCACCCGCACGCCGGTCGCATGCCAGACGGCATTGGCGACCGCTCCCGCGCTGCCGGTAATGCCGATCTCGCCGACGCCCTTGATGCCGAGCGCGTTCACATGGGGATCATGCTCCTCGACCGTGATGACGTCGAGCGGCGGCACGTCGGCATTCACGGGGATGTGGTACTCGCCGAGATTGGCATTCATGATCCGCCCGCTGCGGCGGTCGGTGATGGCCTCCTCATGCAGGGCGAACGACAGGCCCCAGATCATGCCGCCGAACAGTTGGCTCTTCACCAGATGCGGATTGACGATGCGCCCGGCGGCGAAGGCGCCGACCATGCGGGTGACGCGGATCTGACCGAGCTCGGGATCGACCTTCACCTCCGCGAACACCGCGCCATGAGCGTGCATGGCATATTCTTCCATCGCCGCCGGGTTTGGTGCGCCTGCGCCGCGCGCCTCGACCTCCGCAACGCCGGCACGTGCGAGGATCTCGCTGTAGCTCTCGCTGCGGCTCTCGTCGTCACGACGAATCAGGCGACCATCGCGCGCGATCACTCCGGCATTGCCGGCACCGAACAGCGGCGAGCGCTCGTCCTTGGTGGCGAGGTCGGCGAGCTTGGCGATGACGGCCGCGCCGGCGCTGTGGATCGCAGCACCCGCGGTCGCGGTATGCGCCGAGCCTCCGGCAATGCCGGCATCGGGCAGGTCGGACGTGCCGGCCTTGAACTCGACGCGTTCGATATCGAGGCCGACAGCATCGGCTGCGATCTGGGCAAGCGCCGTCCACGCGCCCTGTCCCATGTCATGCGCACCGATCTCCATCGCACCGGTGCCGTCACGGCGGATCGCCGCGCGCGCTTCAGCCTGGAACATGAGCGCGGGGAACGTCGCGGTGCCCATTCCCCAGCCGACCAGCAGTCCGGCGTCATCGCGCATCTGTCGCGGCTGAAGCGCGCGCTTCGCCCAGCCGAAACGCGCTGCGCCCTGTTCGTAGCAGGCGCGCAACGCCTTCGAGGAGAACGGCTTTCCCGTGATCGGCTCGACCTCGGCATAGTTTTTCAGGCGGAAGGCCAGCGGATCCATGCCGCATGCCCAGGCCATCTCGTCGATCGCGCTCTCCAGCGCAATCGATCCGGTCGCCTCGCCCGGCGCGCGCATGAACAGCGGCGTGCCGGTGTTGACGCGCACGGCGTCATGCGAGGTGCGGATCGCTGGCGCGGCATAAAGCGTGTGCGAGGCATCGGCCGCGGGCTCGTAGAAATCGTCGAACGTGCTCGACACGGTCCTCGCATGATGATCGAGCGCGGTCAGACGCCCTTCAGCGTCGGCACCAATGCGCAGGCGCTGACGCGTCGGCGCACGATGGCCGACCGGGCCATACATCTGCTCACGGCGCAGCACGAGCTTGACCGGCTTGCCGACCAGCTTTGCCGCCATGATGCCGAGCACCTGAGGGCCGGCCATCAGTCCTTTCGAGCCGAAGCCGCCACCGAGGAACGGGCTGCGGATATGGATCTTATCGTGCGCGATGCCGAACAACTCGGCGACGCGAGCAAGGGAGAGCATCAATCCCTGGGTCGGCATATCGATCTGAAGACTGTCGCCGTTCCAGTGAGCGACGATGGCATGCGGCTCCATCGCGTTGTGATATTGCGCCGGCGTCTCGTAAATCGAGTCGATCTGCTTGTCGGCTGAAGCAAGGCCAGCCGCGACATCGCCAACGTGATTTTCGGACGGGTTTCCGACACCGACGACCGGCGGCACGTAACTCTTGCCGGCATCGAGACCGACCAGCGCCGGCTGAGTTTCATAGCGCGGCGCCAGCAGCACTGCGCCTTCCGTCGCCGCCTCGAGCGTCTCGGCAATCACGACGGCGATCGGCTGGTTGGCGTAGCGGACCTCGTTGCTCTGCAGCACCTCCATCCGGAACACGAAGGGATTCGTCTTGATTTCAGGATCGGTCGCAAGCTGCGGCTTGTGATCCGTCGTCATGACGTCGACGACGCCGGGATGCCGCCTGGCAGCGGCGACATCGAGCGAGGTGACGCGGCCATGCGCGACGCTGGACACCGCCATCACCGCGAACAGCATGCCGGGTGGATGATTGTCGGCGGCGTAGGTCGCCTGCCCCCTGACCTTGAGCACACCGTCGCGGCGGGTGAGCGGCTGGCCGATGCTGGAGCCGTGGCGGAGATGGGCGGGTGCGCTGGTGAGATTGAGCTCAGGCATGGATGGCTCCAGACGTCGAAGCAAGGGGAGAGGCCGGCAACGCGGGGATGCGCTCGGGCGTACCGGCAGCGGCAAGGGCCAGCGCGCGCGCGACGATGCGGCGGGCGAGCTCGATCTTGTAGGCGTTGTCGCCGGACGGTTTTGCGTCGGCGAGCGCACGCCAGGCAGCTTCCTGGAAGGCGTCGGCCGTGGGTGCGACGCCTTTCAGAACATCCTCCGCGGAGCGGGCACGCCAGGGCTTTGCGGCGACGCCGCCAAGCGCAAGCCGCGCTTCCGCGATCTTGCCGTTCTCGATCCGCAGCGCTGCAGCGGCCGAGACGATCGCGAACGCGTAGGACGTGCGCTCGCGGACCTTGAGATAGCGCGCATGCGCGGCAAAGCTGCGCGCCGCGGGTGGCAGCCGCACCGCGACGATGAGGTCGCCGGGCTCGAGCGCAGATTCGCGCTCGGGCGTATTGCCGGGCAGACGATGCAGTTCGTCGAGCGCAATCTCACGACGGCCATTCTTGCCTTCGATCTCGACGATGGCGTCGAGTGCGACCAGCGGCACGCAGAAGTCGGACGGGTGCGTCGCGATGCAGCTCTCGCTCCAGCCGAGCACGGCATGCGACCGGTTCTCGCCCGCGCGGGCATCGCAGCCGGTGCCGGCCTCGCGCTTGTTGCAGCGGCTGGCGGTGTCGTAGAAATACGCGCAACGCGTACGTTGCAGCAGATTGCCGCCGACAGTCGCGGCGTTGCGCAATTGCGCGGAAGCACCCGAGAGCAGCGCTTCGGCAACTGCCGGATAGGTCTTCGCGAACTCCACGTCATGCGCGAGATCGGCATTGCTGACGAGCGCGCCGATACGCAACGCCCCATCGGCGAGGCGCTCGATTCTGTCGAGTCCCTCGAGATGCGTGAGGTCGACCAACCGATCCGGCCGGCTGACATTGCCTTTCATCAGGTCAAGCAGATTGGTGCCGGCGGCAAGGTAAGTCGCGCCCGGTTGGGCGGCGGCAGCAACGGCCTCGACGACCGTGGCGGGCCTGACATAATCGAACTGTTTCATGCGGAACGCCTCTGGTTGGATTCGTCGGCACCGGCCTGCGCCTCCAGCACGGCATCGACGATGCCGGCATAGGCGCCGCAACGGCAGAGATTGCCGCTCATGCATTCGCGGATACGTTCGGGATCGTTGCCGGCCTGGGCTTCCTGCATCATGCCGATCGCGCTCATGATCTGGCCGGGGGTGCAGAAGCCGCACTGGAAGCCGTCATGGGCGATGAAGGCGGCCTGCACGGGATGAAGCTGGTCGCCTCGCGCGATGCCTTCGATGGTGAGAATGTCGGCGCCGTCATGGCTGATGGCGAGCGCGAGGCAGGAATTGATGCGCTTACCGTCGACGAGAATGGTGCAGGCACCGCACTGGCCGCGGTCACAACCTTTCTTGGTTCCGGTGAGATGGAGGCGCTCACGCAGGAGATCGAGCAGCGTGACGCGGGGATCGTCGAGGACGAAGTCGCGCCGTGCACCGTTCACGGTGAGGCTGATGGAGTGGTTCATAAATGGCTCCGATCAGATGTGGACATGGCTCATCGCCCGGCGCGCCACCGCCGTGGCCGCCGCCGATATCGCATCGCCCCGGAGATGTTCCGGGCCGACACCCGCGAAGATACGGAGGCACCCTCCGCTTAACAAGGGCCGCCGAAAAATATTTGGAATTCGTCAAAAGCCCGTGCGCGGACAACGCGATGCAGCCACACAAGGGTTCAATCTAACTAATTCGTGATCTACATTGCCTGAATGGACGACCATTCCGACCAGGCCAGAAAACCCCGCGCCGATGCCGTGCGAAATCGCGAGCGCGTGCTCGAGGCGGCCAAGGTCGTGTTCAACGCGGGCGGCCCGGAGGCAAGCCTGGAGGCCGTTGCCAAACGCGCGGGCGTCGGCATCGGCACGCTTTACCGACATTTTCCGACGCGCGAGGATCTGTTCGAGGCGGTGTACCGTCGCGAGGTCGAGCAGCTCAGCGAGCTCGCCGAGCAGTTGAAGAATGCCAAGGACCCGGTCGATGCGCTCAGGCGCTGGCTGCACTCAGGTGTCGAATTCGTCGCCACCAAGAAAGGCATGGTGGCAGCCCTGGCACTCGCGGTGCAGAGCGGGTCCGAGCTGCACGCCTTTTCCTTCGAGCGCCTGACCAAGGCGATCGGCTCGCTGCTCGATCGTGCAGCCGCGGCGGGCGTGATGCGCGCCGACGTCAGTCCCGAGGACTTGCTGCGCGCGTTCTTCGGCATGTGCTACATGCACGATCAGCCAGGCTGGCAATCCTCGGTGCTGCGGATGCTCGACGTGTTCGTGGACGGATTGCGCGTGCAGCCCGTCGCAAAGGCCAAGACGCGTACGGCCAAGCCAGCGAAGGCAGCAGTGAAACGGACGCGATAGCTCGCCCGTAATTGCCAATGGTCGTGCTAGAATCAGCATCGCCGGCATATCAACGCGGAGCCTGTCATGCGCATCGCAACCTTGGTCGTCGCAATCGCTATCGCCCTTAGCCCCCTCGCCGCACGCGCCGACGATGTCTCGGCCGCACAGGACGCGATCCGTGCGCAGGAGCAGGCCTTCGTCCATGACGACGCCACGGCCGCCTACTCCTACGCAGCACCGGCTATCCAGCAGATCTTCCCCGCACCCGAGATCTTCATGTCGATGGTACAGAACGGCTACGCGCCGGTCTACCGCCACAAGAGCTTCGAGTTCGGCGACAGCAAGATCGAAGGCAGCTCGATTGCCCAGCGCGTTCACATCATCGATGCCAATGGCGAAGCCTGGGAAGCGCTCTACACGCTCGAGCAGCAGGCGGACGGAAGTTACAAGATCACCGGCTGCTCGCTGCTGAAGGCGGGACAGGCGGTTTAGGTTGCGAAGTTCGGCCCTGTCTTGGCCGAATTCATCCGCGAGCGGATCAGCAGCGTCAAGACGATGCCGACATTGAGGGCATTCCACGCCACGCCATTGGCGAACGCTGCGGCATAGGAGCCGGTAGCGTCGAAGATGATGCCGGACACCCAGCCCCCGAAGGACATGCCGAATACCGAGGCGAAGATCACGATGCCGACGCGGGTTGCGGCTTCGCTCGCCGGCATCGCCTCGCGGACGATGATCGCGTAGCTCGGCACGATGCCGCCCTGGAACAGGCCGAACATCGCCGAGATCAGATACAACGACGTGAGGCTGTCGAAGAACAGGTAGAACACAAGCGCAAAGCCTTGTGCCAGCGACCCGAGCAGCAGCGTGCGAATGCCGCCGATCTTGTCGGCGAGATAACCCGAGCCAATACGGCTGAGGATGCCGCAAGCCATCATCAGCGACAGCATTTCGGCACCGCGCGCCACGCCATAGCCGAGATCGCCGCAATAGGCGACGATATGCACCTGCGGCATCGCCATGGCGACGCAACAGGAAATGCTGGCGATCGAGAGCAACACCGTCAGCGCGTTGGTCGAGAGCTTCAGATCCACGCGCGGAGGCGGCGCATTGGCGTGATTGCGGACCTTGTCGTCGCCGATCTGGGAGCGCAGGACCAGCACCAGGATCGACATCAGGCTCGCGCAGACCAGACCGATGCCAATGTGGGTGTAACGCCAGCCAATCGTCTGCATGCCCGAGCTTACGATCGGCGGCCAGATCGTGCCGGCGACGTAGTTGCCGCTCGCGACGATGGTGACGGCCAGCCCGCGATAGCGCTCGAACCAGTGCGAAGCCTCCGCCATCAGCGGGGCGAAGGTCGCCGAAGTCCCAAGGCCGATCAGAAAGTAGGCTGCCACGAACTGCCAAAGCTGCGTTGACAGTCCCGCGAGCACATTGGCGACGCCGAGGAAGGCAATGCTGATCGCCATCGCCGGCACGATGCCGAACTTGTCTGTGATCTTGCCGGCAATCACGCCGCCCAGCCCAAAGCCGAACATCATGAGCGTGAAGGCAAGCGACACCGCGCCGCGGGTGGCCGCGAATTCGGTCTGCACCACGGGAATCACGACCACGACCGCCCACATCCCCACGGCACCGATCGAGCCGATCACGAGCGCGATGACGAGCCGCACCCAGGCCTGACGGGAATCAGGGGCGAATGAAGGCGGCTTCTGTCCTGGGTGATTTGGCGCGTGCACGGCGCGGACCATGTTCGCGGATCGCCGCGCGGTCAAGCATCGTGCCGCGATATTGGGCATGCGCGGTGCACTGCGGTAAGAAGGAGCTTGGCGAAACCGCGCTTTGCCATTAGTTTGCAATCTGCGTGTGCAACAAGGCCGCGCGGAGCGACTGTCGGGATGTTGTTGCGGATAACGCGATCGATGCGGATCAGGGTGGGGCGCCTCATTGCGCTGGCCTATCTGTTCTGCGTGCTCGCGCCAGCAGCGGCACTTGCCTGGGGTAACGGCCCGGCGCCTTGTCTCGATGATGCGATGCTGGCTGATCTCGTGCCTATCAATCATCAGATTTCGGCTGGTCACATGCATGGGAACGCGACGCACGACCACGCCGCAAGGCATGCAAATCACCAGTCGGCTCAGGACACGTCCGCCCCTCATCATCATGACGGCAAGGGCAAGGTTGGCCCGTGCTGCGCGATGATGTGCATTAGCGCGCTGCCAGCGGATCTTCCTGACGTCGCAAAGCCGCTTCAGCCGGTTTCCGCTTGCGCGCCTGAAATCGTGGTGAGCCTGCACAGCGCAGCGCCGCCCCTGCACTACCGCCCTCCCATCACCTGATCTGACACGCGACGACGTCAGGCCGAGCGCGCATTCCGGCGCGCACGAACCTGTGGTCTCCAGACAGATCAGGGATTGCTCATGCTTACGCTTCTCGGGGCGAAGTCCGCCGCCGCATTCGCGGCGCGTGGAGGACACTTTCGATTCCATTGGCCGCTGCTGGCCGCAGCCACGTTAGCTCTTTCCAGCTGTATGCCGGCAACGATGTCAGTTGCCACCACCGCCGACCCGGCCGATCCCACGGCGAAGGTCGCGCGCGTCGGCTATCGCTCTGCGGTCGCGCCCTATACGAGCCTGCGGCCCGCAGCGCCGATGCCATGGCGCGAGCGCAACGACGCCGTGACACCGCAGCCAAAGCAAGACCGGTAGGAACGCGCCATGATACATCATACGGCGCGGGGCCTGCTCGTTTTCGCCGCACTCGGCCTCTCCGGCTGCACCGCGTTCTCGCCCGACGGCGGCATGACAACGGTCTCGGAGCTGACAAGCCAGACCATCAAGAAGGACGTCGCCTTCGTACGCACGCCCGAGGTAGCTGGCGCCGTCGACGCGCGCGTGCGCCAGTTACTGTCGCGGACGCTCACCGCAGAGACTGCCGTGCAGATCGCGCTGCTCAACAACAAGGGGCTGCAAGCTGCCTATAACGAGCTCGCGCTGGCCGAGACCGATCTTGTCGAGCAGAGCCTGCCGGCCAATCCCGTCTTCTCGATCTCGCGGATCTCGGGCAATGGCGCCAGCGAAATCGAGCGCCAGGTCGTCGGCGACATCCTGGCGCTGGCCACCCTGCCGTTCCGATCCGAGATCGCGCGTGATCGCTTTCGCCAGGCGCAATTGCGCGCGGCGCTCGCGACGTTGCGGCTCGCCGCCGATGTGCGGCGTGCCTACATCCGCGCGGTCGCCGGCAACGAGATGGTCGCTCTGCTGACGGATGCGAAGGCGACGGCGGAATCGACCGCCCAGCTCGCGGTCAAGCTCGGCGAGACCGGCTCGGTCAACAAGCTCGACCAGGCCCGCGAGCAGGTGTTTTACGCCGAGACCACGGCCGACCTCGCCACTGCGCGCCAGGCAACGACCAGCGCGCGCGAAAAGCTGGCGCGGCTGATGGGACTGTGGGACGACGGTCTCGATTTCCGCCTGCCCAATGCACTGCCGTCGCTGCCGCGCCGGCCGCAGGCCCTGCCCTCGATCGAGGCCGATGCGGTCGCCCATCGCATCGACTTGCAGATCGCGCGGCTGGAACTCGCCGCGCTGGCGAAGTCATTGAATCTGACTGAAGCAACGCGCTTCGTCACGCTGCTCGATCTCGCCGGCATCTCCCGCCGGACCCAGGATCCCGAAGGCGCTCCCTTCCGCGAGCGCGGTTTCGACGTGCAATTCCAGATCCCGATCTTCGACGGCGGCGAGGTGCGAGTGCGGCAAGCCGCGGAGACCTACAATCTCGCCTTCAACCGCCTCACCGAGCGCGCGGTCAACATCCGCTCCGAAGCTCGCGATGCTTATCGGGTCTATCGCTCCACCTACGACATCGCGGGCCACTATCAGCGCGAGATCCTGCCGCTGCGCAAGATCATCACCGAGGAGATGCAGTTGCGCTTCTCCAGCATGCAGGTCGACATCTTCGCGCTCCTGACCGAGGCGCGGCAGCGCCTTGCCTCGTTGCGCGGCGCGATCGACGCCAGGCAAAACTTCTTCCTCGCCCAATCCGACTTGCAGACCGCCGTCAATGGCGGCGGCTCACTTGCGGGTGCGGGCGACACTTCAACCACCATCGCCGCGGCAGCGCCTGCCGAGGGCGGTCACTGACATGGAGGCCAGCATGTTTTCCCGCCGAGGATTTTTGGGCACGGCCGCACTTGCCAGCGCGTCAGCCGTCAGCGGCCGCGTCCAGGCGGCAGCGCTTCCGGAAGCCGTCCATATGGACAAGGCCGTGATGCAGCCGCCATTGCATCCCGCCAGCGGTCCGGACTATCGCCCCGTCGTTACCTTGAACGGCTGGACACTGCCGTTCCGCATGAACGGCGACTGGAAGGAATTTCATCTCGTCGCCGAACCCGTGGTGCGCGAATTCGCCGAGGGCATGAAGGTCAATCTCTGGGGCTATAACGGCCAATCGCCGGGACCGACCATCGAGGCCGTCGAAGGCGACAAGGTCCGCATCTTCGTCACCAACAGATTGCCCGAATACACCACCGTGCACTGGCACGGCATGATCGTCCCGAGCGGCATGGACGGCGTCGGCGGCTTGACCCAGCCGCACATCCAGCCCGGCAAGACCTTCGTCTACGAGTTCGAGATGAAGAAGAGCGGGACCTTCATGTACCACCCGCACTCCGACGAGATGGTGCAGATGGCGATGGGCATGATGGGCATGGTCGTCGTGCACCCGCGCGATCAAAGCTTCCGGCCCGTCGACCGCGACTTCGTCTTCGTGATGAGCACCTATCGCGTCGATCCCGGCACGTATTTGCCGCGCGTCAACGAGATGACCGATTTCAACATGTGGACCTGGAATGCACGGGTGTTTCCCGGCATCGACCCGCTGCCGGTGCGGCTCGGCGACAAAGTGCGCGTGCGCATCGGCAATCTCAGCATGACCAACCATCCGATCCATCTGCACGGTCACAGCTTTGCCGTGACCTGCACGGACGGCGGCTGGATTCCCGAGAGCGCGCAGTACCCGGAGACGACCACCGACGTGCCCGTCGGCGCGGTGCGCGTGTTCGACGTGCTCGCCGACAATCCCGGCGACTGGGCGTTTCACTGCCACAAATCGCATCACACCATGAATGCGATGGGGCACGACATGCGCAACATGATCGGCGTCTCGCGCAAGGATCTCGCCAAGGCCGTTGGCAAGCTCGCGCCGGACGCCATGGTGATGGGGCAATCAGGCATGGCGATGGGCAACATGGAGATGCCTGCCCCCGACAACACGCTGCCGATGATGTCGGGCGCGGGCCAGTTCGGCCCGATCGAGATGGGCGGCATGTTCACGGTGATGAAGATTCGCGAAAACCTCGCGCGCGGCGATTATCGCGATCCCGGCCCCTACCAATTCCCGCAAGGCACCGTCGCCTATGAGGTCGCCTCGCCGTCGGCGGAGCCGGCGCGGCAACCGGGCACGCCGGCGCGCAGGATGAAGATGTGAGCGTTTCGATGAAGCACCAACCGGAGAACACAATGAAGACGACGATCAAACTCGCGCTTGCGCTTGCAGCGCTCTCGACGGCACCCGCGCTCGCGCACGAGGGTCACGGCCATCACGGTTTCTCGGCGGGCGAGCCCGGCGATCCCGGCAAGCCCGCGCGCATCGTCGAGATCGCAATGAGCGAGATGTCCTACGAGCCATCGAACATCAAGGTGAAGCGCGGCGAGCAGATCCGCTTCGTGCTGCACAACGTCGGCAAGGAGGACCACGAATTCCTGCTCGCCACCACGAAGGAGAATCTCGCGCATGCCGAGGTGATGAAGAAGCACCCGCATATGGAGCACGACGATCCGAACGGGGTGCGGCTGGCGCCGAACAAGACGGCCGAGATCGTCTGGAAGTTCAGCAAGGCCGGCACGTTCGAATTCTCCTGCCTGATCCCCGACCATCGCGACTACGGCATGGTCGGCCACGTCACCGTGAAATGAGCAAGTGGAGACACATATGAAGCCGATCATCCGCATCGCCGCGGCGCTCGCGCTGACGCTGGGCTTGACCGTGAGCGCGCTCGCGCAAGGCGCCTCCATCAGCGGCGAGGTCAAGAAGATCGACGAGGGCGCCGGCAAGATCACCCTCAAGCATGGCCCGGCCAAGAGCCTCGGCATGGACGAACCCATGACCATGGTCTACCGCGTCAAGGACCCCGCCATGCTCAAGCAGGTTAAGGTTGGCGACAAGGTGACGTTCGAGGCCGAGGAGGCTCCGTCGGGGTATACCGTCACCAAGATGCAGAAGGCGAAATAGGGTCGGCCTTCTCCTCAGCGGTCATTCCGGGGCGATGCGAAGCATCGAGCCCGGAATCTCGAGGTTCCGGGCTCGGCTCTGCGAGCCCGCCCCGGAACCACAGCCCAAATCGCCCCCTGCAAACACCCCTCCGTTAACCCTTTGCTAACCATACACCCGGCAAGAATTGCCGGGTGAAGTCGAGTGTCGTCAGCCGCGTAGAACGGGAGCTCCCGTGGACGCCAGTGCGGTGCCTCACTTTCGGAACGGCGGCCCATCGGCCGCCGCGCAGGCGTTTGGGGCGCGCGGACGGCAGTCGCGCGGGGGGACAGCTACAATGGTCGACGTCACCGCGGGACAGGGCGTAGGCGCAGCCAAGCCGGGGATCCCCTCGCTCTCCGAAATCGTCACAATCCTCAAGCGTGGCGACATCGCGCTGGCGCTCGGCATCCTCACCATCCTGGTGGTGCTGATCCTGCCGCTGCCCGCGATCGTGCTCGACCTGTTCCTGGCAATCTCGATCACGCTCTCGATCCTGATCCTGATGACCTCGCTGTTCATCCAGGCGCCGCTGGAATTCTCCGCCTTCCCGACCATCCTGCTGATATCGACCATGCTGCGGCTGTCGCTCAACATGGCCTCGACCCGCCTGATCCTGTCGCACGGGCACGAGGGCACGGATGCGGCCGGTCACGTCATCGAGGCGTTCGGCAGCTTCGTGATGGGCGGTAATTTCGTCATCGGCATCATCGTCTTCGCCATCCTGATCATCGTCAATTTCGTCGTCATCACCAAGGGTTCGGGCCGTATCGCCGAAGTCGCCGCCCGCTTCCACCTCGACGCCATGCCCGGCAAGCAGATGGCGATCGACGCCGACCTCTCGGCCGGCCTGATCGACGAGAAGGTCGCCAAGGAGCGCCGCAAGGCGCTGGAGGACGAGAGCGGCTTCTTCGGCGCCATGGACGGTGCCTCCAAATTCGTCCGGGGCGACGCCATCGCGGGCCTGCTGATCGTCTTCATCAACGTCGTCGGCGGCATGATCATCGGCGTCGCGCAGCAGGGCCTGTCCTTTGCGGATGCCGGCCGCAGCTACACGCTGCTGACGGTCGGCGACGGCCTCGTCACCCAGGTGCCGGCGCTGATCGTCTCGACCGCGGCCGGCCTGCTCGTCTCCAAGGCCGGCGTCTCCGGCGCCGCCGACAAGGCGCTGATGAAGCAGTTCTCCGGCTATCCGCAGGCCCTCGCAATGTCCTCGGCGGTCATGCTGGTGCTGGCGGCGCTCCCGGGTATTCCGACCATTCCCTTCCTCGCACTCGGCGCCGGCGCCGGCGCGCTGGCCTGGCAGGCCCGCAAGCACAAGCGTACTGCCGTCAAGGCCGAGGAAGCCGCCAAGGCCACGCCCGCTGGCGGTCAGCCCGGCGCGCCGGGCGCCGCGGCCGCGGAGGAGCCGATCTCGGCAGCGCTGAAGATCGACGACCTCAAGATCGAGCTCGGCTATGCGCTGCTGCCGCTCGTCAACGGCCCCGACGGCACCGACCGCCTCACCGAGCAGATCAAGGCGCTGCGCCGCTCGCTGGCGATCGAGATGGGCTTCGTGATGCCGGCGGTGCGCATTCTCGACAACGTCCAGCTCGAGGCCAACACCTACATCATCAAGATCAAGGAGGTCGACGCCGGCACCGGCAAGATCTGGCCGAACCAGTTCATGGTCATGGACCCCGGCGGCAGCCAGGTGCAGGTGCCCGGTATCCACACCACCGAACCGACCTTCGGCCTGCCCGCGACCTGGGTCGATGCCAGCCTCAAGGAGGAGGCGTCGCTCAAGGGCTACACCGTCGTCGACGCCGCAACCGTGCTCTCGACCCACCTCACCGAGCTGCTCAAGGCCAACATGTCGGACCTGCTCTCCTATGGCGAGGTGCAGAAGCTGCTCAAGGAGCTGCCGAAGGAGCAGAGCGAGCTGGTCAAGGACATCGTGCCCGGACAGGTCACGGTCTCCGGCATCCAGCGCGTGCTCCAGTTGCTGTTGGCCGAGCGCATCTCGATCCGCGATCTCTCGACCATCCTCGAAGGCATCGCCGACTCGCTCGCCTTCTCGCGCAACCCGGCCACGATGGTCGAGCACGTTCGCGCGCGGCTGGCCCGGCAGATCTGTGCGCAAAACACCTCCTATGCCGGCTATCTGCCGCTGATCGCGTTGTCGGCGCGCTGGGAGCAGGCCTTTGCCGAATCCATCATCGGCCAGGGCGAGGAGCGGAGCCTGGCGATGCAGCCTTCGAAACTGTCGGAGTTCATGACCGCCGTCCGCGAGGCCTTCGAGCGCGCCGCCCGCGAAGGCGAGGCGCCGGTGCTGGTGACCTCTGCGGCAATTCGTCCCTTCGTCCGGTCCCTGGTCGAACGATTCCGCGCCCAGACGACCGTGTTGTCTCAGGCCGAAATCCATCCCCGGGCCAGGCTGAAAACGGTCGGAAGCATCTGATTTGCCTTAAGAAGCCGTATGTTTTTCGGCCACAGGCAAATGGTTTTTGAGTTCCAGGCGCCCTGTCGACCAAAGGCTGACAAGGCGCCCGACTGGCACATTACGATATTGAAATAATTATAGAATTGAACGATCCAGCCTCGCTCTTGATCGCGATCTTTCACGTCCAATCACGCTCTTGTGATAGCCCCTTGGGAACGAATCCGCCCAATACTAGGTTGTTGGGCACCGGAAGCATGAACCTGCCTGAACAGGCTGGCGACTACTTCGGGTAGGTGGCGGCAGGAGGCTTCCATGAACCACTCGATCTACAGCGCAGATCGCTCGACCCATTTGAAGATTGTGGTCGTGGCCCTCGTCGCAGGGATCGCGGTTGCTGGCTTCGGCATTACGGCCCGCACGGGTTCGGACGACGGCCTCACCCAGACCGCCCGCGTCATCAAGGCCGGCAAGCCGGTTGCGATCACAAGTTCGGACGCATCGCTCGTTCGATAAGGAGATTTTGAGTTTCAGGAATTCACGCGGCTCTTTACCAGCCCCCCAAAGTCGCCACGTGGATATGTAGACGACCCCAACCCCAAGTCGACTACAGAAAGCGCCCGCCCCCCACGGGCGCTTTCTCATGTCTGGGGATCCCTCGCGAGCGCGCACGCATCAAACTCGCCAATCGCTCCTCTGGTGTCGCGGATGCGCTGCAACGCTCTTGCGTCGCTGCCCCGCGTCCGGGGCAAGAGACCTATTTCAACGTTCGACATGGATAATCATCCTCGCGGCTTTATCCGCCCGAGCTTTGCGTTGTCGCCTCACCCTCAAATGAAAGAGGGTGCAGGGAAGACCGGGTGCTGACCTGGCACCCGCGGTCCACTGTGCGAAGGTTGCGCTACAGGAGGCTGCACAGCGGCATACAGGTGAAGCCAAACATCCGGCCTTCCCTGCGCAGTGGTTTGACGGCTTATGTCGCGATCTCCCCGGGGAGCGATGCACTATTGCCCCCGTCGCCCTGCAGATGGCTGATGTGCGCGCCCGGTTGGACATCGCACATCACCGCAAGGCTTGGCGCACAGGCTCCGGGCGCCAGGACCAAACGATTTTGCCGTACGCGGATCACACCGGTCGTGTGCGCGATGGTCTTGCTCACGGTTGCCCGCCCTGCAAAACCCTTCGCGCCGATGAGACCCACGCCCACCACGGCCCGGCCCGCGTCGTGACGATCGCGATACGCCCCTCTTCCAAGGGCCGGGTTGCCGCGACACATACGCCATTTCCGAATTTCGGTAAAGTGGAATATTTTTGGCGAAGTGGATTGCCCCAAGGCTGGGTGTTTTGCCGGTCAGGCAACGCAAGGGCTCGTGGATGAGGCCGACCAGGGGCAGACCCTGTCCCGGAAGCGGCCCTGGCAAAGAAGAAGCCCTTCCCGTGTGTTCGCGTGTCAGGGCTGCAGGAGCGACAGGAGCCTTTGGCGGTCTTGATCGCGCAGGCGCTGGCATTTCCGCAGCCGTTCCAGTTCGTTTTCAGCGCCTGCGGTATTTTGACCGTCCCGTTTCAAGTCGAGAACCAGCCGCTCCTGTTCTGCAAGCTGGCGCTCTCCTGCAACCACGTCGCGTTCTACACGGCTCAACTCATCATAGATCGAGGTTCTGTCCATCGAAGCGCTCCACGTGCTCGATCAACCCGATCCACGTTTCACCGTTCCTTCTCTTTTGCCGTTTTTTCCCAACCGCCTTGACGTCACCGAGAGAAACTCATCGCCGCCGGTTCACGAGCCACAGCGCGCCCGACGATCCCGCGAGCGTCACGACCATGATGAGGACGAGCGCGACGGACATCACGCCCTCTCCCGCGGCCGCCAGCGACGTGCCGCCCCCGCCCACGAGCATCAGGAGTGGGATGGCGACGAGCGGCCCGCCGAACTGCGCGGCAAGGAAGGCGCCGGCAAACGAGACGACGATGTTGACGATCCAGCCGAGCACACCACGCTTCTTCGTCCACGCCTCGTGGACGGCGATCGCCAGTGCGGCGGCAAACGTAGCCGCCGCGATCACCAGCCCGCCACCGACGGCATCCATCGGAATCGCACCGGTCATTTGCAGAACCACGATGCCGATCACGGCAGTCAGCCCGATGATGTATGGCATGAGGTTCGTCCCTGCTGCTCCGTCGGGGTCGACCAATCCGCCGGCACGCTCGCGTCGTGCGCAGGCTCGCCCCGTCTCACGATTAGTTGTTGGGGATGCTTGTCTGGTTCATCCGCAGGCCCGAACGGTCGCCCAAACCAGGGAGTCTGCGTCGGATCACGAACTGCCGATGGCACCCGACTCTGCAGGGTCCTCTCTTTACTCGACGACGGACACACGCGCAGCCACCGGGATTTCCGCCAAGGGACCGTGAACGGACTTCGCGGAAAGCGCGTCGTCCCGCAACATCGCTGCCCCCAAACCCGCGTCGGAATCCAGCTTTCTGAAGCGACGGGTTTGTGGTGTTATCGAACCCGAGCAACGCCGGCAACGCGTGCTCCATTGCGCAAATCATTCAATTGGAGAAAAATCATGAAGTACATGATCGACTACAAAATACGGCATGGTGTCGGCCATGAGCAGAACTTCAATACGGCAGAAGGGCTCATTACGGCCTTCAGCAAATGGAAGCCGGAGGATGGACTCAACGTCCACGCGTTCGTTTCGAACCTGGTCGGTGATGCCGGTTACGTCCTGGTCGAGACGAACAACCCAACCGTCATTCTTTCATTCGTTTCGAAATTCACTTTCTGGAACGACGTACAAGTGCATCCCGTGATCGACGTCGCAGAGGTCATACCTGTGACCACGGGATCGGTTGACTGGGCCCGGAAGGCATCCAAGGCCTGAGAGACATCTGGCTCGAACCTGAAGCCGAGCCGCCGGCTCCAGGACGGCTCTTCAATCAACGAAAAAAGGACCCGCCTTCGGAGCCTTTGGGAAGAACGGAGGAATGCTGTCGCACCCAACGTGCCATGAAGGCACCCGAAAGGCGGGGCCGCAAAGGACTTAAGTTATACCAACGGAGGACGACTAGAATATTTTCGCCGTTCTCCGGTAGCGAGCTTAGCCACTCTCATTCTCAAGCTCAAGCTGCGAGCGATCAGAGAGCTCCCGTGACAAGCGAGCCGCCGCCGCTGCATGCGCAGGGTCAATTCTGGCGCTCCACGTAGCGGGGCCGGGATGCTGCAGCGCCGCTAAGTCCGCCGCGCAGTTCAACGACGCGATGCTCCGTAAGTCGGCGGCGGTGCCTGCACCGTCGGGGCTGCGGCAGCGAACAGATCGTCCTTCCTGCCACTCAGCGGCGGATAGATGCGCTTGCAGTTGATGGTCTGCTTGGTCGCCTTCGCGGCCTGACCAGTGGTCCGCACCTCGCGATCCCAGCCTTCCGTGTAGAGCGCCCCCCAATCGCCGAGATCGAGCACGGTGACGTACCAGTCGATCCTGAGCGGCAGCATCGGCCGGCCGACGAGATCGGCCACCACATTATGGCCTGCGAATCGGCCCATGGGTCGGGCGAACTGGCAGGACATCACGGTCGGATGCAGGCCATCGACCACGCTGGACGCAACATCGCCGGCGGCGAAGACGCCGGGCAGATCCGCGACCCGCATGAACGGATCGACCAGGAGGCGCCCGAGCCGATCGCGTGCGCCCGGAAAATCTTCGGCCCGCCGGCTCGCACGCATGCCGGCGCACCAGATCAACGTCTGCGCCGCGATGAACTCGCCCGAGCTCAAGCGAACACCCGATGCCTCGACCGACACGACGCGCACGCCGAGCCGCGTCTCGACCTCGAGCGAGGACAGTGCCGTCTCGATGACGGGACGCGCGCGGTCGCCGATCGTGGCGCCGACCGCGCGATTAGGATCGACCAGGATGATGCGGCGGCTGCCAGTGATGCCGGCGCGCATGAGCCTATCGGGCATTTCGGCGGCAACCTCGATGCCCGTGAAGCCGGCACCGACCACCACGATTGTCGACCGTCCCGGCGACGGTGCGCTGTGGCCAAGCGAGGTGAGATGCTCCTCCAGTCGACGCGCCGCGGCATAGGTATCGACGTCGAATGCGTGTTCGGCGAGGCCTGGAATATCAGGACGCATCACCTCGCTGCCGAGTGCAAGCACGAGGCGGTCGTAGCTCAGCGTCTCTTCGCCGCGGCTGGTGACCAGCGCGATCTGGCGCCGCGCCGGATCGATCGCCTCGACCTCGCCGATACCGTGCGTGACTCCAACAGGGTCGAGCAGTTGAGCGAGCGGCAGCGCGACATCGCTGAGATCGACCTCGTAATTGCGAACTCGGATATTGTGGTAGGGATTGCGGTCGATGAGGTGGATCTCGATGTCGCGGCCGGCCTCACCGATCGCCTCGCGCATGCGCGCGGCACCGATGGCCGCCCACAGGCCCGCAAATCCGGCACCGAGCACGACGATACGCGCCATGTCCGTTGACTTCGCTATTCCCTGGAATCCGGCGATCTGCCTTGCGCCGACAGATATAGCTCATTCAGCCGGATCGACCAAATGCGGCCGCGGCGCGCCGCGGCGCAAATCCGGGCTCAGGCCTCGCGCAGTTCGGACGGCGTCGCACCGAAGCGCTTGCGGAAGGCACGGTTGAAATAGGACAGATCCGAGAAGCCCGAGGAGTGCGCGATGTCGCTGATCTTGCGCGCTCGCGCGCGGGGGTCGCCGAGCAGTTTGCGCGCCTGCAGCAGGCGTTGCTCGAGCACGAATTCGGTAAAGGTGGTACCGGCCTGCTCGAACAGCCGCTGCGCCTGGCGCGGGCTGAGGCCCGAGCGGGTCGCGACCTCGGACAGGCAGAGATCGTTACGGCCGAGCGCCGCCATCACATCGGCGCGCATGAGGTCGAGACGGGCCGCGGCATGGCCGCGACCGCGCGCGAGCGCGGCGTGCTCGGCATCGGTGCCGAGCAGGAGGCCGACGAGATCGACCATGTGCTGCGCGGTGAGGCGCTGGCCGACGGCGTCGAGATGCGGCGCGTGATGGGCGGCGAGCGCGTGATAGCGAAAGATGGTCTCGGCCACCGCACCGTCCGACAGAACTTGCGACAGCTTGTCCTCGGCACGCGGATTGATGTCGAGTAGCGCGCGGCGCGGCATGCGGATGGTGGTGAAGCGGTTCTCGTCGGTGTGACCGACGCTGCCGGTGATGCTCATGTCGGCCAGCACCATCTGGGCCGGCGCAAGCTCGACGGCATGGCCGTTCTGCCTGACGTTGACGAGGCCCGCATGCGCGGCGATCAGCACGAGATCGTCGCTGCCATCGCCAAGACCGCTCTGCGTGCGCGAATATTGCGCGGAGGCTCCTTCGGGAATGGCGAGCGTGATGTTGTCGACCAAGCTGACCTGCAGCCTGCAATCGATGCTGTCGCCATGGCTCGGCCCGATCTCGAGGCCGCAGGACCCCAGGGCCCGGTCGCGCCAATGTTCGAACGCCGGCCCGTGCGGCAGGCCTGCATATTGGTGGATAAAGATGCCCGGCGGCTTGGCTGCATCCATCTGATTTCTAGCCCCTTCCCGGCACCATGATCGGCCGTGCCGACTGCAAATTCCGGGCATTTGACGCCGCGGAACGGACGGAGGTTCAAAGCGGATGAGGATTTGGAGGGACTTGTCGGATTGCGACGACAGAATGGACCGTGGCGACAGGAAAAGGCCTGTCGCGGCTACTTCTTCGCCGGAACCTGCGGCTGGGACGGCGGCACCGTCTCGATCAGCTTGCCGGAGAACACCGGTGCCGAGGTCGGCTGGCCGTTGGGCGAGCCACCCGACTGCTCGACGGTGACGGCATAAGTCGCGCCGTTGACGACATCGGCATCGTAACCGGCGAGCACAGGACGCGCCGTGAAATCACTGCTGCCGATCACGCCGAGCGAACGCGGTCGCGGCAGCTTGTCGGAGATCAGCCAGAGCTCGAAACTCTTGCCCGGCTCCGGCGTCGCACCGACCTTGCGCACCGTGAAGTTCTTGGTCGCGCCATCGATGGTGAGGATGAAGGCGGGACCGCCGCTTTGCCCCTGCAACAGCGCGACATATTGCGCGGGCGAAGACAGCGGCGCCGCCGGCGTCTTCACCTCGACCGTCTGGATGCGCGGTGGGGGACGCAGCGCGCCAGGCAGCGCATCGGGCAGGAAGACCTGAAGCGACAGCGTCACCAGCAGCGCGGCCGCGAGCGCACCCACGGCGGAGGCGATCGTGCGCCAGCGCTTCACGCGGCCCTCGAGGGAGATCACGTTGGTGTCGTCGACGACAGGCACCTGCGTCGCGGGCGTCACGCTCGGATCTGGCGCATGGGTCTGCGGAATGAATTGCGGGGCGATCTCAGGAATGACATCGGAGTCGGATTGGGACGGCGCCGGCGGCTGCACGTCCAGCGAGGGAGCTTCCTGCGATGGCGGCTCTGGAGATGAAGGCTCCGCTGAAGAGAGCTCCGGCAGTGACGGCGGCAGCGTATCCGACAGCGCCGGCGGCACCTCGGGCGTGCCTTGCGCTACGGCCTGCGCGATCTCGCGCTTGATGTTCTCCCACACGATCGGCCGCGGCTCGATCGTGCCGACCATCTGGTTGAGGGCACCGAGCCGGAATTGCCAGGCCTGCACGATTGCGGCGAACTCCTCGTCCACCGCCATCATGGTCGCGACCTGCGCGCGCTCGTCGGCATCGAGCGTGCCGAGCGCATATTCCGCGGCAAGCGCGATATGGTCCTCGCTGTAGGCCATCAATTCAATTTCCTTCACCTCTCCCCGACGGGGAGAGGTGAACTGCCGTTGCCGCTCTGGCTCGTGCCACTCTCATCATCCTCTAAAGCCCGAGGCACTCCCGGATATCCAGCATGCTGCGCCGGAGCCACGTCTTCACCGTGTTGACGGGCGCTGCGAATTTCTCCGCCAATTGCTCGCGGCTCCAGCCGTTGTAGTAGGCGAGAAGCACGAGCCGCTGACGGTCCGGCTCGAGCCGGCCGATACATTCCAGAAGCCGCTTCAATTCCTCGGACATCTCCCGGCGCGCCAGGGGATCGGGACTGTCGGCGGCGACCTCCATCGCCTGCGGTTCCTCCTCGAGCGAGGCTTCGGTCTTCTTGCGCACGACATCGATGGCGCGGTTGCGCGCGATCGACGCCATCCACGTGATCGGCGATGACAGCGTCGGATTGAACTGGCCGGCGCTGTTCCAGATCTTGACGTAGGTCTCCTGAATGACCTCCTCCGCGAGATCCTGTCGGCGCAAGATACGCAGGACGACGCCGTAGAGTTTCGCGCGCGTGGCGGCGTAGAGGCGCTCGAACGCGGCCTGATCGCGCTTCGCCACCGCCTCAATCAGCCCGACCAGCTCTGCTGGCGTCAGCATTCAGCCCCCCCAACGCGCGGCCCAGTCGCATCCCTCTAACCTCTCCCCGACGGAGAGAGGTCGATTTGCGCAGCAAATCGGAGAGCTGACGGGAGACCGCAACCCCTCACCCGGCGCTCCGCGCCGACCGCTCCCAAGGGAGAGGTGGACACCGCCGTCGCTGGCACAGCATTCATTCCCGCTACCATAGCGCGCGGCCTAGCCCGTCACCAAGAGGCGGGGTGCCACGCTGTGGACAGCGCACGCAAAAACCCGGACCTTGCGGGTCCGGGCTCGCAAATTCGCAAGGGTTTTGTCGCCGGCGGCCGCTTACGCGACGGCGCCGATCCGGGAACGCATCAAGCCGATGCTGTCGAGATCGGCCTGCTCGCGAGCATTTTCCTCGGCGCGCTCGCGGGCCTGGTCGCGCTCGTCCAGGAGCTCGACCTTCTTCAGCTCCTCGAAGGCCTCGCCGAGCGCGGCCTTGGCTTCCTCGAGCTGGCCCTTCAGCTCGTCGGCCGAGCGGGTCAGGTTCTCGCGGCGCTGGATGGCGGCCTTGGCATAGGTCGGATAGGCGAAATGCGAGGGATCGTTGATCCCGGCGCGGTCCTGCTCGGTCTGGATCTCGCGTTCAAGATCCACCGACATCCGCTGGAAGTCGGCGATCATCGACTCGATCTGGGCGACCCGGCGGCGCTTCTCGTCGACCTGAAACTTCTTCAGGCGGATGAGGGTATCACGTGACTTCATCGACTCGTACTCCCCAGAAGTCCCTTGGCTGCACGTGGGACGGCACCGGTCTCCCCACAGGCCCCGTTGAGGCCAAGACCGGCTCTACTACTCTGTGGGATCGGATGATGACGGGACAAAGTTAGCGTTCCGTTTCCAAATTCCCGAGGATTTGCGCCAACTGGCGGTAGCCGTCCGCAAGTGATGCATTTTCGTCCTTGCGCTGGCGCAGGAACGCCTCCAGCGGCTCGTGCAGGCGGATCGCCTCGTCGACCTCGGGGCTGGAGCCGGCCCGATAGGCCCCCAGCCGGATCAACTCCTCCATGTCGGCGTAGGTCGCCATTACCGCCCGTGCTTTCTGGATGGTCGGCCAGAACTGCGGGTCGGCCGATTTCGGCATGGTGCGGGAGACGGATTTGAGAATGTTGATGGCGGGGTAGCGGCCGCGCTCGGCGATCGAGCGCTGCATCACGATATGGCCGTCGAGGATGCCGCGGACGGCGTCAGCGATCGGCTCGTTGTGATCGTCGCCGTCGACCAGCACCGTGAAGATCGCGGTGATGGCGCCCTCGCCGAGGCCCGGGCCGGCGCGCTCCAGCAGCTTCGGCAGCTCGGTGAAGACGGTCGGCGTGTAGCCCTTGGCGGTCGGCGGCTCGCCGGCGGACAGGCCGATCTCGCGCTGGGCCATGGCGAAGCGCGTCACCGAATCCATCAGGCAGAGCACGTCCTGGCCCTCGTCGCGAAAATATTCGGCGACCGCGAGCGTGAGATACGCGGCCTGCCGCCTCATCAAGGCCGGCTCGTCGGAGGTCGCGACCACCACGACGGAGCGCGCCAGCCCCTCCTCGCCGAGATCGTCCTGCAGGAATTCCTGCACCTCGCGGCCGCGTTCGCCGATCAGGCCGATGACGCTGACGGCGGCATCGACGTTGCGCGCCAGCATCGACAGCAGCACCGATTTGCCGACGCCGGAGCCGGCGAAGATGCCCATGCGCTGGCCGCGGCAGCAGGTGAGAAAGGTGTTCATCGCGCGCACGCCGAGATCGAGCGGCGCGCCCACGCGCTTGCGCGAATGCGCCGGCGGCGGCGAATTGCGATACGGCATCGGCGAAGCGCCTTGCGGCAACGGCCCCTTGCCGTCGATCGGCTCGCCCAGCGCATTGACGACGCGGCCGAGCCAGGCGGCCGACGGACGTACCAGATTGGCAGCGTTGGCGATGACGGCCTTGCAGCCGCGACGCACGCCGTCGAGGCCGGCGAACGGCATCACGACGGCGTTGTTGCCGGAGAAGCCGATCACCTCGCAGGGGATCGACCGGTTGGCGCCGGTCTCGATCACGAGCCGCGCGCCGACCGACATCGCATGGATCGGGCCGGCCACCTCGACCATCAGGCCGCGAACGCCGACGACACGGCCGTAGATATTGACGCCGTCGATATCGCCGATCTGTTCGGCAAGGGCTTTCATCAAGAGAGCGCCTTCATGAGAGGGGCTTCATTAAGGTGGACCGCCTTCGATATCCGGGCGTCCGCGGCGAAACCCTTAAATTTCGCCATATTTCTGAACGCCGCTTAACTTCGTGTTTACCCGCATCATTAATCATTACGTCACTGTCTTTGTGACTGAGCGTGACTCCCCTTCAGAAGAAGGCTGAGTCGCGGGAGTCGGTTAGGCCCGTCTCTTAAAGTGGAACTTGAACGGAGCCGGATAACGAAAGCTGCTTCGCGCGCAAGACCTTAGGGCGATTCGACAAAAATTGCACCGGGGGGACTTGCGTTCCAGAATCAGGATTTGTTAACCATCTGTTGTCAGGATCCGAATCAGTTGTTCAAAGGCGTTTTGTTGAGTGCCGCGAATGCGGCCGACCTGACGCCCAGGAGCGGCGACTATGGGGAACTGGCATGCGCGTTTTGCTGATTGAAGATGACAGCGCCGTCGCGCAGTCGATCGAGCTGATGCTGAAGTCTGAGAGCTTCAACGTCTACACGACCGATTTGGGGGAAGAAGGCGTCGATCTCGGTAAATTATACGATTACGACATTATCCTTCTCGACCTCAACCTGCCGGACATGTCGGGCTACGACGTGCTCAAGCAGCTTCGGGTTTCCAAGATCAAGACACCGATCCTGATCCTCTCCGGCCTCGCCGGCATCGAGGACAAGGTCAAGGGTCTCGGCGTCGGCGCCGACGACTACATGACCAAACCCTTCCACAAGGACGAGCTGGTCGCCCGCATCCACGCGATCGTGCGCCGCTCCAAGGGTCACGCCCAGTCGGTCATCCAGACCGGCGACCTCGTCGTCAACCTCGACACCAAGACGGTCGAAGTCGGCGGCCAGCGCGTGCACCTGACCGGCAAGGAGTACCAGATGCTGGAGCTGCTCTCGCTCCGCAAGGGTACGACCCTCACCAAGGAAATGTTCCTCAACCACCTCTATGGCGGCATGGACGAGCCCGAGCTGAAGATCATCGACGTCTTCATCTGCAAGCTCCGCAAGAAGCTCGCCAACGCATCCGAGGGACGCAACTTCATCGAGACCGTGTGGGGCCGCGGCTACGTGCTGCGCGAGCCGCACGAGGCCGACGAGCGCATCCCCGCCTGATCCCTGGGTTTACGCCGCGAGCCTTTGTCGGGCTCGCTCCTCCCAGCCTGGACCCCGCCGCAAATGGCGGGGTTTTGTTTTTTTGGGGCGTGGTCAGGCGCCCGCGAGCATTGGGCTGGCCATAACCGCGTTCCTGACCGGAACGCGCGATGCCGCCTCGCGCAGCCAGGCGATCAACGCGTAGCCGATGATGAATCCGAACGCGAAGGTCGGCAGCACGAAGGACCAGAAGAACGTCCAGCCGGAGACGTTGTCGACGACCTCCATCACAGGCATCGGGCTGACCTGGTGGATAGCCAGCAGCACCCACAGCAGCACCGTCATGCCGCCACCGAAGACGAGGCCATCGCGCATCCGCCGCGTCTTCCGCGACCGCCTGCCCCAGGTCGAGTCCTGCACCAGGAGCGCTGCCATCGCCGCGATTCCCCAGGGAAAGATCAGGAGCGGCAATTCGTGCAGGACCACGTCGAGATAGGGCTTCTGCGGGAACTGGTAGAAGTCGAACGCCGCCTGGACGGGGAGAAGGATCAGGGCACTCCAGAGGCCGACCGTCAGGATGAAGCCGATCGGCAGCCGGCCGAAAATGGTCTCGTTCGCGAACGCGTATTGCCGCTTGAAATAATAGACCAGCCAGAAGTTCACGATCAGGTACAGGGGCGTCATCAGCAACGTCCGCATCATGCCGACATATTGGTCTCCGGGCATGTGGACGATCTTGCCTGAGCCGAGCAGCCATGCGAGGCACCAGACGAAGCCGAAGCCCGCCGCGACCGCGACAAATTTCGCGATGCCGGGCGGAGCCGGCTCCAGCGTGAAGCCGATCGCCCCGAGCCTCTGCCTGCTGCGCCCGAGCGTCCATTCGCCGGCGAGCGCGGCGCGCGCTGCGAACAGCAGCAGATTGTTGAGCAGGGAATCCATGTCCTTGCGCAGATCCTCCAGCATGCATCCGGCCGCGGTCTGGGCCGCGAGTTGAAGCTGGCTGACCACGGTGTGGCGGGTCGAGAGCTTGTCGAGCGCCTGCCAGTCGTCAGGCTCGACATGGCTGTCCTCCATGATCGCACCGTAGATCTCGGCGCTGCTCTTGAGCACGCGGACGGTGCGGAAGCAGAGCGAATCGTAGACCGCGAGCAGCTCCGCATAGAGATCGGAATTGCGCTCCATGAAGGCATCATGATCGGCGGCCCAGCGCTCGAAATGGAGCATCAGCGCCGAGATCTTGAGGAAGCGCGACTGGATCGCGGTCGATTGCGTGGCGCGGAAATCGTCGACCTGGTAGCCGACCCTGGACAGCTTGCGCTGAAGGCTCGGCATGTCGTCCGGACCGACCTGGAACGGAGCTGCAGCCAGCGCGTCGCGCAGGGCGAACGCGCTGACGGGAATGCCGGCCAGCTCCTGACAGAATTTCCGCCACACCTTCGGCGCGACGGGAATCAGCCAGGCGAACATCAGCAGCCAGACCGCGGCGAGCGGTGACAGCTTGCCGGGAAGAACGGCGTAGACCAGCAGGAACGGCGTGGTGAAGACGGCGAGGCCGAACAGAAACAGCGGCCGCGTCGTGAACGAGCGGGTGCCTTTCAGCGTGTGAAACCTGAACCAGTAGAACAGCACGACCAGAAGCGGTCCGCCGAACGATTCGAAGATCGCATTCAGTGGTTCTACGACTTGAGCAAGCGACACGATGAACTCCTATTGCTAGGGTTCGCTGTTGAAAGGCGCACCGGACAAAGCGGCATCCGGCGACCGGCGTGAAGCGTCACGCAGCCTGGGCAACCATCTTGGCCTTCTGGACCAGGAGATCGATATTGTCCGGGGCCAGCGCAATCGCGCTGTCCATATCGTTCTGGGCCTTCACCACGTCCTTGATCTGGGCGTAGGCATTGGCCCGCGACACCAGATATTTCGGCTCGTTCTCGTTGGTCGCGATCGCCGTGCCGAAGGCCTTGATCGCCTCCTCGACATAGCCGCGCTTGTCGTCGGTGCCGGCGGCCGTCATGCTGACGATGCCCTTGATCCAGTAGAACTCCGCGTTCTTCGGCTTGAGCTTGATCGCCTCGGTGATGTCGCTCAGCGCGTTCTCGTAGAGACCGACCGTCACGTTGAAATTGGCCCTTCGCACGAAATACTCCGGCTTGGCCGGATCGAGCTTGAGCATGTAGGCGAAGCTCGCGGCGGCCTTCGGGATCTGCTTCTGCTTGTGTTGAAGCGTGCCGAGATCGAAATAGACCTTTGCGAGCCGGGTCGACAGTTCGGCATCGTCGGCCAGGAGGCCGTGCAACTCCTGCCCGCGCCGGGTCAAATCCTCCAGCGCCTCGACCGTCGTCGGGGCAATCAGCAGCGCCTCCATGAAGTCATCGCGGCGCTGTTGCAGCATCTCCTTCGAGGGGCGCGCCGCCTCGGGTGGAGCGACCGGCGGCTGCGGCGCTTCGACGTCGAAGATCCGGCCGTCCGGCGAGCGCATGTAGAGGACGGGAATTCCCCACTCGACGCGCGACTTCTCCTGGATGAATTTGCGCGCGAGCGTCACCGCGTCGTCGATCGGCCTGTTGCCGGCGAGCGCCGCGTAAAATCCCTCCGACATCGAGATCGCGGCGTTGTCGGTGATCGGAAACTGCATCGCCACCACGGCGGGCAGCCATCCCGTCTTCATCAGCCCGATCGCCGGATTGCCGAAGCGGTCGCCGACGTTGATCCTGGCGCTCTCGCAGCAATTGAGCACGATCAGGCGCAGGCTGCGCTTTGCTCCCGTCAGCATCATCGCGAGGTCGGTTGCGAACTTCTTCACCGGCTTGCCATCCTCGTCGACCATGACGACGAAGCCGCTCGCGCCGGCGCCGGGCGAGGCTTCCTCGACGCCGCCATGCCCGATGAAGTGGAAGATGTGCCAGTCGCCTTCCAGGAGCTTCTTCATCAGGTCTTTGCCGGTGCCGCCGGGGACCCACTGGAAATCGACCTTGCCTTCGTGCTGGAGCGCATCGATGCCCTTGTTGATGCGGTCGCGCTCCTTGACGACGTTGAGCTTCGGCCATTCGCTGGTCGAGGGATCGGAGATCATGCCGAGGATGCGCAGCGGTCCCTTGACGCCCATCCGGCTGACGCCGCCGGCCGTCTCGAGATAGCGCACGATGGGGCGCGTGAGGCTGACGAAGCCCGGCATGTCGTCTTCGTCGTAGAGATATTCCCAGGGCAGTCCGGCGAGATCGGCCGACTCGATGCGCAGCTTGATCCTCAGATCCTGCGCCGCGCCCTTGCTGCGCTCATAGATCCGCTGGATCGAGGGCACGTCGGTGAAGACGCTGCGAAACACACCGCGGCCGAAATCGCGCAGCACCTGCTCGCCGCGCGTGGTCGGGCCCTGGCGGTTCTTCTCGTCGATCTCGAGCACGGCATTTTCCAGCTCGCCGCGCAGCTTCGCCAGTTCACCGGGCGCCGAGAACCAGAACTTCACCTGGCTCTTCGGCGCCTCGCCGGCCGGCGACCTGACGACCCGGCCGTAATATTGCTGAGGACCGCCGCCCGCCGGCAGATCGGAGCCGATCTCGAGCTCGAAATCTTCGTATTCGGCAACAGGCATTTTGAGCCTCACTCAACAATGTCTTGATCTGGACGAAGCATCCCTCGAATGAGCGCGGCCGATCGAAATGAGGGCGGCCGTAGAACAATGGCTCAGTTTATCACACACAACCTCGAGACGCATTTGTGAAGCATGTCTCATCCGGCCCGAAAAATTGTGCGGTGCGCGGGTAAGTCGCAGAGCGGGCTTGTTTCTGGGGATCGAACCTGTCGGCCCGCTGCGGCGACTAAGCGATCGTGCCAGAATTCGCGGGCGCCAAAGTTGGACCTCCTCATGATCCTGCAATCGCTCGCCGGCCTGCCCGCCTTCCTGGTCTATTTCTGCACCGGGCTGATCGCGATAGTGGCATATCTGCTGGTCTACACGCGGATCACGCCGCACAACGAGTTCCAGCTGATCCGGGACAACGATCCTGCCGCAGCGATCGCGCTTGGCCTCAGCCTGCTCGGCTTCGTGGCGCCGCTGTTCAGCGCGATCGCACATTCCGCCAATGTGCTGGACTGCCTGGTCTGGGCCTTCATCGCCCTGATCGTGCAGGTCGCGGTTTTCTATATCGTGAAAATCCCGGTGCCGAACCTGTCGGGGCGGATCGCCGCCGGCGAGCTCGCGCCCGCCATCTGGCTCGGCCTGTCCTCGCTCGCAGCCGGCCTGCTGAACGCCGCCTGCATGATCTACTGATATGGCCGCCAAGCCTCCCACCAAGGATTTCGGCAAGCGCAGGCCCGCCCCTGTGCCGCCGGCCCCGCGCGAACCGGTGAAGCGCTCGGGCCATGTCGCGCTGCTGGTGATGGGCACCATCGCGGTGGGCAGCACCGCCTTCATGCTGATGCCGCGGCAGGCTTGCGATCCCGCGCCTGCCGGGACGACGCCTCCCGGCGCAACGACGCCGGCACCGGCGACCACCAACTGCAGCAGCAGCAGCCGCAGCTCATCAGGCAGTTCGCACTGGTCGTCGCGATCGAGCTTCTACAGCAGCGACTCCTCAAGTTATTCCTCGTCGGGTGGATCGTCCGAAGCAGGCTCCGGCGGCGTCACTCGTGGCGGCTTCGGCTCGTTTGCACACGCCTTTTCGGGCGGCAGCTGACGCGCGCGGCTTTGAATTCAACGCCGCGCGCCGGTCTGCTTTAAAAGCGCGCGGAAGGACACATGATGAAACGTTCGCGAAGGGTCATGCTTACGCTGATGGGAAGCGCCGCGGTCAGCGCGGCCTCGATGGGATTCACCAGGCGGGATCGTCCCTGCGGCTCCGGGCTGGAAGCCGTGCCCGGCATCGACGGCCAGCCGTATTGCCGGCCGCGCTATGGCGGATTCGGCGGCACGCTGCATCGCATGCAAGGCCATGGCGGGCACGGTCATGGTCATGGCGGACACGGCGGCGGCTGACACATGCAGCGCATTACCTGTCCCGAGCGCGACGACTGGCAACAAACCGCCGAGCAATGCGGCTTCGCCTTCCACACCATCGACGGCGAGCGCTATTGGGACGAGCGCGCCTATTACGCATTCACGCTCGACGAGATCGAGCGCGGCATCGAGACGCCGACCGGCGAGATCGACGCGATGTGCCTGGAACTCGCCGGGCACGTGATCGGCGACGAGCGCCATTTGCGGCGGCTCAAGATTCCGGAAGCGTTCTGGGATCTGATCTCCGAGAGCTGGGAGCGCGACGACCGCAGCCTCTACGGCCGGCTCGATCTCAAATTCGACGGCGCGGGCCCCGCAAAGCTGCTCGAATACAATGCTGACACGCCGACCTCGATCTTCGAGGCTGCCGTGTTTCAATGGACCTGGCTCGAACAGGCCATCGAGCGCCGCATCATCCCCGCACGCGCCGACCAGTTCAACTCGATCCACGAGCGCCTGATCGCGGCATGGAAGGATATTGCCGCAAACAAGCACCTGCACCTCACCGGCACCACCGGCAACGAGGAAGACGCCGGTACGCTCGCCTATCTCGAAGACACCGCGCGCCAGGCGGGTCTCTCGACCACGCTGCTCGACATCGAGGAGATCGGCTGGCGCGACGAGACCGGCGGCTTCGTCGATCTCGATAACAACGACATGGAGCTGGTGTTTAAGCTCTACCCCTGGGAGTGGATGTTCCACGACGCCTTCGGCGCCAAGCTCAAGGGTGCACCGACGCGCTGGATCGAGCCGCCGTGGAAGGCGGTGCTCTCCAACAAGGGCATCCTGCCGCTGCTGTGGGAGATGTTTCCAAAGCACCCCAATCTGCTGCCGGCCTTCTTCGAGGACGACCCGCGCGCCGCCGAGCTTGGCAGCTCCTACGTCCGCAAGCCCTTGCTGTCGCGCGAAGGCGCCAATGTCACGCTGGTATCGGGCGGAATGTCACTCGACGAGCACGCCGGCCCTTACGGCGCCGAAGGCTTCGTGCGCCAGGCGCTCTCACCGCTGCCGAATTTTTCCGGCGTCTATCCGGTGGTGGGGAGCTGGCTGGTGAACCACGAACCGTGCGGGCTTTCGATCCGCGAGGACGAGAGCCCGATCACGGGCAACAGCTCGCGGTTTCTGCCGCACGCGATTTTGTAGATCACCGCGCCGCAGCGACCTTCAGCGGCTGCGGCATCAATCCGCCCATTGGTCGGCCCGAGCGCGCGGGGTTGAGCTGATAGAGACCGCGGCGATCGGACATCGGGCGGAACGCGTCGGTGATGCCGACGACGGATTCGGCAGCGCCCAGCAGCAGCGTGCCGTCGGCTTCCAGGCCCTTCGCCATGCGCTCGAAGATCATGGCCTTGGTGTCCTGATCGAAATAGATCAGCACGTTGCGGCAGAAGATCACGTCGAACGTGCCGAGATGGGAGAAGTCCTGCAACAGGTTGAGCTGGCGGAACTGCACCATCGCGCGGACATCGGCATTGAGCTGCCAGACATCGCTCGCCTGGGTGAAGTATTTCATCAGCAACTGGATCGGAAGGCCGCGCTGCACTTCGAACTGGCTGTAGGCGCCGGCCTTCGATTTCTCCAGCACTTCCTGCGACAGATCGGTGGCGACGATTTCGATACGCCAGCCGCCGAGTGCAGCCCCCATCTCCTTCAGGCACATCGCGATCGAGTAGGGCTCCTGCCCCGTCGACGACGCCGCCGACCAGATCCGTAAGCTCTTGCGCGCGGCGCGGGCCTGGATCAGGCCGGGCATGATGCCGTCGCGCAGATGATCGAACGGGATCTTGTCGCGGAAGAAGAAGGTCTCGTTGGTGGTCATGGCTTCGACCACGTCGGTCGCAAGCCGGCCGTCGCCGTTCCGGATCTTGAGAACGAGATCGGAGATGCCTGATAGACTCGCCTTGCGCGCCAGCGGCAGCAATCGGCTCTCGACCAGGTATTGCTTGTCGGGCGAGAGATCGAGACCGGAACGTTCTTTCAGGAACTTGCGCAGATAGTCGTAGTCCGCCGGCGTCACGAACGGTCTCCCGCGAACAGGCGGTTGACCTTCGCGCCGATCTGGTTGAGCGGCAGGATCGCCGCGCAGATGCCGGCGTTGGCCGCCGCACCCGGCATGCCCCACACCACGCTGGAGGCCTCATCCTGCGCGATCACGCTGCCGCCGGCGGCGACGATGTCCTTGCCGCCGCGCATGCCGTCCGAGCCCATGCCCGTCAGGATCACGGACAGGATGTTGCCGTGCCAGATGTCGATGGCGGAGGTGAAGAGCGGATCGACCGCAGGTTTGCAGAAATTGACGGCCGGACCGTCGTCGAGCGCGATCGCGGCCTCCGCGCCGCTGCGCACGACGCGCATGTGCTTGCCGCCCGGCGCGAGATAGATGCGACCCGGTTTCACGGGCTCGCCATCGACAGCCTCGGCTGCCGGACGGCGGCTCGAACGCGCCAGATGCTCGGCGAGAATGGTGGTGAAGGTCGGCGGCATGTGCTGGGTGATCAGCACCGGGAAGCGGTCGATGACGGGGCCCAGCTCGGTGACGAGCGTCATCAGCGCCTGCGGGCCACCGGTGGAGGAGCCGATCAGCAGCACCTTCGGCGCCTGGGTCGAGAACGGACGCGTGGAGAGCGAGCCCGACGACGGGGCATGCACGGCCGGTGCGGGCGCTATGGGCCGCACCACGGCAGGTGCACGCGCAATGGGCGCAGCGGGGCTCGCGGGCGCCAGCAGCGGACTGGCCACTGCCGGCTTCCGGCGCAGCCGCGCACCGAGGTGGCGGATCTTCTGGATCAGATCGTGGTGGAAGATATCGGCGGCGGAGGTCTCACGCGTCGATTCCGGTTTCGGAATGTAGTCGGCCGCGCCGAGCGACAGCGCCTTGAAGCTGACCTCCGCGTTGCGGCGGGTGAGCGTCGAAGCCATGATGACGACGAGATCGCGCTTCTTCGCCAGGAGCTGCGGCAGCGCCGAGATGCCGTCGAGCTCGGGCATCTCGATGTCGAGCACGGCGACATCGGGGTTGATGCGTTCGAGCTGGTTGACCGCATCGAGCCCGGTGCGCAGCGACGCCGCGACCTCCATGTCGTGCTCGGCTCCGATCCAGCGCGAGATCAGACCGCGTATGACGACGGAATCGTCGACGATCATCACCCGCAGCGGCCCGGCCTCACGCGACGGGCTCATGGTCGAATTACCTGCGAACGCCACACTCATTACTCACCAACTCAGACTGAAACGGTTTAGTTGAAAACAAACGCCGAAGGAGCCGTCCAGCCTCCGGGGGTTCGCTCAGATCAAGCCGACTTCCTGGAATTTCGCCGTCACGATGTCCTTGTCGAAAGGCTTCATGATGTATTCGTTGGCGCCGGCATGCAGCGCACGCGCGATGTGCGCGACGTCGTTCTCTGTGGTGCAGAACACCACCTTGGGCTGGTCGCCGCCGGGCATGCGGCGGAGATGACCGAGAAACTCGTACCCGTCCATGACCGGCATGTTCCAGTCGAGCAGCACGGCGTCGGGCAGTCCGCGCTTGCAGGCTTCCAGGGCCTTCTCACCGTCCTCGGCTTCCAGAATCTGGAAGTCGAGCCCCTCCAGGATCCGGCGCGCGACCTTGCGGATGACGCTGGAATCATCAACGACGAGACAAGTGCGCATGTGAACCTCTGCTTCCTGTCCCCTTTGCGGGGACACTTCCAATTGCTTGGCCGTCGGCGGCAATGCCGCCGTATCAGGCCGCCATCATCTCGGGCGCGAGCTCGAGGACGCGATCGACGTCGAGGACGACCATGAGCTGGCCGTCGAGACGGTGGACGCCTCCGGCGAGCTTGGCCATGCGGGGGTCGAGGTTGACCGGGTTCTCTTCCTTGCTGTCCTCGGGCAGGCGCAGCACCTCGCCGATCTGGTCGATCAGGAGGCCATAGGATTCGCCGCGCAGGTCGACGCCAACCGCCATCGGCGTCTTGCCGTCCTCGTCCCTGGGCAGGCCGAGACGGGCGCGCATGTCGACCACGGTGACGATGCGGCCGCGCAGGTTCAAGACGCCCGATATCTCGCGCGAGGACAAGGGAACGCGGGTGACGCGCTCGGGCATGAACACGTCCTGGACGCGGGAGATCGGCAGGCCGAACAGCTGGCCGCCGATCATCGCGGTGACGTATTCGACCATGGCGCCTTCGGTGGACTGGGTCTTCTTGCTCATTGCAATCTCTCCTGATCCCGGTCCTTACGCCGCCGCCCGGCTCAGCTCGGAGGCGCCGGCGGCGCCCGCGGTCTGCTCCTTCAGCGCCGCGATCAGACCGGGACGGTCGAACTTGGCGACATAGTCGTGGAAGCCGGCCTGACGGCCGCGCTCGATCGCCGCCGGCGACACCAACGCGGACAGGCCGATGATCGGCATCGCGCCCAGATTGCTGTCGGAACGAATGGTCTCGGCGAACTCGAACCCGTTCATGTCGGGCATCTCGATGTCGGTCAGGACCACGTCGAAGTTCTGCGCGCGCAAGGCAGCCAGGCCCTCCTGCGCGGTCGGCGCAGTGCGGACGCGGTAGCCGGCGGCCTTGAGGACGGGCGCCAGCATGTTGCGGAAGAACGCGCTGTCGTCGACCAGCAGCACCGACTGCGAGTGCATCGACGGCTTCATCTCCTTGCGGGTGAACCAGTCGGCGAACGCCATCGGCAGGAAGTGGCCGACGTCGATCACCTCGGTCGCCTGGCCCTTGATCACGGCCGAGCCCAGGATGCCGCTAGCCGAGCCGCCGACCTCGATGTTGAGGCGCTCCTCGACGATGTCGATGATCTCGTC
>NZ_JAUIZJ010000019.1:0-164027 GCF_030435535.1 Bradyrhizobium sp. WYCCWR 13022
CCCAAAAGGCTCAACCGCAGGGAATCACAACTGGCGAATTACGCAACAGGCCCACAAGGGGAGAAGGGAAGAACGCGAGCCGCGTAGCCCTCAGGCCTCCCGGACCACAGTCTTCAAATAGTTGTACGCCTTGATGATCTCGATCAGGCGGTCTTCGGTGGAGCGGTCGCCGCCGTTGGCATCGGGGTGGTGCTGCTTGACCAGCGCCTTGTACTTGGTCTTGACGTCGGCGAGCGTGGAATTCGGACCGAGGCCCATGACCTGGAGCGCCTTGCGCTCGGCGTTCATGACCTTGCGCGTTTCGGCCTTGGGCTCCGCCTCCGGACCCTTCCGCCAACTGGCGCGGCCGTTGATCTCGCTGAACATGCTGAACGGATCGGAGGCCATGTCGATCTCGGCTTCCGCACCCTTCTTGCCGCCGTTGGCGCCCATCTTCCAGGTCGGGCGGTGACCGGTCAGCGCGTCCTTCTGATAGCGCGCAACGGCGTCGGCATTCATGCCTGAGAAGAAATTGTAGTTCTGGTTGTACTCGCGCACGTGGTCCAGGCAGAAGTGCCAGTACTCGCGCTGGTTATCACGGCCCTTCGGCGCGCGATGCGCGCCCTTGTTCTGGCACCCGGCCCACTCGCAGGCGACCACGGTGTCCCGCGGCTTCGCCTCGGGCTGCTTGCCCCGCGGCTTCACACGGATGGAGTCGAAGAACTTTGATGAATCGATCGGCATGGCTGACTTTGACTACGCAATGCAAAAACCTTCAAGTCTTGACATCGCAATTAGCTGACTACCCGTAGCCGAAGTTTCACTTCGGCGTCGCTTGAACTACGGCCGCCGGAGACGGCCTTATGCAATTGACGGAGCGCGATCGCAGGATTTAATGGCACTCATGGTTATGAAAGACACTATCAGCAACAAGTTGCAGGAAGCTTTCACGCCGGAAAGCCTGCAAGTCGTCGACGAGTCACATTTGCATGAGGGCCACGCCGGCCATCGGCCGAGCGGCGAGACGCACTTCCGCGTTTATATCGTGTCTCGGGCCTTCAAAGGGAAGAGCCGGGTCGACCGTCACCGCATGATAAATGCGGCGCTGGCCGCGGAACTTTCCGGCAGCGTGCATGCGCTGGCCATCCACGCGCAGGCGCCGGGGGAAAATTAGCTCCGTCATTCCGGGGCGGCTCGAAGAGCCGAACCTCAGCTGCGCAATTGCGCACCGGGGAATCTCGAGATTCCGGATTCGATGCTTCGCATCGCACCGGAATGACTGAGGGGTCAGAACGACGTCCCCGCCCGTCTCGGCCTCGCCTCTTCCATCTCGGCCTCGCGCGGGACCGGAGAAATACGGAGCGCGGTGATGCGGTTGCGTTCGCGGCGGAGGACGCGGAAGCGGAAGCCGTGGAACGTGAAGCTCTGGCCACGATCGGGGATCGAGCGCGCTTCGTGAATGACGAGGCCGGCTACCGTGGTTGCCTCTTCGTCGGGCAGGCGCCAGTCCATGGCACGGTTGAGGTCGCGGATCGGCACCGAGCCATCGACCACGACGGAGCCGTCGGGCTGGGCACGTACGCCCGCGACCACCACGTCGTGCTCGTCGGAGATGTCACCGACAATCTCTTCCAGAATGTCTTCCAGCGTCACCAGACCTTCGACTTCGCCATATTCGTCGACGACGAGCGCGAAATGGGTCTTGCGGCGGCGGAACGCCTTGAGCTGCTCGGCGAGCGGCCGCATCTCCGGCACGAACCAGGGCGGCAGCGCGATGGTGGAGACATCGATGCGCGAGGTATCGCCGTCGGAGGCGCGGATCGCGCGCAGCAGATCCTTGGCGTGAAGCACGCCGATGATGTTTTCCGGCTTCTCGCGCCAGAGCGGGATGCGGGTGTATTCGGTCGCCAGCACCTCGCGGACCAGATCGTCCGGTGGCATGTCGGCGTTGATCATCATCATCTCGGTGCGATGGATCATGACGTCGGAGACCTGGAGCTCGCGCAGATCGAGCAGGCCGCCGAGCATGTCGCGGTCCTGCTTCTCCACCTTGCCCTCGTGGTGCAGCAGGTCGACCGCGCCGCGCAGGCGCTCGGTCGGCGACAGGATCGCCTGGTGCTCGCCGGCAAGACCGAAGCCGCGCATCAGCAGGCGGACGATGACCTCGACGATCCGCAGCAGCGGCCCCAGCACATACATCGTCAGCCGCATCGGGCGCGCGACCGCGAGCGCCATGCGATCCGGCGCGTTGATGGCGATGGTCTTGGGCAGCACTTCCGCAAAAATCACGACCAGCGCCGTCATCACGCCGGTGGCATAGAGCACGCCGACATCGCCGAACCATGCGGTGAAGATGGAGGTTGCCAGCGCGGAGGCGCTGATATTGGCGATGTTGTTGCCGAGCAGCAGCGCGCCGATCAGGCGCTCGCGCATGTCGAGCAGCTGCGAGACCACGTCGGCGTCGCGATTACCCTGCTTGGACAGCCGCAGCATGCTGGCGCGCGAGGCGCCGGTCAGCGCGGTCTCGCTCGCCGCGAAGAAGCCCGACACGAGTAGGCAGAGAATGACGATTGTGAATCCGAGCCAGTCCATGAATCACTCGACAGCCGTACAGCCGCGTAATCACGCCTTGAGGGCGAGCTTCTCTTTCAGGAAATCGCGCACCGGAGTCGGCTCGACATCCTTTGCGATGACGGCACGCCCCACGGCCTCCAACAGGATGAAGGTGAGCTTGCCGCGCTTGACCTTCTTGTCCTGCGCCATCAGCGCCATCAGCGTGTCGGCATCGGCGAGGCCTTCCTGCGCAAAGCCCGCGATGTCCTGCAAGCGTGTCGGCAGACCGGCTTCGATCAGATGGCGCTCGACGCGGGCCGCCTCAATCTCGCCGATCATGCCGAGGCTTGCGGAAAACTGCGCCGCCAGTGTCATGCCGATGGCAACGCCCTCACCGTGGAACAGGCGGTCGGAGAAACCGGTCGCGGCTTCCAGCGCATGACCAAAGGTGTGGCCGAGATTGAGCAGCGCGCGCTCGCCGGTCTCGCGCTCGTCGCGCGAGACGACGCCCGCCTTGGCGCGGCAGGAGGTCGCGATCGCATGCTCGCGTCCCGGGCCGCCCTTGAAGATGTCCGCGTGATTCTTCTCAAGCCAGGTGAAGAAGGCCTCGTCGCCGAGCACGCCGTATTTGGCGACCTCGGCATAGCCGGCGCGGAATTGCCGCGGCGACAGCGTGTCGAGCACGGCCGTGTCGGCGATCACAAGCACCGGCTGGTGGAAGGCGCCGAGCAGATTCTTGCCCTGCGGCGAGTTGATGCCGGTCTTGCCGCCGACCGAGGAATCGACCTGCGCCAGCAGCGAGGTCGGCACCTGCACGAAATCGACGCCGCGGCGCAGAATCGCGGCGGCAAAGCCGGCGAGATCGCCGACCACGCCGCCACCGAGCGCGATGACAAGATCGTTGCGCTCGATCTTGGCGGCGATCAGGGCTTCGCTGACCTTTTCGAGGCCGGCATAGGTCTTCGAGATCTCACCTTCCTCGACGACGACGCGCGAGGTCGGAACGCCGGCCGCCGCGAGCGAGGCCTCGGTCGGCTCGAGCCAGTATCTTGCGACGGTGCGGTCGGTGACGATGGCCGTGCGCACGCCGGGGCGCAACGCGGCGACGCGCTCGCCGAGCGAGGACAACACGCCGCGGCCGATGACGATGTCATAGGCGCGGTCGCCGAGGGCGACGTCCACGTTGACAGGATCGGAATGCTTCAGAGGCGCGGTCATCGAACGGCACTCGCGATGTCGGCAGGAGATTGGGCAGCCGGCTCGCCGCAGAGATGCGCGTGCAGCGTCTCGATGGTCTCGTCGACGATTCTGTCGTGCGGCACGTCGCGCGAGGCGATGGTGAGATCGGCATGGCTGTAGACCGGCTCGCGCTCGGTGAGCAGGCGCGTCACGGTTCCCTCGGGGTCCGCGGTCTGGAGCAGCGGCCGATCGGCGCGGCGCCGCACACGGCGCATGATGACGTCGTGGTCCGCCTTGAGCCAGATCGATATCGCCTTCGACGCGATGCGGCTGCGCGTCTCCTCGCGCATGAAGGCGCCGCCGCCGGTCGCCAGCACCACCGGCCCTCCCTCGAGCAGGCGGGCGATCACCCTCGCCTCGCCGTCGCGGAAATGCGGCTCGCCATGGCGCTCGAAAATCTCCGGTATGGTCATGCCGGCCGCCGCCTCGATCTCAGTGTCGGCGTCGACGAAGGGCAGCTTGAGCCGGGCCGCCATGCGGCGGCCGATGGTCGATTTGCCGACGCCCATCATGCCGACCAACACGATCGAACGCGTCCCGAGCGCCGACAGGATGTCGGCCTCAGGGCTCGCTTGTGCTGGGAATACGGCGTCCGGCATCATGTCGCTCGATTGGATCTCGCTCAAACTGCCGACAAAGGCGGCATCCGGGCCACCTATACGACCCCCTTGGGGCCCTCGCCAGAGGACTCTTGCCACGAAACGGCGAACATGTTGGATGATTTCATAGGTTAATTTGCAATCCTGAGACTTTGCCGAGACCTTGCCCGATGCCCAGCCTGTTCCGCTTCCTGACGGTCGTCGCCGTGATCGCCGGCATCGTCTACGGCGTGGTGTTCGCGCTGGCCAACTTCGTCAATCCGAAGCCGCGAGAAATGACGCTGACGATCACGCCGGATAAATTTCTCAAGAAATAGGAGTTAGCCTCCAGGGCATGCCCAAATCCTCCAGCAAGCCCTCCGATGCCAAGCTCACCGGCCTGTTCCTCGACATGCTGGCGGCGGAACAGGGCGCCGGGGCCAATACGCTCGATGCTTACAGGCGCGACCTCACCGATTTCTCCGAGTTTTTGGGCCGCGTCGGTCACAGCTTTGTAGACGCCGAGACGCAAGTCCTGCGCGACTATCTCGGCGACCTCGATGCGCGCGGCTTCAAATCCTCCAGCGTTGCGCGGCGGCTGTCGGCAATGCGGCACCTGTTCCGCTTCCTGCTGAACGAGCGCATCAAGACCGAAGATCCCGCGGCGATCCTGTCAGGCCCCAAGCGCGGCCGCGGCCTGCCAAAGGTGCTGTCGATCTCTGACGTCGATCGCATGCTCCGCCGCGCAAAAGAGATGAGCGAGGCGGCGGACGTATCGCCCTCGCAGCGGCTGCGGGCCTTGCGGCTCTATTGCCTGCTCGAGGTGCTCTACGCCACGGGCCTGCGCGTCTCCGAGTTGGTGTCGCTGCCGCGCTCGGCGGCCAAACGCGATGCCCGCATGATCGTGGTGCGCGGCAAGGGCGACAAGGAACGGCTGGTGCCACTCAACGAAGCCTCGCGGCAGGCGATGGCGGATTATCTCGCAGCAACGGAGGCCGCGAAAGGTGAGAAGAAGGGCAGCCTCACCGCCTCGAAATGGCTGTTTCCCTCCTTCGGCGAGAGCGGGCACCTGACGCGGCAGCATTTTGCCCGAGACCTCAAGGAGCTCGCGATCGCCTCGGGACTTCAGGCGCGCCTGGTCTCCCCGCACGTGCTGCGGCACGCTTTCGCCAGCCACCTTCTGCACAACGGGGCAGACCTGCGCATCGTCCAGACCCTGCTCGGCCATACCGACATCTCGACGACCCAGATCTATACCCACGTGGTCGAAGAGCGGCTGAAGAGCCTGGTACGAGACCTGCACCCGCTGGCGGAGAAGTAACCGCCGCCGCTCCGCGGCGGGCGAAACCGCCTTGACTTCGGCCACATCTCCGCAGAAACAGCCGTGGCCTTGTCAGTGATTTGGCGCGCTCTCGGGAGCGCACAGGTCAAGCCCTTGAAGAAGCTGCACTTCTCATCAAGAAGCCAACCTCGCTTCGCCTCCCAGTCCCGTCCCCCTATATTGAAACGATGCCAGACCAGATGCGCAGCTATCTCGACTTCGAAAAGCCCGTCGCCGAGCTCGACTCCAAGGTCGACGAGCTCAGGACGCTGGCTGCCTCCGGCACCGACATTGCCGAGGAGATCGGCCGGATCGAGGACAAGGCCGCGCAGGCGCTGGCCGACCTCTATCTAAACCTGACGCCGTGGCAGAAGACACTGGTCGCGCGGCACCCGCAGCGGCCGCATTTCAACGACTTCATCAAGGGCCTGATCACCGAATTCACCCCGCTCGCCGGCGACCGCAAGTTCGGCGAGGACGAGGCGCTGGTCGCCGGCTTCGGCCGTTTCCGTGGCGAGGCCATCTGCGTGATGGGCCAGGAAAAGGGCGATTCCACCGAGAGCCGCATCAAGCACAATTTTGGCATGGCAAGGCCGGAAGGTTACCGCAAATGCGTGCGGCTGATGGAGATGGCCGAGCGGTTCGGCCTGCCGGTGCTGTCGCTCGCCGATTCCGCCGGCGCCTATCCCGGCATCGGCGCCGAGGAGCGCGGCCAGGCTGAAGCCATCGCGCGTTCGACCGATGCCTGCATGGCGCTGACGGTGCCGAACGTCGCCATCATCACCGGCGAGGGCATGTCGGGCGGCGCGATCGCCATCACCACCGCCAACAAGGTGTTGATGCTGGAGCACGCGATCTACAGCGTGATCTCGCCGGAAGCGGCCTCCTCCATCCTCTGGCGCGACGGCAGCAAGGCGCAGGAAGCCGCCAACAACATGAAGATCACGGCCCAGGACATGCTGCGCTTCGGGGTGATCGACACCGTCCTGAAGGAGCCGGTCGGCGGAGCCCATCGCGACCCCGCCGCCATGATCGCCACCACCGGGGAGGCCATCGCCAAGGCCTTTGACGAGCTCCGCGGCATGGACGGCGATGCCATCCGCAAGCAGCGCCGGCAGAAATTCCTCGATATCGGCCGAAAACTGGGCTGATCCGCCCGGATTTTGGTGTCTCAGACGCGGTGCGCCCCCTCTCCCGCTTGCGCGGAGAGGGTTGGGGCGGGGTCTCTCCTCTCGCGACATTCCCAATGAGGCGCGAGCCCCCTTCCGGCCTCCCCCGCGCGGGGGAGGAGAAGACGGGCCGGTAACCCCGCATTAACCCTTTTTTTGCCCAAATCGGCGATCTCAGTACTGGTTTGGCTGCAAGTCCAAGTTCCGGCCCAGTTTAAGTCTTCGTTGACCACGCCGCCTCGCCAACGGGCTCGTGATCCCCGGTCGGGTTGCGACCCCAAGGTGCGGAGGTTAGAATTTTAATCAATGGCTTCAGGGCATAAGCGCTGGGGCTTGGTCTGAGAAAGTCCGGATGTTCCGGTCAGGCCATGCTTCGAAATTGGGGTTTGCGCTCCTTGCCCGGCACGTTGTGGGGTCCATCTTGAATTCTCGTTCGCTTGCTCGCGCGCTCTTGGCTTCGGTTGCGCTTGCCGCCAGCATTGTGCTTGCCGGCTGCGATACCGATCAGGTGTCGCTGGCGACCAACGCCAAGGCCAACCAGCCGGTCCCGCCGAAACTCGTCGCCGCGATGGGCGAGAAGGACATGGATCTCAATTCGCCGATCCTGATCCGCCTGTTCAAGCAGGAGGCCGAGCTCGAGATCTGGAAGCAGACCCGCTCCGGCCAGTTCGCGCTGCTCAAGACCTATCCGATCTGCCGCTGGTCGGGCGACCTCGGTCCGAAGGTGCGCGAAGGCGATCGGCAGGCGCCGGAAGGATTCTACTCGATCAATCCGAGCCAGATGAATCCGCAGTCGGCCTATTACCTCTCGTTCAACACCGGATTCCCCAACGCGTTCGACCGCGCGCTCGGTCGCACCGGCTCGCAACTCATGGTGCACGGCGATTGCTCCTCGCGCGGCTGCTACGCGATGACGGACGAGCAGATCGCGGAGATCTATTCGCTGGGCCGCGAATCCTTCTTCGGCGGCCAGAAGGCGTTCCAGTTCCAGGCCTATCCTTTCCGGATGACGCCGGTGAACATGGCCAAGCACCGCAACAATCCGAACATGCCGTTCTGGCGCATGATCAAGGAAGGCTACGATCATTTCGAGGTGACGCGGCAGGAGCCGAAGGTCGACTTCTGCGAGAAAAAGTACGTGTTCGACGCCGCCAAGGCGCCCGACGCCAAGCGCGATCCCGTGTTCGACGCCTCCGCCAAGTGCCCGGCCTATGTGATCCCCGAGGAGATCGCCAGCGCCGTGCGCGAGAAGGAGCAGCGCGACGAGGCCGAATACAACAAGCTCGTCGCCAGGGGCACGCCTGTGGCGCGCATGAACACCGGCATCGATGGCGGCATGAACAAGATCTTCGCGTCCAAGATTCCGGAAGGCTCGACCGGCCTGTCGGACGGCGCCGAAGGCAACACGATTCAGATGCTGGCGATGTCGAAGGCTCCCGGCACGATTCCCGGTACGGTCAATCCGCCGAAGCCGAACTTCGAGCCGACGGCCGCTGCCCCGCAGGGAGAGCCGGTCGTCGCCGTCAGCGCACCCGCGACCAACACCCGCGTCGCGTCGGTCGCGCCCGCCGAGAAGTCGGGCTTCTTCTCGAACCTCGGCCGCAAGATGGGCTTCGGCACCGCCGACACCACGGCGACCACGCCGCCGCCAAAAGCGACCGCGTCGGTGACGCCGGCCCCGGCGGCCGTCACGCCGCCGAGCGCGGCCTCCAGGCTCAAGGCCGCGGTAACCCGTTTCGTGCCCGGCCATCACGATGCCGCAAAGGACAAGCCGGCAGTTGCCGCCAAGCCCGCCGAGCCGGCAAAGCCCGCCGAGACCAGGGTCGCCGCAACGCGGCCTGCGCTGAAGCCGTCGGTGAACGATGGTTCGGGTGAGAACGCACAGATGGCGGGCGCCGCGCCGGTGGTGTCGTCGAATTCGTTCGACAGCCGGTTTGGAGCCTTGAAGTAGGCGGGCGCCCCTCCGCCCGCCTAAATCTACGGCGCCAGATACCGCATCAATTCCGGATTGCCCCTGACCTCGCCCGCCGCGCCTTGCAGCGCGACGCGGCCGCGATCGAGCACGTACGCGTAGTCGGCGACGCGCAGTGCCAGATCGAGGTGCTGCTCGACGATGATGACGGCGATGCTCCTGGCAAGCTCGATCAGGCGTTCGGTGATCTCCTCGATCACACCGATCCAGACGCCTTCGGTCGGCTCGTCCAGCAGCAGCAGTTTGGGGTCGCCCAGCATGGCGCGTCCGATGGCGAGCATCTTGCGCTCGCCGCCGGAGAGCGTGCCGGCGGGCTGGTCGAGGCGCTGGCCGAGTTTCGGGAAAATGGCCAGCACGCGGTCGACGGCGGTGGAATCCTTGTTGAAGAGCGAGCCGACCGCGAGATTGTCGCGCACCGACAGGCGCGCGAACACCGAATGCTCCTGCGGCACGTAGCCGATGCCGGCGCGCACCCGCTCCTCCGGCCGCCTGCGGCTGATATCGCGGCCGTCGAAGCCGACCTCGCCCTTCCACGCCGGCAATTCGCCGACGATGGTCTTCATCAGCGTGGTCTTGCCCGCACCGTTGCGCCCGAGCACGGCAACGCCGCCCCGCCAGGGGATGCCGAGGTTGACGTCGAACAGGACCTGGCTGCGGCCATAGCCGGCGTCGAGATGCTTGATGTCCAAAAATTCAGGCACGGCGCAGATAGATCTCCTGGACGGATGTGTTGGCCTGGATCTCCGACACGGTGCCTGAGGCCAGCACCTTGCCCTGGTCGAGCACGGTCAGGCGATCGCAGATGTCGCGGATGAAATCGAGGTCGTGCTCGACGATGACGAGCGAGCAGTGCTGTTTGATCGGCTGCAGCAATTCGCCGGTGACGCGGCGCTCCTCAAGGCTCATGCCGCCGGTCGGCTCGTCGAGCAGCAGAAGCTTCGGCTTGCCCGCCAGCGCCATCGCGATCTCCAACCATTGCTGCTGGCCGTGCGAGAGCGCCGCCGCCGCATCGAAGGCGCGGTCGGCCAAGCGGAATTGCGTCAGCATGGTCATGACCTGCTGGTGCAGCGCGCCGCGGGTGCGCGAGAACACGAGGTCGAGCAGCGAGGACTGCGCCTGCAGAGCAAGCAGAATGTTGTCGTACAGCGTCAGCGACGGCAACACCGATGTGATCTGGAATTTCAGGCTCATGCCGGCACGGGCGCGCTCGGTCGGCGTGAACGCGGTGATGTCGGTGTTGACGAAGCTCACCTTGCCCTGCGTCGGCGCTTCCGCGCCGGCGATGCATTTCATCAGCGTGCTCTTGCCGGAGCCGTTCGGGCCGATCAGGCCGTGAAACTCGTTCTCGCCGACGGTGAGCGCAGCGCCATCGAGCGCGGTGAGCTTGCCGAAGACCTTTGAGATGCCGGCGGCTTCAAGGAGCGGCATTCTGCTTCCCCTTGAGTTTGGCACCGAAACTGCCGACCCGCTCGCGCTCGCCGAGGACAAAGCTGATCAGGCCGAGCGGCCGGAACAGGATGACCAGCAACAGCAACAAGCCGAGAATGATCGGCCAGACGTCGCGGTAATTGTCCGAGAGCCAGAAGCTGACGCCCTCGACGATGACGGTTCCGATGACCGCGCCGATCAGCGTGCCGGAGCCGCCGAACAGCACGTAGAGCACCACCTGCGTCGAGACGACGACGCCGACCATGTTGGGCCAGACGAACCCTTCGTGGAAGGCGTAGAGGCTGCCGGCGAGACCTGCGATGGCGCCGCCGATCGCGAAGATGATCGCTTTCAGGTGCTGCGCCTTGTAGCCGAAGAAGGCGATGCGCTGCTCGTTCTCGCGCAGGCCCGCGAGCGCGAGGCCGAACTGCGAGCGCACAAGGAATCGGCAGAGCAGATAGACGGCGACGAGGATGCCGAGCACGAGATAGTAGAACGCCGGCCCTTCCGAGAATTCGTAGCCACCCAGCGTCATCGAGGAGATCGAGGGGATGCCGTTCTGGCCGCCGAGATAATACCAGCCGCGTGCGAGACGGTCAGCAGCGTAGGAACCGGTGAGCGTACCAAGCGACACGAAGATCACGCTGGAGGGATGCCGGCCCAGCAGCAGGAAGCCGCCGAGCAACAGTGCGAAGGTCAGGCCGATCAGCGTGCCCGCAGGGAGCACCAGGAAGATGTTGGTGATGTCCAGGTCGCGGGCCAGCAGCGCAACGCCATAGCCGGCCGAGCCGAAGAACAGGGCCTGACCGAAGCTCATGATGCCGGCATAGCCCCAGACGAGGTCGAACGACAGCGCGAACAGCGCGAGGATGACCACGCGCGTTGCGAACACCGTGAGATAGTCCTGCAGCACCAGCGGCGCGACGAGCGCGGCGACGAGCACCACGACCTCCACGATCGGCAGGATTTTTCGTCCGGCGACGGCTCGCGCCGTCGCTCCGCTGCTGGCCATTTCGACATCCGTCTCCCCGCCGATCTCGGCGGGGATCGCCTGTTTCACTGCGCCCATCGACTTCGGCATTCCAGTCTAGCATTCCTTGGGATCGACGAGACCGTCGCTGCGTCCGACGATCTCGTAATTGCCGCCCTTGGCGACCGCGGTGTACATCTTCATCTTGCAGTGCCGCTTGCCGGGCACCATCTCGGCAGGTCCCCCGGGACCTTCGGCGATCTTGGCGTGGTCGAGCGCGGCCGCGACCGATTCGCGGTCGATCTTGCCGGCTTCCTTGACGGCGGCTTCCCACAGCTTGAGGCCGCGATAGGTGCCGGTCGCCGCGCTGCCGGCCGCGAACAGGAAATTGCCCGGAAAATCCTTTTCATAGGCCGCCTGAAGCTTGGCGTCGAACGGGTTCTCCTTGGTCAGAACCTTGAAATAATCGAGGCAGCTCGCGAGGCCCTCGATCTCGTTGGCCTGGTTGATGTTGAGGGTGTTCTCGTCATAGTAGACGCAGGCGAGACGCCCGCCGTTCTTGAGGAAGCCGGCTTCATAGAGCTGCTTGAAGAACGGGCCGACACCCGGTGGGATGACGGTGTTGAAGACGACGTCGACCTTGTTGGAAATGATGCGGTTGACGGTCGAGGAGAAGTCGATCTGGTCGAGCGGATAGTATTCCTCGAACACGACCTCGCCGCCGTTCGCTTCGATCACCTTGCGGGCGTAGACGTTGAGCGTGTGCGGCCAGACGTAGTTGGCGCTCGGCAGCGCGAACTTCTTGCCGCCGTTCTTGACCAGCCAGGGAATGAACTCGTCGCACTGCTGCGCCGGCGTCGGTCCGGTGCAGAACAGATAGGGCGTGCACTCCTTGCCTTCGTAGAGCTGCGGATAGATGTAGAGGGTCTTGCCGCGCGCCACGATCGGGTCCTTGATCGCGTTGCGCATCGACGAGGTGATTCCGCCCAGCACCATGTCGACCTTGTCGCGCTGGATCAGTTTTCGCACGTTGCCCACCGCGACGGACTCATTCGACGCGGTGTCCTCGATGTAGAGCTCGAGCGGACGGCCGAGCAGGCCGCCTGCGGCGTTGATCTCCTTGATCACCATCTTGGCGACGTTGGCGTCGGCATTGCCGGCATAGGCGATTGGACCGGTGAGGTCGGTCGCGATGCCGACCTTGATCGGGGCTTCGGCCGCGTTGGCCCACGGCGCCGGGATCACCCAGCTGCCGACGCCGGTCGCGACCGCGCCGGACGCAAAGGCGAAATTGGACAGAAAGCGGCGGCGCGAGAGTTGGCGATCGAACATATGACTAAACCCCTTTTCCAGCGATGAGGCCCTGCGGCCGGAATTTGATGAAGGCAATGGCGAGAACGAAGACCAGGACATCGGCGACCACGGGCGCCATGATCCACGGTAGCGCAGCGCTGAGCGTGCCGATCACGCCGGCTCCAGCGACCGGGCCGATGAAGGAGCCGACGCCTCCGACCATGACGGCGACGAAGCCCTGGATCAGGAAGCGGATACCGAGATCGGCGTAGAGGCTGAACACCGGCACGATCAGCGCGCCGGCAAGGCCGGCGAGCGCCGATCCGAAGGCAAAGGTGGCGCCGTACATCAGAGGCGTGGAAATGCCCGATGCACGTGCCAGCGACGGGTTCTCCAGCGTGGCGCGCATGCGCAGCCCAAAGCTCGTGCGCGACAGCAGGAGATAGCAGCCGGCCATCACCAGCAGCGTGATGACGATGATGGTGAAGCGCCACGCCGAGATGTGCATGGTGCCGATGTCGATCGAACCGCCGATCGGCTCGGGCACGGTGAGATAGAAGCCGCCGATCAGGCCGCGCACGGCTTCGCGGATGATCAGGCCGAGCGCGTAGGTGCCGAGCATGGCGACGATCGGCGCAGCGTAGAAGCGCCGTATGACCAGCGCCTCGAGCACGAAGCCGAGCGCGCCGACCAGGAACGGTGCGGCGACCATGCCGGCCCAGATCGGCAGGCCGTTGGCGTAGGCGAGATAGGTGATGTAGGCCCCGAGCAGGACGAACTCGCCCTGCGCGAAGTTGAAGATGCCCATCATGCTGGCGATGATCCCGAGCCCCAGCACGATCAGGACGATGATCGCGCCGAAGCTCAGGATTTCGAACGCCGCGACGAACGCGTTAGCCATCTGATGCTGTTCCGTCCGTCTGCATTGATTCTCCGCTCACATCTTCTTCCAGTCGCCGATCTGCTCGAAGGCGTGCGCGGCGCGGTAGATCGTGGATTCCTCGAACATCCTGCCGACCAGCATCAGGCCAACGGGCAAACCGTCGACCATGCCGCAGGGCAACGACATCGCCGGATGGTGGGTGATGTCGAACGGCGCGGTGTTGGAGATCATCTCGAGCGCGCGGGCGACGTAGTCCTCGCGGCTGGCGGTAGGCTCCGGCAGCTTCGTCGCCTTCATCGGCGTCGTCGGCAGCAGCAGCAAATCGTAGTCCTTGAACGCCTTGTCGTAGGCCGCGGTCAGGCGCCGGGAGATGTTGAGCGCCTTGCCGTAATAGCGGGGACCGAAAGTGTTGTTGATGTAGGTACCGAGCATCAGGAACAGCTTCGTGGTCTCGGACAGCGAGTCCGCCTGCCGGCGCCAGCCGCGATGGAAGTCCATCAGCGTGGTCGAGTAGAGGTCGGCGCGGGAGAGGCCATAGCCGTCGCCATACATCATGGTCTGGGTCATGCCCTCGGTGCCGATCGGGGTCCAGATCGCGGGGCCGACGAGATGCATCGGGATCGAGACGGTCTCGACGGTGGCGCCGAGATCCTTGAAGCGCTTGGCGGCTTCGCGCACGCTCTCGTTGACGGCGGCTTCGGCGGTTGCCTGCTCGAAACCTTCCTTCAAGATGCCGATCTTCATGCCCTTGACGCCCTGGCCGAGCGCCTTGGTGTATTCCTCGACCTTCGGGGCCTTGATGCGCGGATCGTAACCGTCGTCGCCGGCGAGCACTTCGAGCAGCAACGCGTTGTCGGCCACGGTCGCCGTCATCGGGCCGGTGTGATCGACGAATATCTCGATCGGCATGATGCCGGTGTAGGGAACGAGACCCCAGGTCGGCTTCATGCCGTAAGTGCCGCAGAACGAGGACGGCATGCGGATCGAGCCGCCCTGGTCGCCGCCGATCGCCATGTCGACTTCGCCGAGCGCGACCACGACGCCTGATCCCGAGGACGAGCCGCCGGCCGAATAACCCATCTTGTAGGGGTTGTGCACGGCGCCGACCGCGTTGGTGTGGCTGCCGCCCGACATGCAGAACGATTCACAATGCACCTTGCCGGCGATCTCGGCGCCGGCATCGAGCATGCGCGTGACGATGGTGGCGTCGAAATCCGGGACGTAGCCTTCGAGCGTGGTCGAGCCGTTCATCATGGGCACGCCGGCCAGCATGATGTTGTCTTTCAGCGCGACCGTCTTGCCCTTGAGCTTGCCGCCGGCCGCACCCTTCACGGTCGACTTGCGGTACCAGGCGTTGCGCGGATTTTCTTCCGCCGCCGGCCGGTAACCCGGCGTGCGCGGATATTTCACCTCCGGCACCTCGTCCGGCATCGCGCCGACGAGGTTGTAGGCGTCGATCGAACCCTGCATCAGGCCGCGGAACGAGGCGACGTCGGCGTCGGTCAGCGCGAGGCCGCACTGCTCGGCGACGTCGCGAAGCTGGGCTGGCGTGGGAAGGACAACTGTCACGGCGCTCTCCTGGAGTTTCTTGAAACGAAAATTGGGCGCTGCCGCCCCGGCACGACGCACCACCGGCCTCGCCGAAACATTCAAAACGGAAATATTTTCCTTTTCAAGTATTATTTTGCGTTCGGGCCTCCGCGGATTGTCGCGCGCGTGTCAGATCGGCTTGATCAGCTTGAAGTCGAGACCATCGGCCTCGGCGAGATGCATCGGCATCCGCACACGCCCGTTGCGGACGGTGACCTGCCCGCGGGCGCCGCTGTAGACGATGTTGCGGCCGGCTGCGAGCATCGGCCCCATCGCCAAAGAGCCGGCCTTGTTGGCGACCGCTTCGAGAAAGCGCATGCCCTCGTAACCGGATTGCCCGACCGAGCCGATCGGCGGCGCATTCGGTCCGAACATCGCGCGATAGCGGCCCTGGAAGTCGTCGTTGGCGCGGGCGCCGGTGCCGGTGAAATAGCCGGAGGCGCAGAACATGTTCTCGCTGTTGTCAGCCCCAATGCCGAGCAGGACGGTGTCGTCCATGGCGCCTGCAAATCGCAGCGTGGTGGCACCCAAGCCGCATTCGCCGAAGGCGCGATTGAAGGTGCTGCTGTCAGTGCCGATCAGCGAGATCAGCACCACATCAGGCCGCGCGGCGCGGATGCGCGCCAGATGCGGCTCGTGATTATCCTCGCCGAGGGGAACGAACTCTTCGCCGACGACGTGGCCGCCGGTTTCCCTGATGTAGTTCTTCACCGCGCGGTGCGATTGCCAGGGCCAGACGTAATCGCTGCCGATCAGATACCAGCGCTGCGCCTTCTTCACGTCGGCGAGCCAGTGGATCGACGGTCGGCTCTGCCAGCGCGGCGTCTCGCCGATCGCCATCACGCCCGGCGTGCGCTCGCCACCTTCATAGACCGGCGTGTAGACGTAGGGGATACGATGCCGCGTGGTGACGTCGCGCAAGGCGACCCGGACCGCGCTGGTGTGCAGGCCCACGATGACATCGACCTCGTCGAACGCGATGGCCTGCTCGGCACGGTTCAGCACGTCATCGAGCGGCCCGCCGGCGTCGTAGACGGAAAATTCGATCTCGCGACCGAGGATGCCGCCGCGCTTGTTGATCTCGGCGACCGCGAGCTGCGCGCTATAGGTCGCGCAGGGGCCCCAGACCCCCGGGGATCCCGTGCAGCAAATGAAGCCGCCGACACGCAGCCTGTTCGTGCCACGACGCCGGAGAAAGGCGTGATCGCTCGGCGACAACGAGCCATCAGCCGCCGATGACGACAGATTCCTGAACAGCAAGGACGGCGGCAACGCCGGACCGCCGTGAGCCGGGAAATTTACCGTCGCGCGCACGCCAACTCCTGTCTGGCACCAGACCTGAAAGCACATTGAGCAGGCGGCCGCGGCATCCGCCCTTTTGTTGGGCAATGATCCTATTTTGAAAATATTGAATATTCAACAATTGAAGTGCATATAGATGCAGCATTGATTGCAAGACATTCACTCATTTGGGTCAAGACGAAGTCTTAGCCGTGGCAAAATCGAACGCTCCCATCACCGAACACCTCGCCTACCTGCTCGCGCAAGCCAACCGCGAGATCAACCGGCAGCTCGAACTGCGGTTGAGCAAGGAGGGAGTTCCCGTCGAGCAATGGCGCATCCTGAAAGTGCTGTCGGATGGCGACGGCCATTCGATGGGCGAGCTTGCAGACGCCGTGCTGCTCAACCATCCGACGCTGACCAAGATGATCGACCGCATGGTCTCCGACACGCTGGTCTATCGCGTGCAGGACCCCAACGATCGTCGCAAGGTGCTGATGTTCATCTCCGATCGCGGAAAGGTGCTGTGCAAGAAGCTCAACTCGCTCGCGGTGGATCAGGAAGAGCACATCCTGGAGAGCTACGGCGACAAGTCGACGAGCGAGTTGAAGCGGTTGCTGGAGAGCTTGATCGACAGCTCGAATTGAAGCGGTACCCAGCGACGGCGCGCGCGGCGCGCAAGTGTCTGCCGGCGCATTCAAGGGGCATTTCGTCACCCTTCCGCACGATGGCCAAGTGATGTAGAGTTCCATGCAGCCGCCATAGGGCAGTGCCGAAGGCCCAAGATATCGTTAGCGGCAATTTGCCCACGGCAGGGCGCGCAATCCTTCATTGATCTCTTTTGCGCCGGCGCTTTTTCATCACGCCGGATGGACTGCATACATTCATTCATCACTCGCTCCCGAGAGGAGAAGTCATCATGCATTTCTGTATGACAGGACAGTACACGCCAAAATCACTCAACAGCATCATGGAAAATCCCAAGACGAATCGCTACGAGGCGGCGAAGGCTCTGATCGAGGCTGCAGGCGGCAAGCTGATTTCGATGTACAGCACGGCTGCCGACGGGCCCGGCGTGCTCGTCATCTTCGACGTGCCCGACCCCAGTGCCGCACCGGCAATATCCGGCACCGTGGTGGCGTCCGGCGCCATCCACCATGTGAACCTCACGCGTCTGTGGACGCAGGATGAGATCACCAAGGTCCGGCAAATGGCGAGCGAACTGCGGGGCAAGTATCGGCCGCCCGGCAGCTAGAGGCTCCGCGTCACCTCACAGCGCAACGTAACGGATGCCCCGGAGCCAAGCCGGGGCATTGCGCCGGAGTTGCGCGCGCCACATGCGATCACCCGATTTGTTCGGCCGATCCAGCACCCGGAGACTGATATGATTGAATCGAGAGGCCGCGACGTACCGGGTCGCCCGGTCGAGCCGGGCGACGACAGTGGAGCGTCAGGCGCCACCTCGCGCCCCACCAGGTTTCACGCCTTAAGCGTAGCGCCCGTGGCAGTGCTTGAACTTCTTGCCTGAGCCGCAGGGGCAGTCCTCGTTGCGGCCGACCTTGCCCCAGCTGGCCGGGTTCTTCGGGTCGCGCAGCGCGGCGTCGGTGGCCTGCGGGGCCAGCGAGACGTTGGCAATGGCCATTTCATCTTCGCCGGTGTTCGGGTCGAACTTGTGCGCTTCCATCTGCGGCAGCACGGGAGCTTCCTGCTCCGGCGGGACGATCTCGACCCGCATCAGCTGCGCGGTCACAGCCTCACGCAGATGCGCGCTCATCTCCTGGAAGAGGTTGAAGGCCTCGGTCTTGTACTCCTGCAACGGATCGCGCTGGCCGTAGCCGCGCAGGCCGATGACCTGGCGCAGATGGTCGAGCATGATCAGATGCTCGCGCCAGAGATGGTCGAGCGTCTGGAGCAGGATGGTCTTCTCGACGTAGCGCATCACGTCGGGGCCCCATTGCGCGACCTTGGCCGCCATGTGCTCGTCCGCCTTGGTCTCGATACGCTTGAGCAGCTCCTCGTCAGCGATGCCCTCTTCCTTGGCCCAGTCGTCGACCGGCAGGTCGAGATCGAGCACGCGCTTCAATTCGTCCTTCAGGCCGGCGACGTCCCACTGCTCGGCATAGGCATGCTCGGGCACGTGCTTGGCGACGAGATCGTCGATGAAGGCATGGCGCATGTCGGTGACGGTCTCGGCGACGCTGTCGTCCTTCATCAGGTCGACGCGCTGGTCGAAGATCACCTTGCGCTGGTCGTTCTGGACGTTGTCGAACTTGAGCAGGTTCTTGCGGATGTCGAAGTTGCGGGCTTCGACCTTCTGCTGCGCCTTCTCGAGCGCCTTGTTGATCCAGGGATGGATGATCGCCTCGCCCTCTTGCAGGCCGAGACGCTGGAGCATGCTGTCGAGGCGATCCGAGCCGAAGATGCGCATCAGATCGTCTTCCAGCGACAGGAAGAACTTCGAGCGGCCGGGATCGCCCTGACGGCCGGAGCGGCCGCGAAGCTGGTTGTCGATGCGGCGGGATTCATGCCGCTCCGAGCCGATGATGTAGAGGCCACCCGGCTTCTTGACGGTCTTGGCCGGCTTCGAGCCCTTGGCCGGCTCGAGTTCGACGGTCTCCTCGGCCTTCAGCACGATGTCGCGGAAATGCGCGATGTCGGCCTTGATCTGCTCGATCTTCCTGGCCTTCTCGGCCTCGTCCTCGATGCCGGCGGTTTCCTGCTGGAGGCGCATCTCGAGCGAGCCTCCGAGCTTGATGTCGGTACCGCGGCCGGCCATGTTGGTCGCGATCGTGATGGCGCCGGGAACGCCGGCTTCGGCGACGATGTAGGCTTCCTGCTCGTGGAAACGCGCGTTCAGCACCGCGAACAATTTCGCCGGCTTGCCGGCGCGGGCGGCGGCGTAGAGCTTGTCGAGCGCGTTCTCCTTGCCGAAGTCGATCTGCTTGTAGCCGTTCTGCTTCAAGAATTCGGCCAGCACTTCCGACTTCTCGATCGAGGCGGTGCCCACCAGCACCGGCTGGAGCCGGGAGTTGGCGCGTTCGATCTCGGCGAGGATGGCCTGGTATTTTTCCTTCTGGGTCCGATAGACCTCGTCGTCCTCGTCGAGGCGCGCGATGGTCAGGTTGGTCGGGATTTCCACGACCTCGAGCTTGTAGATGTCGAACAGCTCGTCCGCTTCGGTCGCAGCCGTACCGGTCATGCCGGCGAGCTTCTCGTACATGCGGAAGTAGTTCTGGAAGGTGATCGAGGCCAGCGTCTGGTTCTCGGGCTGAACCTGGACGTGCTCCTTGGCTTCCAGCGCCTGGTGCAGGCCTTCCGAATAGCGGCGGCCCGGCATCATGCGGCCGGTGAACTCGTCGATGATCACGACCTCGTCGTCGCGGACGATGTAGTCCTTGTCGCGGGTGAACAGCGTGTGGGCCCGCAGCGCCTGGTTGATGTGGTGCACGACGGAGACGTTCTCGACGTCGTAGAGCGACTCGCCCTTGAGCTGGCCGGCATCGCGCAAGAGCGTCTCGATCTTCTCCATGCCGCCTTCGGTCAGCGTCACGGTGCGCTGCTTCTCGTCGACCTCGTAGTCGGTCTTGTCGAGCTTGGGCAGGAATCCGTCGATGGTGTTGTAGAAATCCGAACGGTCGTCGAGCGGGCCGGAGATGATCAGCGGCGTGCGCGCTTCGTCGATCAGGATGGAGTCGACTTCGTCGACGATGGCGAAGAAGTGCGGCCGCTGGACCATGTCCTCGAGCCGGTACTTCATGTTGTCGCGAAGATAGTCGAAGCCGTATTCGTTGTTGGTGCCGTAGGTGATGTCGCAGGCATAGGCCGCCTTGCGCTCGGCATCGTCGAGGCCGTGGACGATCACGCCCGTGGTCATGCCGAGGAAGCCGTAGATCTGGCCCATCCAGCCGGAGTCGCGGCGGGCGAGGTAGTCGTTGACGGTAACGACATGGACACCCTTGCCGGCGAGCGCGTTGAGGTAGACCGCGAGCGTTGCAACCAGCGTCTTGCCTTCGCCGGTCTTCATCTCGGCGATGTCGCCCTCGTGCAGCACCATGCCGCCGATCAGCTGGACGTCGAAATGGCGCTGGCCGAGCGTGCGCTTGGCGGCCTCGCGCACCGTGGCGAAGGCGGGGACGAGTAGGTCGTCGAGAGTCTTGCCTTCGGCGAGCTGCTTCTTGAACTCGGCGGTGCGGGCCTTGAGCGCCTCGTCGGAGAGTTTCGAGACCTCAGGCTCAAGCGCATTGATCGCGTTGATGCGGGACTGGTATCCCTTCACCCGCCGGTCGTTGGCGGAGCCGAAAAACTTGCGGGCGAGCGCGCCGATCATGCCTAGTTCCTGTGTTCGCGATTCAACCGCGTTGCAGCCAAGAAGTTGTCACCCTCCGGCCCATCAACTCACCGTGACGCCTTATGGTGCCAGAGCCCGGACTATCGGGGGTCATCCGCCATATGGGTGGGAATTGGGCTAGTCTGGGTTCAACGGCCAAAAACGCAGCAAAATAAACGCCATCGCCATGGTCGCGACCGCGCAGAGATATGGCCCGGTCAGGGCCTTGTCAACGGCGGGCGCATTGCGGCTAATTCATCATTTTGACAGACTTTTCGCGTTGCCAAGCCTCCGCGATTGGGCGAGTGTCCGCCGCGCTTAAGCAGCCCCTGCTTCAACATAAGGATTTTCCATGACCACCTCGTTCCCGGTAACCACCGGCCAGCGTTTTCGCCATGCATCCGCCCTGGCTGGCTTCCTGGCCCTGGCGCTGTCCCTGGCGTTCGCGGGCCCGCTCCGGGCGGCCGACGATCCGGTTCTGGCCAAGGTCAATGGCGCTGAAATCAAGAAGAGCGACGTCACCATGGCCGAGGAAGAGCTCGGACCGAGCCTCGCCCAGATGGACCCGGCGACCAAGGACGAGAACGTCCTCTCCTTCCTGATCGACATGAAGATCGTGGCCAAGGCGGCCGATGACAAGAAGGTCGCCGACAGCGACGAGTTCAAGAAGCGGATGGCGTTTGCCCGCAACCGCCTGCTCATGGACAGCCTGCTGGCCCAGGAAGGCAAGGCGGCGACCACCGACGACGCCATGAAGAAGGTCTATGAGGAGGCCTCCAAGCAGATCACCGGCGAGCAGGAAGTGCGCGCCCGCCACATCCTGGTCGAAACCGAGGACGAGGCCAAGGCGGTGAAGGCCGAGCTGGACAAGGGCGCCGATTTCGCCGAGCTGGCCAAGAAGAAGTCCAAGGATCCGGGCTCCGCCGACGGCGGCGACCTCGGCTTCTTCACCAAGGAACAGATGGTGCCGGAATTCTCGGCCGTCGCGTTCTCGCTCGAGCCGGGCAAGATCTCCGACCCCGTGAAGTCGCAGTTCGGCTGGCACATCATCAAGGTCGAGGAAAAGCGCAACCGCAAGGCGCCGGAGTTCGACCAGGTCAAGCCGCAGATCGAGCAGTACGTCACCCGCAAGGCCCAGGCCGACTACGTCGCCAAGCTCCGCGCCGAGGCGAAGGTCGAGCGGCTGGACCAGCCGGCGGCGGACGCGTCCAAGGATGCCAAGCCGGCCGATGCGAAGCCTGCTGATGCGAAGCCGGCCGACAGCAAGATGGCGCCTCCCGCCAAGAAGTAAGAATTCGCTGTCACTTCGGCGACGCGAAGAGTATTTAAGCCTACCAGATGCCCGGCCCCGCAAAGAGGGGCCGGGCATCTGCATATCCAGACCTCACCAAGGCACCCAGCGATGTCCTCATCAGTCTCCCCGCTCGCCCCGAAGAACGTCCCTGACATGCCCATGATCGCGGGTGTCCGTCTTGCGACGGCCGAGGCCGGCATCCGCTACAAGAACCGCACCGACGTGCTGCTGGCGATCATGGACAAGGGCACCGCGGTGGCCGGTGTCTTCACCAAGTCGAAGTGCCCGTCCGCGCCGGTCGAATGGTGCCGTGCAAAACTGAAGGGCGGCAAGGCCCGCGCCCTGGTCGTCAATTCCGGCAATGCCAACGCCTTCACCGGCAAGACCGGCCGCGGCTCGACCGCGCTGACCGCGAAGATCGCGGCCAAGGCCGTCGGTTGCAGCGAGAGTGAGATCTTCCTGGCCTCGACCGGCGTGATCGGCGAGCCACTGGACGCGACCAAGTTCGACGGCGTGCTCGGCCGCCTGACCGAGACCGCGGAAGCCGGCGATTACCTCGCCGCCGCCAAGGCGATCATGACCACCGACACCTTCCCCAAGGTCGCGACCGCGACCGTGAAGCTCGGCAAGGCCAAGGTCACCATCAACGGCATGGCCAAGGGCGCCGGCATGATCGCTCCCGATATGGCGACGATGCTTTCCTTCATCTTCACCGACGCCCCGATCGCGCCCGCCGCGCTCCAGGCGCTGCTCAAGGCCGGCGTCGAGGACACGTTCAACGCGGTCACGATCGACGGCGACACCTCGACCTCCGACACGCTGCTGGCGTTCGCCACCGGCGCCGCCGGCCAGCACGGCGCGCCCAAGATCAGCCGCGCCAGCGATCCGCGCCTGAAGCCCTTCGTGAAGGCCTTCAACCAGATCCTCGCCAATCTCTCCGAGCAGGTCGCTCGCGACGGCGAAGGCGCGCGCAAGCTGGTCGAGATCACCGTCGAGGGCGCCAAGACCAAGGCTTCGGCCCGAAAGATCGCGATGTCGATCGCGAACTCCCCGCTTGTGAAGACCGCGATCGCCGGCGAAGACGCCAATTGGGGCCGCGTGGTCATGGCCGTCGGCAAGGCCGGCGAGCCGGCCGATCGCGACAAGTTGTCGATCTCCTTCAACGGCATCCGCGTCGCCAAGAGCGGCGCGCGCGATCCTGATTATGACGAGGCGCAGGTGTCGGAAGCGATGAAGGCCCCGGAGATCGCGATCAAGGTCTCGCTCGGCCTCGGCAAGGGTCGCGACCGCGTGCTGACCTGCGATCTCACTAAGGAGTACGTCGCGATCAACGGGGATTACCGGTCGTAGGCCTCAGCCCGCGATGCGCGCGTCGGCGACCGCCTTCTTGAACAGCGCGTTCATCGCGTCCGAGATTCCTTGGGTCGGGCTCACCTCGAAATAGAGCCCGGGCGAGGCGCAGCTCTGCATGTTCTGCGCGATCTGGCTGTTCGGCGACGGACCGAACGGTCCCTGGTTGAACGGATCGATGTAGGTCATGTACCAGCTGTTGGTCGGCAGCTGCAGATAGGTGGTGTAAAGCACCGCGATCTTGATGCCGCGGTTCTTGATCGTGGTGCAGAGCGAGACGTCGATCGGCGACTGGCAGCGGCCGCCGCTCACCGTCGGCTTGGAGCAGGCGGTGTTGTATTCGTCTGCAACGCCGTCCGAGACGAAGAACAGATATTTCATCGGCGCCGCCGAGGTGCCCGCGCCCGGCGTCGTGATTGCCGTGTTGATCGCCGGGAATACCGTGCTGAACTGGGTGTCCTTGTCGGCGGTATAGGCATCGTTGTTGCCGTAGACGCCCATCAAATCGATGGAGCCTGCCGCGGTCTTGGCACTCGACAGGCTCGCCGACAGCGAGAACAGCGCGCGCAGGCCGATGGTCTTCGACGCGGCGCCGAAATCGTAGATCGCCATGCGGAACTGGTTCGAATAGGTCTCGGTGGCCGCAGCCGTGTCCATCAGCGACTGGGTCGCGCTGCGCAGCACGTCGATCCGCGTGGTCACGCCGAGCGTCTTGGCGAGGTTGTAGTAATTGTTCGCGTCATTGTAGTCGTGACAGGCAAAGGCGCACTTGTCGGACGTGTTGCTGACCATCTTGGTGACATCCGCCGGCGTCGCCGCCACGCCCATCGACGGCGAATTGTCCAGCAGGAGATAGAAATCGACATAAAGCGGCATGTTGGCCGTCGAGGTCGACGTGCCCGTCACGGTGAGCGCGGTCTTGCCGATCAGGCCGAGGAACATGGTGTTGATATTGGCGCTGAACGCGACCGTCGAGGTGACGGTCGAGCCGCTCTTGACCACGGTCGGCGTGACGCTGTTGAGCGTGTAGCCGGTCAGATTGGCGCGGTTGGCATCGAAGATGTTCTGGGCGTCGGTCACGCCGGCGGGAATCGAGCCGTCCGACGTCATCGAGCCCGCCGCCACAAAGGCCGGCGAGGCCTTGGCGATCGAGCCGACGCTGGCCGCATCGGCGGCGGCCTGAAGCTTGGAGCGGGTCTGGGTCGCGCGGGAATAGTCGATCGCGCAGCCGACCGCGGTGATCAACGGGACGCAGGCAATGGTGAAGATGACCGCGATATTGCCACTGTTGTCGCGGACGAACCGGCGAATGAGAGTGCGAAGCGCAGCGCGCATGGATCGGACCTGGAATGGTTTTATGAGTTCCCACTCTAGGAACCGCCGATTAAATATGACTTATTGAGACCGTAGAACGCGGTCCCCAACGGGGTTAACAGACGGTTACCGATGACCTCCAGCGAACGACAGTTGCGCATGGCCGACCTTAAATTGACACTGGTGGTGGCCTGCGCGCTGGTCGATGCCGACAAGCGCGTCCTGATCGCGCAACGCCCGGAGGGCAAGACGCTCGCCGGCCTCTGGGAATTTCCCGGCGGCAAGCTCGAGCCTGGCGAACGGCCGGAGCAGAGCCTGATCCGAGAGCTCCACGAGGAGCTCGGAATCACGGTCGCCGAGCCGTGCCTCGCGCCGCTCACCTTCGCGAGCTACGGCTACGAGACGTTTCACCTCCTGATGCCGCTCTATATCTGCCGGCGCTGGGAAGGCCAGGTCACGCCGCGCGAAGGCCAGACCCTCGCCTGGGTCCGCGCCAACAAGCTGCGCGACTACCCGATGCCGCCGGCGGACATTCCGCTGATCCCGCATTTGATCGATTTGCTGCTGTGAGGGCGAGCTGGGTCACGGACGCAGCTCAATCTCTCCCAGCCTTCTTCACCGCCTCCGCCAGGCTCGCCTTCGCCGATCCCGGCTTCAGCGGCTGCTGCTGGCTCGCATGCGGCGCCCAACCGGAGAGCCAGATGATGTCGAAGGTCGCGCGGATGCGGCCGTCGGCATCGGCGAAGCCTTCGGCGTAGATTTCGGCCATGCGCAGCAATGTCCTGCGACGGCTCGGCGTGCGCCGCCGCTCGATCAGCACATTGGTCGCGCCCATGCGGCGGAGATCCTGCATCAGCGCGAACGCATTGCCATAACGCACCACGACGCGGTCGACATCGGTCACCGGCAACGCGAAGCCCGCCCGCTGCAGCAGTGCGCCGATGTCGCGCAGATCGGCGAACGGCGCGACGCGCGGGGACACGCCGCCTTCGCATTCGGCCTCCGCCGCGGCAAAGGCCTGGCGCAGCTCGGTCAGGCTATCGCCGCCGATCATCGCCGCCAGCAGCAAGCCATCAGGCTTCAGTGCGCGGCGGATCTGCGCGAGCACGCCCGGCAGGTCGTTGACGAATTGCAGCGCCAGCGCCGAGACGACGAGATCGAGGCTCTCGGGTGCGAACGGCAATGTCTCCGCACCCGCCCCATCGAGCGCGATCCGTTCGATAGAAGGCAGCCGCGTGCGCAATCCGGCGAGCCCCTCCCCTGGTGTCCAGAGCTCGACTGGGGCATGAAACTCGCGCGTCACCGCGGCAAGCCGGTCGGACATGTCTTCTGCGACCCGGTCGAGCAGGAAGGTCACATCACCCAGCGCCTGCGCACGTCGCTGTCGCGTATGCAGCAAGGTGCGGTCGAACAGAGCGGGCGGGGTTTGCGGGGTCTGAGCCATGCCGCTGGTTACGCCGATCACGACGGTTCTGGCAATCCGTTGCATGCGGCGCTAGCCTCTCTCCATGGACGCCGACGCCGCCCGCACCCGCTCCATCGCTGCACCCCTTCGTGCCGCGTGGACGGCCGGCCGCCACGTGCTGTCGCGCGCCGCGCGGCTTGCGCTCGACATTGCGCTGCCGACGCTGTGCGTGTCCTGCCGCGAACCGGTCGATGGCGAGGGCGTGTGCGCGGCGTGCTGGTCACGGCTGTCGTTCATCGAGCGGCCCTATTGTCCGCGGCTCGGCATTCCCTTCGTCTATGACCCCGGCCCCGACATGCTGTCGATGGAGGCGATCGCGAGCCCGCCGGCTTACATGCGCGCCCGCGCGGCGGTGCGTTACGACGACGTCGCGCGCACGCTGGTGCATGCGCTGAAATACCAGGACCGGACGGATCTCGCGCCCGCCATGGGCCGCTGGATGGCGCGTGCGGGCAGTGAGCTGCTCGCGGACGCCGACATGCTGGTGCCGGTGCCCCTGCATTGGCGCCGGGCCTGGCGCCGCCGGTACAACCAGTCCGGCGCGCTGGCGCAGATCGTCTCACGGCAGAGCGGGGTGAAGGTGCGCGGCGATGTGCTCCGCAGGGTGCGCGCCACCGAGCAGCAGATCGGCCTGTCGCGGGCCCAGCGCGCCACCAATGTACAGGGCGCATTCCAGGTATCCCCCGACCGCCAGGCCGAAATCCAGGGCCGGCGCATCATTCTTGTCGATGACGTCCTGACATCGGGTGCGACCCTGGATGCCTGCGCCCGCGCCCTGCTGCGCGCGAAGGCGGCCCAGGTCGACGTGCTGGTCTTTGCCCGGGTTGTCGAGATCAGGTAAACTCCCATATAATTCAATGAATTCATGACATGAGAGCGCTGGACGACATGACCGCTGCTGTCGAGATCTACACCAGGCCGGGGTGCGGCTATTGTTCCGCCGCCAGGTCGCTTCTGACCCGCAAGAAGGCGGCCTTCACGGAATTCGACGTCGCCCAGAATCCGGCCTGGCGCGAGGAGATGTACGACCGCGCCGGCGAGGGCTCGACCTTCCCGCAGATCTGGATCGGCGGAACCCATATCGGCGGCTGCGACGACCTTTACGCGCTCGATCGCGAGGGCAAGCTCGACGGCCTGCTCGAAAGCGTGAAGGCTACGTCATGAGCGACAGGACCTTCACCGCTGCGATGATCCAGATGCGGACCGGCCTGTTACCCGAGCCGAGCCTCGCACAGGCCACCAAGCTGATTCGGGAGGCGGCAGCCAAGGGCGCCGACTACGTGCAGACACCTGAAGTCAGCAACATGATGCAGCTGAATCGCAAGGCGCTGTTCGAGCATCTGCAGAGTGAAGAGGACGATGCCTCGTTGAAGGCGTATCGCGCGCTCGCAGCCGAGCTGAAGATCCATCTCCATGTCGGCTCCCTGGCGCTGCGCTTCTCGGCCGAGAAGGCGGTCAACCGCTCTTTCCTGATCGGGCCCGAGGGCCAGGTGCTCGCGAGCTACGACAAGATCCACATGTTCGACATCGAGCTGCCGGACGGCGAGAGCTATCGCGAATCCGCCAACTACCAGCCGGGCGAGACGGCCGTCATCTCCGACCTGCCCTGGGGTCGCGTTGGCTTGACGATCTGCTACGACGTGCGTTTCCCCGCGCTCTACCGCGCGCTCGCCGAAAGTGGCGCCTACTTCATCACCGTTCCTTCCGCCTTCACCCGCAAGACCGGCGAAGCGCACTGGCACATCCTGTTGCGCTCGCGCGCGATCGAGACCGGCTGCTTCATCTTCGCGGCCGCCCAGGCAGGCACCCACGAGAACAAGCGCGAGACCTATGGTCACTCGCTGATCATCGATCCCTGGGGCGAGATCCTCGCCGAGGGCGACGTCGAGCCCGGCATCATCATGGCCAAGATCGATCCCGCCAGGGTCGAGACCGCACGCCGCGCGATCCCGTCACTCCAGCACGGCCGCCGCTTCGGCGTCTCCGATCCCAAGGCCGGGCCGGATCATCTGCATCTGGTGCGGGGATCGGCATGATCCGCTACGCGCTTCATTGCGACCGCAAACACGAGTTCGAAAGCTGGTTCCAGAGCTCGGCTGCCTATGATTCGCAGGTGAAGCGTAAGTTGGTAACCTGCCCGATCTGCGGCTCGGCCAAGGTCGACAAGGCGATCATGGCGCCGCGCATCGTCGGCAAGAAGGGGCGCGCAACACCTCCGGCGGAGCCGGCCACGACGCCGCCGCCCGAGGCTACGCAGTCTGGATCCACCTCGCTGATGATGGCGCAGGAGCGCGAGCTGCGCACCAAGCTGAAAGAGTTGCGCGACCACATCGTCAAGAACGCCGACAATGTCGGCGAGCGGTTTGCCAACGAAGCCCGCGCGATGCATTACGGCGACAAGGAGCACCGGCCGATCTACGGCGAGGCCTCGCCGGAGGATGCGAAGTCGCTGATCGACGAAGGCATCGAGGTCTCGCCGTTGCCGACCCTGCCGGAAGACCGGAACTGACGGTTGCTGTCGTTCCGGGGCGCAAAGCGCGAACTCGGGTGCGCAGTTGCGCACCTGAGAACCTCGAGATTGCGGGTTCGATGCTACGCATCGCCCCGGAATGACAGAGAGCTAGAACCCCACCAGCAGCGCTACGCCGACCACGATCAGCATGATGCCGAAAATCTCGCGCGATGCGATCGGCTGCTTGAACGAGTAATACGCAACGGCTTGCGCGAACAACACCTCGATCAGCGCGAGGGTGCGGACATTGGCGGCGGCCGTCAGCGCGAACGCAAGGAACCAGAACTGGGAAGCGAAGGCGCCCATGAAGCCGGCCAGCAGCGACGGCCGCCATAGCCCGAGGATCGACTGAAGCACCTTTGGCGCGCGCCAGAGCAGATAGATCGTCAGGATCAGCGTCTGCACGAACAGGCCGAGCACCAGCGTGAACGAGGCCGCGGTCACGAAGGAGATGCCGGGAACGTTGATGATCGCGCCGCGAAAACCGACCGCCGACAGCGCGAACGCCGCAGCCGCGACGAGGCCGGTGATGGTCGGCTTCAACTCGGCAAAACTCTTCTCGCCGCCGGGCCGCAGCGCGGTGATGACGACACCGACAGTGGCGACCACGATCGCCAGCACCTTCAGCCAGGTCAGGTGATCGCCGAGGAAGACGAAGCCGAAGATCGCAGTCTGGATCGCCTCGGTCTTCAGATAGGCGGTCGTCACCACGAAGGAGCGGTCGTTCATCGCGAGCAGCATCAGCCCGGTCGCAACGATCTGGCTGAGTGCGCCCAGCAGCAGCCACGGCCAGAATACTGATGGCGGCATGCCGATGTGATCGCCGGTCGCGACCAGCACCAGCCCCAGAAACAGCAGCGAGAACGGGAAGCCGAACAGGAAGCGGATATTGGTCGCGCCCCACGTCCCCAGCGGCTTTGTCAGCGACCGCTGCATCGCGTTGCGCGCGACCTGGCCGAGCGCAGCAACGACGGTGAAGGGAATCCAGAGGCTGGTGACGGTGAACATGGGTGGGGTGGCTGCTGCAGAAATGTTGACGCAACCTGCCGTCAGCACGGCAAGAGGTCAATCACGCCCACGTCATAGGAGCGATGCTCTCGCTACACTCTCCGCCGTCGTCCCGGCGAGTACTTAGAGACTGCTTGGCTTCACACCATTCCTTCCGCCACCACCATGTAGTTCACGTCCATGTCCGACGAAAGCGTCCATTTGTCGGCGAATGGCGAGTAAACCACACCGGTCTGCTCGGTGATGACGAGACGGTTGTCGAGGAGGTATTTGGTCAGTTCGTCCGGGGTGACGAACTTGTTCCATTCGTGGGTGCCGCGCGGCAGCCAGCGCAGGACGTATTCGGCGCCGACAATGGCGAGCGCAAAGCTCTTCCAGTTGCGGTTGAGCGTGGACACTACCATCAGGCCGTTCGGCTTCAGCATCGAGGCGCAGCGCTTCAGGAAGACGCCGACGTCGACGACGTGTTCGACCACTTCCATCGCCAGGACGATGTCAAAACGCTCGCGCGGGTCGATCTCCTCCACCGTGGTGCAGCGATAGTCGATCGACAGATGGCTCTTGCCGGCATGCAGCTTTGCGGCAGCGATGTTGCTGGCCGACGGATCGACGCCGATGACCTGCGCGCCAAGGCGCGACAGCGGCTCGCACAACAGGCCGGCACCGCAGCCGATGTCGAGCACGCGCAGGCCGCCGAGGCAGTTGAGACTGCGCACGTTGCGCTCGAACTTGCGGCAGGCGGCGTCGCGGATATAGCCGAGCCGCAGCGGATTGATCCGGTGCAGCGGCGCCATCTTGCCCTTGGGATCCCACCACTCGGCCGAGAGCTTTGAGAATTTCGCGATCTCGGCGGCATCGACGGTCGAGCCCGCCGGCGGGGAAGCAGTTGCGGAAGAATCTTGCTGCATGCTCATGGTTACGCGCGGTCCTACCGCGTGGTGATCGAACTACGGAAGGCGAGCGGAGAGGCGATGGTGCGGATGGTCTCGCGTCCTTCGCCGACGCCATTGATGGTCACGTCGCCGTAGTTGAGAATACGTCCGAGGATGGTCTGGTTGACGTCGACACTCTCGACCTTGTCCAGCGCCATTTCAAAGGTGCGGCGCTTGATGAAGCCGATCTTGTGCACAACCCGGAGATTGGTGACATCGGTCTCCGTGGTGAGGCGATGGAACCAGCCTTTCACCGTCCAGTAAAGGGCGGCCAGCGCCACCAGGCCGGAGCCGAGCAGGCACAGCATCTCCACGCTGTAGATATCGCTCCGGCGGGAGACCGCGAACAGGACCAGGGCCACGATCCAGGCCAGAATGGCCGGGAAATAGAAAATCCAATGCGCATTGGTCGAATACAGCACCCGCTCGCCGGGCTGCAGGATTTCGTCAATATAGCGCGCCATAACCTCTGATAACCCATTGCCCGGATTGGGCCCTGCAGGAACCCGCTTGCCCCCGGCCCCGCCCCTCTGTATACGCGCGGTCGGTATCCCCCAGGGCATCCGTCCGGCGCGGGTCACCATACTGATCCTCAAGAGGGAATGCACGCGTCGTCATGAGCCGTCTCGTGATGAAATTCGGCGGCACGTCCGTCGCCAACATCGAACGTATCCGCAACGTCGCACGCCATGTGAAGCGTGAGGTCGACGCCGGCCATGAAGTGGCGGTGGTCGTCTCGGCGATGTCGGGCAAGACCAACGAACTGGTGGCCTGGTGCACCGAGGCCTCGCCGATGCACGACGCGCGCGAATACGACGCCGTCGTCGCATCCGGCGAACAGGTGACCTCCGGCCTGCTGGCCATCGTGCTCCAGAGCATGGGTATCCAGGCCCGCTCCTGGCAGGGCTGGCAGATCCCGATCAAGACCAGCGATGCCCATGCCTCGGCCCGGATCGAGGGCATCGACGGCAGCGAGATCATCTCCCGTTTCAAGGATCGCAAGGAGGTCGCCGTCATCGCCGGCTTCCAGGGCATCGATCCCAAGACCAACCGCATCACCACGCTCGGCCGCGGCGGCTCCGACACCTCGGCCGTGGCGGTCGCCGCAGCCGTCAAGGCCGACCGCTGCGACATCTACACGGACGTCGACGGCGTCTACACCACCGATCCGCGAATCGTGCCGAAGGCCAAGAGGCTCGACAAGATCGCGTTCGAGGACATGCTGGAACTGGCTTCCCAGGGCGCCAAGGTGCTGCAGGTGCGCTCGGTGGAACTCGGCATGGTCCACAACATGCCGATCTTCGTCCGCTCGAGCTTCGACAAGCCCGAGGACATCGACCCGCACGCCAACCAGCCGCCCGGCACGCTGATCTGCGGCGAGGAGGAGATCATGGAAAATCACGTCGTCACCGGTATCGCCTTCTCGAAGGACGAGGCCCAGATCTCGGTGCGCCAGATCGAGGACAAGCCCGGCGTCGCCGCGTCGATCTTCGGCCCGCTCGCCGAGGCCAATATCAACGTCGACATGATCGTCCAGAACGTGTCGGAAGACGGCAAGACCACCGACCTGACCTTCACGGTGCCGGCCGCCGACTACGTCAGGGCCAAGGACACGATTACCGCCGCCAAGGCCAAGATCGGCTATGCCAGGCTCGACACCGCGACCGACGTCGCCAAGATCTCGGTGATCGGCAGCGGGATGCGCAGCCATGCCGGCGTCGCCGCCCAGGCGTTTTCAGCCCTCGCCGGACGGAATATCAACATCCGGGCCATTACAACCTCCGAGATCAAGTTCTCGGTTTTGATCGACACCGCCTATACCGAGCTTGCCGTGCGCACGCTGCACACGCTCTACGGCCTCGATCAGGCCTGAAGCGCGACCGTCGTCGCGCTTCAAGTTCTTGTTTGAGCACGGTCTCTCCGGAAAACCGCTTCGCATTTCCGGACCATGCCTGGACTAATTTTCTCTTAGCGGTCGCAGCAAATGCGAAGGTGTACACACCTTCGCGTTTGGCAGGCGTTTTGCTTGGCAAAACAAGCCTCAATTCGCTATACGGCGAACAGGGTGGGCTGCCGCAGACTGTGTCCCAGTTCAGGCCGCTGATTCGGTGCAAGCACTGAATCTCAAGAGGATTTGGGTTTGCGCCTGCGCCGGACAAACAAATTGATTGTTTTTCTGGAATTTTAGGCCAGCCGCCGGCCAATATCGCCGGGCCGGCAGACGGAGGAGATTGACGGTTCATGCGGAGCGCGTCGGGAGGTCCCCGCGTCTTGTTGAGACGGCTCCGCGAAACCATGGCGGAGCAGGTCTCGGCCCAGGAGCGGCTGGACAAGATCGTGGTGCTGATCGCCGCCAACATGGTGGCCGAGGTGTGCTCGGTCTATGTGCTGCGCATCGACAACACCCTCGAGCTCTATGCCACCGAAGGTCTGAACCGCGAGGCGGTGCACCACACCGTGCTGAGCGCCCATGAGGGCCTGGTCGGCCTCGTCGCCAGCGAAGCCACGCCGCTCAATCTGAACGACGCACAGAGCCACCCGGCTTTCTCGTTCCGCCCGGAGACCGGCGAAGAGATCTATCACTCCTTCCTTGGCGTGCCGATCCTGCGCGCCGGCAACACCCTCGGCGTGCTGGTGGTGCAGAACCGCGCCAAGCGCACCTATGTCGAGGAAGAGCTCGAGGCGCTGCAAACCACCGCCATGGTGCTGGCGGAGTTGATCGCCTCCGGCGAGTTGTCCGCGCTGGCCCAGCCCGGCCTGGAGCCGGCCGCGCGCCATTCCACGCAGAAGGCCGGCGCCATTCTCTCGGAAGGCATCGCGCTCGGTCATGTCGTGCTGCACGAGCCGCGCGTCGTCATCAAGGACTATATCGCCGAGGACCTGCCGAAGGAGATCAAGCGGCTCGACGCCGCGCTGGCCAAGCTGCGCTCGGATCTCGACCGCATGCTGGAGCGCGGCGACGTCGCCGAGGGCGGCGAGCACCGCGACGTGCTCGAAGCCTACCGCATGTTCGCCAACGACCAGGGCTGGTCGCACAAGCTGCACGAGGCGGTCGCCACCGGTCTTACCGCGGAAGCTGCGGTCGAGCGCGTCCAGTCCGACACCCGTGCCCGCATGCTGCGCGTGACCGATCCCTACTTGCGCGACCGACTGCACGATCTCGAGGATCTCGGCTATCGCCTGATGCGGCAGCTGGTCGGTCAGGACCATGCGCCCTCGCGCGAGCAGATGCCCGACAATGCCATCGTCATCGCGCGCGCGATGGGCCCGGCGGCGCTGCTCGACTACGACCGCAAGCGCCTGCGCGGCATCGTGCTGGAGGAAGGCACCGCCAACTCCCACGTCTCGATCGTGGCACGCGCGCTCGGCATTCCCGCGGTCGGTGAAGTCCCGAACGCGCCCGGCATTGCCGACCCCGGCGACGCCATCATCGTCGACGGCACTTCGGGCTCGATCTATGTGCGCCCGTCGCAGGAAATCGAAGCGGCTTATGCCGAGCGGGTGCGTTTCCGCGCCCGCCGCCAGGCGCAATATCTGGCGCTGCGCGACCGGCCTTGCGTGACCAAAGACGGCGAGAAGGTCGAGCTGCTGATCAATGCGGGCCTCGCCATCGACCTGCCCCATATCGACGACACCGGCAGCGCCGGCATCGGCCTGTTCCGCACCGAGTTGCAATTCATGGTCGGCCAGAGCCTGCCGCGCACCAGCGACCAGCTCGCGCTCTACCGCGCCGTGCTGGATGCCGCAGGCCAGAAGCCCGTCACTTTCCGCACCCTCGACATCGGGGGCGACAAGGCGCTGCCATACATGGAAACGGTGATCGAGGAGAACCCCGCGCTCGGCTGGCGCGCGATTCGCCTCGGGCTCGATCGTCCCGGCCTGTTGCGCGGCCAGATCCGCGCGCTCTTGCGCGCCGGTGGCGGCCGCGCGCTGCGCATCATGTTTCCGATGATCTCGGAGGTCGCCGAGTTCGATTCGGCGAAGGCCCTGGTCGAGCGCGAGCTGACATATTTGCGGCAGCACGGCCACACGCTGCCGGAGCGCATCGATATCGGCACCATGGTCGAGGTGCCGGCGCTGCTCTATCAGCTCGACGAGCTCCTGAAGAAGGTCGACTTCATCTCGGTCGGCTCGAACGATCTGTTCCAGTTCCTGTTCGCGGTCGACCGCGGCAATGCCAAGGTCTCCGAACGTTTCGACACGATGTCGACGCCGATCCTGCGTGCGCTGCGCGATATCGCGCAAAAGACGCAGGCCGCGAAGAAATCGCTGTCGCTCTGCGGCGAGATGGCCTCGAAACCGATCGGTGCGCTGGCGCTGCTCGCGATGGGCTACCGCTCGCTGTCGCTGTCGGCGACCGCGCTCGGCCCGGTCAAGGCGATGGTGATCGACCTCGACGTCAAGAAGGCCGCAGCGATGCTCGGCCCGCTGCTGGATGCGCCGACCGGCAGCGTCTCGATCCGGCAGAAGCTGACGGAATTTGCCGAGGCCGAGGGCCTGGCGTTGTAGCGGGCCTGCCGCCCGTTCTCGCCCTCTCGCCTCCCTCCGCCATTTGAGACTGAACCGATGTCGTCACTCCCCGAAGCCAAACTGGACGTTCTGCTCGCGCATCACGCTTCGCTCGAAGCCGAATCGCTCGGACAACTCTCGTCCGAACGCTACGTACAGGTCACGCGCGAGCTTGCCGAGATCACCCCGCTGATCGAGGCGGTGAAGACTTATCGCTCAGCCGTCAAAGAGCTCGCCGACACCGAGGCGCTGATCGCCGATCCCGCGACCGATGCCGAGATGCGCAGCATGGCGGAAGCCGAGCGCGACGAGCTCAATCCGAAGATCGAGGAACTGGTCCAGAAGATCCGCATCGCGCTCCTGCCCAAGGACGCCATGGACGACCGCAACGTCGTACTGGAAATTCGCGCCGGCACCGGCGGCGACGAGGCCTCGCTGTTCGCCGGCGATCTGTTCCGGATGTACGAGCGCTTCGCGAGCTTGCAAGGCTGGAAAGTCGAGGTGATCTCGGCGAGCGAAGGCACCGTCGGCGGCTACAAGGAAATCATCGCGGAGGTGCAGGGCCGCGGCGCATTCTCCAAGCTGAAATTCGAATCCGGCGTGCACCGCGTGCAGCGCGTGCCCGACACCGAGACGCAGGGGCGCATCCATACCTCGGCGGCCACGGTCGCCGTGCTGCCGGAAGTCGAGGATGTCGACGTCGAGATCAAGAACGAGGATCTGCGCATCGAGACCATGCGCGCGCAAGGCGCCGGCGGCCAGCACGTCAACAAGACCGAATCGGCGATCCGCATCACCCACATCCCGACCGGCATCGTGGTGATGATGCAGGACAGCCGCTCGCAGCACAAGAACCGCGCCTCCGCCATGAACATCCTGCGTTCGCGCATCTACGACGCCGAGCGGCAGCGCGTCGACGCCGCGCGCTCGGCCGAGCGCAAGGAGAAGGTCGGCTCCGGCGATCGCAGCGAGCGCATCCGCACCTATAACTTCCCGCAAGGGCGCGTCACGGATCACCGGATCAATCTGACGCTCTACAAGCTGCCGCAGGTGATCGCAGGCGAAGCGCTCGGCGAACTCACCGATGCGCTGACCACCGAGCACCAGGCCGCTCAGCTTGCCGCGCAAGGGGCGGCGGCATAACGGGGCCTACGACGCTCAGGCGTCGCCGGGCTCTCCGAACGACTTCAACAGACGGCTCAGCGCCGAGCTCGGGACGCGGCGGAGTTCCTCGAGGTTTTTCCGCGAGAGCGCCTGGAGCTTCTGCTCACCCTTCTTCGCAAGCCTGAGGTGTACGCGTCTGGCGTCTTCGGGATCGGCGACGCGGCTGACCAGTTCCAGCTTTTCGAGCCGGTTGATCAGTTCGACGGCGGAGTGATGCCGGATCAGCAGAAACTTCGCGACGTCTCCGACAGTTGCCGGGCCCGGACGGACAAAGCCCTTGATGCCGAGCAGCGCCTGGTGCTGCGTCGGCGTCAATCCCTGCTTGACGGCAGCCGCCTCGCTGAATGCCAGAAAGCTGCGGATCTGGTAGCGAAACTGCGCCAGCGCTGCGTAATCCGAATCACGCATCGCACTGCCGGTGCGCCTGGCTGACGTCACCACCTTGGACCGCTGCGCCTTCTTCGCCTGAGCCATGCCCCACCTCGACCATGCCGCCCGCCATGGCGGGAGGCTTAGCCTAAAGTAGCAAGCGGCCGCGACCGGACCAACCGGGCGGTGATACCGATGCACATCTATCCGATCGTCTATTCGAAGCTCGAGAGCAGGATCTTCACCAGGATGACCTGAAACGCGATCGGAATTCGCACGCTTTTCCTCCTGACAGACCGCTGCAGCGCGCTGACGATCTCGGTGCTGGTCAACGCGCCAGAGGCTGCGTTGGCGATCAGCTTTTCCCACATCTCGGACAACGAGCCGCCGGACTTGATCACCGGCTTGATGGTGACGCCGCAGCCCTGCGCCCAGTCGACGATTTCCCGTATCGTATGCGGCCCGCAATTGCGCGCGGTCGCGAGGTGCTCGGCGGTCAGCGCGCGCAGCAGATCGCGCGAGGGCGACCAATTCCCCTTCGGCGGCTGCTCGCCGGTGAGCTCGAGCGCGAGCTCTTTCAGGACGTTCTGGGCCCGCACGCCCAATCGCTTCATCGGTGCCGGCGCGCGCTTGGCCTGAACCGCGCCGACGGCGGGTCCGCGCTCACCAGCCGGGCGATTGCGCGGCTCGGACGCGCGAGCGGCATCGCTACCCTCCCCCGAAGGCCGCGCAGCCTCCTTCCGCTCCGTCTCCTGCGGCCAGGCCTGTCGCTTCCGGCTGCCCATCACTGTCGTTTGTCGCGCCATTTCCCTTGCCGAACCCGCCAGCCTCGTACTCACAAAGACTAATATATATCGCGATCCGATATGTTTTCACGACATAATTTCCATCGTTCGACCAAAGGCGAAATTGACAGAAGGCCTTCACAAGCAATGCTTGCGTCCAAGAGCTACACGCGGATGTGACGTGCCCGGCGCGCGCAGGCCTTCGAGGTCGGCCGCCGCCGGACAACTCGTGTTTTGCCTACAAACAAGAATGATGTTCGGAGGAACCACCATGACTGACGATCTCATCCGCCGCGGCCTTTCGCGCCGTGGTCTGCTCCAGACCACCGCAGGTCTCATCGGCGGCTCGGTGCTGCCCGCGATGCCCGCCTTCGCCGAGGACAAGCCGGCGATCGGCACCTATCCCGCGGGCGTATCGGGTTCCACTGCCTTCATCGGAATCTCGGTTCCGCGCACCGGCACATACGCCGTGCAGGGCGAGGACGAGCTCAAGGGCTATCAGCTGGCGATCGAGCACATCAACGAAGGTCACGAGCTGATCAAGAAGATCTCGCCGAAGACCAGCAAGGGCGTGCTCGGCAAGGAACTGAAGTTCGGCGTCGCGGATTCCGCGGCGAAGCCCAACGAAGCCGTGCAAGCGCAGCAGCGCTTCATCAGCGAGAACAAGGCGATCATGATCACGGGCGGCACGTCGAGCGCCGTCGCCGTGGCGTTGAACAAGCTGGCCCAGCGCGAGCATGTGCTGTTCGTGTGCGGCATCTCCGGCTCGAACGACACCACCGGCAAGGACTGCGTGCGCTACGGCGTTCGCCAGAACTTCTTCGGCCAGACTGCTGCGGCGGCGATCGGCCCGGTGATGGTGCGGGAGTTCGGCAAGGGCAAGAAGGCCGCGTATCTGACCCCCGACTACACCTACGGCCACACCGTCACCAAGTCGATGCAGGACTTCCTCGCGACAGCCGGATGGACCACCGTCACCAACCAGGTCGCCCCGCTCGGCGCGCCTGACTATTCCTCGTATCTGCTCAATGTCGCCAACTCCGGCGCCGACGTGCTCATCAACGTGAACTGGGGCCATGACGCGGTGCTGTCGACCCAGCAAGCCAAGCAGTTCGGCGTGCTCGACAAGATGAAGCTGGTGGTTCCCTACCAGGTGCCCTTCATCGCGCGCGAGACCGGCGGCCTGATGCAGGGCGTATTTGCCGCGACCGATTACTGGTGGACGATCGAAGACAAGTTCCCGCTTGCCAAGATGTTCAACGAGGCCTTCGAGAAGAAGTACGGCTACAAGCCGGAATGGGGCGCGGAGAACGCCTATGTCAGCTTCGCGCACTGGGCCCACATGTGCGAGGAAGCCGGCAGCTTCAATCCGCCGGACGTGATCAAGGCCTACGAGAAGGGCGAAACGATCCCCTCGCTCGTCGGCGACGTGCACTACCGTCCCGAGGATCACCAATGCGTTCGCCCGGTCATCATCGTCAAGGGCAAGCAGCAGAAGGACATGAAGAGCAAGGAAGACTGGTACGACGTCGTCGAGATCGTTCCGGGTGAAGGCCTGATGCAGAAGCCCGACGCGTTCGGCTGCCATCTCGGCGACTACACCTGAGCCCGAGCTAACCCCTGTGACGCCGTAGGCCACCCTCTGGACCTGCGGCGTCACCTTTTTTGACGCAGCTCAAACGCGCGTCACAACGGCGATCGTCGCATGATCAGTTGGCCTAACCTCGTTTCGCAGCTTTTCAACGGGCTCGCGCTCGGCGCTCTGCTCGCGCTGATCAGCTCCGGCCTGACCATCATCTACGGCACCCTCGGCGTGCTCAACCTCGCGCATGGCGCGATGTTCATGATCGGCGGCTATGCCGGCTACGTCACCTACCAGTACACGGAATCGTTCATCCTCGCCGTCATCGCTGGCTCGCTGTTCGTGATGCTGCTCGGCGTGGTGATGGAACGCGTCATTATCCGCCATTTCTATCACCGGCCGCACGAGGACCAACTGCTGGTGACGTTCGGGCTCGGCATCTGCTTCGTCGAGATCGTGCGGCTGATCTTCTCGAGCCAGTCGCTGGTGGTGCCGCCGCCGGCGCTGTTCCAGGGCATCACCAATCTCGGCTTCATGTTCTATCCGACCTACCGCCTCGCCGTGGTCGGCATCGTCGCGATTGCGCTCGGCGCGCTGTTCATCGTGCTCTACCGGACCCGCCTCGGCATGATCGTGCGCGCCGGCATCGAGGACTCGGTGATGGTCGATTCGCTCGGGATCAACGTCTACCAGGTCTTCATGGTGGTGTTCGGCATCGGCGCGATGGCCGCAGGCTTTGCCGGCATCGTCAACGCGCCGGTGGTGTCGCTGACCCCTGGCGTCGGCGACGACATTCTCGTCGAGACCTTCGTCGTGGTGGTGATCGGCGGCGTCGGCTCGTTCCCCGGCGCGATCCTCGGCGGCCTGATCGCAGGCGAGATCATCAGCGTCACCTCCATGTTCAACCCCGGTTACGCCTATGTGATGCTGTTTGCGGCAATGACGCTCGTGCTCGTGGTGCGACCGCATGGCCTGCTCGGCGTGCAGGGCCGCGAATAAGTGATCCGCCGATGCTCAAGCAACGCCCGTTCCTGATCGAGACACTGACGGCCATCGGCCTGATCGTGGCTCCCTTCGTACTGCCCCATCTCGGCTTCGCACCGAACACGGTGAACCGGATCCTGGTCTGGGGCCTGTTCGGCCTCGGCTTCGACATCCTGTTCGGATTCACCGGCCTGTTGTCGTTCGGCCAGTCCGCCTTCTACGGCACCGGCGGCTTCGTCGCCGCATACCTATTGACCCGCACCGGCTTCAGCAACGTGCTGGGCGCGCTGGTCATCGGCATGATTGCAGCGGCAGCGACCGGCTATCTGATCGGCCTGATCGCACTGCGCCGCACCGGCATCTACTTCGCCATGATCACCGTGGCGATCGCGGAGGTGTTCTTCTTCGTCGAATTCAATCCGCTCTCGGATTTCACCGGCGGCGAGAACGGGCTACCGGGCGTACCGACGCCGAGTTTCAATCTCGGCTTCACCACCATCCATTTCACCAATGGTTGGTCGCTCTATCAGTTCATCGCGCTGTGCTATTTCGTCGGCGTCATCATCGCACTCCGGATCGTGCGCTCGCCGGTCGGCGCCATCTTCAGCGCGATCAGGGACAATCCGCTGCGCGCCACCGCGGTCGGCCACAACATCCACGGCTACAAGCTGACCGCCTTCGTGATCGCCGCCGCTTACGCGGGTTTCGCCGGCGGCCTGCTCGGCGTGCTCCAGGCCTTCATGCCGCCCGACGCCTTCACGTTCGACACCTCCGGCCAGCTCGTGATGCAGACCGCGATCGGCGGCCGCGGCACGCTGTTCGGGCCGCTGGTCGGCGCGACCGTCTGGCTATTCCTGCAGGATTTCCTCCAGTCCGCACTTGGGCTGGGAGCGGCCTGGAAGCTCGTGCTCGGCGTCGTATTCGTGCTGCTGGTCTGCTTCCTCCGGGGCGGCATCGTCGGCGGCCTCGTCGATCTCTACGGCCTCGTCTCGGGCAGGCGCGCCCGTAAGGCTGCCGAGAGCGAGGAGGCCGAGGTCGAGACGCCTCAGCAAGCGCCGCCTGCCCCGATGCAGGCCAAGGAGGTCGAACACCCCGCCTATTCCGGGCCGATCCTGAAAGCCACCGGCCTCACCAAGCGCTATGGCGGCCTCGTCGCCAACAGTGACATTGATTTCAGCGTCAATCAGGGCGAATTGCGCGGCATCATCGGTCCCAACGGCGCCGGCAAATCGACCTTCTTCAAGATGCTGACCTGCGAGATCGCGCCGACCTCCGGCCAGATCGTCTTCGAAGGGCGCGACATCACGGGATTGAAGGTCACGGACGTCTGCCAGCTCGGGCTGACCAAGAGCTACCAGGTCAACCAGCTCTTTACCGGCCTGACGGTGCGTCAGAACCTGACGATCGCCGCCCTCGCCGAGCTGCGCGGCAAATTCCGGCTCGACCTGTTTCGCTCGCTCGCCGGCGTCAAAGGCCTGACGGAGCAGGTGGCGCACACGCTCGCGCTGGTCAACCTGACCCGGCGCGCCGACACGCCTGTCTCCGAGCTCGCCTATGGCGAGAAGCGCAGGCTTGAGATCGGGCTTGCGCTGGCGACGTCACCGCGCCTGCTCCTGCTCGACGAGCCGCTCGCCGGCATGAGCCCGCGCGAGCGCGTCGAGACCGTCAAGCTGCTCAAGTCGATCGCGCGCGGCCGAACCATGATCATCATCGACCACGACATGGATTCGCTGTTCGAGCTGGTCGAACGTGTGACGGTGCTCCAGGAGGGCAAGGTGCTGATCTCGGGAACGCCCGAGGAAATCAAGAATAACGCGGCCGTGCAGGAAGCCTATCTCGGCGGCGTGCATGGGGAGATCGCCGCATGAGCCTGATCGAGGTCAACGGCCTGAACAGCTATTACGGCGATTCCCACATCCTGTTCGACGTCGACCTGCATGTCGAGCGTCACGAGGTGGTGGCGCTGCTCGGCCGCAATGGCGCCGGCAAGAGCACCACGCTGAAGAGCCTGATGGGCGTGGTGACGCCGCGCAGCGGCAGCGTGAAGTTCGACGGCACCGATGTCGCCGGCCGCAGGAGCCACAAGATCGCGCAGGCGGGCATGCAGCTCGTCCACGAGGAGCGTCGCATCTTCGGCAGCCTGTCGGTCGAGGAGAACATCCTTCTCGCCGGCATCACCGCGCCAAAGCGCTGGCCGCTCGGGCGCATCTACGAGATGTTTCCGCGGCTGAAGGAGCGGCGCGGCAACCGCGGCACCGAGCTCTCCGGCGGCGAGCAGCAGATGCTGGCGATCGCACGCGCCTTGGTTCGCGATCCCAAGATCGTGCTGCTGGACGAGCCATTCGAGGGACTCGCGCCCGTCATCGTCCACGATCTCGTCAAGGCCTGCCGCGAGCTCGCCGCCGCCGGCCAGACCATCGTGCTGGTCGAGCAGAATCTGGCGGCGACGCTGGCGCTGGCGACGCGGATCTACATCATCAACAACGGCCATATCGTCCACGAGGGGCCGGCGCAGGAGCTCAAGGCCCAGCCAGAGCTGCTGCAGCGCTATCTCGGCGTTTAGCTCCCAATTGCCACAATCATCCGCTTGGCGTGATCTGCGAGCACGGCCATGTCTTCCTTGCGCGTCTGCGCGGGCAGCAGCTCGACGCCGGCCCTGACCGGCATGACGTGCATGTGCAGATGAAACACCACCTGCCCGCTGGCCGGCTCGCTGAACTGCTGGAGGATGATCCCTTCCGCGTCGAACGCCTTCATGCCCGCAACCGCGATCCGCTTGGCGGTCCGGGCCACCGCGGCAAGATCGTCGTCGGCAATGTCGAGAATGCCGCGCGCCGGCGCCCTCGGAATCACCAGCGTATGCCCGGGCGAGCGCGGCATGATGTCGAGGAAGGCGAAGCTGCGGTCGTCCCTGAACACCTCGAAACAGGGAATCTCGCCGCGCAGGATCTTGGCGAAGACGTTCTGACTGTCATAGGCGTTCATTGACGTTCTCCTTTGCAGCGCGGTGCGCGATCAAACGCGCTCCTTTCCATTGACGCAAGCAAGGCCGCCGATCTATCCACGATGCCAGGCAGGATGGTTCCCTTGGCGACAGGTTTCGATTCCGGACACAGCATCGAGAGCGCGCGGCGCGCGCTCACGACGCGGCTGCAAGCAGCGGGTATCGAAGAACCCTCCCTCGATGCACGCCTGCTCGTCGGCGCCGCGCTGGGGCTCGATCTGACCGGGCTGATCACGCAGGCGACGCGGCAACTCTCGCTGGACGAGGCAGCGCGGCTCGAGGGATACGCGCAGCGCAGACTCGCGCGCGAGCCGGTCGCTCGCATTCTCGGCATGCGGGAATTCTGGGGCCTGTCGTTCCGACTGTCCGAGGCTACGCTGGTGCCGCGGCCGGATACCGAGACCGTGGTCGAGCTGGCGCTCGAGATTTTTCGCGAGCTGGCGATCGCTGGGCGGCGACCCCGCATCGCCGATATCGGCACCGGGTCCGGCGCGATCCTGCTCGCGCTGCTGCACGAGATTCCCGATGCGTTTGGCGTCGGCACCGATCTCAGCCTGACCGCGCTTCATACCGCCAGAGGCAATGCCGCCGCCCTCGGCCTTGCCGACCGTGCCGGCTTCGTCGCCTGCTCCTACGCGGCGGCGCTCTCGGGTCCGTTCGATCTGATCGTGTCGAACCCGCCCTATATCCCCGCAGGGGAAATTCCGAAACTCGGCATCGAGGTGCGCGAGCACGATCCGCATCTGGCGCTCGACGGCGGCAATGACGGTTACGACGCCTACCGCGTCCTGATCCCGCAGGCGGCCGAGCGGCTCGTCCCCGGCGGCGCCCTGATCGTCGAGGCCGGACAGGGCCAGGCCGCGGATATTGAAACCTTGATGGCAGCTGCCGCGTTATCGATCGACCGGCCGCCCAAGGCCGACCTGGCAGGCATTCCCAGGGCCGTCTCGGCCCGAAAAATGCCCCCATAAAAGCCGGATTGGGCTCTAAAAAACCTCTTGGAATATCCCGTGGGAACGACTACGTTCCGGTCAACACATCGGTGCCGGCCCCGTAGACCTACGGGCGAAAGCCGGGCTCTCGGGCGAGAGCTTTACTGATTATAGGTTCCAAGCCGCAGGTCCTGTTGAGCGCGATGGCCAGAGGCGCCGCGCTGCTCTCCGACCGCAAAGTGAACGAAAGCCTGATATTGCGCTTGAAGACTTACGCAGCAAAGCTGGGCTTGTTTCGGCAAGCGATATGAATGGGTTCGCTGGCAATGAATGCTGGCGGGTGGGGAACGCGTCTTTGTTGAACGCGACGGTCGACGAACATTGGCAGGGTTCAATCCGCTCCAGCGCGCGGTGCGCGCGAGGCTTGTGAACCGCTGTCACCAGGTCACTCCTAGCAATCAGTAATGCGTGCAACCTTTAGGGCTGGAATTAAAGGCAGGACATGAGAAACGGTCAGAACAAGCAGCGGATGCGCAACCGCAATAACAACAACAATAACAACAACCGGCGTGGCCAGAACCCGATGACCCGGGTCTACGAATCGAACGGCCCCGACATCAAGATCCGCGGCACCGCCTCCCACATCGCCGAAAAATATCTCCAGCTTGCGCGTGATGCGCGCTCCTCGGGCGACCCGGTCGCCGCCGAAAACTACTACCAGCATGCCGAGCACTATTTCCGCCTGATCGCAGCGGCGCAGGAACAGTTCCGCCAGAGCCAGCAGCCGCGCGGCGACGAGCCCATCAGCACCAGCAGCGACGATAGCGATGACGACGGCGAGAATTTCTCGGCGTTCGGCCAGGAGCCCGGCTTCGTTCCGCAGCCACCCCAGCAGCAGCAGCCCTTCATGCGCGACCGCGACGGCCAGCGCGATCACCAGCGCGACTATCAGCAGCGCGACAATCGCGATAGCCAGCAGCCCTATCAGCGCGACCAGCAGCAGCCGCGCGAGCACCGCGAACGCGACCATCGTCCGCAGCCGCAGTATCATCAGCAGCCGCAACCGCAGAACCAGCCGCAGCCCGTCGTCGCCGACGCCGGCAGCGTCGATCGCCTGCCGTCCTTCATCACCGGCGCACAGCCGCAGACGAACGGTGCGCCCGGCGGCTTCGAAGGTGGCAATGGTGGCGGCGGTGGCGAGCGCTATCCGCGACGGCGCCGCCGGCCGCATGGCGGTCCGCGCCCCGAGCGCGAGGCCGCTCCGGCCGCGACCAGCGACGATCTCGCCCCCGGCGAGTAAGCCGCACCCATCCCCGATCTCATGGACTGCTTCGTCCCGGCTTCGCCGGGACGATTTGTTTTCAGGTCCGCGTTACAGTCGTCGAGGACGGCACCAGCACCGGCTTCAGCGAAGGGATCAGCCGCGCCCGTTCGCGCTTGGCGGGGATCGCACGATAGACCTGCTTGGTCGCTTCGACGATGTGGACGCCTGCGAACGGCAGCGAGAGCGCAGCGCCCGCTCGCTCCCACATCTGCGCCGATTTGAGCACCCAGCGGCCCGCATAAGGCGGCATGAACAATGCCTCGCCCCAGCCGGTCGGCGTGAACCAGGTCTGGCGCAACAGGTCCGTGATCTGCGAGCGCGAATAGGGTCGGCCGTGGCCGAACGGCGTATTGTCGCTGCGTGTCCACACCCCGCGCCGGTTCGGGATCACAGCGATGACGCGCCCGGACGGCGAGAGCACCCGCCAGACCTCCCGCAGCAGCGCGGCGGGATCATCCGACATCTCGAGCGCATGAACCAGCAGGATACGGTCCACCGCAGCGTCGGGGAGCGGCAGTGAGAACTCGTCGACCAGCGTGGCCAGCGCGGGCCGCCCCGTGGGCCATTTCAACACGCCCTGGGCCGCCGGCATGAAGGCGATGCAGCGCTCGGCGTCTTCGCGAAACAGCCCGAGATAGGGCGTCGGATAGCCTACGCCAAGCACGCGCTGGCCCTCGGCGCCCGGCCAGCGCTGCCTGATGCCGCGATTGATCATCTGCCGCGCCACGATACCGAGGCGGCGGGAATAGAACTCGCGAAGGTCGACGACGTCGATGGTCATGACGGCAATGTAACATGCACAGGGCGCTCGCCGCGCGCTGAATATTGCATTGCCTGCGCAACGTTAACGCCATATTTGTCTGGCGGGGCTGAGCGCGATGGAGATGTCATGGCCGCCGAAATTCGTACTTTCACCTGTTTAAACGACAATTTCGGTTATCTGATCCACGATGTGGAAACCAAGGCAACGGCGTCGATCGACGCCCCCGAGGCCGGTCCCATCATCAAGGCGCTGGAGCGGGAGGGCTGGCAGCTCACCGACATCCTGATCACCCATCATCATGGCGATCATGTCGGCGGCGTCGCCGAGCTCAAGCGGAAATACGATTGCCGCGTCGTCGCGCCGCACGACAAGACGACGAAGATTGCCGATGTCGATTTGCGCGTCGCCAATGGGGACGTGGTCAAGGTCGGCTCGCTGCTGGGGCGCGTGCTGGAAACGCCCGGCCATACGCTCGACCACATCTCCTACGTGTTCGACACCGAGAAGACGCTGTTCGCCGCCGATACGCTGTTCTCGATCGGCTGCGGCCGCGTGTTCGAGGGCAACTATCCGATGATGTGGGACTCGCTGTTGAAGCTGCGGGCACTGCCCGACGACTTCAAGCTCTATTGCGGCCACGAGTACACGGCGTCCAACGTCAAATTCGCTCTCACGGTGGAGCCCGACAATGCGGCGCTGCAGGCGCGCGCGGCCGAGGTTGCGAAGCTGCGAGCGGACAACAAGCCGACGATTCCCTCACTGCTTGGTGATGAGAAGCGAGCAAACGTGTTCCTCCGCGCTGATGAACCGTCGGTCGCAGCCAGGCTACACATGAAGGGCGCGGAGGCCGCCGCGGTGTTCGGCGAGCTGCGCGAGCGCAAGAACAAGTCCTGAAGATTAAATCCTGACGGGGATCGATGCCGACCGCAGCCGAGATCATCGCGCGCCTCGAACTCCGCCCGCACCCCGAGGGCGGGCACTATCGCGAAACCTTTCGCGACCAGACCACCGACGCCAACGGCCGCTCACGCTCGACCCTCATCTATTTCCTGCTCGCGCGCGGCGAGCGCTCGCACTGGCATCGCATCGATGCGGTCGAGACCTGGCATTATTACGCCGGCAGCCCGCTGACGCTGCGCATCGCCCATGAGGGATGCTCGCAGCACGAGGTGCGCCTCGGCACCGATCTTGTCGGCGGCGAGCGGCCGCAGGCGATCGTACCGGCGGATGCATGGCAGATGGCGGAGACGTCAGGCGAGTGGACGCTGGTCGGCTGCACCGTGGCCCCCGCTTTCGAGTTTGCAAAGTTCGAGCTCGCGCCGAAGGGCTGGGAGCCTTGATCTCAATCTGAAATCGGGTGGGTTCGATCGGCTTCCCCCACTACGACAGCGCTTCCAATCAAAAGGAGCGCATGATGCACGGAACACTCGGTCCCGCTGCCGTCCAGATCGACCCGGCCATTCTGTATTTCGGAACGCCGGTCGTCCTGATCGGATCGACCAATGACGACGACTCTCACAATCTCGCACCGATGTCCTCGGCGTGGTGGGTTGGATGGCGCTGCATGTTGGGGCTCGCGCGCAATTCGAAGACCACCGAGAACATGATTCGCACCGGCGAATGCGCGCTCAATCTGCCCTCGGCCAATCTCGTCGGCGCCGTCGACCGCCTCGCGCGCACCACGGGCTCCAACCCTGTACCGCCTGGAAAACTCTATCGCGGCTATCGGCACGAGAAGGACAAGTTCGAGCTCAGCAGCCTGACGGCATTGGCGAGCGAAACGATCCGGGCGCCGCGCGTGGCCGAGTGCCCGGTGCAGATGGAAGCGAAGGTCGCTCATGTGCGCGAGATGGCGCAGGACGATGCAGCCTGGGGCGGCAATCTCACTGCGATCGAGGTCCGCATTACCCGCGTGCACGCGCATCCCGACATCATGATGGATGGCTCAAGCAACCGTATCGATCCTGACAAATGGCGGCCGCTGATCATGAGCTTTCAGGAGTTTTATGCCCTGACGCCGCAACGCTTGCAGCGCTCCGAGCTTGGACAGATCCCGGAGGCGATGTACCGGCCTCCGGGCTGGCAGCCGGCGCGTTGATGCGCTTCAGCGCTTCCGCAGCACCATGTCCTTGGCTGCGATCAGGCCGCCACCGGCGATCAGGATCGCGGCGACAGCAATGTTGGCGCTGGCTTTGGCGAAGCCGGCGGCGATGAGGAAGCCGGTCGACAGCAGCGGCGTCGCGTAAGACGCGGCGCCGAGAACGCGAATATCACCGCGCTTCATGCCGATATCCCAGGCGTAGAAGGCCGCGCCGACGGGACCGATGCCGAGCCCGACCACCGCAAGCCATTGCAACATGGTCTCGGGCCAAACCGTGGTCTCCAGTCCAGCATGCATCAGCGCGGCGAGCGCCGATGTGGCGAGGCAGAAGCCTGCGACTGCGTCGGTCGGGACAGCCTTCAATCGCCGCGACAAGACCGAATAGGCGGCCCAGACAAAGGCGGCGATGAACGCTGCGATCAATCCCGGCACGGCGCCCGGCGCGAAGCCCGACGTATTGCCGGCAAACAGCAGCACGGTGCCGACGAGGCCGAGCACGGCACCGATGATGTGATGCACGGCCAAGCGCTCGCCCGGAAGGAAGGACGAGAACAGCACGATCAGCAGCGGCCACATGTAGTTGAGAAGTCCGGCTTCGGCCGGCGGCGCGAAACGCAGCGCGAGGAAATACAGCGCATGATAGCCGAACAGGCCACCGACGCCGACGACCCAGACGACCAGCGGCTGACGCAGGCTCTTCGCGGCGTCGCCGCGGCCAATCCAGGTCAGCAGCCCAACGAGACCGCCGATCGCAAACGTCATGGCGGCAAGCTGAAAGGCCGGGATCTTGCCGGTGGCCACCGTCATCACCGACAGCAGCGACCACATCAGGATCGCGGTCAGCCCGATCAGGGTGGCGGTGCGCGGGGTCATGAATCACAAGGCTCTGAGGACGCTTATGCCCGGCACGAGGCCGGGCATTTGCGTCTTCACTATCGCCTTGTCATGCCCAACGCTACAAGCTTGATTCCTGTCAGGCCTGATACTGGCCACCGTTGATGGACAGCGTCGATCCCGTGATGAAGCCGGCTTCGTCGGCCGCCAGGAACACGACCGCGCGCGCGATCTCCTCTGGCTCGCCGAGCCGGTTGACCGGGATCTGCGGGATCACGTTTTTCTCCAGGACGTCCTTCGGCACCGCCTGGACCATTTCGGTGTTGATGTAGCCGGGGCAGATCGCATTCACTGTGATGCCGCCCTTGGCGTTCTCGAGCGCGAGCGCCTTGGTGAAACCGATATCGCCGGCCTTCGCCGCGGAATAGTTGACCTGGCCGAACTGGCCCTTCTGGCCGTTGATCGACGAGATCGAGATGATACGGCCGAACTTGCGGGCACGCATGCCCTCGATCACCTGGCGCGTCATGTTGAACAGCGAACCGAGATTCGTGTTGATGACGGCGTTCCACTGCTCGAGCGTCATCTTGTGGAAGGCGGTGTCGCGCGTGATGCCGGCATTGTTGACGAGCACCTCCACCGGTCCGAGATCGGCCTCGACCTTCTTCACGCCCTCGGCGCAGGCATCGAAGCTGCTGACGTCCCATTTGTAGACGGCAATACCGGTCTCGGCCTTGAACTTCTCCGCCGCCGCGTCGTTGCCGGCATAGCTCGCCGCAACCCTGTAGCCGGCCGCCTTCAAACCCTTGCTGATCGCAGCACCGATGCCCCGCGTACCACCCGTGACCAATGCAACACGTGCCATATCGTATTCCTTCCCTTGGACTCTTCGGACGTTTCTGACGTGATCGTTTTTTAGTGGTGGATTATGCGGCTGCTTTGACGGACATCAAGAACAAAACGCCCGGCGTTGAGCCGGGCGTTTGTATTTAGTCGAGGCTTGCGCGGTTGCGAAGAATATTTGATTTGCAACCGCCGCCTTTTTAGTCGCGTGCAACGCACCCACTCATGTGTGCAGCGCACGCGCAAGTTACGCGTCAGTGTGGTGTCAGCTTCAGTCGCGCGCGAGACACATCGCGATACCCATGCCACCGCCGATACACAGCGTGGCAAGGCCCTTCTTCGAATCGCGCTTCTGCATTTCGTGCAGCAGCGTCACCAGTACGCGCGCGCCTGATGCGCCGACCGGGTGGCCGATCGCGATCGCGCCGCCATTGACGTTGACCTTGGACGTATCCCAGCCGAGGTCCTTGTTGACGGCACAGGCCTGCGCCGCAAAAGCCTCGTTGGCCTCGATCAGGTCGAGATCGCCGACGCTCCAGCCGGCCTTCTTCAGCGCGGCGCGCGAAGCCGGGATCGGGCCCGAGCCCATGATCTTCGGATCGACGCCGGCCTGCGCCCAGGACACGATGCGCGCGAGCGGCTTCTTGCCTTCCTTGGCGGCCTGCTTGGCGGTCATCAGCACCACGGCAGCGGCGCCGTCATTGATGCCGGAGGCCGAGCCTGCAGTGACCGTGCCATCCTTCTCGAAGGCGGGGCGAAGTTTCGCCATCGCATCGAGGGTGGCGCCGTGACGCGGATATTCGTCGGCGCTCACGACGACGTCGCCCTTGCGGGTCTTGATGGTGACCGGCACGATCTCATCGTTGAACTTGCCGGCCTTCTGCGCAGCTTCAGCCTTCTGCTGCGAGGCAACGGCGAACTCGTCCTGCTGGGCGCGGGTGATCTGCCACTGCCGCGCGACGTTCTCGGCAGTGTTGCCCATGTGGTAGCCGTTGAAGGCATCCCACAAGCCGTCCTTGATCATGGTGTCGACGAATTCGAGGGCGCCCATCTTGACGCCGCCGCGCAGGTACTGGGCGTGCGGAGCCATGCTCATGGACTCCTGGCCGCCGGCGACCACGATCTCGGAATCGCCGTTGAGCAGCGCCTGGTAGCCGAGCGCGACGGTCCGCAGGCCCGAGCCGCAAAGCTGGTTGACACCCCAGGCCGGGCTCTCCACCGGAATACCGGCGCCGATCGAGGCCTGGCGGGCGGGGTTCTGGCCCTGGGCGGCGGTGAGGATCTGGCCCATGATGACTTCCGAGACCCGGCCGGGCTCGATGCCACCGCGCTCCAACGCAGCCTTGATGGCGACGGCGCCGAGATCGTGTGCGGGAAGGGTCGCGAAGGCTCCGTTGAAGCTTCCGACCGGGGTGCGGGCGGCGCTGACGATGACGACATCGTCTGACATGGGCATCTCCTGAGGCTTGAGGTTCTGAAGAAAAGGGGCAGCCGGGCGTTGGAAAATGACCCGTCAGTCTCGTCCGGCATCCTGTTAACGTCATTGAACCATGTCAATGCCGCAGCGCATTCAAAATAGCGTTCTTGGCGCTTTCGCAAGCAGGTTTTTGCTGTGCGATTAACCGTGCCGCACAAAACGGTAGCGTGAGCCCTTTGAAAATGCTTATTTTGTTGCGTTGCGTACTCTTCCCGCCCTGCGGCATTGGCCGCTGGGTTCCCGTTCTCAGCGTCTTTCAAGTGAGAGCCCATGGCGAAATCAGACCAACCCACCACCATCAAGAAATACGCGAACCGCCGGCTCTATAACACCGGAACGAGCACCTATGTGACGCTGGAAGACCTCGCCGCCATGGTCAAGGACGGCGAAGATTTCCTGGTCTATGACGCCAAGACCGGCGACGACATCACCCGCTCCGTGCTCGCCCAGATCATCTTCGAGCAGGAGAACAAGGCCGGCCAGAACCTCTTGCCGACCACCTTCCTGCGCCAGTTGATCCGCTTCTATGGTGACAGCATGCAGATGGTGGTGCCGAAATATCTGGAGCAGTCGATCGCGACGCTGACCCAGGAGCAGGAGAAGTTCCGCAAGCAGATCGCCAACACGCTGTCCGGCACCCCCTTTGCGCCGCTGGAAGAACAGGTCCGCCGCAACATGGAGCTGTTCCAGCAGACCTTCTCGATGTTCAAGCCCTTCGCCCCCTCCGCGGGGCGCCCGGCAACCCCGGAGCCGGAGCCCGATGCCAACGCCCCGGCGGCGACGGACAGCAACATCGACGACCTGCGCCAGCAGATGAAGGACATGCAGGAACGCCTCGAGCGGATGTCGAAGAAGGACGAGTAGGCCTCGCCTTCGTACCTGCGCGTCCGCACATGCGGGCGCGCGAACTGACAATTGATTGCGGCGTCGCCACTGTCGCGCCACCATCCCGGCAAAGGGCCGGAGCCGCCATGTCCGACCGAACCACGCACTGGCAGAACGTCTACGCCACCAAGGGCGAGGCCGAGGTCAGCTGGTTTCAGGATAGCCCGGCGATCTCGCTCGAGATGATTCGTGCAGCCAGTCCGGATCATGACGCTGGCATCATCGACATCGGCGGCGGCGCGTCGCGGCTGGTCGATGCCTTGCTGCACGACGGATATCGCGACGTCGCAGTGCTGGACCTCTCCGCCAACGCGCTCGATGCGGCAAAGAAGCGCCTCGGTACGGCCGCCTCAATGGTCGACTGGATCGTTGCCGATGCGACCACGTGGCGGCCGGCAAAGACCTGGGATGTCTGGCACGATCGCGCAGCGTTTCACTTCCTGACCGATCCGCGCGACCGGGCCGCCTACGTCGAGCGCCTGCGCTCGGCGCTTGCGCCGGGCGGCCAAGTGATCATCGCGACGTTTGCGCCTGACGGTCCGGAGAAATGCAGCGGCCTGCCGGTGCAGCGGCACGACAGCGCCAGCCTTTCCGCGGAGCTTGGCCCGGAGTTCTCGCTGGTCGAGACCCGCAGCGAGACCCATCACACGCCGTGGCATTCGACGCAGGCCTTTCAGTTCAGTCGGTTTCGGCGGCGCAGCTAGCTCGCGTCAGGCCGCCAGCTTCAACGCATGAGCAAAGTCCCAATATAGCTTGCGCGCCCTGGTGTAGAGCGGGCCCGGCTTCAGCTCGCGCTGGTCGATGCGAATCACCGGTGCGACTTTCGCAAAATTGCCGGTGGAGAAGATCTCGTCGGCGGCGAGGAAATCCGCATAGCGCAGCGTCTTCTCGACCACGGTGATGCCGTCGCCGCGGAGCAGGCTGATCACGCGCTGGCGCGTGATGCCATTGAGGAAGGTGCCGTTCGGCACCGGCGTGAAGACCACGCCGTCTTTCGCCATGAACACATTGGAATTGCCGAACTCCGCGACGTTGCCGAGCATGTCGAGCATCAGCGCGTTCTGGAAGCCGCGCGAGGCCGCTTCCGCCAGCGCGCGCGAATTGTTCGGATAGAGGCAGGCGGCCTTCGCGTCGACCGGCGCGCATTCCGCCGTGGGCCTGCGGAACGGCGACAGCGTGATCGCATTGCCTGTCGGTTTCGGCATCGGTGCCTCGTAGATGCAAAGGCACCAATCGGTGGTTTCGGGATCGAACAGCACGCCGCCGCCCGAGCCGTTCTGCGCCCAATACATCGGCCGGACATAGAGCTCGGCATTCGGCGCAAAGCGCGCGATGCCTTCGCTCGCGAGCGTCATCCAGGTGGCGGCATCGACCACCGGCTTCAGGCCAAAATTGATCGCTGACTGGTTGGCGCGGGCGACGTGGCGATCGAGATCGGGGGCGACGCCTTCGAACGCGCGCGCACCGTCGAATACCACCGAGCCGAGCCAGGCGGCATGCGTACGCGGTCCCATGATCGGCACGTTACCCTCGTGCCATTTACCATCGAAGAAGGTCCAACTCGGCGAATATTCGATCGGCTTCTTGATCTCGGCCATATCAGGCCTCCCCTCGAAAATATCCGGGTACTATTGTCCCAATTTCTAAACGATTTGCTGTGGGGAAGCACCACCTCTCCCGTCCAGGAGGTTAAGACACCATCGCGTCCGAACCGGCTATAATGCCGGGCACGTCACGGAGTTTTCCCATGCCGCTCGATCCGCTCGCAAAGCGCTTGTTGACCATGATGGCTGCGGCTGCGCCACGGGCGCCGAGCCGGCCGAGCGTCGAGGCACGGCGGCAATCGCTGGCGAAGCTGATGCAGTTCGCGCGAGCCGAGGCGCCCGAGGTGGCCGCGTCCGACGGAACGCTGCCGGGCCCCGGCGGAGAGCTGCCCTATCGGCTCTATTCTCCCGCGTCGTCAGGCGAACGCGCGCCGGGTTTCGTGTTCTTTCATGGCGGCGGGCTCGTGGCCGGCAGCGTCGCAACGCATGACCGCATTGCGGCCGCGCTGGCACATGCGACCGGCTGCCGCCTCGTCTCGGTCGACTATCGGCTCGCGCCCGAGCACAAATATCCCGCCGCCGTCGACGACGCGATCGCGGCCACCGAATGGGTCGCGCGAGAAGCTGAAACGCTCGGCATCGACGCCGAGCGGCTGGTGATCGGCGGCGATTCCGCCGGAGCCACGCTGGCTGCGATCGTGTGCCAGGAGGCAGCGCAGAGCGCCGGCCTCTCTATCGTCGCGCAATGCCTGATCTGCCCGGTGCTGGATTTCGAGGAGACCTCACCCTCGCGGGAGGCGTTCGCGGAAGGGCATCTGATCGACCGCGTCACGATCGAGGCCGATCTGGCCGACTATCTGCCCGAGGGACTGGATGCCGCCGATCCGCGCATCTCGCCGCTGCGCGCGACGCGGCTCACGGATCTGCCGACCGCGATCATCCACACCGCCGAATTCGATCCGATGCGCGACGAGGGCAATGCCTATGCGCGCAAGCTGCTCGCCGCCGGCGTCGCCGTCGAGCATGTCTGCCACGACGGCATGGTTCATAATTTCCACGCCATGGGCGCGATCCTGCCGCAGGCACAGCTCGTGCTGTCACAGATCGGCGAGCAGGTCAGGCGCGCGGTGGAGAAGTAGTCACGCGCGCGCGTCGAGCACGGCCCTGGCCGCCTCGACATAGTCAGGCCAATGCGCGGCGGCGACGGCCGCCGGAGCCGCGGCAGGGCCCGCCAGGCCAGCGAGCAGGAAGCGGCGTGACGTGTTCATGGCTGTTGTCCTTCAATTGTCAGACCTGCACTCAGGCGTAAGAGGAGTCAGGACGAGCACGGCGCGGTAACCGGGCACTTCGATATCGTCCATCGTTTGCGGATAACGCTTGACCAGGCAAACGATCACGTTCCAACTAACAACGGCTCCGTCATCAAATCGTCGCGCGTCGGATTGTCACGTGTCTCATTGCAGCCGATCGACCCGCTCAGCCCTGCGCGTTGTCGCGACGGGATTGCTTTGTGCGACGATCCCGGCCGGCGCCGCCCGTGCTGCCGACGAGGAGGACTCGCCGGCAAAACCGGCCGTTCCCAACATCTATCTCGATCTCCGCACGACCTATGCCACGATCCCTGCGGGCACGCTCGGGCTTGGCTTCGGCAACAGCTCCCTCTCAGCCGCGTTCGAGGCGCTCGCGGCACAACGTGGCGTGACCCTGCCGAACGGCTTGCCGGCCGCAAAATCGATCGCGGTCGACCTGCCGCTGACCGTGGATGTCAGCGACCGCGTGTCGCTGTATGGCGGTGTCTCCGGCTCGTCGACGAACATCGGCGGCGGCTGGTCGTCCTTCGATATCACCAGCTGGAACATCGGCGTGCAGGCCGATCTCCACCAGCAGAACGGCGGCAAGATCCCGACCATCACGTTGCAATCGACGCTGACGCAGTCGGTGCCGAACGAACAGGGCATGACGAATTCGTTCAACAATGTGCTCGAATTCGATTACGCGCTGGACGAGGACGAGACTCGGGGCTGGCTCGCCGGCATGCAATACACCCACACCGACATCGCGAGCCTCGTCGCCCGGATCAAGCCGAACACGATCCTCTATGCCGGCGGCTACTACCAGTGGCCGAACGACTGGAAGTTCACAGGCCGCCTCGGCGTGCAGTCATTCGGCGGCGCGCAACTCGCCGGCCGGACGCTCGCGGAGCCCTTCACGCAGCCAATCCTGCGGCTCGACCTCGATCGCATGGATGACAATGACAATCGCCTGTTCGGGATCACCGCGCAAATCGCGTGGATGCCGAAGCCGTCCTACCAGGTGACCCTGCGCACACCCCTCTACGCGGTGCGCAACTAACAGCGAACCTGGGAATTTTGTAGGTTCCGCGTCAACCGGTCGTTAATCCTCATTCGAAAACATCGAGAGTGTTAGATTACCGCAAGTAACCTTGCGCGACACTCAGGCGGCTTTTCGCATGAAGTTCAGCGTCGGAGACTGCGAATGTCCCGCTTGGTCACGGAACGGACGTTCCTTGCTGGGAAGATCTTCTTCAATTTCGGCCAATCGTCGATCGACTGTGTCGTGCGTCGGCTGTCCGAAGAGGCCGCGACACTGGAGATGGAAAGCGGCCTCGGCGTGCCCGAGCGCTTCCAGCTCAGACTCGCGGGGCGCGAGACCCTGGCCTGTCGGGTGGTTTGGCGGTCCGACCGCCAAGTCGGGGTCGCCTTCGAACAGCCCGGCGGCGAGCACCCGACGGGCGAGGAGCGCGACCGTTCGTCCGACGCGCTGATGCGCGGCCAGATGTTGGCGCTACGCGCCGCGCTCGATCATGTGCCGACCGGGATCGTGCTGCTCGACACCCACCTCAGGGCCCGCCTCATCAACCGCTCGTTTCGCCAGATGTGGCACCTGCCCGACGAGGTTGCCGACAGCAATCCATCCATTCTCACACTGCTGCATCACGGACGTGACATCGGAGCCTATGAGGTGCCGGATCCTGCCCTCGATGCCCATGTCAGGGAGCGTGTCCGCGTCATTGAGGCGGGCGATCCGACACCGGTCGATGTACGTCGAACCAATGGCGATGTCGTGCGCGTACAGTGCACGCCATTGCCCGACGGCGGGCGCATGCTGACCTATACCCCGGTCACCGATATCGTGCGTGCCTCGGACGAGCTGAAGCTCCTGCGGGACGCCCTGGAGAATGTTCAGGACGGCGTTCTCCTGCTCGATTCCAGCCTGAACGCAAGCTTCATGAATCTGCGGATGCGGCGGTTCTGGGAGGTGAGCGAAGAGGAGGCCGCCGCCCGCCCGGCCTATGCTTGGCTGGTGAGCCGCGCGCACCGCGCCAGTGCACCGGACCTTCCGGCGAACGAGCTGGCAAAATTTCCGACCAAGCGCGTCGCCGAGGTCATGGCCGGCGATCACGTGCGCGACCTTCAGACGCCCGACGGGCGGCGGATCAGGGCCCATTGCACCACGATGTCGAACGGCGGCCGCATGTTGACCTATGTCGACATCACCGATCTCAACAACAAGGCCACCATGCTGGAGCGGCTGGCGACCACCGATCCACTCACGGGCCTGTTCAACCGTCGGCATTTCCTGGGGGCACTCGATGCGGAATGGAGCCGCTTCCAGCGCTACTACCGCTCGGTCTCGGTCCTGATGCTCGACATCGATCATTTCAAGTCGGTCAATGATCGCTACGGCCACGCGGTCGGCGACGAAGCGATCAAGGCCGTTGCAGCCGCATGCAACGAGGGCAAGCGCAAGTCCGATCTCGTCGGTCGCATTGGCGGCGAGGAGTTCGCGGTTCTGCTGCCCGAGACCAGCCTCTCACGCGCCAAGCTCGTCGCCGAGCGAATCCGCAAGCGTGCGATGGCGACCCGGCTGAACGCGCATCAGGTGCAATTCGGCGTTACCGTGAGCATCGGCATTGCCGAGGCCACAGTCGGCATGTCCGGCATCGACGCGCTGATGGGTGCGGCCGATCAGGCGCTCTATCAGGCCAAGGACGAAGGCCGCAATCGCTGTGTCGCCTGGACGCCCGAGCCACCTGCAAGCAAGGCGGCGGAGTGATAAGGACGCGGCGGCACCGTTCCTGGCGCGGACCGCGGCCCCGGCTATGACGCAGGGCTTCATATGCTCTGCGGATTTCCGACGTCGTCGACTGTGAGCGTCAACGGCTCACCCGTCGCGAGGAACGACGATAGGGCCGCCTCGACCGGCCCCGGATCGAGGCCGCGGGCCTTCAGCCAATTCGGCTCATAATAGGTCTGCCGGTAACGCTCGCCGGAATCGCAGATCAACGTCACGAGCGATCCGGTCTGGCCTGCCTTTCGCATTTCCGAGGCCAACCGGCACAGCACAAGGAAATTGGTCCCCGTGGAGCCGCCGACCGCGCGGCGCAGCCAGCGCGACAACACGTTCATCGCGGCGATCGTCGCCGCATCCGGGATCTTCATCATGCGGTCGACCACGCCTGGCACGAAGGACGGCTCGCAGCGCGGCCGGCCGACGCCTTCGATCAACGAGGGACGCTCGCAAACACGCGAGCGATCCTGCGCGCGGAAGCAGTCGAAGAAAGCGGAATGCTCGACATCGGCAACGCATAGCCGTGTCGGATACTGGCGATAGCGCAAATAGCGGCCGATGGTGGCCGAGGTGCCGCCGGTACCCGCTCCCATCACGATCCAGTCCGGCAGCGGCCGCGGTTCGCCCTTCAATTGCGTGAAGATCGATTCGGCGATGTTGTTGTTGCCGCGCCAGTCGGTGGCACGCTCGGCGAAAGTGAACTGGTCCATGTAGTGACCGTCCAGACGCGCGGCGAGCGCGGCCGCCTCGGCATAGAGCGCGCGGCCATCGTCGATCAGGTGGCAATTGCCGCCGTAATGCTCGATCGCGGCGATCTTCTCCGCCGAGGTCGTGCGCGGCATCACGGCGTAGAAGGGCACACCGATCATCTGTGCGAAATAGGCTTCCGACACCGCAGTGGAGCCGGACGACGCCTCGACAACGGGCGTACCTTGGCGAATGTGGCCATTGCAGAGCGCGTAGAGGAACAGCGAGCGCGCCAGCCGATGCTTGAGGCTTCCGGTCGGGTGCGTGGACTCGTCCTTCAGATAGAGGTCGATGCCCGAGAGTGCCGGAACGATCAGCCGGATCAGATGAGTGTCGGCCGTGCGGCACTGATCGGCTTCGATCGCGGCGATGGCCTCGTCGACCCAGCCGCGCCGATAGCTGGGGGCGGCGGGATCGTGCTGGCGAAAGGGAAGCGGCTGCATCGGTCGAATCTCGCATGAGGCATATTGCGCATCAATGGGTCCCGCTTAGAACTCCAGCGGCGCGTTGTCGACGACCTCTTTCATGACGAAGAAGGTGCGGGTCTGCCGGACGCCGGGCAGCGCGATGAGCTGCTCGCCGTGGATGCGGTTGAAATCTTCCATGTCGCCGACGCGGATTTTGAGGAAATAGTCGAAGTCGCCGGCGACGAGGTGGCAGTCGAGCACGAATTTCAGCCTGGCGATCGCCTGCTCGAAGGTGGCAAAGCTCTCCGGGGTCGAGCGGTCGAGCACCACGCCGACCATCACCAGCGTGCCCTTCGCCACTTTCTTCGGCTCCACCATGGCCCGGACAGCGGCGATGAAGCCATCCTCGAACAGGCGCTGGGTGCGGCGATGGCAGGTGGCGGGGCTGATCGCGACTGATGCGGCCAGCTCGGCATTGCTGAGCCGACCGTTATTCTGCAGCAATCTCAACATCTTGAGGTCGATGCGGTCCAGTCTAGCTGACATGGAAGAAACTTCCGTAAAATAGGCACACTCTGGAAGAACTAATAGCCAAACTCGAATATCGTGCAAGACCACTCACAAGAACGGTGCAATATTCGAAAGCACCTTCTTGCGGTGCAATGCTAGGCACATCCCAGACACAACGCCAATTGGGATGATCCAATGAACCTGGACAAATTCGCACGCTATCCGCTCACCTTCGGCCCGACGCCCATCGAGAAGCTGGAGCGGCTGTCGAAGCATCTCGGCGGCAACGTCGAGATCTACGCCAAGCGCGAGGACTGCAATTCCGGCCTCGCCTACGGCGGCAACAAGCTGCGCAAGCTCGAATACATCATTCCCGACGCGATCGCCTCGAACGCCGACACGCTGGTCTCGATCGGCGGCGTGCAGTCGAACCACACCCGCATGATCGCGGCCGTAGCGGCCAAGATCGGCATGAAGTGCCGCCTGGTGCAGGAAGCCTGGGTGCCGCACGAGGACGCCGTCTATGACCGCGTCGGCAACATCATGCTCTCGCGCATCATGGGCGCCGACGTGCGCCTGGTCGACGACGGCTTCGACATCGGCATCCGCAAGAGCTGGGAGCAGGCGATCGAGGAAGTGAAAGCCGCCGGCGGCAAGCCCTACGCAATCCCGGCCGGCGCCTCCGTGCATAAATTCGGCGGGCTCGGCTATGTCGGCTTTGCCGAGGAAGTACGCAAGCAGGAAGCCGAGCTCGGCTTCAAGTTCGACTACGTCATCGTCTGCACCGTCACCGGCTCGACCCATGGCGGTATGCTGGTCGGCTTCGCCGCCGACGGCCGTGCGCGAAAGGTGATCGGCATCGATGCCTCGTTCACCCCGGCGCAGACGAAAGCGCAGGTGCTCGCGATCGCCCAGAACACCGCGAAACTCGTCGAACTCGGCAAGGACATCGTTGCAGACGACGTCGTGCTGATCGAGGACTACGCCTATCCCGCCTATGGCGTGCCCTCGGAAGAGACCAAGGAAGCGATCCGCCTCACCGCGCGACTCGAAGCCATGATCACCGACCCTGTCTATGAAGGCAAATCGATGCAGGGCCTGATCGACCTCGTGAAGAAGAACCATTTCGAGAAGGGCGCGAAGATCCTCTACGCCCATCTCGGCGGCGCGCCGGCGCTGAACGGTTATGGTTACGCGTTCAGGAACGGCTGAGGTAGCCTGGCTCGAGCCCGCCCTCAACTGTCGTCCCGGCGAAAGCCGGGACCCATGACCCCAGGGAGACGTTTGGCGAAGGACGTCTCCCCCCTGCCTCAAGATAAATCACGCGGTATGGATCCAGGATCTGCGCTCCGCTTCGCTGCGTTTGTCCGGGATGACAAGATATCCTACCGCGTCCTGACGATCTGCAGCAGTTCGTCGCCGTAGTGCTCGAGCTTCTTGTCGCCGATGCCGGGGACGTTGCGCAATTCGTCGAGCGTGGTCGGCCAGGCCCGGACGATGCCGTCGATGGTGGCATCGTGCAGCACGACATAGGCAGGGACGCCGCGCTCGCGCGCCACATCCGAACGCCAGGACCGCAAGCGCGCGCGCAGCGCGGGATCGACATCGCCCTGCGGCGCGCCGGCAGCCGGCGCGAGGTCGCCGCGGCGGGATCTTGTTCGGCTGGCGCGAACGCGCGTCGTGGGCGCCTCTTCGCGCAACCATACCTCGGTCTCGCCGCGGAGCACGCCGCGCGCAGAGTCGGTCAGCTTCAGCGCGCCGAAGGCTTCGCTATCGGCCTGCAAATGTCCCATTGCCACCAGCTGCCGCAGCACGGTGCGCCACTGCTTTTCGTTGAGTTCGCGCCCGATCCCGAACACGGACAATTTGTCGTGGCCGAACTGCGTCACTTTTTCGGTCAGACGCCCGATCAGCACATCGATCAGGTGCATCGCACCGAAACGTTGTCCGGTGCGGTAGGCACAGGACAGCAGCTTCTGGGCCAACACCTTGCCTTCGCGCATTTTCGGCGGCGTCAGGCAATTGTCGCAATTTCCGCAGCTCTCGCCATGCAGGGTCTCGCCGAAATAGGCGAGCAACCGCCTCCGCCGGCACTGCGTGGTCTCGGCGAGCCCGACCAGCGCATCGAGCTTGCCGATCGACACGCGCTTGAAGTCGTCGGAGCCACTGGACTCGTCGATCATGCGGCGCTGCTGCACGATGTCGGAGAGGCCATAGGCCATCCAGGCGGCCGAAGGCTTGCCGTCGCGCCCCGCACGGCCGGTTTCCTGATAATAGGCCTCGATGCTCTTGGGCAAATCAAGATGGGCGACGAAGCGGACGTCGGGCTTGTCGATGCCCATGCCGAAGGCGATGGTCGCGACGATGACGATGCCGTCCTCGTTGAGGAAGCGGTCCTGATTGCGCGAGCGCACCTGGCTATCGAGCCCGGCGTGATAAGGCAGCGCCGCAATGCCCGCATCGTCGAGCGCAGCGGCGACTTCCTCGACCCTGTTGCGCGACAGGCAATAGACCACGCCGGCGTCGCCAGTGTGGCGGTCCCGGATGAACTCCTTCAGCTGCGACACCGCGTTGCGCTTGTCGACGATCTCGTAGCGGATGTTGGGGCGGTCGAAGCTCGAGACGAATTGCGGGCTGTCCGCGAGCTGGAGCCGGTGGACGATCTCCTTCCGCGTCAGCTCATCCGCCGTCGCGGTCAGCGCGATGCGCGGCACGTCGGGAAAGCGCTCGGCGATGATGGAGAGGCCGACATATTCAGGCCGGAAATCGTGCCCCCATTGCGAGACGCAATGCGCCTCGTCGATCGCGAACAGCGCCACCTTGGCCTGCGCCAGCATCGACAGGCAGCGCGGGGTCACCAGCCGCTCCGGAGCGACATAGAGCAGGTCGAGATCGCCCGCGATCAGGCGCCGCTCGATGTCGGAAGCCTCCTGGAACGACAGCGACGAGTTCAATGCGGCGGCGTTGACGCCGGCCTCGATCAGGCCTGCGACCTGGTCGCGCATCAACGCGATCAGCGGCGAGACCACGATGCCGCAGCCTTCGCGCAGCAACGACGGCAATTGATAGCATAGCGACTTGCCGCCGCCGGTCGGCATCAGCACCAGGCAATTGCCGCCATCGGTGACGTGCCTGACGATCTCGCCCTGCGCCCCGCGAAAGCCCGGCAGGCCGAACACTGAATGCAGCACCGACAGCGCATCACGGCCGTCGGCCGGCGCTGGCAGCGGAGCGGTGGAAGGGGCGGACATGGGCGTGTCGGAGGCTTTGAGAGATTCGTCACAACGCCAGTCGCATGGCGGCGTTGGCGTGGCAAGCACATCTTCTCCCTCCACAAGCGGGTAGAGGTTGAAAAGCTACGCCCCAATCCTGCGCAGGGCCTCCGCGACGGTCACGATCGGCATGTTGCGCCTTTCCGCCGCCTCCAGCGCGTGGCGCAGCAGGGCCGGCGTGCAGCCATAGGGGCTCGGCGCATCGACGACGTCATGACCGTAGAAGATCAGCCAGCCGCCGCTTGCGACGGCCTCGTCGAAGTAGCGGTCCACGCCCGCCGTGTCGATCTCGCAATTGACCAGCGGCGAAGCGCGCAGGAACTGGAGATCGATGACGTCACTGTTGACGCCCGGAAGGATGCCCCGCGCAGAGCGGAAGTTTTGGGCGAGCTGCGGCTTGCGCCAGACCGAGGCGAGCCCATAAGGATAGGCGAAATTCTCGAGCCGGATCGAGGAGTCGATGCCGAGGAAATGACTGCGGTTGCGTTCGATCTCGTGCGCCATCGCGCTCTCGTCGAGATCCACCGCGCGCAGATGCGAGAAGGTATGGCAACCGATCTCGTGGCCGGCACGATGCAGCCGGACGATCGCACCGTTCGACAGGCCGTGCCAATGATCGTCGGGCTGGTCGATCAAGCTGCCGGAGAGATAGAAGGTGCCGCGCCCGCCATGAGCCTCCAGCAGCGCGGCGCCCTCGCCTGCGGCGCTGTCGGGCGCGTCATCAAAGGTGAAGCTAACCATCGGCGCATGCGCCGGCAAACGGTGCGGCGCGGCGCGGAAATGCCGGGCCAGTCGATTGCTCACGCGTCCGTTGAGGGCCGACAGCACGGGTGCGTTTCCTGTGATTTCATATTTCTGCACTGAAACATTTGCGCACGGCCTGAGGCAAGCTTAACGCCCCGGTAATCCTAACGCGGAACCTGCGGCTCCGGGTCAACGCGCGAGCAGCGGAGCATCCGTCTCCGCGCCGAGATATTGCAGCCAGTTGCGAAATAGCGCCGCTGCAGCGGTGCCGGCGGCGATATCGGCGCGCAAAGTCAGCGCCGGCAGCTCGTTGGTCAGCGCCGGATGGCGCTGGTGCCTCGCCCGCTTCTCGAAGCGAGCGAGCTTCTCTTCCGTCGCTGCGTCAAAATAACTCACGGGAAGGGCCGGATAGACCTCGCGCTCGCGCGCGAGGTAGCGGCCGATGTCGCGCAGATATTCGCGCTGGAGCGACAGCGCGTCGTATTCAGGATGGCCCTGGAAGAACACGAAGCGGCTGGCATATTGCCTGACGAAGACGTCGACCCCGGCTTGGGCCGACCGGGTCAGCACCTGATAGCCGGCCTGTGTGAGATCGTCGGCAGTGACTTCGTTCAGGCGCGAATGCGAGACCTTGAGCGGCGCGGGCGCATCGCGCGTCAGCGGATCGGCGGTTGTGGGTTCACAGTCAAAGATACCGTGACATTTGGTCGGCAGGCGCCGGCGTTCGACGCGATCGAGATGCAGCACGGCCGCATGGGCGGCGAGGCACGACCAGATCGTCGAGCGGGTGTTGACCTTGGCCCAGTCGATCAGCTCGGTGAGGTCGCGCCAATATGGCTCCTGGTCCAGTTCGGGCGCGATCGGCTCGGCGCCGGTGACGATAAGCCCGTCGAAGGTCTGCCGCCCGAGATCGGAGAGATCGGAATATTCACTCTCGACGTGCCATTTCGCTTCCGGCGAGCGCTTCACCGTCGGCAGCGAAAAGCAATGGAAGCGGATGCGGCGGGGCCCTGCAGCGGCCTGGAGCAGTTTCATGAACTGCCGTTCGGTCGCCTTCAGCGCAGGATCGGGCATGTTGTTCATCAGTCCGATGGTGAGCTCAGCGTCGCCATGATCGCGCGCGGGATCGCCCTCGGCCGGCACCAGCGCCGGACTTGCGATACCTTGATCCCTGGCGATCAGGACGCTCATCGGCCCGATTGCCTACTCCGCGGCCTGAAGACGCGCGGCCGGACAGGCCTTTTCCAGAGCCTGGTCGATGTCCTCGATGATATCGGCAGCATGCTCGATGCCGATCGAGAGGCGGATGGTCTCCGGCAGCACGCCGGCGGTGCGCTGCTGCTCCGCCGACATCTGCCGATGCGTGGTCGATGCGGGATGGCAGGCCAGCGACTTGGCGTCGCCGATATTGACGAGACGCGTGATCAGCTTCAACGCATCGTAGAAGGCCTTGCCGGCCTCCATGCCGCCCTTGATGCCGAAGGTGAACAGCGATGAGGCATTGCCGTCGAGATATTTCCGGACCAGCGGATAATAGGGGCTATCCGGGAAGCCGGTGTAATTCACCCAGGCGACACGCGGGTCGTTGCGCAGGAATTCGGCGACCTTGCGGGCGTTCTCACAATGGCGCTCCATGCGCAGCGCCACGGTCTCGATGCCTTGGAGCAGCAGGAAGGCGTTGAACGGCGACAGCACCGAACCCATGGTGCGCTGATAGACGCTGCGGGCGCGCTCGATATAGGCGGTCTTGCCGAAGCGCTCGGCATAGACGAGGCCGTGATAGGAGGCGTCCGGCTTGTTGTAGGCCGGGAAGCGGTCGGCATGCTCCGCCCAGGGGAAGTTTCCGGAATCGACGATGGCGCCGCCGAGCGTGGTGCCGTGGCCGCCCAGAAACTTGGTCAGCGAGTGCACGGCGATGTCGGCGCCGTAGTCGAACGGCTTGAGCAGAATGGGCGTTGCGACCGTGTTGTCGACGATCAGCGGCACGCCATGGGCGTGCGCGATCTTGGCCAGCGCCTCGATGTCGCAGACATTGCCGGCAGGATTGCCGATGGTCTCGGCGAATACGGCGCGGGTATTCTCGTCGATCAGCCTTGCGATGGCGTCGGGCGCATCGCTCTCGGCAAAGCGGCCGGTGATGCCCTGCCGCGGCAGGATGTGGGAGAGCAGCGTGTGCGTGGTGCCGTAGAGCTGCGGCACGGAAACGATGTTGCCGCCGTGATCGGCGACGTTGACGAAGGCGAAATGCAGTGCGGCCTGACCGGTCGCGACCGCGAGCGCGCCGACGCCGCCTTCGAGCTGGGCGATGCGCTTCTCCAGCACGGCGCTGGTGGGATTGGCGATGCGGCTGTAGCGGAAACCTTCGGCCTCGAGATTGAAGAGCGCCGCGCCGTGGTCGGCGCTGTCGAACGCGTAGGCCGCGGTCTGGTAGATCGGCACGGCAACCGCGTGCGTGGTGGCTTCGGGCTCGTAGCCGGCGTGAATAGCGATCGTCTCGTTGCGCATCGTACCACCTCCGCGTGGGACGCGGGCCGCACTTATTGGCCTGTATGAGGCATGTGCGTTGTCCGCCGTCCCTCTGTTAGAGGCCGGTGGTAAAGCGGACAATAATTCGCTTAGAGATCGAGGAAGTAACCCTAATGGTTGTTGGTGAATCGGCTAAAATTTGAGTCGATTTGGATTAACTACGCCGCTGGCGTCACCAGGAAGCCCGCGCGCGGAAAGTGGACGACGATCTCGCCCGCGAGGTCGTCGTGGCGGCGGATGGCGATGCTCTGGGCCGACAGCGCCACGATTCGTCCGCGCACGGCGATCTTGCCGTAATCGTCGGGCCTGACGTCGACGAGGTCGCCGACCTTGCGGCCGTTGGGATCGTGGGGGTCGTCCGTCTCCCGCGTCTGCGGCGTTGCTGCCCGGCCGACCTGGAGCGCCTCCGCGGCCGACATCTCGGTCCGCATGCCATGGCCGATCGCGCGGACGCGCTCCTCCCAGGCGCGCAACCTGGGAAACTCGGCAAGCAGTTGATCGGCGACCGGCAGGTTGGAGCGGACGTACCAGACATTCATGTAAGCGTTGATGTCTATCAGGCCCGCCGCGCTCCCGCACAGCCATTGGTGACCTCCGGCCAGTTCGGCCTCGATCCAGCCGACATGCGCGCGATACTGGTCGCGCATTTGCGGGATCGCCGCCGTCATCGCCGCGACGTCGAACCTGGCGCCACGCAGCTTCTCGCGATCCTCGATGAAGCTCTGCGGCACCTTGTCGGCGAGTGAACCGAACACCAGGTTCACCGTGTTCTGGAAGAAGGATTTGTCGGTCCACATCGCGCTCGCCCAGGCGAGCCCCTCGCTTCGATCAGGAAACAGGGTCGGCGCAGGAAAGCGACGTTCGAGCTCACGGGCGATGCGCTGGGTGTCGCAATAGATGTCCGCGCCGATCTGCATCACCGGTGTGCGCCGATACCCTCCGGTCATCGGCATCAGGTCGGGGCGTGGCATGATCCTGGAGATGCGCACCGAGGTCCACGCCATGTTCTTCAGCCCGAAGATGAGACGGATCTTCTCGGAGAATGGCGACTCGTCGAAATGATGCAGGATGACCGGAAGATTGTCCGGCATGCCGTCCTCCCCTACTGCAAGTTGACGCGCTCTCGCTCGGCGCGACCTGCGTGCAGGTTGGATGCAAACGCCGGCGCCGGTCAAGCGCGCCCCCGGAGTACTACGGGATTCGCCGAGTGAGGTACGCAAAAACGGCTATTTTTATAGGCAATTTCGTCCCACCGGCGATACGATCAGCAACATGCAGACACGCGTTTATGGAACCCGGTCAACCCTTGCGTAAGTTCCACGATGCTAGCGTCCGCGCATCGTTGTTCGCGTAAGGATGTGTTTGCTTGAACATTGCCACCGGGAATGCTCATCGCCTCTTGTCGAAATTTGCTTCCGACCGCCGTGGCAATATCGCCGTCATCTTCGCGCTCGCGCTGGTGCCGCTGCTGTCCTTCGTCGGCGCCGCCGTCGACTATTCCCTGGCCGCCCGGGCGAGAGCGAAGCTGGCCTCTGCGCTCGACACCGCCGTACTGGTCGCCACCGCCAAGAGCGAAATCACCAGGAGCACTTCGGCGGCGCAGAGCGATGCGCTGAACACGTTCACCGGACAGATGTCCGCGCTCGGCATGAGCTCGACCGCCGTGACCATCAACGTGGTCGACAGCGTCACCACCCGAACCGCCACGGGAACGGCGTCGGCGACGGTGACGACCTATTTCATGGGGATTCTCGGCTACAAGACCATGGACGTCTCGGCGTCCTCGACCGCAGCGGCCTCATTGCCGGCCTATGTCGATTTCTATGTGCTGCTGGACAATTCGCCGTCGCAGGGACTGGGCGCGACCACGGCGGACATGACGGCCCTGCAGAGCGCGACCTCCGATAGCTGCGCCTTCGCCTGCCACGACACCTATACGTCGAGTTCGAAGAAGACCAAGCAGACCAACAGCTACTACTCGATCGCGAAGAACCTCGGGATCAAGATGCGGATCGACCTGGTGCGCGACGCGACGCAGTCGCTGACCGACACCGCCACCGCCAGCCAGCTCGTCAGCAATCAATACCGGATGGCAGTCTACACCATGGGCAGCGACTGCGGCGCGATGGGCCTGACCACGATCTCTGCGCTCACCTCGAGCCTGTCCTCGGTGAAGACCGCAGTTGCCGGCGTCGACCTGATGACGATCCCCTACACCAACTACAACAACGATATGTGTACCGACTTCGACGGCACCATGTCGTCGATGAACACCACGATCCCGACGCCAGGCGACGGCTCGTCCTCCTCGCCGCAGAAATGGCTGTTCTTCGTCACGGATGGTGTCGCCGACTATTACTATCCCTCGACCTGCAGCCAGACCGTGATCACGTCGTCGGGACGGTGCCAGGAGCCGCTGACGACGACGATCTGCGACACCATCAAGGCGCGCGGCGTCAAGATCGCGGTGCTCTACACTACCTATCTCGCGATCACCAACAACTCCTGGTACAACACTTACATCGCACCGTTCCGCAGCTCGATCGCGACCAAGATGCAGGCTTGCGCGACGTCGGGTTATTATTACGAGGTCTCGAGCGATTCCAGCATCAGCGCGGCGCTGAACGCGCTGTTCCAGAAGGCGATCGCAGCCTCGCATCTGACGAACTGATCCAACCGCCTCGTCAGGGCCTCGCGCTTGTTGCGCGAAGCCCCCGGAAAGCAAAGGTCAGGCCATGGTTTCCCATAGCCGATGGGCCAGCACGCCGGCGCGCTTCTCGATCGCGGCGGCAGCGTCCAGCGCGAGATCCTCGCGATAGCGTCCGGCGATCAGCTGCACGCCGATCGGCTTGCCATCGTGCACGGTCACAGGCACCACGGCGCCGGGCAGGCCAAGCACGTTGATCGCCGAGATGAAGCGGATCTCGCCCCAGAATATTTCCTGGACGCGCTCGGCGCTGACGGTGTCCTCGCGCGGACCCGGCGTCGGCTTCACCGTGGTCGGCGCCAGCACCACCGGATACTCCTCGAAGAACAGCTGCCAGGCGCGGATATGGCCGCTGCGCGCGGCGGTCGCCTGCATCCAGGCCTTGAGGTCGAGAACATTGGCCTTGGCTTTCATTCCGCCCCACGCCTTGTGGAAATCTTCCGACGTGACCTTCAGCATGCCGGCCTCCTGCATCACCACCGTCTCGTTGGTAATGATGTCGCACCAGGTCTGCCAAACACCGTTGATGTCGGGCACGTCGACCTCACTGACGCGATAGCCGGACCGCTCCAGGTGATCCGCTGCCTGGCGGAGCGCCGCGCTGACCGCCGGATCGACCTTCATGTCGTCGGGGATCTTGGCCAGCGCGACCTTGATCGGGCCCTTCGGCTTCGGCCCCGTCAGCGGCGCCGGCACCCACCAGGGATCGCGCGGATCGCGCTGGCTCATGACCTCAAGAGCCAGGCGGACGTCGCCGACGTGGCGGGCGAGCGGCCCCTGCGCCGACATCAGATGCGCGAGCATCGGCCGTTCCGCCGTCGCGCTTGGGTTGAAGGCTGGAATGCGGCCCTGCGTCGGCTTGATCGTCGCGACGCCGTTGCAATGCGCAGGCCAGCGCAGCGAGCCACCGATGTCGTTGCCATGCGCGATGGTGCCGATGCCGGCGGCGACCGCCGATCCCGCGCCGCCCGAGGAGCCGCCGCAGGTGATGTCAGGGTCCCAGGGATTGAGCGTCAGCCCATGCAGCGGGTTGTCGGTGAAGCCGCGGAACGAGAATTCAGGCGTGTTGGTGAGGCCGATGACGATCGCTCCTGATTTCTTCAGGTTGCGGACGACAGGCGAATCCGACGGCGCGATGAGACCCTTGTTGGCGGGTACGCCGTTGTAATTGGGCCGGCCCTCGTAATCGACATTCTCCTTGATGGTGATGGGCACGCCGTGCAGGAGGCCGAGTTCGCCGCCTCTGGCGCGCTGCTTGTCAGCCGCGTGCGCGGCCTTCAGCGCGTCCTCGCCGAGATCGACGACGACCGCATTCAGCCTGGGATTGACCGCATGCATCCGCTCCAGATGCGCCTCGACGGTCTCGACCGCCGAGATTGCGCCGGAGCGGATCGCCGCCGCGGTGTCGACCGCCGACCATTGCCAGGCCGGCCCCCTGGGACGACGTGGCGCGGCCTTCTTGACTGTTTTCTTGACCGGCTTCGCCGCAGCCGCCTTGCGAACGGCGGTCATCTTGCTCGCGGTTTTCGCTGCTTTCTTCGAAGAGCTTCTCTTCTTGGTCGCCGTCTTCTTCGCCACGTTGCATCTCCTGAAATTGCGACGCGAAGGTTACGGACGGCGCTGCAGCCTGTACAGCAGCGTTTCTGCATGGCGCATTGGCGGCGGCCGCCAATGCGACGAATTGTCAGGGATCGATGGACTCACACAAGCGGTGGGTTCAGCCGCGCAAACCCGTCCTGGATGCGATACGGATAATAAGGATAAGGCGGCATCACTGTGCTGACCTCGTCGAGGCGTCTCAGTTGATCCGCGCCCAACGACCAGCCGACGGCACCGAGATTGTCGCGCAGCTGCGCCTCGTCGCGGGCGCCGATGATCACCGAGGAGACCGTCGGGCGCGACAGCAGCCAGGCGATCGCGACCTGCGGCACGGTGCGGCCGGCCTCGGCGGCGATCGCGTCGAGCACATCGACAACGGCATGGAGCCGCTGCTCATCCACGGGTGGTCCGAACTGCGCAGTCGCGTGCAGGCGGCTGTTTTGCGGCAATGGCTGATCGCGCCGGATCTTGCCGGTGAGACGGCCCCAGCCGAGCGGGCTCCAGACCAGCGCACCGACGCCCTGATCGCGCGCGAGCGGCATCAGCTCCCACTCGTAGTCGCGGCCGAGCAGCGAGTAATAGACCTGATGCGCGACATAGCGTTGCCAGCCGCGGCGGTCGGCGATAGCCAGCGACTTCATCAATTGCCATCCGGCGAAATTGGAGACGCCGACGTAGCGCAGCTTGCCTGAAAGCACGAGCGTATCGAGCGTGGACAGCACCTCCTCGATTGGCGTGAAGGCGTCGAAGGCATGGAGCTGGAGCAGGTCGATACAATCGGTGCCTAGCCGCCGCAGCGCGGCATCGACCGAAGCCAGCAGCCGATGCCGCGACGAGCCGGCATCCAGCGGACCATCGCCCATCGGCAGGCTCATCTTGGTCGAGATCAGCACCTTGTCGCGCCGGCCCTTGATGGCGGCGCCGAGAATCTCCTCGGAGGCACCGCTCGAATAGACGTCGGCGCTGTCGAACAGATTGACGCCGGCCTCCAGGCAAATGTCGACCAGTCGACGCGCCTCGTCAGTGCCGCTGCGGCCCCAGGCCGAGAACAGCGGGCCCTCCCCGCCGAACGTGCCGGTGCCGAAGGCGAGAACGGGCACCTTGAGTCCGGAAGCGCCGAGATTGCGATATTCCATGTGACCTTCCTCCTATTCTGCCGGGCACGCCGCGACGACTGCCTGGCCGCGGTCGAGCTGAAGGCTCCACAGCGCCAGCGCGAGCCCGACCGCCGTGATGCCGGCCGCAACCAGCGGCAGCGCGGAGAGGCCGAGCCCGCGATCGATGGTGACGCCACCGGCCCAGGCACCAAGTGCGTTGCCGAGATTGAAGGCAGCAATGTTGAGACTCGAAGCCAGCGTACGGCCGCTCGGGCCGGCAGCTTCCAGCACGCGCAGCTGGAGCGGCGCGACAGTCGCGAACGCCGCAACGCCGAGCAGCAGGATCAGAGCGATCGTCGGGATTTTCACGGACAGCACAGCCGCAAGACCAGCCAGCACGACGGCAAGTGCAGCCAGCGTGCCGGTCAGCGCGCGGCCAAGGCCACGATCGGCGAGCTTGCCGCCGGCGACATTGCCGATCGCAAGTCCAACGCCGAACACCAGAAGGATCGGCGATACCGCCGCTTCCGAGAAGCCTGTGAAGCGCGTCAGGATCGGCTGGATATAGGTGAAGACGACGAACAGACCGGCAAAGCCGAATACGGTCATGGCAAGGCCAAGCAGCACCTGCGGTCGGCCAAGCACTGCGACCTCCTCCGCCAGCGTGATCGGCTTGTCGTTTTTGCCGACATGGCCGGGCACCAGCACCGCCACCACCGCAAAGGCGATCACCCCGATCGCCGTCACCGCCCAGAACGCCGCACGCCAGCCGAGCATCAGGCCGAACCAGGCACCGAACGGCACGCCGAGCAGGGTTGCGACCGTGAGGCCGATGAACATGGTCGCGATGGCGGAGGCGCGCTTGTCCTCGGCGACCAGGCTTGTGGCGACCACCGAGCCGACGCCGAAGAAGGTGCCATGGGCCAGCGAGGTCAGCACGCGCGCCGCCATCAAGAGCTCGTAGTTCGGCGCCAGCGCGCACGCCGCGTTGCCGAGGGTAAAAATCGCCATCAGCGCCAGCAGCACGGTCTTTCGCGGCAGCCGGCGGGTCGCGAGCGTCAGCACCGGCGCGCCGACGAAAACGCCGAGCGCGTAGCCGGAGACGAGCAGGCCCGCGACCGGCACGGAGACGTGCATGTCGGCGGCGACCTGGAGCAGCAGGCCCATGATGATGAATTCGGTAGTGCCGATGCCGAAGGCACCGGCGGTGAGCGCGAGAACGGCGGGAGGCATGCGTGGCTCCAATGGATGAGACGAGCCACGCAGATAGCGGCGCTCGCACAAAACCATTAGAACGTCCGCAATCCAATCATTTGTGACCTGAATTCAACATGGCCCATTTCGACACCAACCGCTCCGCCGAGATGGAGGTTTTCGTCCGCGTCGTCGATCTCGGCGGCTTCACGCAGGCCGCCCGAAGGCTGCGCCTGACGCCGTCGGGCGTCAGCAAGCTGATCTCGCGGCTGGAGGCGCGGCTCGGCTCGCGGCTGATCAACCGCACCACGCGCAAGCTGACGCTGACCGAGGAGGGCCAGGCCTTCTACCAGCGCTCGTTGCGCATCCTCGGCGAGATGGAGGAGGCCGAGCGCGAGGCGGCATCGGGCGCCACGCCGCGCGGCCGTCTCACGGTCAACAGCAACATCCCCTTCGGCATGCTGCATCTGATGCCGCTGGTCCCGCGCTTTCTCGAACGACATCCCGAAATCACGCTCGATCTCGTGCTGACGGACACGCTGATCGACCTGATGCAGGAGCGCGCCGACGTCGCCATTCGCGTCGGTCCGCTGAAGACTTCACGCCTGATTGCGCGCAAGCTCGGCACCAGCCGCATGGTCGTCGTCGCCTCGCCGGATTATCTGGCGCGCGCGGGCACGCCGAAGACTCCGGCGGATCTTGCGGAGCATCGCGGCATCGGCTGGACCTTTTCGCGCATCCGCGGCGGCTGGCCGTTCAAACGCGGCGACCGTACCGAGGAGGCGGTGCCGCCGCCTGCCGCCCGCGTCAGCGACGGCGAAGCCGCGCGCCGCCTCTGCCTCGGAGGCGCCGGCCTCGCTCGCCTCGCCCTCTTCCACATCGGCCCCGACATCGAAGCCGGCCGCCTCGTGCCGGTGCTGCAAAGCTATAATCCCGGCGACCGCGAAGACATCCACGCCGTCTATGTCGGCCATGCAGCGCCCCTGCCGGCCCGCGTGCGCGCCTTCATCGACTTTTTGGCGGAGCATGTCCGGGTGAACGATCCAGCGCTGAAGCGCGCGGGGGAGGGGAAGTGGAAATTGATGGTATGAGGCTGTATGGCGGAGAGAGTGTCCGACTAACTTATGGTTTTCGCCATTCGCCACAGACCGCCGATGATTACGGATCTCCTATAAATACCGGCTGGATATTCGCTCTTGTCCGCCACCGTCTATTTCAGTTCGCCCAAAGCCGTGCTATTTTTGGGGACCGACTTGGGGACCGGATCGGGGACAAAAATGGCCAGCAAGCTCACCGCGCGCAAAGTCGAAACCGCCAAGCCGGGCAAATACAGCGACGGTGGTAACCTCTATCTGGTCGTTTCCGACACCGGTGCCCGAAAATGGGTTCTGCGCTTCACGTGGCGCGGGAGAGCCAAGGAAATGGGCCTTGGCAGCGCGGCCAACGTTCCCCTCACTGACGCCCGTGAGAAGGCCGCGAGCGCGCGGCGGCAGATTGCCCAAGGGTTGAACCCCATTGAGGAGCGCAAGCGGGACGGCGGCATCCCGACCTTCGGTGAAATGGCCGACGACGTGCGCGAGGCACTTTCGGCCGGCTTCCGCAACGAGAAGCACAAGGCACAATGGAAATCGACGCTGGAGACCTATGCCGCAACGCTGCGAGGGAAACCAGTGGACACCATCGCCACCGACGATGTGCTGGCGGTCCTAAAGCCGATCTGGACCACAAAAGCCGAAACCGCATCACGGGTGCGCGGGCGAATTGAGAAGGTTCTGGACGCGGCTAAGGCCAAAGGCTTCCGCGATGGCGAGAACCCTGCCCGCTGGCGCGGCCATCTGGACCACCTGTTACCCAAGCCGCTCAAGCTGGCGCGCGGCCACCATCCGGCGATGCCCTATGAGGAGGTCGCCGCCTTCATCGCCGATCTGAGGCAGCGGGAGGCAACGGCGGCGCTGGCACTGGAGCTTTGCATTCTAACCGCCGCGCGTTCTGGCGAGGTCTTGGGAATGCAGTGGTCGGAAGTCGACCTCGATAAGAAAGTCTGGACGGTGCCGGCGGAACGGATGAAGGCGGGTCGGGAGCATCGCGTCCCCCTCTCCTCGCGAGCCGTCGCAATCCTACGCCAACTTGAAAAGCTCAAAGCCGGCGATTTCGTTTTGACCGGGCAGGCCCGCAACAAGCCGCTGTCCAACATGGCGATGGAAATGGTCTTGCGCCGGATGAAGATTGCGGACGCAACCGTACACGGCTTCCGTTCGAGCTTCCGAGATTGGGCCGGCAACGTTTCCCACTTCCCGCGCGAGGTTGTGGAGACTGCGCTGGCGCACGTCATCGGCGACAAAGCGGAGCAAGCCTACCGGCGGAGCGATGCGCTCGATAAGCGTCGCAAGCTCATGGATGCGTGGGCGGCCTATTGCGAGCCAAGGCGCTCGGCCAACGTTGTGCAAATCCGGAAGCAGAATTGATTCGTGAAGCGCCACCGGCCTTATCGGTGAAACAACCCCCACACCGATAGGACTGCGGTGAGGACCACGCCCACGAACCAAATTAAGCCCTTGTTGTTGGCGTAGAACCCTTCAACCCATTTCGAGAGGGGCAATTGCGTCGGCTCGTGTTTGATCTTGTCCTCCAGCAGAGCGCGATGCGCCTGGGCTAAACGCATAATCTCAGCGCCGGCCTGGTCCCCGCGGCCGACGCTGTCGGCATAGTTGACTGGACTGAACGCAGGCTACGATCCGTTTGGAGGCTTTGCTGTAGGATTTTCGTCACGAACTGATTCAAATTCCTCTCAACGCCAGCGATCGAGTCCAGTCGAATCTTATTCGAATAGCGGCTGGTTTCGGCTTCCCACCGCTGGAACGTTTCATGGACCTTCAGCATCAGATACCGGTCAATGGCTTGCCAATATACTTGCTGCTGCTGATCTCCGAATCGGATGCCGGCGTAGCAGATTCGGCCGCCGCGGAAGTCATCCACGTCCGTTTTTCCGCCCTCGTATGTCATGCCATGCCAGCGAAAGAGCCAGTCGTTCCCGAACCGCTGCCCCTCGACATTCAGATCGTTTTCTAGTGCCAACTCAAACGGTGTCATTGAGGTCCCCAAGCCAGCCGACGAGGCGAGTTGAACTCGTTCCAGTGGTGGCGACTCAGCCTATTATGGCTAGAATACGTTTGCGCGGATAGGACGGCCATCCGACAAGCCGGCAGCACCACCGGTTTCCGCGCGACCCTTCGGTGCGTCGCAAGGTGCATGATGGAGTGGCAGGACTGGAAGGCGGACACCCGAGATGTTTTGCTCGACTTGGTACGTCGGGGGCGATTCTCTCCGGACGAAGCTGAGCGAGAGGCCATAAGACGAGGAATTGGTCCCCTCGCTTCCAAACCCGATCCAATCAGTTTTGACCCAGACGAAATGCCTTGGTGGTCGCTTCCAATGGCGCTTGCTTGGATTGCATGGCGTAATGCCGGAAGCGTTCGCGAACACTGCGCTGAATTTCGCGAAAACTGGTCTCACTGGGTGCCTGGATCATGGAATGCTCCAAACAGCGACGGCACCGGCTTCGAGCGCATTGACGGTCACGAGTTGAAGTCAGTTCTACATTCGACGACCGCCCGCCTACGCTTGGTCGAGGCCTATCTAATTTCTACCAAAAGCCTGCCTACAACCGCGCAAATGACAGTTGCGGAGGCGGAGAAACAACTGTTTGCCGCGCTCGCAGCTGGCCGTGTTGTGGCTATCGCGAAAGACCTCGCCGGCAATGTTGTAGATATCCCGCAGAGAGAGTGGCCGTACCTGGAACTCTTTGAAGAAGAGGAACGCGATGTGCTCAAGCACGATGCCCTAGATCGAAAAGCAGCGTTCTCGGCGATAAAACTTCCGCGCGACACTCTAAAGGAAATTTGGGGGGAATCTCTTGTCGAACCCTATATGATCGAACCGATGATGCGTGTGGGCACGGCAGGTTATGTACCTTTCTGTTCTGTTGTCCATTGGATCATGACGGAAGCCGGTCGTAATATACAACACCTTGAAGATTCGAGATTATGGAAAGCCAGCGTCGATAGGCTTCTTCCGCTCATATCGACCGGCGAGGTGCAGATCATTGGCACCCCGCAGTCAGGCGGCGCGCCGAAGCCGATTGAGGGCCACGTTTTCGCTGGAGTACTCGTAAGCGAACCTCTGCGCGATTCATTTGACATGATAACCGGGGACAAGCCGTGGATAAGCTGCATCCCGTATGTGGACGAAGAACATTGGAATAATGATTTCAACGACCAGCTCTACTTATCCAAGTCTGGTGGTGCCGCCTGGACTCACTTGCAGGTAAGAAAAAGCGATGTCATTCGCGAGGTAAGCTTTCAGGATAGCTCGGCTTTGTCGGATGCTTCCGAAGCCCCCAAGCGAAAGAGTGGAAGAAAAGCTCAATACGATTGGGTCGAAGCCAAGCTGTTCGTTGAACAGCAACTAGAAGCCAGGGGCGATTTCGATGAGCCCGATCAAATGGACAATTGGAAATCTCAAGCTGACCTGGAGCGATGCCTAGCTGACCACTTCTCCGAAAAAGGGGAGGGGAAAACACCTGCTCCAAGTCTGATCCGCGCAAGGATTGGCCCTATCGTAGCGGCGTGGCGTTCGAAGAAGAACTCAGCCTGAAATAGCCAATAATGGATTGCTGGCCATTTTAGGCCATTGCTGGCCGACTTATAACCGCACAGCCGCGATGCTCCGCCTGCGTTCGTGAGATTGTTCGCGAACGGAATAGGAGATGTCGCAATGACGCCGTTGGAACGCGAGGCTCTTTCCATTTCGGAAGCCTGCGCAGTAGCCGGAATCGGCAAAACCAAAATCTACCAAGCAATCAGCGATGGCGCTTTGAAGGCGCGGAAGTGCGGGAAGCGTACTCTCGTGCTGCGCGACGACTTGCGCAAATTCCTGGCCGCGCTTCCAGGTGCAGCGTGACTGCATTTCAAATGAAAAACCCCGGAGCAGTGGTCGAGACCGCTCCGAGGTTATCGCCAAGACCCTCTTGCAAAGGAATTCTGACAATGAAGCGTGTAGCACGCATTCACCGACAACTCCACTTCCCAGACCTGTTTGATTGGGCCGCCAGCCGAGCAATTCCTGCTCATGACTATCGCGTCCGGTGGGTGGCAAAACGGTGCAGGGTTTCCCTCGCCACCGCCCAAACCATAGTTGCAAACGCGGGCTTCTCTGACTGGGAGGGCCGCCGATGATTCTGATCGTAAAGGCCCAGATCGGCGAAGCCGGGCAAGTCGTCACGCTACGCGGACGCGACGCATGGGCGTTGCTAGAACTGAAGGCTGCCAACGACAACGGTTGCACTCCGATCGATCATCCTGGTCCGCGCTGGAGCGGGTACGTTCACAAGCTCCGCAAGGCCGGCATCATCATCGAGACCATACGGGAGAGCCACGGTGGGCCATTCGCCGGCGAGCACGCGCGCTATGTCCTGCGGAGCTTGATTACCATCCTTGAAACCAAGGGCGGCAAATCATGATGGCGATTCCTGGCCCACAAATCGTCGCTGGCGGGGATTCGGCCCCGCCCGCACTTCAGGCCCGCCCAACATCGCGAACAATCACGAACAGGGTTCCGGCCGTTCTAAGGGGGTGCCGTGCCGAAGCCCCGTAGACGGAACAAGCGGCTCGATGCTCCTCATGTGCGCATGTATCGGTGGATGTTGGATTCGCCGGCCTATCTGTCCCTCACCTGTCCTGCCCGCGCCGTCCTGATCGAAATTGCCAGAGGTCACGACGGCACGAACAATGGCAGGCTTGGGCTTTCGATCCGGCGGGCTTCGGAACGGTGCAACATCGCACGCGGCACAGCTCAGCGCGCCTTTGTCGAATTGCAGGAGCGTGGCTTTATCGACTGCATGACAAAGGGAGCGTTCAGCCGAAAGGCGCTGCACGCCACGGAGTGGCGACTGACCTGGTGGGGTTGCGATGTCACCGGAGAGCTGTCGAGCAAGAGGTTCATGAGTTGGGGCCGGGAAAAACAAAAGCCGGTGTCAAAATCTCCCGTCGCGGTACCAAATCAGATCCACCGCGCCGCATGAAAATCACCAATATCGGCCTCACGGTGCCCTCGATTGGTACCGTGGGGGTTCAGAAGTCAGCTGTCGCGGTATCAATCCGAGGCACACATATAGTTTACCATAGGGGGAAGGCGGTTCGCGAAGCGCGCCCCCAAGGTGCGCTGTAGCGAGCGAACCGCCGGTCTCACGGTCTCAGAAATGGACATCGAATGACGAAAGCGAAAACTGCCCTGAAGGAAAGTAAGGCGCCGCCGGCGAGAACGCATAAGCTGGACAGCTCCGATCCAAAGCTGACGTATATCGGGGGATCCAAATTCGATGCCTGGAACGGCACCGTCGCCAATCAAGCGCTGTCCTCTGCTTGGTACGGGAACAGTCCGGATGCAGATCGAACCCATAAGCTGCAATCGGCTTCTCTCAGCTTTCTCGCCGGCCTCGAGCCAAAGGACGAACTGGAGGGTATGTTGGCAGCGCAGTTGCTGGCTTCACATAATGCGGCGATGGAATGCTATCGGCGGGCGATGATTTCGGAACAGACGTTTGAAGGCCGGAAAGAAAATCTAAATCAAGCAAACAAGCTTTCACGAACGCACACCACGTTGCTGGAGGCACTGAATCGCCACCGCGGCAAGGGGCAACAGAAAGTCACGGTCGAGCACGTACACGTTCACAGCGGCGGGCAAGCTATTGTTGGCAACGTCGCGGGGGGTGGGGTGCTAACCAAATCGGAGGATCAACCCCATGCTCTTGGATATGCGCCGGGCGAAACGTTGCGGGGCGAGAAGTCGGAACGGGAAGCCATGCCAGTCGCCAGCGATGGCAAACGGTAGGTGCAGGATGCACGGGGGGCCCTCACCGGGAGCGCCGAAAGGCAATCAGAACGCATTCAAGCACGGCCGTTTTACCAGGGATGCGATTTTGCGACGGCGGGAGATTTCGGCACTGGTCCGTAGTGCCCGCGCCCTAGAAACAAACAGGCTCTAAGCGAATAGCGGATCGGTGATCCGCCTTTTTGGCATTGTCTGACAACCAATCTCTTATGCAGCGCATTGCCGTCATTGGGTAAATGTGTTCGCCACACGGCGGGATTTCCGGATGTACGGAATCCAAATTGCCGCGCCGATCATGACGGCAACCAGTTGGCTACCGTCTTTCGAATCAAAGCTTAGGAAATCGGCGAACGGCCTGCCGGTGGCGACCGCAATCGTGAATGCCGCCCATAGCAATGAAACGATCGGTGTACAAATCGCAGCGACGAATTGAAAAATAAAGTAGCGCGGAAAATTGCGCGACCGCCGAAAATACAACAGCGTCGTGTACGCAAAGAGCCAAATAAGCGCTCCGTTCATCGCGGCTTCCCCCCACATGGTGGTGGGGAACTTCGTGAAAAGCTGGCCATCGATTTTGCTATAGTATTCGCCGATGGTGACTAGAAAGCGCAGGCTACCGGTAACCTGCCCGAATCCGATGAGCGCCAGCCACCCGCCGAGACCTGTGAGCTCCGGCTTTACGTCTTTGAAATGGGCGGCGTCCTCCGCGTCGACAACCGGCTCGCGCACGCGCGGAGCCGATGTGGAGGGTATAGGGGGCGGCCCGGGGTTCAGGGACGGCGGCCGAAAAACCTGCTGCGCGACTTCGCGGACATCTTCAATCGGCTTCCAATCATCAAAGCCATAGCGCCATAGCTTGATACGGCGAGGATCGGAAATTCGTACGAGCAGCGGGATCAGTTGGTCCATCGGTAGCGGTCCGCGGGACTCCTCTCCTTCCGCGTAGTACCATAGGTCTGTCATAGAGAGGTGCCCCTAAGCCCTGCCGTTTTGTTGCGGCGACACGAGTTGGGAAGCAGCATTATCGGGAAAGCCACGGCGCTGACTGCTATTCGTCCGCAATTTTGTACCAGTTTCCGCTGGAATCCTTCATATCGCGATGCGCAGTCCCTTCATCCCAATCGTAACAAGTTCGAATATCGGCGGAATCATTAAACGAGCAGATTTCCCTCCGGATAATCTTGTCTTTCATATCCTTGGTAACTTTCACCATACTCAGCTTGCCGTCACTCGCGACGACCGAAACGGCATCGTAGCATGTCTTAAATTCTGGCTGGCAGCCGCGGGTGTAATACGGCTTACCATTGTTTTGATCCGCTGACCGCTTGATGACTTTATCCAGGAACTCAGCCCACGAAGTCTGCGCTGCACTTTTGGTCTGCGGCTGCAACTGTGTTGGCTCGCCCGGTTGCGTCTGCTTCGGCATAATTGAAGAGTCAGCTGTCGCCGTCGGCGAAATAGGGGTTTGAGATGGTTTCCCAACCATGGTCGTCCCCATTGACTGCAAATCCTGAGGGGTAAGCCAGACCATTTCGCTGGGAGGCGTTACAACCATTCGGCCGATAATTGCGGCTGGCACACCCAGGTCCTTCGCAGCCCGCGCCATGGACACAGTAGCCGCACCTGATGCTACCGTTTCTTCGCCTTGCTTGTCCGACGCACCATGCACTCCAACCTGAGCATTGTAGTTCGCGAATTTCGTCGAGCCGGCTGCGTAAACAAGGAAACATGCCGAAGCACAGGTTGCATTTGCTGCAACATTGGTTGCGACCTTTGCAAAACGCACTGCGTCCGCAAGTTTAAGGCCCTCTAGCAGATTCCCGCCCGGGGAATTCAACCGCACGCCGGAGACGAGCTTCCCCGCATCGTTCGCGCTTTTTATCGCAGCCTTGAGGGTGTCGGCATCGCCTTCGATGATTTCACCCGTTAAGAAAATTATGGTCTTGCCATCCTTAGCCGCGACACTCTTGAAGGTCGCCCCCAAAAGTTTGGACGGTATGGCCGATGACAAAACGATCGTTAAAGCAATACTGCCTACGCGAAGAATTCTATTCTTCATACCCAGCCCCCGCCGTGCAGAGACACTATTTTCGATCGCAGATTGAGTCCATCCAGTCTTTAGCCCAATTTGGGGATCGATTTGGGGGCTAGCGGCAACATCATATAAAATATTGCATTTAAATCAAAGGATTAGACGAAACGCATGGCGGAGAGAGTGGGATTCGAACCCACGGTACGGTTTCCCGCACACACGCTTTCCAAGCGTGCGCCTTAAGCCACTCGGCCATCTCTCCGGAGCGCCCTCTCTTGAAGGGGCGACGGGGATTTTGCAAGGGATCGCGGGTAAATCGGATGAATTTTCCGCAACATATTGTATTTACTGGAGAATATATCACCGTGCGAACCCATCCGGAACCCGACTTAGACTGAACCGGTCGCGGGTTTGGCGCGACGATTCACCTGACGACGCCAAACATGAGCGGGGACGCCATGACCATCCGCAAGACCCTCGCTGCCCTTAGCCTGATTTCTGCCATTGGCGCCGGCTTTACCGCCCCGGCTCAGGCCCAGGCCTGCACGCGTCAAGGTGTCGATGTGACCTGCGACGACGGGCGGCGCGGGATCCTTTCAGGTGACGCCATCCTCTGGCCGGACGGAACCCGTTCCAGCTCGACGCCGCATCAGAGCGTGATCGTCGGCAACAAGAGTTCGGTGCATGTCGGGCCCGGCGTGTTCGTCGGCCAGGGCAAGGGTGTTGTGCCGATGGATGATCCGAACGCGCCGAACAAGCGGCAATGCGCAATCCTGGATGGCGTGTCGTATTGCTATTGAGAGCTCGCCTCTCCCGTCGAGGACCGGGAGAGGCAAAGAGGCTAGATCAACCGCACACCTGAGATCGCGGATTTCAGCCAGCGCAGCGCCTGCGGCGGCTGGGCAGCGAGCGGCGCCGCTCCGACTTTCTCGGTGCGGCATTTCTCCAGCTCGGCGACGAAATCCGACGACCATTGCTGGATGGTGTGGCCGCGCAATGTCTTCATCATCGCCTCCCACCGCATCTTGCGCTCGGTGAGCGGCATCGCGGCAGCGACAGCGATCGCTCGTGCCATGCCGTCGATGTCGTGCGGATTGACCAGCAGCGCGGTATCGAGTTCGTTGGCGGCACCGGCGAATTTCGAGAGCACGAGCACGCCGGGATCACCAGGGTTTTGCGCGGCGACATATTCCTTGGCGACCAGATTCATGCCGTCATGCAGCGGCGTCACCACGCCGACCTGCGCAGTGCGATAGAGGCCCGCGAGCACGGCCTGGCTGAATCCCTTGTTGAGATAGCGGATCGGCGTCCAGTCGACCTCGCCATGGCGGCCGTTGACGTCGGTGACGAGACGCGCGACCTCGTTCTGGAGGTTGCCATAAGCCTCGATGCCACCGCGCGAGGGATTGGCGATCTGGAGCAGCGAGATGCTGCGCGCGAGCTGCGGTTGGTCGGTCCAAAGCCGATCGAACGCGCTGATGCGATTGACGAGACCCTTGGAATAATCGAGCCGGTCGACGCCGATCGCGAGCCGCTCGCCGTTGAGGCTGCGGCGCAGTCGCGATACGTCGGGATGCGACGCCGACTTCGCGGCATAGGCTGCAAACTTCTCCGCGTCGATGCCGATCGGAAACACCTCGCAGCGCGTACGACCGTGCTGCGAGAGCACGACGCCGTCGTCGATGATGAGGCCAAGCTCCCCGCTGGCATAGGCGATAAAATTTTGGCGATCCTCCTCGGTCTGGAAACCGAGCAGATCGTAAGCCAGCATCGCCGTGATCAGCTCACGATGATTGGGCACGCCCTGCATCACGGCTGCCACCGGCCAAGGCGTATGCAGGAAGAAGCCGATGGGATCATCAACGCCGAGGTCGCGCAGCTCCGCACCGAGCGCCAGGAAATGGTAATCCTGCACCCAGAAGGCCGTCTGTGGTTTGCGGAAACGCATCAAGGCGCGCGCCATGAAGGCGTTGACCTCGCGATAGCTGACGTAGTCGTCGCGCGAGACGCGAATCAGATCGCTGCGCGAATGCAGCGCTGGCCAGAGCGCAGAATTGGCAAATCCTTCATAATAGCCGCCATAATGCGCCGACGGCAGATCCAGCGTCGCAATGGCGCCCGAGCCAAGTGCCTCTATTTCCGCGAACGGTTCCTTCTGATGGCCATCACGCACACGGCCGGAGGACCCCACCCAGATGGCACCCGAATACTCAACAACGGGAAGCAATGCCGCTGCCAAGCCGCCCGTCATGGGTTCGTTAGGTTTGCCGCGCGCAACTCGATTTGAAACGACGACTAAGTTCACAGGTCGTCCCCTCCTGTTCATTCCACCCCGTTTAACTGCCGTTCATCAATATGGTTCCTGTCATCATTTCCACGAAATGAAACCAAAGTCGGGCGAGCGCGTTGGAACCAGTTTCCTTGCAGGGAACCCGGCGATTTCATTTGGTGAAAGATCGAATTCGCCACGGCATGAGCTGCGCCTGACACGGCACTGCGCGCGCCACAATGTGGCTCCCGCGTGACGTTGCCTTATTCCAACCTTGTGTCGTCGAGCAGGCGCGCAAGGAACGCACGAACATCGTTTGGCGCATCGAAGTGACCGTTGACGCCGATGGCGCGCCGGCCGACCGAGAAAGAGAGACCGTTCATGTCGGGCATGATCGCAAATACGGTCTCATCGGTGACGTCGTCGCCAATGAAGATAGGGCGGCGCCCTCTAAACGGCTCATGCTTCATCAGCTCGCGCACGCCAGTCGCCTTGGTGAACCCGGAATGCTTGATCTCGCAAACGAACTTGCCGGGCAATACCTCGATCGGTGCATTGGGCAGATCTGCGCGGATCAGCGAGACGGCTTCATAGATCGCCTTTTCCGCATGTGGCGCGAGGCGATAATGCAGCGCCAGCGAATAGCCCTTGTCCTCGAGCAGGATGCCGGGGCTGAGCTTTGCGATCGCGGCCAGTCGACGCTTCAGCTCCTTGTCCATCGGTGGCGCGTGCACGTCGTCGGCCTCGTTGTCCACCGTCAGGCGCATCTCCGCGCCGTGACCGGCGACGGCGCGAAACACATCGGGCGCAAATATCAGGTCGATGTCGTTGAGCGAACGGCCGCTGACCATGGCCAGCGCACCCGAGGTACGCTCCGTCAGCCGGTTCAGCGTCTCCGACAGGCCCGGCGGCACCCAGACCTCACGCGGCGTCGGCATCAGGTCGAGCAGCGTGCCGTCGATGTCGAGCAGGATCGCGGTCTCGTCGAGATGCGGGACGAGTGCGTGCGGCACCGGCACCGCGTCGGGCGCTTCTTCGTCGGACATGGCGCGTGTCTGGTCCAGTTCAGCGAGTTGCGATGTCATAGTCTACTCCATTGAAGCGAGCGGCCGCGCGATTTGTTCGAGCGATTTGCGCTCCGCGGAGACGGCGTAGCGCCACGCCACGATCGCGGCCGCTATCATCAGAAACGCCCCCAGCAAATAACCGGCGAACACACTGTTGCGCGACCCCGTATCGATCAGCGCCCCGAACAGTGCGGGACCCGCGACGCCGCCGATGCCGGTGCCTACCGCATAGAACACCGCGATCGCGAGCGCCCGAACCTCCAAGGGAAAGGTTTCGCTCACCGTGAGATAGGCTGCGCTGGCCGCGGGCGAGGCAAAGAAGAAGATCACCATCCAGGCAATGGTCTGCCCCTGTGCGCTCAGCGCGCCGATCGAGAACAGATAGCCCGAGAACGCCAACAGCAGGCCCGAGACACCATAGGTGAACATGATCATGGCGCGGCGCCCGAGCGTGTCGAACAGACGTCCGAGCAGCAGCGGCCCGAGGAAATTGCCGGCAGCGAACGGCAGCAGGTACCAGCCGACGTGATCGGCGCTGATGCCGTAGAAGTCGGTCAGCACCAGCGCGAAGGTGAAGAAGATCGCGTTGTAGAAGAAGGCCTGCGCGACCATCAGCACAAGCCCGACCAGCGCGCGCTGACGATAGGTGCCGAACAGCGTTTGCACGACTTCGCCGATCGGGGTGTGATCACGCATCTTCAGCCGCATCTTGGGAAAGCGTCTCTCGTCCGCATCCTGATCTCGTCCGATCACCGAGCGCTCGATGTCGTCGACGATGGCGTGGGCCTGGTCGGGGCGACCATGGATCATCAGCCAGCGCGGGCTTTCCGGGATCCACATCCGCATCAGCAGCACGACGAGGCCGATGATTGCGCCGATGAGATAAGCGAGCCGCCAGCCGAGGTCAGGGCCGATCGCCGCGGGATCAAGCAGCACGATGGCCGCGACTGCACCCATTGCCGCGCCGATCCAGAAGCTCCCATTGATGACGAGATCCGTCCAGCCGCGATAGCGTGCAGGCACCAGTTCCTGGATGGTCGAGTTGATCGCGGTATATTCGCCGCCGATGCCGGCGCCAGTCAGAAAGCGGAACAGCGCGTAGCTCGCGACATCCCAGGACAACGCGGTCGCGGCCGTCGCGGAGAGATAAAGCGCGAGCGTGATGAAGAACAGTTTCTTGCGGCCGATGCGGTCGGTCAGCCAGCCGAAGCCGAGCGCACCGAGCACCGCGCCGGCGAGATAGGCGGAGTTGGCGATACCGAGATCGAGATTGGAGAAGTGCAGTGTCGGGCTTTGCTTCAGCGCGCCCGAGAGCGCGCCGGCGAGCGTCACTTCGAGACCGTCGAGAATCCAGGTGATGCCGAGCGCCAGCACGACGCGGGTGTGAAAGCCGCTCCACGGCAGCGAATCGAGCCGCGCGGGAATGCTGGTCTCGACGATGCGATCGGTCCCGGCGGCTGCCGAGACTGCAGGTCCATCGTTCAGCGCGGGGCTCTGCTGCAATTTCATCGCGTTGCTGGAGTCGTGGGGACGCGGCATTCCGCCTGCCACCTGCGACAACGCTTGCGGCAGAGGCCGGTTCCCTTGGGAACGGCCGCGAATACCGGCCGTTTCTGCTGGAGCCGCAAGGAGTTGACGCATGGCTCATGTCAGAAAGACGACACATTCGCGCAAACCAGCAACACGCAAGAAGTCCGGCGCTCGGCGATCGTCCGCGCGCAAGAGTACCAGGCGCGTGGCGCCAAAGCGCTGGTCGCAGCGCGTGACCAAGCAAAGCGACGCGCTCGACCTCAAGCGCGGCGTGTTCACACTCTCGAGCCCGAGGAAGATCGCCGCATCGCTGAAGCGCTCGGCCGAGCACAGCGCGCGCCGCAAGACCGGCGCTTATCGCTCCGCGCTTTCGATGCTGACGTTCTATATCAACCGCGCCGGCACGCCCCTGCCGAAGATGCAGCGGGCAAGACTGGAGAAGGCCAAGGTGGAGCTGAAGCGGGCGTTTGGGAGGGAGTGATCCCTACGCCGCCCGGATGTTGCCCATGAAGCGGTCGAGTTCAGCGCGCAGGCGCGTGCTTTCGGACGACAGCGTCTTGGCCGAGTTCAGCACCTCTTCCGAGGCCGAGCCGGTTTCGGCAGCCCCGCGGTTGACCTGGCCGATATCGGTCGCGGCGGCCTGGGTGCCCTGCGCGACGTTCTGAACGCTGCGGGCAATCTCCTGGGTCGCGGCGCCCTGCTCTTCCACCGCGCTGGCGATGGAAGTCGAGATCGATGAGATCTTGCCGATGGTGGCGCCGATCTCCTTGATCGCGGCGACCGACTCGGCAGTGGCGCCCTGCATGCCCGCGATGTGCGAGGAAATCTCGTCGGTGGCCCTCGCCGTCTGGCTGGCCAGCGACTTCACTTCGCTCGCAACCACCGCGAAGCCGCGGCCAGCGTCACCGGCGCGTGCCGCCTCGATGGTGGCGTTGAGCGCCAACAGGTTGGTCTGCTCGGCAATCGCGGTGATTAGCTTGACCACCTCGCCGATTTGCTGGGCGGCGTGAGAGAGCTTGCCGATGCGGCCGTCTGTTTCCTTGGCCTGCACGACGGCGGCTTCGGCAATACGGCTGGAGTCGCGAACCTGACGGCCGATCTCCTCGACCGAGGCCGACAGCTCTTCCGTCGCGGTCGCGACCGACTGCATGTTGCTGGAAGCCTGCTCGGACACGCCGGCGACCTGGCTCGACAGCGTCTGCGTGGTCTCGGCGGTACGGGTCAAGGTGGACGCAGACGACTCGAGTTGCACGGCGGAGGCCGAAACGTTGGAGACGATCGCTCCGACGGCGGTCTCGAAATCATCGGCAAAGCGGATCAGCTCGGAGCGGCGAGCCGCTGCCTGTTCCTTGTTCTGGACTTCGCTGGCGGCGGCGTCGCGCTCGGCCTTGGCGACCGCCTGAACCTTGAACTCCTCGACCGCGCCGGCCATCTCGCCGATCTCGTCCTTGCGCCCCAGGCCCGGCAGCACGACGTCGAAATTGCCCGAGGCGAGCTCCCGCATCGCCTTGCACATCGCGATCATCGGCCGCGAAATGCCGGTGCCGAGCAGGAAAGCGAGAATCACGCCGAGCAGCGTGCCGCCGACGGCGAGCATCAGCACCAGGTGCTCGGTCTTCCCGATGGTCGCTTCCGATTCCGAATCCAGCCGCTGCTGTTCGGCGACCAGATCCGCCTTCATGGCGGTGGCGCCGCGAAGAATCGCGCCCGCCGAGCCGCTCATCTCGGTGACGAGCTCATCGACCAGCTTGGCGTTGGCGATCAGCTTCTGCAGCGCTTCGCGATAGGCGACGAGGATCGCCTTGGCGTCCTTCAGGCCGGCCACGATATTGTCGTCCATGGAATAGACCGCACCGAGCGAATTCTCGACGAATTTCAGCCGCGCCAGTGCACTGTTTGCGATCGACTGGTCGGACGTCAGCACGAAATTGGTCGCCGCGGCGCTTGCGGTCTGGAACTGGGCATTGACCTGCTTGGTGCCGAATTCGATGGCCTGGGCCTCCGAATCGGAGGCGTTGTTGCCGATGTCATCGAGCTTGTATTTCAGCAGGTTGGCCTGGCGCGAGAGCTGGTTCTGCACCAGCAGCGCGCTGTCACGCTTGGCCTGGAGGACCTTGGCGAAGGTCGCCGAGAAATTGGCAAACTCCTTGGCGAGCTTGTCGAGGCTGTCCTGCCGCGCCGGCGTCTTGGCGCTCTTGACGGCCAGGTCGATGGCGTTCTTCAGGCTGGCTTCGGCGTCCAGCGCCGCCTTGGCGTCGTCTTCCTTGCCGGTGACGACGAAATATTTGACGGCCGAGCGGTAGCCGAGCAGCTCGCGGTCGATGTTGCGGGCGAGATCGGCCTCCGAGACGCTGCTGCGATAGGAGCCGACGCCGGATGAGACCCGCTCGAAGCCGAAATACGCGAACGCCATGCTGCCGGCCGAGATCACCAGCACCGCGGCAAAGCCGAGGATGATCTTGGCGCGGAACCGGAGGGTCGGAAAGATGCTGCGCTTAGACGGCGACGCGGTACGCCCGGACATTCCCAACCCCCATATGCTCTTCCAGCCGCAATCGAGAGGCGCCCCGCCCCCGGACCCGGATGCGCAAAACTAGGGCAGAATCGATAAAGGGCGGTAAATTCGGCACCCCCGGCAAGGCTGATCTGTTCGGCCCGACAGATGCTGGCCGAGGCCGGTCTCCGAGTTGCGGCAGGACCGAAAAAACCATACAGTCTGGATACTTGTCAGGCACTTGGCGCAAGACCAAGGTGAGCCTCGAGGGAGAAACGGAGTGGGGCAAGCCGACTTTCGGATGAGCGACGCATCCGGCGTTGCCGTCGCGAAATCGAAGGCTGCGACCGTCGATGGAGCTGTAGCCGAGCTTGCGGCGCAGCTGCCTTCGGACGACCTCGCCCTGATCCTGGTCTTCCTCTCACCTCACTACGACCCCCACCATTTCATTGCCGAGATCACCCGGCAATTCGACACGACCCCTGTCTGCGGCTGCACCACCGCGGGCGAGCTCGCGCCCGACGGCTGGGACGAAAACAGCGTCGTGGCGCTGGCATTCAGCCGCGCTGACTTTTCCGCAGTGGTCCGGCCGATCCTCAATCTCGACAGCTTCCGGGTCGAGGACGGGCGGCGGATCGGCGGCGAGCTGCGCCACGAGCTGTTGCGCGTGACGCCAGAGGTGGACCGGGGCAATTCGTTCGGCCTGGTCTTGATCGACGGGCTCTGCCGCCGGGAAGAAGCGGTGATGTCCGCCATCTACGCCTCGCTCGACGACATCCCGGTCGTCGGAGGGTCGGCAGGCGACGGGTTGCGCTTTGAAAAGACCTGGGTGTTCTTCGAAGGCAACGCCTATACGAATGCCGCCCTCCTGATCCTTCTGAACACGTCGCTGCCCTTCAGGGTCTTCAAGTGCGACAATTTCGAGCCGATGCCCCAGAAGATGGTGGTGACCGAAGCCGACATCGAGAGCCGCACGGTGAAGGAGCTGAACGCGGAGCCCGCCGCCGAGGAATATTCGCGGATGGTCGGGATCATGGAGGACGCCAAGCTCGACCCTTTTTCTTTTGCGTCCCACCCGGTGCTGGTTCGCGTCGGCGGCTCCTACTACGCGCGGTCGATCCAGCGCGTCGAGCCCGACGGCTCACTGCATTTCTTCTGCGCCATCGACGAGGGCATGGTGCTCACCGCCGCGACCTCGCGAAGTCTCGTCGGCTCGACGCAGGACGTCTTCGCGCAAACGCAGGATCAGATCGGCGAGGTGTCTCTCTATATCGGCTTCGAGTGCCTGCTGCGCCGGCTGGATGCCGAGCAGCACCAGCTCGCCCGTGACATGTCCGAGCTCTATCGGCAGAACCGGGTGGTCGGTTTTCACACCTACGGCGAACAGTTCGGCTCGATGCATGTGAACCAGACGTTCACGGGCGTCGCGATCGGCAGGCGGCAGGCGTGAGCGAGACGTGGCAGGATCCTGCGACGGTCGAGCAGCTGCGGCGCGAGGCCGCGAAGCTGAAGAAGATCAATGCCGCGTTGATGTCCCGCGTCGAGCGCTCGATGGACCAGCAGTTCAACGCCTTCTCGCTGTTCGAGACGGCCATCGCGCTGGACCACCAGGTTCGCGACCGCACGTATCAGCTGCGTGAGGCACTGCATTCGGTCGAACGCGCCAACGAGGGCCTGTATCGGGCCAAGCAGCAGGCGGAGGCGGCGAGCTCGCTGAAATCCTCGGTGTTGATCTCGGTCACCCACGATCTGCTGCAGCCGCTGAACGCCGCGCGCCTGACATTGTCGGCACTGACGGAGATGATGGAATCGCAGGAGGCCGGCCTGCTGATCGATCAGGTCGACCGCTCGCTGCTGACGCTGGAAGACCTGCTGCGCTCCTTGCTGGAGATCGCCAAGCTCGATGCCGGCGCACTCAAGCCCGACGTGCGTCCCCTGGCGCTGGCGCCCCTGTTCGAGCAGCTCCGCAATGAATTCGAGCCCATCGCTGCCCGGCAGCGCCTCGCTTTGCAGATCTGCACGACGGACCTGACGGTGTCCTCGGATGCGATGATGCTCAGGCGGATTTTGCAGAACCTGATCGCGAATGCGATCCGCTATACGCGCGCTGGCCGCGTCACCATGACCTGCGGGCATCGCCTGGACCGGGTCTACGTCGAGGTGTCGGATACCGGGCCGGGAATTCCACAGGCCCAGCAGGAGGCGATCTTCCGCGAATTCCAGCGCGGCGATGCCAGCGCAACCGACCAGGCGGGCTTCGGGCTCGGCCTGTCCATCGTTCGCCGTTTCGCGACCGTGCTCGGGCACGAGGTGCGCCTGTCGTCGCAGATCGGCCAGGGATCGACCTTCACCCTCGAGATGGAGCCGGCCGATCGCGCCGACGTCGGCGACGAGGCCCAGGCCGTCAAGCTCGCGGAACGGCAATATGGCGGGCTCGAAGGCGCCAAGATCCTTCTGATCGAAAACGATCCGTCGGGCTCCGAGGCGATGGCTGCCCTGCTCGAAGGCTGGGGCTGCGATGTCGCCACCACGCGGTCGGGCGCGGACGCACTGCTGCGCCTCAGCGAACTCGGCGGCGCGCCGGACGCCGTCATCGCCGATCTCCACCTCGACCACGGCGAGAGCGGCCTGTCCGCGATCGGCGAGATCAGGCGCAAGCTGGACATGGAGGTGCCCGCCATGATCATCACCGCCGACTATTCCGAAAAGGCCGCCAAAGAGGCGAGCCTGTGCGGGCTCGAAGTGCTGAAGAAGCCGATCAAGCCGGCCGAGATGCGCGCGCTGCTCTCGTTCCTTTTGAGCTAGCTGCACGGCGGCACGCACAAACACCGCAAAACAACCCCATGCACAGTAGCGGTATCATAATAATATCATGCAACGATCTGATTCATCGTAGAAACCATCCGCGGGATTGCATGCGCCTGATGAGGCGCGGCACGAAAACATCGCGTCACGGCTGATCCGGCTGGGCCCGCTCGCGCCGCGCCGAATTGCCCTCTGCGGCCAGCGTCGAAAAATCGATCCGGGACATTTCGACGATCGCCTTGGTGCGACTCAAGACGTTCAGCTTGCGCAGAATGTCCGAGACGTGAACCTTCACCGTCGTCTCCGAGATCTTCAGCTCGTAGGCGATCTGCTTGTTCTGGAGGCCGCGCCTGAGCATTTCGAGCACGCGCAATTGCTGCGGCGTCAGATCGTGCAGGCGCTTGATGAGATCCTGCGCGGGGCCGCCGGCACGCTGCGGACGCGTCGCACGATAGGCGACGGGAACACAGACCGCGCCGCGCAGCACTTCGCCGATCGACTGCGCAAGATCCTGCTTGGACGAGGATTTCAGGATGTAGCCGGCGACGCCGAGCGACAATGCAGCGGAAATGATCTGCGCGTCCTGATGCGCGGAGACGATCACCACGGGAATCCTGGGAAACGTCTTGCGAATGCGGATGACGCCCGAAAGACCCGTGGTGCCCGGCATCGACAGGTCAAGCAGAATGAGGTCGAACTCCGAGGTCATCGCGACCTGCTCGAGCGCTCCGTCGATCGAAACCGCCTGGAGAATCTCGGCCGCAGGCTCGACCATCCGAAGCGCGCCTTCGAGCGCCTCGCGAAACAGCGGATGGTCTTCGACGATCAGAAACCGCATCGCGCGTGAGCCATCCTGAATGTCTGTCCAGAGCCTGGACGTCGCCGGGATCGACGGTGGATTGCCGGACCATCATAATGTCCCAGCCAGCTCACGCCGGCTTGATCCAGCTCAAGAACCACACCGCCCATCACGACGACCTCCCGCGATCGGGGCGCGCATTGGGCCGATTGCGCGGATCGGGCAGATCCATCTTGCCGATCTCGATGACCGCCTTGTTGCGGCTGAACAGACCGAGCTTGCGCAGGATCTCGGTGATGTGCGCCTTCACCGTCGATTCCGCGAGCTGAAGCTCCTGGGCGATCTGCCGGTTCGGGTGGCCGCGACGCAGCAGGTCGAGCACGCGAAGCTGCTGCGGCGTCAGCTCGCGCAGCTTGACCTCGATCGCCTTGCTGGCGTCGGCGCGGCGCCGCTGCGGCGCCCCCACGAAATCCTTCGGGACCGACACCGATCCGCTCAGCACGCCCTCGATCGATTGCGCCAGCTCACGCTTCGACGTCGACTTGGGCAGATAGCCGGCGGCCCCCAGCGCCAGCGCCTCGCCGACCACACGCTGGTCTTCCTCACTGGACACGATGGCCACGGGCAGGCGCGGATAGGCCTCGCGCAGCCGCAGAAAGCCGGAGAAGCCCGTGGCATCCGGCAGCGACAGGTCCAGCAATGCGAGGTCAATTCCCTGCTCGGCCGAGAGGGTCCGCATGGCATCCTCGATCGACATCGCCTCGAGGATCCGCGCCTCGGGCAGCGCCAGCCGCACGGCATTGCCGAGCGCCTCGCGAAAAAGCGGATGATCATCGATGATCAGGAAGCTGGCCATGGCACCTTCCAGGAAATCCACCGCACGGGCGGCAGCAGCGCACTCACCCCGCGTCGGTCTGGCGTCGGGAGGATGGTGACTGGACGCTAGCACATCTGCGCACTCCCGTAAGGTCAAGGCGTTTCAGTCGTTCGATTCCGTCTGGACCGTCTGCAGGAAGGAATAGATGCTGTCGAACTGCTCGTCGGTGAAGACCTCCTGCCAGGCCGGCATGCCCTTGGACGGCCGGCCTTCATGCACTGTCTTCCAGAACACATCGCGGGTGTCGTCGCCGTAGCGGTGATGCAAGAGCCGAAGGTCTATCTTCCGCTCGCTCTGGATGGCGTCGGGCCCGTGGCAATGGGCGCAGGTGCCGTTGAAGATCTCCTTGCCCGCGCCGACGGCCGCGGCGCTTGGCGCGGCCGCGTCACCCTTGGCCTCGGTCGCCACCACATTGGCGACCTCGCTCACACCGGCGTGGGTTCCCGCCCCCGTCGTCGTTCCCGCCGGCACTGCTCGCGCCGCGCCGAAGCGCACCGGTTGTCCGGTTGGCAAGCCATACTTCACCGCGAGCTCGCCGATCGTCTTCTGAAGCTGCGGCAAGACGGCATCGACGCGATCGCGGAGCTCGGTGGATGTCTTCGCAAAGCCGATTGCGGCATCCCATGACAGGCCTTCGCCCTCGGTGAGCTGTATCTGATAGCGATCGTCGTAGCTGGTCTTGTTCAGCCAGCCGGCAACGGGTCCCCAGATGAAGGCGACGTCGACCTTGCCTTGATCGAGGGCCTGCATGCCCTCTTCCGGCGACAGCACGGTCACCTTCTGGATGTCGTCACGGCTCGCGAGCAGGTTTTGTGGCGTGCTGGCGAACTGAACCGCGACCCGCTTGCCCTTGAGCCCATCGACGCCGCCGATCGCCTGTCCCTTCGCCGCCACCAGGGCATAGCCCTCCTTGGCGAAGGCGTTGGAGAAGATCACAGCCGGCCCCATGAAATCCTCGGAGCGCGGCAATCCGATCATGGCGTCGCATTGCTTGCCGAGCAGCGTGACGCGGACGGTGCGCTTGCCGAAATAGGACTTGTACCAGTCATAGGCGATCGGCCGGCCGAGCGCGTGCGCCAGCGCCTGCCCGATCTCGACATAGAAGCCCGGCTGCGACGGACTATCGCTCGAGAACGGCAGATTGGTCGGATCGGCACAGAGCCGGAAAGGCTGGGCCTCGTCTGCGTGCAACGGCGAGGCCGGAACGACCAAAGCCGCGGCGACGCATGCGAGCAGGCCTGAGATGGCGCGATTTCGGTTCGTGCCAATGCCGGAATGATTCGGACGCACCCTCGTCTCCCATAGCTTCGTTGGGCCGGAACCTTGTTGAACCAGGGGTTGCGGCACCGGGCATCCGCCGATGCCGCAACCATTGTCCTGAAAAAGCGCGCGCGTATCCCGTCACCTGGAGGATACGCGCGCGAGGGTCACTGGACGGAGAACACGAAGAGGGAACCGCCCTCGGGAGCAGCGGCCGTCATCTTCTTGCCTACCTCGCCCAGGAACGCGGGCAACGCAGCCGTGCGACCGACGACGACGGCGACATATTGCTTGCCGTCGACCTGGTAGGTCACAGGTCCCGCGCCGATCCCGGAGCCGAGATTCTTGCTCCACAGCACCTTGCCGTTCTTCGCATCGATGGCGCGGAAGTCGCCATGAAGGTTGCCGGCAAACACCAGGCCACCGCCGGTGGTCAGCGTGCCGCCATTGAACGGCAGGTCCTCCTTGATCGACCAGACCTTCTTCTGCGCGACCGGATCCCAGGCCATCAGCTCGCCGAGGAAGCCGCCCGGACCTTCCTTGGTCGGAAATTCGGCGCCGAGATAGAACACGCCGCGCTTGTACGACACGTCAGAGACGGACCAGTCCATGCAGACATTGTTGCTGGGGATATAGACGAGGCCGGTCTGCGGATTGAACGACATCGGCTGCCAGTTCTTGCCGCCGATCAGGTTCGGGCAGATGTCCTTGGCCGGATGGTTCGGTCCCGGACGCTTGTCCGGATCCTCCTCCGCGCGCATGGTGTTGACGTCCCACTTCTTGGCCCAGTTGGAGAAGACGTACTTCTCGGCCGAGAGAACCTTGCCGGTCTCGCGATTGGCGACGAAGAAGTAGCCGTTGCGATCCGCCTTCATCAGCGCCGGGACGGTGCTGCCGCCGATCTTCAGGTCGGCGAGCACGGCTTCGTTGACGCCGTCATAGTCCCAGGCATCGGCCGGCGTGGTCTGGATGTGCCACTTGATCTTGCCGGTGTTGGGATCGAGCGCGAGCGTCGAAGCCGTGTAGAGATTGGTCAGCTTGCCGAAATTGCTGTCGCCGGTCGAACGCACCGCGGTGTTCCACGGGCCGGGATTGCTGGTGCCCCAATACACCGTGTCGCTCTTCGGATCGTAGGAGCCGACCAGCCAGGCCGCGCCGCCGCCGTGCTGGGCGGTGTCGCCCTTCCAGCTGTCGCCGCCGGGCTCGTCCGGCGAGGGAACGGTGAAGGTCTGCCAGAGCTGCTTGCCGGTATTGATATCGAAGGCCTGCAGCGAGCCGCGCACGCCGTACTCGCCGCCACCGAAGCCGGTGATGACCTTGTCGCGCACCACGAGCGGCGGCGAGGTGATGACCGAGCCCTGCTTGTAGTCGACCACTTTCGTCGTCCACAGCACCTTGCCGGTCGCGGCATCCAGCGCCGTCAGCTTGCCGTCGAGGCGACCGACGAAGATCTTGCCGTCGGCATAGGAGACGCCGCGGTTGTTCACGTCGCAGCAGGCGAATTGCAGCACGTCATCGGGAATATCTGGCTCGAAGGTCCATTTGCGCGCGCCGGTGGCTGCATCGAGAGCGTAGACGTATTTCGGCCCCCACGAGCTGGAGACGTAGAGCGTGTTGCCGACGACGATCGGCGAGGATTCGTTCGAGCGCAGCGAGGCGAGCGAGAACGAATAGGCGAGCGTCAGCTTGCCGGCGTTCTCGGTGTTGATCTGCTTGAGCGGACTGAAGCGCGTGTTGCCGTAGTCGTGACCGGCGACGGCCCACTGGTTGGAATCGGCTTGCGCCTTGATCAGGGAGTCGTTGGCGCGAGCGCCTGGCGTAGCGGCGGCCAGCATCGCAATCATCGAAATGCCAGCCAATAAGCCCTTGGTTCCAAAGGTCATGTATTCCCTCCGATGTTGTTGTGTGCACCGCGTTGGGCGCTCGAGCGCGGCGCGCTCGCGATGCGCAGTTTGTCTGCGAACCATCGTCGGGAATTACAACATCGCCACTGCGCGCTTAGTATGGGCGGAAGGTAGTAGTGCAAATCATTGGCGACTTTGGCCGCGCATCTCGTTGTCGAAGCTTGCGTCTTGCCCTTATTTTACAGCTCGAAACGGACTATCGGATTTTGGGAAGTCCCAGGACTCGACCGTCGTCCCGGACAAGCGGAGCGAAGCGACGTGCAGATCCGGGACGACGACTGAGACGAGCTACCGCGCGCGTCGGCAATGGGTTCGAAATCACGCGGTCGGCGCTACCACGGCCGCGAAGCTTTCGAAGAAATTCGCCGCGAGCTTGCGCGACGTCGAATCGATCAGCCGCGAGCCGAGTTGCGCGAGCTTGCCACCGATCTGCGCCTCGGCCTCGTAGTGCAGGATGGTCATTTCGGGCGATTCTTCCTCGAGCCTGACCTTCGCACCGCCCTTGGCAAAGCCTGCGACGCCGCCGGCGCCTTCGCCGATGATGCGATAACCGTTGGGCGCATCGATATCGGTCAGCGTCACCTTGCCGCTGAACGTCGCCTTCACCGGGCCGACCTTCAGCACCACGGTCGCAACCATCTCCGTCGGCGATGACATCTCGAGCGATTGGCAGCCCGGAATGCAGCGCCGGAGAATGTCGGGATCGTTGAGCGCAGCCCACACTTTGGCCTTCGACGCCGGGATACGTTGACTGTCGTTCATCTGCATCGCGTCCACCCTTTCACTTTTGCTTGTGAGGCTCGACTAGGGTGGCGTAGCGCAGCGATCAATCGCCAGGAAGTACTAGGTCTGCTTGTCCTGGCGTCTCGTTCACGCGAGAAACGTCGTTGCTGGCCGCAACCAAGGCGCGCGCCCGCGCAACTTGCCGGCCCGAGTTCGCTGCATCGCCGCGCGTGAAATCAATGACTTAGCTCGCCACCCCCTACTACCAAGATCGCGATTACAAAGGCACGGGTGCGTGCTCCTATTCGCGCAACGAACGAGGCATTTGAGGGGAGAAACGGGCGCGCGACCGGGCCGAGGTCTCGGACACGACCAGGCAATCGCCTTACGCGGTGGCCATCGCGCATGCGCGATTACAGCGCAGCGGAAAGTCCTTGCATGGTCGCGTCATGCGCCGGCGGCGCCACGGAAAGTCGTGACCGAATCGCACATCTGCGACGGCCGCCACGGTGACCTTTCCATGACACGCGATCATCAAAATCTCAGTTGCAAAGTTCCGTTCGCGCTGTCTCTAATTGGATAACGACAAACATCGGGAGGTACACACGTGTCTACAGTCAAACTGACGGTGAACGGCAAGGCCGTTGCTGTCGACGTCGAGGACCGCACGCTGCTGGTTCACGTCCTGCGCGATCACCTCAACCTCACCGGAACCCATGTCGGCTGCGACACCAGCCAGTGCGGCGCCTGCGTCGTGCACTTGGACGGCAGGGCGGTGAAGTCCTGCACCATGCTGGCCGGCCAGGCCGACGGCGCCAGCGTCACCACCATCGAAGGCATCGCCAAGGGCGACGAGCTGCACCCGATGCAGGCCGCCTTCCGCGACAATCACGGCCTGCAGTGCGGCTATTGCACGCCGGGCATGATCATGTCGGCGATCGACATCGTGCACCGTCACGGTGGCCAGCTCGACGAAGCCACGGTCCGTCACGAGCTCGAGGGCAATATCTGCCGCTGCACCGGTTACCACAACATCGTCAAAGCCGTGCTGGACGCAGCCGGACGCATGAAGGTCTCGCAGGCGGCCGAGTAGGCGGCGCGCCTCGATAGAACAACCACCGCTGCAGCTTTCGAGGGAAAGCGCGGTCAAGACAATTCCGGTCGGGAGGACCAGACATGGGTGTTGAAGGCATCGGCGCACGCGTCGTGCGCAAGGAAGACAAGCGTTTCATTACCGGCAAGGGCCGGTACGTCGACGACATCAAGCTACAGGGCATGACCTTTGCCCATTTCATCCGCAGCCCGCACGCGCATGCCAGGGTGAAGAAGATCGACTCGTCCGCCGCGCTGAAGATGCCGGGCGTGGTCGCGGTGCTCACCGGGCAGCAGCTCGTCGACGACAAGGTCGGCAACCTCATCTGCGGCTGGGCCATCACCTCCAAGGACGGCAGCCCGATGAAGATGGGCGCATGGCCGGCGATGGCGCCGGAGACCGTGCGCTTCGTGGGCCAGGCCGTTGCGGTCGTGATCGCCGAGAGCAAGAATCTGGCGCGTGACGCGGCGGAAGCCGTGGTCGTCGACTACGAGGAACTTGCCGCGGTCGCCGACGTCCATGCCGCCATCAAATCAGGCGCGCCACAGCTCCATCCCGAGGCCCCCGGCAACCAGGTCTATGACTGGGTGATCGGCGACGAGGCCGCGACGGATGCCGCCTTCGCCAAGGCCGCGAACGTGGTGAAGATGGATGTCACCAACAATCGCCTGGCGCCGAACCCGATGGAGCCGCGCTCGGCGATCGCCAACTACGACACCGCGGAGGAGCATTTCACCCTCTACACGACGTCGCAGAACCCGCACGTGGCCCGCCTCGTGCTGTCGGCGTTCTACAACATCGCCCCCGAGCACAAGCTGCGCGTCATCGCACCCGACGTCGGCGGCGGCTTCGGCTCCAAGATCTACATCTACCCGGAAGAGATGGTCGCGCTCTGGGCCTCCAAGAGGACCGGCCGCCCCGTGAAATGGACCAGCGACCGCACCGAGGCCTTCCTCACCGACGCGCATGGCCGCGACCACGTCACCCATGCCGAGATGGCGTTCGACGCCAACAACAAGATCGTCGGGCTGAAGGTGAAGACCTACGCCAATTTCGGCGCCTACATGTCGCTGTTCTCGTCAGCCGTGCCGACCTATCTCTACGCGACGCTGCTGTCGGGCCAGTACAACATCCCGCAGATCCATGCCGAAGTGATCGGCGTCTACACCAACACCACGCCGGTCGACGCCTATCGCGGCGCGGGCCGTCCCGAGGCCAGCTATCTCATCGAACGTCTGATGGAGACGGCGGCGCGGCAGCTCAAGGTCGATCCGGCCCAGCTGCGCCGGACCAACTTCATCACCCAGTTCCCGCACCAGACGCCCGTGATCATGGCCTATGACACCGGCGACTTTAATGCCTCGCTCGACGCCGCGATGAAGGCGATCGACTATGCCGGCTTCTCCGCGCGCAAGGCGCAGGCGAAGTCGCAGGGCAAGCTGCGCGGCATCGGCGTGTCCTGCTACATCGAGGCCTGCGGCATCGCGCCGTCGAAGGCGGTCGGCAGCCTGGGCGCCGGCGTCGGCCTCTGGGAGTCCGCGGAAGTGCGGGTCAACCCGGTCGGCACCATCGAGATCCTCACGGGCTCGCACAGCCATGGCCAGGGTCACGAGACGACATTCTGCCAGCTCGTCGCGGATCGCCTGGGCATTCCGATCAGCCAGGTCTCGATCGTCCACGGCGACACCGACAAGGTGCAGTTCGGCATGGGCACCTACGGCTCGCGCTCTGCGGCCGTCGGTCTCACCGCGATCCTGAAGGCCATGGAGAAGATGGAGTCCAAGGCCAAGAAGATCGCGGCCCATGCGCTGGAAGCCTCGGAAGCCGACATCGTCATCGAGAACGGCGAGTTCAAGGTGACGGGCACCGACAAGGCGATTGCGCTGCCGATGGTCGCGCTCGCGGCCTACACCGCGCACAATCTGCCTGACGGGATGGAGCCGGGCCTGAAGGAGAGCGCCTTCTACGACCCGACCAACTTCACCTTCCCGGCCGGCGCCTACATCTGCGAGCTCGAGGTCGATCCCAGCACCGGCAAGACCTCTTTCGTCAACTTCGTCGCCGCCGACGATTTCGGCCGGCTGATCAACCCGATGATCGTCGAGGGCCAGGTCCATGGCGGCCTGGTTCAAGGCATCGGGCAGGCGCTGCTCGAGCACGCGATCTACGACGGCAACGGCCAGCCGGTGACGGCCTCGTTCATGGACTACGCCATGCCGCGCGCCGACGATGTGCCCTCCTTCAACCTCTCCCACACCACGACGCTGTGCCCGGGCAATCCGCTCGGCATCAAGGGTTGCGGTGAGGCCGGCGCGATCGGCGCCTCTGCGGCCGTGATCAACGCGATCACGGATGCGATCGGCAAGAACAACCTGGAAATGCCCGCAACCCCTGACCGGGTGTGGCGCACGATCCATTCGGCTTGAGAGGGAGGAACGAAGATGTACCAGACCAACTATCATCGCGCTTCCTCGGTCGACGAAGCCGCAAGCCTTTTCGGCAAAAGCAGCGAGGCGAAGTTCATCGCTGGCGGCCAGACGCTGCTGCCGGTGATGAAGCAGCGGCTCGCGGGGCCTTCCGACGTCATCGACGTCGCCAAGATCAAGGAGCTGATCGGCGTCGAGGCCGCGGGCGACACGCTGACCATCAAGGCCGCCACGCCGCATTACGACGTGGCGACCAGCGATGCCGCGAAGAAGGCGATCCCCGCGCTCGCCTATCTGGCCTCGCTGATCGGCGACCCCGCCGTGCGCTATCGCGGCACCATCGGCGGCTCGATCGCCAACAACGATCCGGCCGCGGACTACCCGGCCGCGCTGCTCGCGCTCGGCGCCACCGTGAAGACCAACAAGCGGTCGATCGCGGCGAATGATTTCTTCAAGGGCCTGTTCACGACGGCGCTTGAAGACGGCGAGATCATCACTGCCGTATCGTTCCCGGTTCCGGCCAAGGCAGGCTACGCCAAGATGCGGCATCCGGCCTCGCGCTTCGCGCTCACCGCGGTCTTCGTCGCACAGACGAAGTCGGGCGAGATCCGCGTCGCCGCGACCGGCGCCTCGCAGAGCGGCGTGATGCGGGTTGGCGCGATCGAAGCCGCGCTGAAGGCGAACTGGTCGCCGTCGGCGCTCGACAGCGTCAGCATTCCTGCGACCGGATTGCTGGCCGACATCCACGGCACGGCGGAGTACCGCGCCAACCTCGTCAAGGTGATGGCGCAGCGCGCGGTGGCCGCAAGCTGACCATCGCTCTCTAGCGCCTCAACACAATTCTTCCGCGGCGCGCAGCAATGCGCGCCGCTTTTTATTATGCGCCCATGCATGAAAAGCGCTTGCCTCGCTGGCGTGAAGGCAGGAAAAGTTAATCAGCCAATTAAATCGCCCAGAGAGGAATGTCCGAGGCGTTGCCGGAACATCGGCACCGCCCGCGACCCGAGGAAACAAGCACGTGCTCGATAAACCAGCCCCCTCCGCGTCCGTCCGCACCTCAGGCCCGCTCGCGGGCTTCCGCATCGTCGAATTCGCCGGTATCGGGCCCGGCCCTTTCGCCTGCATGATGCTGGCAGACATGGGCGCCGACGTCGTCACGCTCGACCGCGTCGGCGCGAAGAAGAGCATGAAGTCGGTCGCGGGCCGCGGCCGCAAGGTGATCGAGCTCGATCTCAAGGACAAGGCGGCGATCGGGCAGGTGCTCGACCTGCTCGCCAGCGCCGACGCGCTGGTCGAAGGCTTTCGCCCCGGCGTGATGGAGCGGCTCGGCCTCGGGCCCGATGTCGTGCTCGCACGCAACCCGAAGCTCGTCTACGGCCGCATGACCGGCTGGGGCCAGGAAGGCCCGCTCGCCAACGCCGCCGGCCACGACATCAACTACATCTCGATCACCGGTGCGCTCGCCGCGATCGGCACCAGGGAAGCGCCGGTGCCGCCGCTCAACCTGGTCGGCGATTTCGGCGGCGGCGCGCTCTATCTCGTCGTCGGCGTGCTCGCCGCGCTGCTGGAAGCCCAGAAGTCCGGCAAGGGCCAGGTGGTCGACGCCGCCATGTGCGACGGCGCGGCATCGCTGATGTCGTTCTTCTTCGACATGAAGACGCTCGGCCGCTGGACCGAAGGCCGCGACCGGAATTTCCTCGACGGCGGCGCCCACTTCTATGGCGTCTACGAATGCGCCTGCGGCCACTTCGTTTCGATCGGCTCGATCGAGCCGCAATTCTACGCGCTGCTGCGCCAGCACGCGGGCCTCACCGACGCCGACTTCGACGCGCAGATGGACCCCAAGGCCTGGCCCGCGCTGAAGGAGAAGCTGAAGGCCGTGTTCAAGAGCAAGACGCGCGAGGACTGGTGCAAGATCATGGAAGGCACCGACATCTGCTTCGCGCCCGTTCTGACCATGTCGGAGGCGACCGAGCATCCGCACATGGTCGCCCGCAACGTCTTCATCGAGCGCCACGGCGTGAAGCAGCCCGCGCCGGCGCCGCGCTTCTCGCGCACGCAGTCCACGGTCCGGGAGCCGGAAGGCGCGGACATTGGCGCGGTGACTGCGGCGTGGAAGCGATAGGTCCGGCCGCCGCAGCCATCGCGTAGGGTGGCCTACGCCGCGTTGTCCACCTTCAACACCCCGCGGCGGATCTGATCCTCCTCGATCGACTCGAACAGGGCCTTGAAATTGCCCTCGCCGAAGCCGTCGTCGCCCTTGCGCTGGATGAACTCGAAGAAGATCGGGCCGATCGCGTTGGCCGAGAAGATCTGCAGCAGCACCTTGGTCTGGCCGCCATCGACCACGCCCTCACCGTCGATCAGGATGCCGTTCTTCTGCAAGCGTGCGACATCTTCGCCATGCTTGGGCAGGCGCGCATCGATCCGCTCGAAATAGGTCTCCGGCGGCGACGGCATGAAGGGCAGGCCGGCTTCGCGCAGGCCTTCGATCGTGCGATGGATGTCGCGGCAACCGCAGGCGATGTGCTGGATGCCCTCGCCGCGATAGATCGTCAGATATTCCTCGATCTGGCCGGAATCGCCGGCATCCTCGTTGATCGGAATCCGGATCTTGCCGTCGGGGCTGGTCAGCGCGCGCGAGAACAGGCCGGACGCGCGGCCCTCGATGTCGAAAAAGCGGATCTGGCGGAAGTTGAACAGTTTCTCGTAAAAGCTCGTCCAGACATCCATGCGGCCGCGATGGACGTTATGGGTGAGGTGATCGAGATAGAACAGGCCGGCGCCGACGGGCCGCGGATCGCGCGCACCCAGCCAATCGAACTCGGCATCATAGGCCGAGCCCTTGGCGCCGTAGCGATCGACGAAATAGAGCAGGCTGCCGCCGATGCCCTTGATCGCGGGCGCGTCGAGCGTCTTCTGTGCGGACGAAGCTTCCGCAGGCTCGGCGCCGAGCGCGATGGCGCGGTCATAGGCCGCCCTCGCATCGACCACACGGAACGCCATCGACGGCGCGCAGGGACCGTGCGCTGCGACGAACTCGGTGCCGTGGGTGCCGGGCTCCTCGTTGACGAGATAGTTGATGTCGCCCTGGCGATAGACCGTGATCTTCTTGGTCTTGTGACGCGCGACGGGCGCATAGCCCATCAGCTTGAACAGATCGTGCAGTTCCTGCGGATTGGGATGCGCATATTCGACGAACTCGAACCCGTCGGTGCCCATCGGATTGTCGGCGCTGATCGTGGCGGGCGGTGCATCGTGCGGAAACGGACCCATGGTGTTCTCCCGGATTTGCTGCTGGCTGGAACTATCCTTCATGCCGCGTGCAATGGGCGTGCAAATGGGGCGCGATTTCGCTATTCTATGCACGATCCGTGCATGAATTGGACAAAAGTCGCATGATTTCAGTGGATGCCTTCGACCTCAAGATCCTCGGCGCGCTCCAGGATGATGGCCGCCTCACCAACCAGGAACTGGCGGAGCTTGCAGGACTCTCCGCCTCGCAATGCTCGCGCCGGCGAATGCGGCTGGAAGAGGAGAAGGTGATTGCGGGCTATCACGCCGACCTCTCCAGCGAGGCGCTCGGCTTCGGCGTGATCGCCTTCATCCAGGTGGGGCTTGCGACCCACTCGCCGGACAATTCCAAGCGATTTCGATCGCTGGTGAACCGGATCGACGAGATCCAGGAGGCCTATTCACTGACGGGCGATGCAGACTACGTGCTCAAAGCCGTGCTGCGCGACCTCAAGGGGCTCTCGAATCTCGTCAACGACGTGCTGATGCCGCACCAGAGCGTGGCGCATGTGCGCTCATCCATCGTGCTGGACCGGCTGAAGGAAAGCGCAAAGCTGCCGCTGAAGGATTTGAAGGCTGGCTGAAATCGAGGGAACTACGCCATTCGCGCAACGCGAGCGATCTGCGATGATCGCCGTCAATCCGGGAGACTCAGCGATGGCCCTCCAGCTGCGACCGAACTGCGAATATTGCGACCGCGACTTGCCGCCTGATGCAACGGATGCGCGGATCTGCTCCTATGAATGCACGTTCTGTGCGGAGTGCGTCGAGACGAAGCTCTTCAACGTCTGCCCGAATTGCGGCGGCGGCTTTGCCCCGCGCCCGATCAGGCCGACGCAGGAATGGCGGCCGGGCGTGTGCACGAGCAAGCAGGCGCCGTCCGACAAGCGCGTGCATTTGAAGTACAGCCTTGACGACGTCGCCGCGCATTGCGCGCGGGTGCGCGACGTGCCGCCGGAGAAGCGATAGCTAATCCGCCGCCAATATCGTCCCCTCGACCTCGCCGAAGCCGACGCGATAGCCGCTGCCCTGGCACCAGCCGCGCATGACGAGGCTGTCGCCGTCCTCAAGGAACGAGCGCCGGGCGCCGCCGGGCAGCTCGACCGGCTCGGTGCCGTTCCAGCTGATCTCGAGCAAGCTGCCGCGCTGGTTCTTCTCCGGGCCGGATATGGTGCCGCTGCCGAGAAGATCGCCGACATTCATGGCGCAGCCGGAGGACGCGTGGTGCATCAACTGCTGCACCGAGGACCAGTACATGTATTTGAAATTGGTGCGGCTGATGCGCGTGGGCGAATTGGCACCGGCCGCGCGCAGGGAGACATCCAGCTCCAGGTCGTAGTTCTGCGGCCTCGCCTGCCTGAGATAATCCAGCGGCACCGGCTGCTGCGCCGGCCCGTTCAGGCGGAACGGCTCCAGCGCCTCGCGCGTCACCACCCACGGGCTGATCGAGGTCGCGAACGCCTTGGCGAGGAACGGGCCGAGCGGCACATACTCCCATTGCTGGATGTCGCGCGCGCTCCAGTCGTTGAGCAGCACGAAGCCGAAGATCATCTCCTCGGCCTGGCTCTCCGTGAGCATGCCGCCGATCGGCGAGGGCTGGCCGATCACCACGCCCATCTCCAGCTCGAAATCGAGCCGCTTGCAGGGGCCGAAGCTCGGCACCTCCACGTTCGGCGGCTTCAGCTGCCCGCGCGGCCGCTTCACCTTGGTGCCGGACACCACAACCGTGGAGGCACGGCCATTGTAGGCGATCGGCATGTGCAGCCAGTTCGGCTGCAGCGCATTGTCCTTGCCGCGGAACATCACGCCGACATTGGTGGCGTGCTCTTTGGATGAATAGAAATCGGTGTAGCCGGAAACCGCGAACGGCAGATGCAGTCTTGCATCGCGCATCGGCACCAGCGCCTGCCTGCGCAGCTCGTCGTTGTCGCGCAGCTCCGGATCATCGTGGCGCAACAGCTCGCTGATCCGCGCCCGTGTCCTGGTCCAGACCTTCGGCCCGAGCGCCATGAATGCATTGAGCGACGGCCCCGAGAACACGCCGAGCGCGCCGACATCGAGCCGCGAGTCCTGCTCCAGTTCCCAGAGATCGAGCACGTAATTCCCGATCGCAACGCCGACGCGCGGCGTCGGGTTCGCTGCGGTCGAGAACACGCCATAGGGCAGGTTCTGGATCGGGAAGTCGGAGGAAGGATCGACCTCGATGAAGGAGCGGAGGCTGGGGTCGTTGGGGTGGGTTGTCACTTTTCGCTCGGTCCTATTTCCTTCTCCCCCTGCGGGAGAAGGTGGCGCGAAGCGCCGGATGAGGGGTTCTATCCGCGAGTTCAAAAGAAAGAGGTTCACTCGCGGAGAGAACCCCTCACCCGTCTCACCGCTACGCGGCGAGCCACCCTCTCCCACAAGGGGAGCGGGAAAGCGAGCTACGGCCGGTTCGGATCGAACCGCTTCTCGAGGCCCTTCCAGCAATCCGCGTAATCGTCCTGCAGCGTCGACGCGTTCGCGGCATGCGCCGTGACGCGCTGCGGGTAGCGGGTCTCGAACATGAAGGCCATGGTGCCCGTGAGCTTCACCGGCTTCAGCTCGCCGTTGCTGGCGTGCTCGAAGGCGTCGCGGTCGGGGCCGTGCGGCAGCATGCAATTGTGCAGGCTCATCCCGCCCGGAACGAACCCCTGCGGCTTGGCGTCGTAGACGCCGTAGATCAGGCCCATGAACTCGCTCATGATGTTCATGTGATACCAGGGCGGCCGGAAGGTGTTGTCGGCGACCATCCAGCGCTCGGGGAAGATGACGAAGTCGATATTCGCGGTACCGGCAGTCTCCGACGGCGAGGTCAGCACCGTGAAGATCGAGGGATCGGGATGGTCGAAGCCGATCGCGCCGACTGGCGAGAAGGTGCGCAGATCGTATTTGTACGGCGCGTAATTGCCGTGCCAGGCGACCACGTCGATCGGCGAATGCGGCAGCGTGGTCTTGAACAGCGAGCCGCCCCATTTCACGAACAGCTCGGTCGGCGTGTCCTTGTCCTCGTAATTGGCAACGGGTGTAAGGAAGTCGCGCGCATTGGCGAGGCAATTGGCGCCAATCGGCCCCCGCTCCGGCAGCGTGAAGGCGCCGCCATAGTTCTCGCAGAGATAGCCGCGCGCCGGACCGTTCGGAATCTCGACGCGGAATTTCACGCCGCGCGGGATCACCACGATCTCGCCGGGCTCGGCATCGATGCGGCCGAACTCGGTGACGATGCGCAAGTTGCCCTGCTGGAGCACGAACATCAGCTCGCCGTCGGCATTGTAGAAATGCTGGTCGACCATCGACCTGGTGACGAGGTAGACATGCGCGGCCATGCCGGCCTGCGTGTTCACGTCACCCGCCGTCGTCATCGTCTGCACGCCCTGGACGAAGGTAACGTCCTCCTTCGGCAGCGGCGTCGGATCCCAGCGCAACTGCGCGATCGGCAGATCGTATTCATGGCAAGGCGCCGAGCGCCACAGCCCGGCATCAATCTTCTCGAAGCGACCGGAATGCTTCACCGAAGGGCGGATGCGATAGAGCCAGGAGCGCTCATTCGTGCCGCGCGGCGCAGTGAAGGGCGAGCCGGAGAGTTGCTCGGCATAGAGGCCATAGGCGCAGCGCTGCGGCGAGTTGCGCCCGATCGGCAGCGCGCCTGGCAGAGCCTCGGTTTCGAAACTGTTGCCGAAGCCGGACATGTAGCCCGGCGTGACTTGCGCCGAGCTGCGGACGATCTGATCGGGCGAGGTATTGATGTTCATGACTATCCTCCTCCTTGCAGGGCTGCCCACATTTCCTGGTCGCGCTTGTCGGTCCAGATCACGGGATCGTCGATCCCCGACGCTTCGTCATAGGCACGCGACACGTTGAACGGCAGGCAGTGCTCGTAGATGGCGAAACTGTGGAATTTCGGATCCATCACCTCGCGCGTTGCCGCCATCGATTCCTTCAGCGTGCGCCCCTTGGCGACCGAGATTTCGGCGGCACCGTAGAGCGAGGTCACGAAGTCGCGCGTCATCGCGATGGCTTCACGCACCGTGGCCGCGCCCTTCAGCGCATCGCCGCGGCCGGGCGCAATCGCCTTCGGATTGAAATTTCGGATCTCGTTCAGCGTCATCGGCCATTCGCGCAAATGCGCGTCGCCGCAATAGCAGGCGGAGTGATACTCGATGAGATCACCGGAGAACATGACTTCGGCATCGGGCACCCAGGCGACGATGTCGCCGGAGGTGTGGCCGGCACCGAGTTGCATCAGGCGCACTTCGCGTTTTCCCAGATAGATCGACATCTCGCCTTCGAAGGTGAGCGTCGGCCAGGTCAGGCCGGGAATGCTCTGCGCGTCCTGGAACAGGCGCGGGAAGCGGCCGTACTCGGAATCCCAATCCTGCTTGCCGCGCTCTTCGATGAGACGATAGGTCTCCTGCGAGGCGACGATGCCTTGCGCCTTGTAGGCGGACGCGCCCAGCACCCGCACGGCGTGATAGTGCGACAGCACGACATATTTGATCGGCTTGTCGGTGACGGTGCGGACGCGCTCGATCACCTTGTTGGCCATCGCCGGCGTCGCCTGCGCGTCGAACACGAGACAGCCGTCGTCGCCGACGATGACGGCCGTGTTCGGATCGCCCTCGGCGGTGAAGGCGTAGAGATCGGTGCCGATCTCGGAGAAGGTGATCTTCTTCTCGGAGAGATCGCCGGTAGATGCAAAGTTCTTCGCCATCAGTTCATCCTCAAGTCTTTGCTTTGAGCTCTGGGTTATTGTTGTTGCTGCTGTTGCTGCTGGCCATCGATCATACGGCGTTTCGCCAGCACGAGCGCGTCCCTGAGCACGTCGATGTCGCCGATATGGTTGGCCAGGATCAGCACCAGCGCCGCGTCGAAATCGGCGCTCTGCTCGTCGGTGAGGCCACGATGCGCCTCGACGATGGCGCGAAAGGCGTCGTCGGGCCGCGCGAAGTTGGAGCTGGTGGAGAGCGGCATCTAAAACCTCGATTCAAACCTTTCAATTCAAGCCTTGGGCCCGCGACAGCGCGGCGGCGATCGCCTCCCGCGTCGGATGGCGGAAGCGCGCCGCGACATAGCCGTCTGGCCTGAGCAGATAGGCCGTATCAGGCTCGGCGTCGTAGCGCCTGGCAACAAGGCCCTGGGGATCGGCAAGCCCGCCATCGCCGCCGATGCGGATGTCCTTCACGCCATCCGGCGCGTCGATCGCTGCGGCATTGCTGAACGAGAGCAGGGTGAAGTCCGCTCCACCCCTGCGGAACGCATCCGTCAGATAAGCCTGCTCGCCCGCGCGTGTCGTCACCGGTGCATCGAGCATGGAACAGCCAGGCGACGGTCCACCGCGCCAGGAATCCGCATCGCGCGATGACAGCGGCGAGTCGTAGCTGCACGGCACCGACAGCCGACCGCCATTGACCATGCGCTTGCCGAACTCGGTTTCCCTGGCGAGCGACAGCACCGCCTTGCGCAGCCGCGCTTCCTGATGCGAGTTCGGCGCCATGAAGTCGGTCGAGCGGGTGGATTCGCGGATGTTCTCGTCGGCAGCTAAGCTCCGCTCGACATGATAGGTCTCGAGCAGGCTCGCGGGGGAGGCGCCGCGCAGCACGCGGTCGAGCTTCCAGGACAGATTCTCGGCGTCCTCGAGTCCCGAGTTCGCTCCGCGCGCGCCGAAGGGCGAGACCTGATGGGCGGAATCGCCCGCAAAGATCACGCGGCCGTGGATGAAGCGATCCATCCGCCGGCACTGGAACTTGTAGAGCGAAATCCACTCGAACTCGAATTTGTCGTGACCGAGCATGCGCGCGATGCGCGGCCGCACATTCTCGGGCTTCTTCTCGACGACCGGATCGGCGTAGCGGTTGAGCTGGAGATCGATGCGCCAGACGTCGTCGGGCTGCCGGTGCAGCAGCGCGGAGCGTCCCGCATGAAACGGCGGATCGAACCAGAACCAGCGCTCGGTCGGAAATTCCGCGGTCATCTTGACGTCGGCGATCAGGAACTGGTCCTCGAACACTTGTCCAGCAAACTCGGCGCCGACCATCTGCCGCAGCGAGGACCGTGCGCCGTCGCAGGCGACGACATATTGCGCGTTCAGGCGATAGGCCCCTTCAGGCGTCTCGATCGTCAGCAGAGCGGAATCATTGCGCTGCTCGAGCGCCGTCACCTTGTTGCGCCAGCGCAGGTCGATCCCAGGCAGATCGCTGATGCGATCGACCAGATAGGCCTCGGCGTAATATTGCTGGAGATTGATGAAGGCCGGCCGCTTATGGCCATCCTCAGGCAGCAGGTTGAACTGATAGAGCTGGGACTCGCCATGAAAGATGCGGCCGACGCTCCACACCACGCCCTTGTCGACCATGCGGTCAGCAACGCCGAGCCGGTCCCAGTATTCCAGCGAGCGCTTCGAGAAGCAGATCGCGCGCGAACCCTCGCCGATGCGGTCGGCATCGTCCAGGAGCACGACGCGCTGGCCGCGCTGGGCGAGATCGATTGCCAGCGACAGCCCGACAGGGCCGGCACCGACGACCACGACCGGATGCTCGGCCGGGCTTTGGCCGGGGCGGTCCTGGTCGGAGTGGCGGCGATAGCCGAACTGGGTTTTGGCCTTTTGCGTATTGGCTTCCGCCATACACGAACCTCGGCTCTGGTCAGGACAGGACTGATCTGCTAGATAGTCTCACGTGCAACTATTTTGGACCGGAGCCGGCCGGCCGTCAACTGGAATTCGGAGCGCTCTCCTTGGCGAGGACATCCAGCGACATCGCGCTGAAGACAAAAGAAGCCAACGAGGCTTCGCCGCGGCCCAAATCGCGGCTCGATCTGTTCAAGTTCGTGCCGTTCCGCCTCAACCGACTCGCGGCGGAAGTCAGTTCCGCGCTCGCGGTCGAGTATCAGGAGCGGCATGGCCTCGACATTCCCGCCTGGCGCGTGATTGCGACGCTCGGATTCCGCAACGATGCCTGCAGCGCGCAATTCATCTCGCAATGTACCCGCACGCATAAATCGACCATCAGCCGCGCGGTGACGACGCTGCTGCATGACGGCCTGATCGAGCGGGTCGAGAACGAGGCGGACCGCCGCGAATTCCGCCTGCAACTGACCAGGAAGGGACGCGCGCTCTACGAGGAGTTGTTCCCGCAATTGCTGCGGCGGGAAGACGAGATTTTGGCGTGCCTCTCTGCGCAGGAGCGCAAGCAGCTCTCCGCACTGCTCGGCAAGATCGAGGAGAGCCTCGATTTGATCCAGACCAGCGAGGAGGCCGACGCCAAGCAGGCGTATTAAGGCGTATACGCATAGACGCCTGGACCGGTTGAGAAAGCTTGGTAGGCTCGTGAAGGCACAGGCTTATATCGCGGCGCTACTTGTGGCATTTGCCGCAACTCGCGCATACGCCGCCGACATCGGTTATCTGGCTCCTCCGGGAGTCGCTGCGAACGAGTTTCCCTCGCCGCAGCGCCCCGTTGCACGGATCGTCAGCCCACGCCGTGCCGCCGAAGAGCGCCGCGACGCCCTCAATGAGGCCGGCCAGATCGCACGTGCTCTCGAACTGAAACCAGGCATGACGGTCGCCGACATCGGAGCAGGCAGCGGCTACCACACGGTCAGGCTCTCGCGCCTCGTCGGCCCCGCCGGCTCCGTCATTGCCCAGGACGTCACGCGGGACTACCTCGTCGAGCTCGCCAGGCGAACAGAACTTCTGAAGTTGACGAACGTGCAATTCGCGCTCGGCGAACCACACGACCCGCGCCTGCCCGCTTCCTCGCTGGATGCCGCAATTCTCGTGCACATGTATCACGAGATCGCCCAGCCCTATGCCTTCCTCTACAATCTCGCGCCCGCCTTGAAGCAGGGTGCGCGGATCGGGATTGTCGATCTCGAGCTTCCGACGTCGAAGCATGGCACGCCAATCGAGCTCTTGCGCTGCGAATTGACCGCCGTCGGCTATCGCGAGGTCGCCGCATATCAGCTTGCAGGGGACACAGGATACCTGGCGATATTCTCTCCGCCGGAGCCAGCGGCGCTAAAATCTCCCCGCGATATCGTTGCTTGCAGCGATCCTGCCGGTACTCGCTGACAGCGCACCCGTTGCTCGTCTCGGAGGTTGAACAGATCCGGAGATCGAGGAGAGCCTCGGCCTGATCCAGACCCGCGAAGAGGCTGACGCCAGGCAGGCGGATTAGCCACCATCGTCACTTCGCAAACGACCGCGTCGGCGGCAGGTGCAGCGCCCAGGCATCGACCTTGTCGCTCGCGCGCGGATAGATTTCGGTCACGATCGGATCGTGGCCGGGAATGTAGCGATCGGGATGGCCGGCGAGACGTTCGATCGTCTCCCAGCCGACCGCCATGTCGCCGACATTGTAGACGATCGGGAACGGGCTGCGGCGCTGCAGATTGGCGTAGTAATGCGCAGCGTCCGATGCCAGCACCACGGGACCGCGCGCCGTCTCGACCTTGACCACCTGCAGGCCGTCGGAATGGCCACCGACACGATGCACGGTCACGCCGGGCGCGACCTCGCCATCACCGGAATAAAAATTCACGCGCTCGCCATAGACATGGCGGACCATCTGCGTGACGTGCTCGACCGAGAATGGATGTCGCAGCAGTCCGTTGCACATGCAGCGGCCCGTGGCGTAGGCCATCTCGCGCTCCTGGAGATGGAAGCGCGCATTCGGGAAGCGATCGAGATTGCCGGCGTGGTCGTAGTGCAGATGCGTCACGATGATGTCGCGAATGCTGGATGCCGCGACGCCGAAGCGCTCCAGCGCGTCGACCGGATTGAGCGTCAGTTTTCGCGCGCGCGAGGCAGCCTCTTCGGCATTGAAGCCGGTATCGACCAGGATATCGCGGCCCTGCCCCCGGATCAGCCAGACGAAGTAGTCGAGATCCTGCGCCGCGCTCTCATGCGGATCGGGCGCCAGAAAATTCATGCTGGGGGTGCGCGGCGACATCGTCGCATAGCGCAGGGCGTAGATTTCGTAGGCGTTTCCCATGGCGTTGATCCCGGCTCTTGCTTTTTTCTGAATGGGCCTGCCGCGCACCAAGCCATCGTCCGCCGCAAAGGTCAAACGTCCGAGGCCGCGGCGAATGCGGGGCTGCAATGTGAGACCAATCACATTTTCGTCGCGAGTGCCGGCCTAACATGGCTGCCGGAACCCCGAACCAGAACGCGTCGAGTGAGACCGTGACCGCCGAATTATTCCCCTCGCGAGCGGCCTCTGCGTCGCGGTCAATTGTCGCGATAATGCCGAATCTCCAAGCGGTTGACGCCCCCGTTCGCCGGTTTGATAATGCACTTTGCGTAAGTTAAGGTCGCCGCGGCGCAAGCTGGGAACGGCGCCTTTTTGGCTGGACCGCGCTGATTATGAAAATTCGCTTCCTTTTTCTTCTGCCGTTGCTTGTCGCGTTTATCCCGGCCGCCCCGTCGCATGCGGCCGGTGACCGCTTCGCGCTGGTGATCGGCAACGCCAAATATCCCGATGCCGACAGCCCGCTGAAGGAGCCGATCAACGACGCCCGCGACGTCGCCGACGAGCTCAAGCGCGACGGCTTCACGGTGGAGACCGGCGAGAACCTGACCGGCGACGGCATGCGCCGCGCCTTCGACAAGCTCTATGGCAAGATCAAGCCGGGCTCGGTGGCGCTGATATTCTACAGCGGGTTCGGCATCCAGTCGGCACGGCAGAGCTACATGATCCCGGTCGATGCGCAGATCTGGACCGAGTCCGACGTCCGCCGCGACGGTTTCAGCATCGAGGCCATCCTCGGCGAGCTCAACACGCGCGGTGCCGGCGTCAAGATCGCGCTGATCGATGCCAGCAGACGCAACCCGTTCGAGCGCCGGTTCCGCAGCTTCTCGGCAGGCCTGACGCCGGTCATTGCGCCGAACGGCACGCTGGTGATGTATTCGGCCGCCCTGGCGTCAGTGGTGTCGGATGCCGGCGGCGACCACAGCCTGTTCGTGCAGGAATTGCTCAAGGAAATCCGCGTCCCCGACCTGATGGCGGAGGAAACGCTGAACCGCACCAAGATGGGCGTCACCCGCGCCTCGCGCGGCGAGCAGGTGCCGTGGATCTCGTCCTCGCTCGCCGAGGATTTCTCGTTCATCCCGGGTGCGACCGGATCGCGCCCGACGGCGATGACGCCGCCGCCGGCGTCCCCCGCACCACCGCCTCCCGTTGCCAACAATCCGCCTCCGGCTCCGCCAGCCCCGCCGCCCGCACCCGTGGCTGCGAACAATCCGCCGGCGCCGCCCGCACCCCCGTCACCACCGCCGCCGTCACCGAAGCCGCAGGTGGACGCCGCACTGCCTCCGCCGCCACCGCCGGTGAAGCCGGCCGAGACGGCTCCGGCGCCGAACGCCGATGGCGGTCCGAGCGCGGCCGCGCTGGCGGAAGATCCCACCATCAAGGGCCTCACGGCCAAGATCGCCGCCAACCCTGACGACGTGAATGCGCTGTACCGGCGCGGCCAGGTCTATGCCAGCAAGGGGGCCTACCGCCTCGCCATCAAGGATTTCGACGACACGCTGCGGATCAATTCGAAGGACGTCGAAGCGCTGAACAACCGCTGCTGGACCCGTACCGTGGTCGGCGACCTCCAGGGCGCATTGAAAGACTGCAACGAGGCGCTGCGGCTGCGCCCGAATTTCGTCGATGCACTGGACAGCCGTGGGCTGGTGAACCTCAAATCCGGGGCGGTGAAGAACGCCATCGCCGATTTCGACGCCGCGCTGAAGATCAACCCCCGCCTGACCTCCTCCCTCTATGGACGGGGCGTGGCCAAGCAGCGCAACGGCTCCGCCCAGGAGGGCGCACTCGACATCGCAAACGCCAAGGCGATGGACCCGAACATCGTACAGGAATTCGCAAGTTACGGAGTGCGTTGATATTTTTTGATTTGAGGCGGGCGGCGCCTCGAACCCCAGGCCTCCCCGCCAAGACTAACTGAACGGATGCCGCAGACGGCCCTGTCGTGGGCCTGTTGCAGGAAATTTGGAACCGCGCGGGCTTGCGCAGGAGGGACAGATGATGAGACTGGCTGCAAAAGGACTGACCGCGATCCTGTCCGTCGTCACCCTCGGTGCCGCGCTGTCGCTGACACTCTCACCCGCCCTGGCCGGCGACGACGGCAACAGCAAGAACGTCACCGAGGACGAGATCGTCCGCGCCCTGGCGCCGCCGCCGAAAAAGCCGCTGACCCGCGGCCTCTCGATCGGCCCGCAGGCGGATCCCGTCCCGAACGCGGCGGAAACCAAGTTGATCCAGTCGGTCCGCGGCCGCGCCACGCGCTCGCTGTCGTCGACCGAGCGCGAGGAGATCGCCACCGCCGCCAAGGACAAGCCGAACATCGATCTGGAAATCACCTTCGACTACAACTCGGCCGACATCAGCGCCAAGTCGCTGCCTTCGGTGCAGGCGCTCGGCCGCGCGCTGACCAACCCCGACCTGAAGGGCTCGACCTTCGTGGTCGCGGGCCACACCGATGCCGCCGGCGGCGAGAGCTACAATCAGGAACTGTCGGAACGTCGCGCGGATTCGATCAAGCGCTACCTCGTCGAGAAGTACAGCATCGCCGCGGCCGACCTCGTCACCGTCGGCTACGGCAAGAGCAAGCTGAAGGATCCGAGCCAGCCGATGGCGGAGGTGAACCGCCGCGTGCAGGTCGTGAACATGGAAAACAAGACCACCGCATCGAAATGACCACGACGTAATCCTTTGCAGTGACCAGTCGTGATGTGGTGTAAAGTCTCAAGCCCGGCGCGCGTCCTGCAGCCCTGCGGGACGCCGCTTCGTTTCAGGGAAACCTTTCCGATAACCACACGCCAGGCCAGGATGATCCGGCGATGAACATCTCCGAATATCTCAAGCCTGCGGGTACCGTGGCGTTCATCATCGCGCTCGGCGTCGGCTATTACTGGTTCGAGCATCGGCATCGTCCCGAGGCGAAGGACACGCCGGGCGAGGCGCTCGTCATCGTGGCGAAGTCGACCAATGCCTGCTTCTCCGACCTGGTGCGGGTGACCGGCTTCTTCGTGCCGCGGCGCGAGGCCGTGGTCATGGCCGACCAGGAAGGATCGAGGGTCACCGACGTCTTCGTCACCGAAGGCGCTGTCGTCACCGACAACCAGGAGTTGGCGCGGCTGACGCCGCCGCCACAGATCCCGGGGCAGCCGCAACGGCCGGGCAACCAGGGCCCGATCTCGCTGAAGGCATCCGCACCGGGCCTCATCACGGAAGTCCGCACCATCGTCGGCGCACCCGCATCGCCGCAGGCGGGGCCGATGTTCCGCATTGCCGTCAACGGCGAGATCGAGCTGGATGCGCAGGTCCCGGCCGTGCATATGCCGAAGCTCAGCCCCGGCGCGACGGTGCGGATCAGCCGCGACGACGCCGCCGATTTGATCGGCAGGGTCCGGCTCGTCGCCCCCGAGATCGACCGCGCCACTCAGCTCGGGCACGTCCGCATCAGCGTGACCAACAATCCCTCACTTAAGGTCGGCATGTTCGCCCGCGCCTCCATCGACGCCAAGCGAAGCTGCGGCGTCGCGGTGCCGAAGACCGCGATCGACCACCTCACCGTCCAGGTGGTCAAGAGCAACACCATCGAGACACGAAGGGTACGCGTCGGGCTGACATCCGACAGCCAAACGGAAATCCTCGAGGGCGTCGACGTCGGAGAAATCGTCGTCGCCGACGCCGGATCATCGCTGCATGACGGCGACCAGATCAAGACCATGTTCGCCGATGAACTCGATCGCACGCGGGTACGCTGATGGCTCTCAATATCTCGGCATGGTCGATCCGCAATCCGCTGCCATCGGTGGTCTTTTCGATCATCCTGTTGATCCTCGGCTGGACCTCATTCACCAAGCTCGCGATCACGCGATTGCCCTCGGCCGATATTCCGGTGATCTCGGTCGCGGTCTCGCAGTTCGGCGCCGCACCGGCCGAGCTCGAATCGCAGGTCACCAAGACGGTTGAAGACGCCGTCTCCGGCGTCGAGGGCGTGCGGCACATCACCTCCTCGATCACCGACGGCGTGTCGGTCACCACCATCCAGTTCGCGCTGGAGACCAATACCGACCGCGCCCTCAACGACGTCAAGGACGCAGTGACACGCGTGCGCTCGAACCTGCCGCAGAACGTCACCGAGCCGCTGATCCAGCGCGTCGACGTGATCGGCCTGCCGATCGTCACCTATGCCGCAATCTCGCCCGGCAAGACGCCGGAGCAACTCTCTTATTTCGTCGACGACGTGGTCAAGCGCGCGCTGCAGGGCGTGCGCGGCGTCGCCCAGGTCGAGCGCATCGGCGGCGTCGAGCGCGAGATCCTGGTCTCGCTCGATCCCGATCGCCTGCAGGCGATGGGGCTGACCGCCGTCAATGTCAGCCAGAGCCTGCGCGGCACCAACGTCGACGTCGCCGGCGGACGCGCCGAAATCGGCAAGAACGACCAGGCGATCCGGACGCTGGCCGGCGCCAAGACGCTGAGCGACCTCGCCGGCACCATGGTCCCGCTGTTCGGCGGCGGCGAGGTCAGGCTCGACGATCTCGGCACCGTGACCGACACCATCGCCGACCGCCGCACCTTCGCCCGCTTCAACGGCGAGCCGGTGGTCGCGCTCGGCATCAAGCGATCCAAGGGCGCCAGCGACGTGAAGGTCGCCGAAGCCGTGCAGAAGCGCATCGACGCGCTCAAGGCCGCCTATCCCGACGTCGATCTCAAGCTGATCGACACCTCCGTCGAATACACCAACGGCAACTACGAAGCGGCGATCTCGACCCTGTTCGAGGGCGCCATCCTCGCCGTCGTCATCGTGCTGCTGTTCCTGCGCGACCTGCGCGCCACGATCATCGCCGCAGTCTCGCTGCCGCTGTCGATCTTCCCGGCCTTCTGGGCGATGGACATCCTCGGCTTCTCGCTCAACCTCGTCAGCTTCCTCGCCATCACGCTGTCGACGGGTATCCTGGTCGACGACGCCATCGTCGAGATCGAGAACATCGTGCGGCACATGAACATGGGCAAATCGCCTTATCGTGCCGCGCTGGAAGCCGCCGACGAAATCGGCCTCGCCGTGATCGCGATCTCGCTGACGATCATCGCGATCTTCGCGCCCGCGAGCTTCATGTCGGGCATCGCCGGGCAGTTCTTCAAGCAGTTCGGCATCACCGTCTCGGTGCAGGTGTTCTTCTCGCTGCTCGCGGCCCGCTTCGTGACGCCGATGCTGGCGGCCTACTTCCTCAAGCATCACGCCCACGAAGAGCCGCCTCCCGGACGCATCCTGCGGACCTATCACGGCCTCGTCTCGTGGTCGGTGAAGCACTATTTCATCACCGTGCTGATCGGCTTCGGCATCTTCGCGGCCTCGATCTGGAGCATCACGCTGCTGCCGCAGGGCTTCCTGCCGGCGCAGGACAGCGCCCGCTCGCTGCTCGCCCTCGAACTGCCGCCGGGCACGCAGCTCGCCTACACCGAGAAGGTCACCGAGGACATCGTCGCACGCCTGCGCAAGCGGCCCGAGGTGAAGAGCATCTTCGTCGACGGCGGGCGCGTTCCGCCGGGCACCCAGGAAGTCCGGCGCGCCGCCCTGATCATCAACTACACGCCCAAGAACGACCGCAAGATCACCCAGCGCGAGCTCGAATTCTCGATCAGCCAGGAGCTGGAGAACGTTCCCGACATCCGCTTCTGGTTCCTCGACGAGAACGGCCTGCGCGCGATCTCCCTGGTGGTGACCGGCGTCGATGCCAACATCGTCAACAACGTCGCCAGCGAGCTCGCGACGCAGATGAAGCGGATTTCGACGATCTCCAACGTGATCTCGGAAACCTCGCTGGAACGTCCCGAACTGCGCATCGAGCCGCGCGCCGATCTCGCCGCACGACTCGGCGTCTCGACCGAAAGCCTGTCGCAGACCATCCGCGTCGCCACCATCGGCGACGTCGGTCCGGCGCTCGCCAAGTTCGACGTCGGCGACCGCCTCGTGCCGATCCGGGTGCAGCTCGAGGATGCCGCGCGCGGCAATCTCAAGACACTCGAGCAGTTGCGCCTGCCGCTCGGCGAGCACGGCGAGAAGGGCGGCGTGCCGCTCTCCGTCATCGCCGACGTCAAGCTCGACCAGGGCCCGACCAGCATCAACCGCTACGACCGCGAGCGGCAGGCCACCGTCGCCGCCGACCTCGTCGGCTCCGCCGCGCTCGGTGACGCCACCAAGAAGATCTACGACCTGCCCGTCATGAAGAGCCTGCCGAAGGGCGTGAAGGTCTCCCCCTCCGGCGACGCCGAGAGCCTCAACGAGCTCTCCGACGGCTTTGCCACGGCGATCACGGCCGGCCTGATGATGGTCTATGCGGTGCTGGTGCTGCTGTTCGGCACCTTCCTGCAGCCGATCACCATCCTGTTCTCGCTGCCGCTCTCGATCGGCGGTGCGATCGCGGCGCTGCTCGTCACCGGCAAGCAGCTCACCACGCCGGTGTGGATCGGCATCCTGATGCTGATGGGCATCGTCACCAAGAACGCGATCATGCTGGTTGAGTTCGCCATCGAATCCATCAACTCCGGCAAGCCGCGCGACGAGGCGATGATCGACGCCGGCATGAAACGCGCCCGTCCGATCGTCATGACCACGATCGCGATGGCGGCCGGCATGATGCCGAGCGCCCTTGCCGTCGGCGCGGGCGGCGAGTTCCGCTCGCCGATGGCGCTCGCGGTGATCGGCGGCCTGATCTTCTCGACCATCCTGTCGCTGGTGTTCGTGCCCGCGATGTTCATGGTGATGGACGATCTCGGCGCCCTGATCTGGCGCTTCGGCAAGCGGCTGATCGTGCACAGTGCGGATGCAGAGACGGACGGTCGTCACGACGCCGCGGATGCTGCGCCGGCACCGAAGAGCATCGTGCACCCTGCGGCGGAGTAGATTTCCTCCGCCTTGTCTCAAACAAGTGCACGAGCAGCGATAGTCGCGGCAAAGCGAACCTCCTTGCCGCGATCCGCCACCCCTACTCGTTCCGCGCGATCGCCGTCAGCTTGGTCATGTTCCGCAGCAAAATCCGGCCGCGCTGCAGATCGAGGATCGCTTCCTTGCGCCAGGCCTGAAGCTGGCGGTTGACGCTCTCGCGGGCGGCGCCGACGAAGACGCCGAGCTGTTCCTGCGAGATATGCACCTCGGAGCCGAAGTCGGCGGCGAGCGCGCAGAGCCGCCGCGCCAGCCGCACCGGCAGCGGCTGCAACATGGATTCCTCCATGCGCTCGCTCTGCCAGCGGATGCGCTGGCACAACAGCGCGATGATCTTGATCGCGACCTTGGGCTCGCGCTCGAGGAAGGCGAGGAAGTCTTCGCGCCGCAACACGAACAATTCGCTGGTTTCGCCGGCCGTCGCATCGGCAGTGCGGCTCTGGCCGTCGAGCACGGCGACCTCGCCGAACAGATCGCCCGGCCCCATGAAGTTCAGCGTCAACCGGCTGCCGTCGGAGGCGCCGGTCTCGATACGAACCTGGCCGCGGCGCACGCCGAACAGCGCGTCGCCCGGGTCGCCCTTCTGGAACAGCACCTCGCCATTCGCCAGATGCTGGGTGTGGCAGAGGGTGGACAGCCGCTGGAGTTCGTCCGCTCCGAGATCGGCGAACATGGCATTCATTTTCAGAATGACCGCAAATTCGGCCTGCTTGCTCATTTCAACGTCCTTGTGAATTTCTTGGTTAGTTTCTTTGGCAAATCGCTTGGAAGCATCAACGTCAGAATCGCGTAAAACCGCGCCGGAGAAGTGTGTCATAAGTCACATAACTTTGCAGCACCTCCCGACTATTTTTAGCGGCTTGGAGCGGCTTCCCGTCCCGGGATAAACTCTGGCGCAAAAGGACGGGTCGTCCGCCGGATTCGACGCCGCTCGTCCGTCGTTGGAAAGTCGACATGAGAGCCGTGAAATTCGCCGGCGCAGCCTTGGCCGCCGTCATCGTCGTGATCGTCCTCCTGCTGGTGATCGGGATCCCCTCGGGGTTGCTGACGACGACGATTGCCTCGCGCGTCGAGCAGGCGACCGGCTATCGCCTGTCGATCGACGGAACCGCCAAGATCAGCCTGTGGCCGACGCTGAACGTCACGCTGAACGACCTCACGCTGAGCGATCCCCGGGATCGCAGCGGCATCACGCGCGTGACGATCGACCGCGTGCAGGCCGACATGTCGCTCGCAAGCGCGTGGTCGGGCCATCCCGACATCAGCGAGATCGTCGTCACCCATCCCGTGCTGTACCAGCCGCTGCTGCGTGAGCGCTTGCCGAACGCCGATGCATCGCCCAAGCCCCCGGCCCCCGACATGGGCGGCGCGACCATCGCCCGCGTCAAGATCACCAACGGCGAAGTCGCATTCGCGCGCGTGCGCGACCGCATCGACAGCCGCATCAGCGCCATCAATGCCGACGCCGTCACGGGCCGCGACCGCAGGATTGCGATCGCCGGAACCGCACGCGTCGGCGAGCATCCGACCAGGTTCGACATCAAGGCGACCGCGCCGGCGCCGCCAATCGAGCGACAGACCATCCCGGTCGATTTCGCCATCGACATGCCCGACGTGCTGAAGTCGCAGCTCGCCGGCCATGCCGAGATGCGCCTCAACGGCGCGGTCGTGATGATCAACGGCGTCAACGGCACGCTCGGCGACGGCGCCTTCAACGGCTGGGCCTCGGTCGACATCGCGAGCAAACCGCTGGTGAAGGTCGATCTCGACTTCCGGCGGCTCGCGATTCCCCTGGCGAAATCGCCTGAGGGCGCGACCGGCCAGCCCTGGAGCGACGCGCCGATCGACGTGTCCGGGCTCAACTATGTCGACGCGCAGATCAGGATCTCGGCCGGCGAAGCCGTGATCGGCGAGGCGCGTCTTGCGCCGCTGGCGCTCGATGCAAAGCTCGCCGGCGGCATCCTGAAGGCAGGCACTGCGAATCTCGGCGCCTATGGCGGCCAGGTCTCGGGCGAGGTGATCCTGGATGCGACCAGCGGCGCGCCGAGCTTTGCGATGCATTCCGACCTCGTCGGCGTGCGCGCGCTGCCGCTGCTGCAAGGCCTTGCCGAATTCGACCGGATCGACGGCAAGCTGCAGGCCAAGCTCGCGCTGCGCAGCGCCGGCGCCAGTCAACGCGCGCTGATGGCGAACATGCAGGGCACGGCCTTCGTCAATTTCCAGGACGGCGCCATCCGCGGCATCAATGTCGCGCAGATGATCCGCTCGCTGACGTCGGGCACGCTGTCGGGCTGGCAGGACAGCCAGAACTCCGGCCAGGAGCTGAGCAAGGAGCAGAGCACGGACCTGTCACAGCTCTCGGCCTCGTTCCGCATCGACAAGGGCCAGGCGGTGACGACCGACCTCAACCTGATCGGGCCGCTGGTGCGCGTCACCGGCGCGGGCACCATCGCACTCGACACCAAGATGATGGGCTTTCGCGTCGAGCCGAAGCTGGTGATGACGACCGAAGGCCAGGGCCGCGCCTCCGAGCCGGTCGGCTTCGGCATTCCCGTGATGATCACCGGCGCTTGGTCGCAGCCGCGGATCTACCCCGACATGGCCGGGATGCTCGACAATCCCGATGCCGCCTATGCCAAGCTGCGCGAGATGGGCAAGGGCCTGTTCGGGCCCGACGGCGCCGGGCTCGGCGGCATCCTGAACAGTTTCGGTCTCGGTCCCCCGAGCGGCGGCAACGCCAATCCGCAAGCCCAGCAGCCAGGGCAAGGACAAGCACAAGGGCAGAACAACCTGCTCGGCGGCCAGCTCGGCGAGGCGATCGGCAATCTGATCCAGCAGGGGCTCTCGAGCGGCGCCGGCAACGGAACCGGCCGAAGCCGCAGCCTTCCCGGCGCGCCGACCACACCGGCGCCGCAGGCTTCGCCCGCCGCTCCGATCCAGGACCCGCCCGAGGCGCAACAGGACAGCCAGCCGATGAACGACGTGATGCGGCAACTGTTCAATCGGTGATTGGCGAACCAGGGCGTCGCGCTCCGCGCGCAGCCGGAGACCCCCGCCTCGCCGATTTCTTCATCCGAACGGAGGAGGACATCTGCCGGCTGCGACAATTCACCGCCCTGCTGGCCGTCCGGGCGTTGTCCCGCGGGTAACCACACGCGCCCCTTGCCGGCTCCCTGCCGGTCCAAGGGTCCAAATTGTGGTAGAAAGCCGTGGGGCCCGTACGGCCCTTAGCGTCGGTCGCGGCGCGAGAGGATCCGGATGACGGGAGCGAAAGACAAGACCTGGTTTCTGCGCGAGGGCCTGTTCGCCAAATATGTCGCCTCCCTCGTCGGCCTCGTCGTGTTCGTGCTCGCCGTCAACGGCGCGATGGAGACCTGGATCTCCTATCGCGCCACCAAGACACAGCTGACCGACGGGCTCGAGGACAAGGCGCAAAGCGCGGCCCGGCGCATCGAACAGTCCGTCTCCGAGCTCGAGCGCCAGATCAGCTGGGTGACGACCGCCAGCCGGGACACGCTGGAGAAGCGTCGCACCGACTACACCCAGCTGCTGCAGCAGGTCTCCGTCGTCTCGCAGCTGTTCCAGCTCAACGGCGACGGCCGCGAGGTGCTGCGCGTCTCGCGCCAGTCGATCACGACCGGCAGCAATGCCGACCTCGCCCGCGACATTCGCTTCACCGAAGCGGTCGCCCGCGGCGTCAGCTATGCGCCTCCCTATTTCTCGGACCGCACCCCGTACATGTCGATCTCGGTGGCGCATTCCGGCTTCAATGCCGGCGTCACGGTGGCCGAGATCGATCTCAGCTTCCTCTCCGAGTTCCTGTCCGATGCGCAGGTCGGCAAGGCCGCCTTCGCCTATGTGGTCGACCCGCGCGGCCGCGTGCTGGCGACCTCGTCGAAGGGGCCAGATGTCGGCACGGATCTGTCGAAGCTGCCGCAGGTCGCGGCGGCGATCGCGCCCGGCCGCGAGGGCGACACGTCGGGCACCGACTTCAACGGCCATGCGGTGCTGTCGGCCGCGAGCACTGTGCCGAAGCTCGGCTGGAGCGTGTTGTTCGAGCAGCCGGCCACGCAGGCGCTGACGCCGATCCGCGACCAGCTGGTGCGCATCGCGCTCCTGATCGGCATGGGCCTTCTGGTCGCGATCCTCGCCGGCACGCTGCTGGCGCGCCGCATGATCATCCCGATCACGGCGCTGCGCGACGGCGCGCACAAGCTGGGCGAAGGCGATTTCAGCCACCGCATCGACGTGCACACCTCCGACGAGCTGGAGGAGCTCGCCGGCCAGTTCAACCGCATGGCCGGCCAGCTCCAGGAGACCTATACGAACCTCGAAACGAAGGTCCAGGAGCGCACCCGCGATCTCGCCCAGTCGATCAACGAGCTGAAGGTGCTGGAAGAGGTCGGCCGCGCGGTCTCGTCCTCGCTCGACCTCAACGCCGTGCTGCCGACGATCGCCGCCCGCGCGCTGGAGATCAGCCGCGCCGATGCGGTGCTGATCTACGGCCATGACGCCGCGCGGCGCAGCTTCAACCTAGTCGAGGCTGACGGCATCGACAAATCGGCCGGCGGCGCCCATGTCACCATCGGCGAAGGCGAGAACATCCTGAGCGATGCCGCGCGGAGCGGCGAGCCGATCGCGCTGCCCGACCTCGACCACGCCGCCGAGCAGCCGCTGCGCGACGTCGCGGTCGATGCCGGCTTCCATGCGGTGCTGGTGGTGCCGCTGGTCGACCAGCAGGGCACGCTCGGCGCGCTGGTGGTGCTGCGCCGGGCCAGCGGCGCGTTCGAACCCAGCCTCACCGGCCTGATGCGCACCTTCGCCAACCAGGCCGTGCTGGCGATGCGCAATGCGCGCCTGTTCACCGAGGTCGACCACAAGAGCCACGCGCTGGAGACCGCGAACGAGACCGTGCGCGCCCAGGCCGACAAGCTCACCCAGCAGACCGAGCAGCTCAAGGACTGGAACAAGTCGCTCGAAGAGCGCGTCGCGACGCAGCTCAGCGAGATCGAGCGCATCCGCAAGCTCGAGCGCTTCCTGGCGCCGCAGGTGGCGCAGCTGATCGCCTCCTCGGACAGCCCGGAGGGCCTGCTCACCAGCCAGCGCCGCGAGGTGACCGTGGTGTTCTGCGACCTGCGCGGCTTCACCGCGTTCACGGAAGCGACCGAGCCGGAAGAGGCGATGAACGTGCTGCGCGAATATCACGCTGCGCTCGGCAAGCTGATCTTCAAATACGAGGGCACGCTCGACAAGTATGCCGGCGACGGCGTGATGATCCTGTTCAACGCGCCGATCCAGTTCGAGGACCACACCGCACGCGCCGTGAAGATGGCGGTGGAGATGCGCGACACCATCGGTCCCTTGACCGAGCGCTGGCGCAACCGCGGGCACAGCCTCGGCTTCGGCATCGGCATCGCGCTCGGCTATGCCACGCTCGGCCAGGTCGGCTTCGAGCAGCGGCTGGAATATGCCGCGATCGGCAGCGTCACCAACCTCGCCTCCCGCCTGTGCAGCGAGGCCCACGCCAACCAGATCGTGGTGAGCCGCCGCGTCTACGGCATGGTCGAGCCTTGGGTCGAGGCCCGCGCCCTAGACGATCTCCAGCTCAAGGGATTCAATCACCCGGTGCTGGCGATGGAGATCCTGTCGTGGCGAGACCAAGTCGACAATGTCGTCGATGCGGCGGCCGCCCGGCGCAGAGGCTGACATCAATCACAAAACGCGAAAACAACCCCATGCACAGTAGACAGGCCGCTGGGGAGCTTCGTGATTTTCCCAGTTTGCTGATTTTCAGAAATTTTCTTTGACGCGTCGGGCAAAACACTGGCATGATGGCATCATCGGACGTTTGCGCCTGATCTCACCAAGCTCTGACGTGTTGCCTGTCGGGTCGGTCGATCCGCTCAGGCAACAGCGCTGTCGTTGATCTCACGGATCGCGCTGACGAGACGGACCACTGTGGCTTCGTCGAACTGGTGTTCGGGCCCCGTCGGCGCAATCGCGGTGAAGGGCGGTTCGTACAGCAAGGACGACCGCGTCGATGCCTGCCATTGAGATGGGTACATTGCGATTCGAGAATTCACGTCGGCCCGAGCCTCAAATCACGTCCCCCGCTTCGGCCCCATCGCCTCGAACCCTGCCTTCTGCTCGTCGCTCAGGTCCGCTTCGAAATCGTCGAGCGCGTCGGCGACGCCGCCCACCGCCTGCTGCATCGTCTCGAGGCGCGTCTTCACGGCGGCGAGGCGGGCTTGCGGGGTCGCTTCCGCCTTCATCGGGCACGAGCTCAGCGTCTCCATCGTGCGCAGCGTGGTGCCCTGGAGCACGTCGAGCCGGGCGCGTCCGGTGTCGTCGAGCTTCAGCGTGACGGCAATGTCGTCGGCGGGCCATTGCTGCTGCACGAGCTGCTCGTAGCGGCGCTGGGCCTGCACGTCGTAGCGGGGATCGTAGTCGGGATCGCAGGCGGCGGTCGCCTGCGCGTCCTTGGGCTGGGCCGAAGCCAGCGCCGCCTGGCGCTCCCTCGCCAGCGAATCGAGCTTCGCTTTCTGGCCGTCATCGAGGAGGTCGACGAATTTTGCCAGCGGCTGCGTCAGCGCGTCGGTGGCCTTGATCATCGCATCCAGGCGCGCCTGCATCACGCCGAGGCGCTCTGCCGCAATCATCGGCGCCTGCGCCGGGCACGAGGCGCGGATGGTGTCGCGCGCCGTCGTCCAGGCGGACGCGAGCTCATCGAGCGCCGCGCGCTGCATCTCGTTCGGCTGCACCGTTGCGGCGATGCGGTCGACCGGCAAGCCGCCGGTGTCACTGCTGTCGCAGACCGTCTCCGCCGACGGGACTCGCCGCCCACGGCGGCCCTGCGGCGCGGTGTAGGCGGCAAGCTCGGGCGCCGCATAGGGCGCGAAGATCGCGGCGTAGATATCGCCATAGCCGTAGAGCGAGAGGCTGGTCGTATCGCCAAGGATGATTGCGGTGGTGAGATCGTCATGCGCGAACGGCCAGAACACCGGCCCGATCCAGCCATAGCTGCCATCAGGGTGGCGCCACCAGCCCTGCGGACGGCGGCCGCCGTGCCAGCCCGACAGCGCAGCCTGCGCCGTCATCGCCGCACGGACGACATAGGGATTGGCGGGCTGACCGCGCTCGCTGCCGCGCGGATCCTGCGATCTCAGCGCGGCGGAGCGATAACGATAGCGACCGCCGCGCACCGCCATGCGGGCATGGCGCAGGCGCGACAGGCCGATGATGTGACCGACGGCGAAGCGCGCAACGCCGAGCGGCCCGCCGCGCAGCCCGAACTGGGCTTGCGCGGTGTTGGGCACCAGCACCGTCACAGCGACAAGGGCCGCGCCGGCAAGCGCCAGCCCCGAGCGCGATCTCGACAAGACCACTGACCTGACCACCGAGCCGATCACCGAGCCAAACACTTCTTGGCCCTCCTCCAGCGCCAAGCGCGCATCACGTCGCAGGGAGAAGACGCGCCGGGGAACCAAATGTTCCGCGGCGAGACGGCCAAAGCGTCGCAGATCCGTGGGGCGGCATCGCGGCAGGCGCGGCGCTTTACCTCGCCCCGCTTGCGGGGGGGAGGCGAAGCAAGCCTTACTGCGCCCTTTGCGGCACCACGACGGTCTGGCCGGGATAGATCAGATTTGGATTGCGGATCTTTTCGCGGTTGGCGTTGAAGATCACCGCATAGCGGGCGCCGTCGCCATAGGCGAGGCGGCTCAGCGCCCAGAGGCTGTCGCCGCGGTTGATCACCCGGCTGCCACCGGCTTCCGCCGTCGTCGTGCTGAGGAGGTCTGCGGGCGAGGCCGCTGCGACGGCCGCGGCAGGCGCCCTCGCCATGGACCTGGGTTTGGACGTGCCCATCATCCGGGGCCGGGCCGCGGCCCTCTCCGGCACCGCAGCCGGGCGCGGCGAAGGCAGCGACGCGACGACTTCGGGTTTGTCGTCGCGCTTCGCCTCGGGCTTCGCAACCGCCGCGACACGCGGAGGCGGCGGCGCGGCTTCGGCGATCGTCACCGGCATGGTCCGGCTGGACTGCGTGACGGTGCCATCGGGCGCCCTGGCGCGCAGCGCCAGCTCATAGCTGCCGGCCGGAAGCTTCGGCGGAGTCATCACGAACTGGCCCGACGCATCGGCCACCACGCTGTCGAGCGGCTGGCCGTCGCGCAGCAGCTCCACCTTCGCGCCAGGTGCGGCCTGCCCCGCAATGACGGCCGCCTCGCCATGATCGTCGACGCGGGCGACGTCGAAACGTGGGCCGGTGTCAGCGACAGGCGGCTGCGGCTTGGCCGGCGCGACATCGGCCAGCGCCGCGACCTGCTTCTGGGTTTCCGCCAGCGCGCCTGCCTTCGGCGCCTCGGCCGGTGCGGGCGAGGCAGATGGCGAGGCTGGCGCAACCGCGGCGAGCTTGGGTTCGTCGGCCTTCTGTTCGCTCTTGGACTCGGTCTTGGACTCGGTCTTGGATTCCGCCTTGGACTCTGCTTTGGGCTCGACCTTGGCTTCGGCTTTGGCCTGGGCCTTGGGCTCGGCCTTCACCTCAGGCTTGCTCTCGGGCTTCGCGACCGCGGCCACCTCGGTGCGCGTCCCGCCCGACAGCATGTGGCGGAGCTCGCCCGGGCCGATCACCAGCACGGCGCCGACCACCGCGAGCAGACAGAAGGCGCAGAATGCAATGAAGGCCTTGGATGCGGTGATCATCAGTCCTCAAACCCTGATCGAAACTCTGGGTCAAAAATCAACCCCGGCAAAGTGCGCCGTTTTGGCTGCGGCAGCAAGACGGTCGAAGGGATGAACCGGGCTGGTCCTTCCCGCGTCAAACGAGCGAAGCCGCCTCGAGCCCGTTCTTGAAGCCCGTTCTTGCCGTCCATTCTTGAAGCCCATTCTAGTAGTCCATTCTGGTAGCCCATTCCTGCAGTCCATTCCTGGCGGCCATTTTCAGGAATTCACCATGACCGCATTTTGCCGCGCTGCGCCATGGCTGGCGCTTGCCCTGACGCTCGCCGCCGCCCCCGCGCTTGCCGCCTCCGGCCCGCCGCCGGGGTTCGTCCTCACCGACGATGCCGACCTCGCCTTCACTTCGCCCGACGGCGCCACCAGGCTCGAGCAATACATGAAGGATAGCGGCGATTGGGACGTCAAATGGCAGGTCTGGGCCCGCCGCGGCGAGCAGATGACGGAGCTGAAGCCGGAGCAGGGCTATGGCGCCGGCTTCCGCTTCACCAGCGATTCGCAATGGCTGGTGCGGATGCAGAAGACCGGCTCGGGCGAGCAGGATCTGTATCTCTACCATGTCGAGAACGGCGTCTTCGTCAACGCCACCAGGAAATCGCTCAGCGATCTCGCCTGGGCCTATTTCTACGGCCGCCCGGAGACGAAGCACTTCGCCAGGCTCGACTTCCACATCACGGCCAATCTCCTGAAGGGGACCGAAGAGGCTTATCGCTGGCTCAGCGTGAACTGGCCCGACAACCGCTATCTCGTGATCGGCCTCGCCGGCGAATACGACAAGCATCCCAAGAACACCGTCATGAAGGGGCTGGGCGGCTGGCGGTGCCGCTATGACCTCCGGACCGGGAAATTCGACGTGCCTGAGATCTTCGCCAAGCAGAATGCCCAAGCCCTGACATGGGAAGTGAAGCGGGAATGAACGGCATTAGGTAGCAAACTCACCAAGCCAAGGCTGGCGGCGATCCTGCCGGTTTTGCTACCTTCTCCTCATGAAATTCGGTCCGAAAGCGCGATGGACGAGGGATGATACGCGCCTAGCGGCCCAGACTTTGGCCGCCTTCGTCAGCATCGGTGCCTTGGCAGGATACGGCTCTGGAGATGGGTTCGTGTGGGGTGCCGTTGGTGGATTTGGGCTTTGGGGCCTGATCCTGATTTGCGCTGTCGCTAAACTCGCCTTTGAAAAGATGGCGGCCATGAATGAGTTTGTGCTTAACGGGCTGGGGATCAAGGCCCTGCGCTCGACACAAGACTCTGATTCTGATAAAAAATAGTGGTGGACCGGTTGGGGATCGGACCCAAGCGTCGCGGGTGGAAATCCAGCTAGCGGCACCAAGCCCCGGCCCGTCCGCAGAAGCTAAAGGTCACGCGCCAACGCGACCGATAGCCTCCGGCGGGTACTCGATAGCTTTATGTTGTCATGTACCACCCACCTTTCGACCCCGCCTCAACGGGATGCCATTCTTGGTTAGAGACGACCTACCGGGGCCTTCCGGCCCCGGATTTCGCTAATTCACTCCAGATCTACGTCGCCAGCGCTGGAAAGCAGGTCTGGGCCGCGAGACACGCCCCACGCTGCTAGGCCGTAACCGCCCAATTCGCGCTGATTGTTGAATGCTTTCGAACCGGACAAGTAGGACGACAGCGCCTTGACCGGCTCTCGGCCTCCTACGGGAATCCCTGCGCTTTCAACAGCAACCAGTAATTCGCTGGCTGGGGCGCGGGCGCCTTTCTTTTCGAGATATTTTGCAGCCGCTGCCTCAATCCGCGCAGTCTTGGTCGTGAGAGATCGGCGCTGGTCGTCATGAAGGCGCTCAACAACCTCGCTGGGCCCAGCTACCTTGCCAGCTATCTTAAACGTGACGGTTGGCGTTCCCTCGTAAAGGGAAACTACCTGCTTCGCGAGCTGGAGCTTCTGAAACGCCTCCGTCTTGGAGAGTTCAGCCTCCCATCGCTCGACTTCCGCCTTGGCGGCTCGCAACATCTCAGAATCGGCCATCACGAATCCCTCAGATTCTGGAACTCTTTTCTGCCATTCTGAGTAGAAAGTCAACTAGCCGTCTCAGAGAGCTCAGAATGTGAACAGACTATCGGGCAACAAAAAAGCCCCGGCCGGCTGGCTGGGGCTACCTCTAGATCAAAACTCGCTCACATTTGTACCTTATCTCCCCAGTTCGCCGGCTGGCTCGGGCGATAAAGTTTCCGGCCGAACCGCGGGTTCTGTCTAACTTTCGTGTGCTCATCGACCAGACGATTATGTCGCTCCGCCCACTCCCACCAGATCGGACCTAGCCTCTCATGGGTCCCGAGGTCATTCACCGTCACCCCCTTCGCCATTTCCACAGATTGCTCACAGAAACTTTTGTAAGCTCCGTTTGCTAACCGATTAATGCAATCAACCAAGGCGTCGAAACCAAGGGTTGGCTCGCTACCCTCGATGCCCTGCATCATATTTTGATACTGAATCCAGAAGGCTTGTGCCGTTGGTCGTGCATCGAACTGCATGCCTTCAATCGCAAGGTCTTTAAGTAAAGCGTCGCCCTCATATTCTCTGATAATCGCCCTCTGCAGATCTATTTGGCGATCACAGGCGGGCCAGAGGTGCTGGATTACGAAATCCACAAGGCTGAAATAGACCTCTCTACTGGGGGCGCCAGCAGCCGGGTCATGCGAGTACGCGTATGAATCAAATGGCGATAAATGACGCGAAATCGGATTGAAGTAGCGGAGCGCGACAAGCACTGCGCTGCACACCAGCGCAATTAAGCATGTGGCGCCGATGCCAGCGAGAACTACGGCTGCCCAACCATAGTTGGCTATTGTCGGGACGTTATTGAACAACCAAGTCAGGGCCGCCCACAGCGCGCCCAACGCGGTGCCCCCGAACCAGTACCCGAATCTATCAACCCATCTATCGATGGTTGGGAAATGCCGCTTAAACCAACTTCGCATGCGGCAACCCTATCACCACGCGCTGGATCGGCGAGCCCCGGCCGCCACTTTCCGCAACATTCCGAACCTTTCTGGCATCAGATAGCGCTCGCAACGCAGCAATTGGCTTGGTGAGTTTGCCACCTGATGCCGGGAATGAAGGCGTCCCTCGAGCCGCGTCGCATTCCGAGTTCCCCAGGCGCTGCGCCAACTCCCTGATTTCGTTCCGATTCATAGTTCCCTAACCGTTACTGGTAACGGGGTCTTTTCCGTTTTGCTGCATCTTGGATCCCACGGGAGGACTGGGATGGGCGCATCGATACGATGGACCGCGCGACTGCGCGCGCTGCTTCGCCGTTGGCGGGGCGCACCGCTGACGTGGCTGATCGTCGGCGGCTTCGTGTTGATGGCAGCGATGGCCATCGGCACCGGGCTGACCGTCGACCGCTTCCGCCAGAACGCGATCGCGAGCGGCCGTGACGGCCTGGAAAGCTCCGTCCGTCTGCTCGCCCGCCATTTCGACCGCGAGTTCGAGGATTTTGCGGTGCTCCAGAAGAGCATCATCGCGGAACTCGAAAGCCATGGCATCGATTCCCCCGACGTCTTCCGCAGCGAGATGGCGACGCTCGCCGTGCACGAGGTGCTGCGCGCCAAGGCCAGCGGCTGGTCCGACGTCGCCGGCGCCAACGTGTTCGACTCGAACGGCGTGCTGATCAACTCGTCGAAGCGCTGGCCCGTTGCCGACATCTCGGTGTCGGATCGCGGCTATTTCATCAGGCTCAAGACCGATCCGGCCGCGCAGGAAGAGGTCGAGGTCGTGCCGGGCCGGTTTGGCGTCGGACCGGCGATCGTGTTCGCCCGTCGCGTCTCCGGACCGCATGGCGAGTTCCTCGGCGTGGTATCGCGGGCGATTACGCCGGAGCAGCTCGAATCCTTCTTCGCCTCGACCGGCCTCGGCGAGGATTCCTCGATCGCGATGCACCACCAGAACGGCCAGCTGCTGGCGCGGATCCCGCATGTCGACGACATGATCGGGCAGAACTACCGCACCGGCTCGCCCGAGCAGAGGGCCGTGTTCGAGCGCAGCTTCGTCACGACCGAACTCGCCAGCCCGATCGACGGCAAGGACCGCATCGTCGCCTCGCGCATGCTGACCGGCGAGCCGCTGGTCGTGGTCGCCACCAAATCGCTGGACGCGACGCTCGCCACCTGGCGCACCCAAACCAGGTTCTTCATCATTGTCGCCGTGCTGTCGATCGGCCTGCTCGTGCTCACGCTGTTCCTGATCTTCCGCCAGGTGACGTACCGGCTCTCGCTGGAGAAGCAGCGGCTCGACACCGCGATGAACACGATGACGCAGGGCCTGTTGATGTTCGACCAGGACGAGCGGCTCATCGTCTGCAACAGGCGCTACATCGACATGTACCGGCTCTCGACCGCGGTGGTGAAGCCGGGCGCCCATTTCCGCGACGTGATCCAGCATCGCGCCGACACCGGCTCGTTCGACGGCGACGTCGATTCCTATTGCGACGCCATCCTGGACAGCGTCGGGCGCATCCAGAGCAACATCGTCGAGACCTCCGACGGCCGCCTGATCGAGATCAAGAACCAGCCGGGCGCGGCCGGCGGCTGGCTCGCCACCCATGACGACGTCACCGAGCGCATCCGCGCCGACGAGCGCATCGCGCACATGGCCCATTATGATGCCCTCACCGACCTGCCCAACCGCGTGCTGATGCGCGGCCATCTGGAGCGCCGCGTCGCCGAGCTCGGCCACGGCAAGCCGTTTGCGATCCTCTATATCGACGTCGACGAGTTCAAGGGCGTCAACGATTCGCTGGGACACGAGGTCGGCGACGAATTGCTGCGCCAGGTCGCGAGCCGCCTGCGCGCCTGCGTCAGCGGCAACGACCTGGTGGCGCGTCTCGGGGGCGACGAGTTCGCGATCGTCAAGGCCGGCACCTGCGACCAGGCCGAGCTGTCCGTGCTGGCGGAACGGATCCTGGCGTCGCTGCGCACGCCCGTCGACTGCAAGGGCCAGGATATCACGACCGATGCCAGCATCGGCATCGCGATCGCGCCCGATCACGGCGACAATCTCGAAGACCTGCTCAAGCGCGCCGATCTGGCGATGTACGCCGCGAAGACCGAGGGCCGCGGCACCTTCCGCATCTTCGTGAGCGAATACGACGCCAGGGCGCGGCAGCGCCGCCAGCTCGAGCTCGATCTGCGCCAGGCGCTCGCCCGCGGCGAGTTCGAGGTGCACTACCAGCCGCTGGTCGATCTCTCCGCCAATATCGTCTCCGGCTGCGAGGCGCTGTTGCGCTGGCGCCATCCCGAGCGCGGCATGGTCTCGCCCGCGGACTTCATTCCGGTTGCCGAGGACACCGGCCTGATCGGCGAGATCGGCGAATGGGTGCTGAAGCAGGCCTGCACCGAAGCGGCCTCCTGGCCCGGCGACATCCACATCGCGGTCAACGTCTCGCCGGTGCAGTTCCGCTCCAAGACGCTGGCACTGAAGGTTGCCTCGGCGCTCGCCGAGTCGGGCCTGGCGCCGGGACGGCTCGAGCTCGAGATCACCGAAACCGTGCTGATCCGCGACGACGAGGAGGCGCTGACCATCCTGCAGCAGCTGCGCGAGCTCGGCGTGCGCATCGCGCTCGACGATTTCGGCACCGGCTATTCGTCGCTGAGCTATCTGCACCGTTTCCCGTTCGACAAGATCAAGATCGACCGCAGCTTCATCAGCGACATCGGCGAGCCCGCGGATTCCTCGCCGATCGTCCAGGCCGTGGTGCACATGGCCGCCGCCCGCCACATGGCGACGACGGCGGAAGGCGTCGAGACGGAAGCCCAGCGCGAGGTGCTGCGCCGGCTCGGGTGCAGCCAGATGCAGGGCTGGCTGTTCAGCCCTGCAGTGCCGGCGGCGAAGCTGAAGCAATTGCTGTCGAAGCAGGCCGCGGCGGCTTGAACCGCCCACGCCATTTCGGAAAAAGATAGTCTCGCTTCTGGTGCCCGCGGACTTTGGGGTCGGGATCATGCTTGGCGCGTCCCGCCCGTCCGTGCGCGTCACGATATGGACCAGAGCGACGAGCGCTGGCCGCAAAAACATATCGGCTGACGCTACAATCCTAAAACGTAATGATGGCTTCCATATCGTGAAAAGCGAAACGTTTCCGAGTGTGACGCGGCCGCTACATTATGACGCACCGTCACGTGCTAACCATCGATCCAGCCGCTGATCCGCGACGACTTGATCTCTTTCCGAAATCGCCGACTGGGAGCACGCGAATGAAAAATTACTTGAAGACGTATGTTGCGAGCGCCGTTGCGTTGCTGGCCGTCAGTGCCGCGCCGGCCACGGCGGCGGACATGGCGATGAAGGCGCCGCCAATGGTTGCGCAGCTCCCGAGCTGGACCGGGTTCTACATCGGCATCAACGGCGGCGGCGCCTGGGGCACCACCGGTACGAGCGCGAGCGACGTCGGTCCGGATGGCTTCTTCGCATTCGCCAACATCCCGGCGGTGGTCGCCGGCGCCACGCGGAGCTTCGACAACTCGGGCGGCTTGGCGGGCGGTCAGATCGGTTATCTCTTCCAGTCGGGCAAGGGCATCTTCGGCATCGAGGCGAGCTTCGACTGGGCCAATTTCAATGGTTCGACGAGCAACGGCCCGACCGTGTACCCGGTGACGCCGGGCTCGACTTTCGCGTGGAATCTGCACGCCAGCTCGGACTTCCTTGCCACCTTCACCGGTCGCGTCGGCTACGATATGGGATCCTGGTACCCGTACGTCACCGGCGGCGCGGCGGTCGCTCACCTCAAATACTCGGCCAATTTCATCGACACGTTCTATCCGACCAACGTGACGAACTCGTTCAGCAAGGACGCGGTCGGCTGGGTCGTCGGCCTCGGCGCAGAATGGCGTGTGGCGGACCACTGGATGCTGCGCGGCGAATATCTCTACATGGACTTCGACAGCTTTGGCGGCAACGGCACCATCGCCTGTACGCCCGGCGTCGGCGCTTGCGGCGCGAACACCACGACCTTCAATTACAGTGCGAAGTTCAGGGAGAACGTCGGTCGCCTCGCGCTCAGCTATCGCTTCTGACGCATCGCTTCCACTGCTGGCGATTGAATCCTGGGCCGTTGCCAGCAACGGCCCAGGATTTTTATTGCGTGTGATCAGGGCTCGTCGGTATCGCCGACCAATTCGCGAAGCTGCTCGATGTCGACAATCGAGCCTTCGAACGTCGAGACGACGGGCTCGAGCGATTCATCGTCGCTGAGCAGCCTGTCGACCGTGCTCACGGCATCCAGCGCACTGCGCGCGACGACAGTCAGCGATCCAGCTTTGACGAGGAAGGGCAATCGCTACTCCGGCGGCCGCTTTTGCATCGGGAATTTCTCCAGGGCATCGTGCCCCCGCGAACCATAACCCGCCTCGATCAAGCCGCAACACATTGTTTTCGCGGAAGTATTTTACTCATGACCCGATTTTTGCAAATCATGGGGAACTTTAGCCAAATGAGTAAATTGAGTAGTTCACTCACCCCGTTATAGCGAGAAAGGGCTATGCAGGACCTCCGCGGAGATCGTCTCCAGATCATGCTCACCCCGGAAGAGCTTTCGCTCGTCGACGATTTCAGATTCAGACACCGCATGCCGACCCGGGCGGCCGCAATTCGGGAATTGCTGAGGCTGGGACTCGCTGCAAAACCGATCCGGGCCGACGGCAGCCGCTCCAGCCATTACGGCCTGTTCGACCGCGGGCCGGATGGACACAAGCCCGGCGGCGACCGCAGTCAGGAGCCGGAGTGAACGAGGAAACGTGATCTTGCATTCGCGCAGCGTTTCCATATCTCAACGGCATGATGAAGCTCACACGCATTCAGGACCACGCCATTCAGGCGCTCATGGCCGGCATCGTCGGCGCCGAGACGTTCGATCACGTCTTCGCGGGCATTCGCTTCGATGAAGTCGAGGGCACGATGCTCTACGCCTTCGCCAGGAACGAGGACGTCGCATCCGACATCGAGGACAGCTACTCGCCGCTCATCGCCGCCGTCGCTTCGCGTGTGCTGAACAAGCAGGTCGACGTCGTCGTCGTGATGCCGAAAGTCCTGCAATGACGTTCTGAAATAACGTCTTGACGCAACTCACCGGCTGCATGGTCCCGGGCGTGACCTCGCGATGAAACCACGCTACCCTCTTGTCACAAGAACAAGAGGAAACGCCAATCGTGTACGACTACATTATCGTGGGCGGCGGCTCGGCGGGGTCCGTGCTGGCCCACCGGCTCTCCGCCAAGAGCGCCAACAAGGTCCTGCTGTGCGAAGCCGGACAGGACACACCACCCGGCAACGAGCCGGCCGAGATCAGGGACAGCTATCCGGGCACCGCCTATTTCGATCCGCGCTTCCACTGGACCGAGCTCAAGGTCACGACCCAGGTCGTCAGCCACAACAATCCGAACGAAAGCCGTCCGCCCTTGCGCAAATACGAGCAGGCACGCGTGCTCGGCGGCGGCTCCTCGATCAACGGCCAGATGGCCAACCGCGGCGCACCGACGGACTACGATGAATGGCAGGCGCGCGGCGCCGAGGGCTGGTCGTGGGCCGACGTGCTGCCCTTCTTCAAGAAGGTGGAACGCGACCTCGATTTCGACGGGCCGTATCACGGCAAGGACGGCCGCATTCCCGTGCGCAGAATTCCCAGGGAGCACTGGACGAAGCATTCCCAGGCGTTCGCCGATGCCTTCCAGCAGGCCGGCCATCGATATCTGCCCGACCAGAACGGCGAGTTCGTCGACGGCTTTTTTCCGGTGACCCATTCCAACCAGGCCGAGCAGCGCGTTTCGGCCGCGATGGGTTATCTCGATCGCGACACCCGCAAGCGCGCCAACCTCACGATCTCCACCAACACGCAGGTGAGGGAGCTGCTGTTCGAAGGCACGCAATGCGTCGGCGTGAAGGCTGTGATCGACGGACGCGAGCAGGAATTCCGGGGGCGCGAGATCATCCTCTCCGCCGGCGCGATCCATTCGCCCGCGCATCTGTTGCGCGCCGGTATCGGCCCGGTCGGCCATCTCAAGGATCTGGGCATTCCGGTCTTGATGGGGCTCGCAGGCGTCGGCCAGCGTCTGATGGATCATCCCTCGATCTCGCTGTCGTCCTTCGTCCGTCGCGGCGCGCGCATGACCGACAATGAGCATACGCGGCGGCACATGCAGCTTGGCCTGCGTTACTCGTCAGGCCTCGAAGGCGTGCCGAAGGGGGACATGTTCGTCGTGTTGCTCTCCAAATCGGCCTGGCATGCCGTCGGCGCGCAGATCGGCTCGCTGCTCACCTTCGTCAACAAGACCTATTCCGAGACCGGACAGGTCAAGCTCGCCTCGCGCGATCCCACGACCGAGCCGGTCGTCGAGTTCAACCTGTTGTCCGACCGGCGCGACCTCGAGCGGCTGATGAGCGGCTTCCGCAAGATGGCGGCCATCCAGATGAGCGACATCGTGAAGAAGGTGACGGACAAGCCGTTCCCGGCCGCCTACACCGACAAGGTGCGCAAGATCGGCGTGGTCAACACCCGGAACAAGATCCTGACCAAGATCGCCGCGACGCTGATGGATGGACCGGCGGCGCTGCGCCACTATCTGATCGACAATTTCGTGGTCGAAGGTTTCACCTTCGACGATGTCATCAACAACGACGAGGCGCTGGAAGCCTTCGTGCGCAAGGCCACCATCGGCGTGTGGCACGCCTCCTGCTCGTGCCGCATGGGCCGGGCCGACGATCCGATGGCGGTGGTGGACACGGAGGGCCGCGTCAAAGGCATTCAGGGCCTGCGCGTCGTCGACGCCTCGATCTTCCCGGTGGTGCCGTGCGCCAACACCAATTTTCCGGTGCTGATGTCGGCGGAGAAGATCGCGGCATCGATGGTGCAATGATCGCGGCGGACGAGGTCCGGAAACCGATGGCAAGTCCAATCCGGACCTCAAACCGCGGACTTGCGACTCGGGCAAAGCCGGCGATGGGATGGCGTGACGGCCCGATAGGGCGAAAGCTTACATCCGAGGCTTGGCCGCATGCACTTCGACAATCTCGGCGTCAGGATGGCTGACGATGGTTGCGAACATGATGCCGCTGATGATGAGCGACCAGGCGGTGTCCCAATAAATCCAAAACACTTTCCAGCCTCCGTTTTGCCAGCCTCCGCTGCGACGTCCTCCGCCAGCAAGACCGGGCTAACGGCAGGAGGAGGCGGCCGTTCCTTGGCGATCCCACAGGCAGGCCTGCGCTAGTGCAGGAGCAGACGAAGCTTAGCGCTATCAGGCGTTGGTCGGCGAGACCTTGCGACCGGTTTGACCGTGTGGCGCTTTGCCACGACAGCCGCATCTCCAAAACCCTGTGAACGAGTTCATAGAGCGGTCGCATTTTGCGGTGCACGATGGTCGGCGCGCCTTGGGCGCATCGAACCTTCGACCCACGGATTGGCCCGATGCGGAAGCAACTCGTCGCCTGGACCATCCTGACCTCGGCTCTGGTCGCCGTCGCCGTGTGGACCGTGCTCGGCCCGCCCGATCACGCGGCCGGCCCGCATCTGCCTTCGCGCGACCTGACGGCGTCGATGCGGTAACGATCAATCCAATTTCGGCATCGATCAATCCCATCTGAAATTTGGTGCCCGACGGCACGAGCCGCTATCCTTCGCCGCAAAACGACAACGCCACACCGGCAGGAGGACGTCCTTGACCAGACCGACACGCCTCGCATCGCGCGCCGCGATCGCCACCACTCTCTTCACCGCTCTCGTCACCTCTGTTGCCCTCGTTTCCGGAGTCCGTGCGGGCATGGCCGAAACCTTCGCCTATGTCGGCAATGCCGACTCCAACGACATCAGCGTGTTCAAGATCGCCGACAACGGTGAGATGACGCCGGTGCAGACCGCCGCCTTCACCGGCGTCGACAAGCCCGGCGCCTCGACGCCGCTCGCGATCACGCCCGACCATCGCGTGCTGATTGCCGGCGTCCGCTCGCAGCCGTTCCAGGCGGTGAGCTTTGCGATCGATCCCAAGACCGGCCAGCTCAGCCCTATCGGCAACGGGCCGCTCGCCGACAGCATGGCCAACATCGCAGTCGACCGCGGCGGCAAGGTGTTGTTCAGCGCCTCCTATGGCGGCAACAAGGTCGCGCTGAATCCGCTTTCACCGAACGGCGTCGTCGCCGAGCCGAAGCAGGTGATCCCGACCGGGCTCAACGCGCACGCCTTCCTGCCCTCGCCCGACAACCGTTTCGTGTTCGCGACCAATCTCGGCTCGGACCAGGTGCTGAGCTTCGCGTTCGATGCCGCCGCGGGCACGCTGACGCCGAACGATCCGCCCGCGATCAAGACGCCGGAGAAATCCGGGCCGCGGCACTTCGTCTTCCATCCCAACGGCAAGTTCGTCTATCTCGTCCACGAGCTGAACGGCGACGTCGCGGCGTACAGCTATGAGGCCAGAAGCGGGGCCTGGGGCGAGATCCAGCGCACCACGGCACTGCCTGAAGGCTTCACCGGCAAGCCCTGGGCCGCCGACATCCACATCACCCCGGACGGCCGCTTTCTCTATGCCTCCGAGCGCACCACCAACACGCTCACGGCCTACAAGGTGGATGCGACCAGCGGCAAGCTGACCACGATCGGCAGCGTGCCGACCGAGAAGCAGCCGCGCGGCTTCAACATCGATCCGACCAGCCGCTACCTCGCCGCGGTCGGCGAACTCTCCGACGGCATGACGGTCTATGCCATCGACCAGACCAGCGGCGCGCTGGCGAAGCTGAAATCCTACGCCACCGGCAAGAAGCCGAACTGGGTGGAGTTTTTGACGCTGAAGTGAGGGATTGGGGCGGTTGACCTAAGTAAACATCCGGAATTTCGCGGGGGCGGCCTTGGCGTCATATCACTGCCGATGGACCGTCATATTGTCTTCAAGTGCCCCCAGACCGGCATGAACGTGCAGCATCGGCTTGGCGACGAGCCTGCCGATCGCACGCACGTGCCGGTATCCTGTCCGGCCTGCACGCGCCTGCATCTGATCGATCGGTTGAGCGGCAAGCTGCTCGGCGAGCGCCGGACCTGACGGATCGCTACGGCCTCGCGGCCACCTGCGCCGAGACGTCTTCGACGTGATGCAGCAGATAGACCAAATGGCCGGCGGCATCGTGGATCGGCGAGTTGATCGGCTGCCAATGGCGCTCGACGAAAGTACCGCTCGGATCCCGAATGTCGTAGCGCTGGACCTTCATGGCGTGGGCGCGCCCGGTCTCGCCGACGATCCTCAGGCTGCTGTAGAGATTGCTGACACCGTCGGCGAGCGGATCGTCGGGATTGTCGGGAAAGATCTCGAACAGCGACCGGCCGACCACGTCGGACCGGCTGATCAAGGTTGCCGCCGCATAGGCGTCGTTGACGTCGACGATCGACAGGCCGGGCCCCGGGTCCAGCAGCATGTAGGGATGCGGCGAGCCGTCGAACTCGGGCTTGAATTGCCGCCGGATCGCTGCCGCGTCGGCGTGCTGGCGCCGGTGTTGTTCCAAGGGCGTCGTGTCGGCACCTGATGCAGCCGAGTTCAGCAGCGCCAGTTGACGCTTCGCTGAAGCCAGCAGGGCGCGCACGGTGTGCTGGACTGTTGCGTCGGTCGCTTCATTGAGCAACCGCTCGAAATGAACGATGTTCTGCTCGCAAACGAACCTTTGCATCCCACCCGACCATGAGCTGTGGAGCCGCGATGCCGCGCTACTCCGGATTGTAGCTCCATATAGCCGGTTCCGGCAGATGAGAAGACCGTGATTGCCGCACCGACCTCGCCGAGTTCGGCGCGCGGCCTGGCCGGCGGCGAACCCGATTTCCATTCCCGCGACTAATCAAGGACTTGCCGCAGCAGCGCGCGGCGGCACGGCGATCCTGCCTCGGGACAACGCTGCCGTAGTCCGCACCGCTGCCATCTGCTATCGATTGGAGGCGTAGCCCCGTGGAATTTCCGATGCGTCATTTGCCCCGTACCGTCGTCCGAAGCCTGTGTCCCGCAGCCGTCGCCGGAGTGCTCGTCTTCGGCGCATGTCCGGCCGGAGCTGCCGATGACGACGCGCCGAAGGGGCCTGCGGTCACGGTGCTGAAGGCGGCAAAGTCCTGCTTCTCCGACATTGTCGAGGCCACCGGCTCGATCATCGCGCGCGAGGAAACCTCGGTGCGGCCCGAACGTCCGGGGCTGAAGGTGACGGAAGTGCTGGCGGAGGCGGGCGAGACCACGACGGCCGGCCAGGTTCTGGCGCGGCTGGCGCTGCCCGAAGGCGGCACGCTTCAGGTCACCGCGCCCGTGGCGGGCGTCATTGCGACTTCGACCGCGCAGATCGGCGCGCCTGCCTCGGCCAAGGGCGAGGCGCTGTTCACCATCGTGGCGCGCAGCGAATACGACCTCGTCGGCCTGGTCGCGACCAATGACGTCAGGAAGCTCGCGGTCAACCAGCCGGTCACCGTGCGCATTGCCGGTGCCGGCGATATCGACGGCAAGGTGCGCCGCATCGGTCCGACCGTCGAGCCGAACATCCAGCAGGGCATGGTCTATATCGGCATCTCCTCGCAGAAGCGGTTGCTGCTGAATGCGAGCGGCCGCGCGCTGATCAAGACCGGGCAGAGCTGCAACGTCGCGGTGCCGCTGACCGCCGTGCAATATTCATCCGCAGGCACCGTGGTGCAGGTGATCCGCCGCAATCGCGTCGAGACCAAGCGCGTCGAGATCGGCTTGATGTCGGGCGGCAATATCGAGGTGCGCGACGGCCTCAACGAAGGCGATATCGTCGTCGCCCGCGCCGGCGCGCTCTTGCGCGAGGGCGATCCGGTGCGCCCGGTGATGGCCGCGGAAGCGGCGAAGTAGGTCTCTCGTGTCCCGGACGCGCTGCAGCCGAGTAACGCTGCCGCGCAGCGCCGCGACCCATCTCTCCCGAACGAGAGGCTCAAAGGAATGGGCCCCGGCTCAGCGTCGCGCATCAAGCGCCGCGTCCGGGGGCACGAGACTTGGCAATCCTTCGGAAAAACTAGCCGCCGGCCCGGTCGAAGTGCACGTCTTCGAGCAGCGAGGACGACACCGTCGGCACCTGGTCGCCTTCGGAGGCGCGGGCGATGGCGACGCGGGTCTTGTTGAAGACGCTCTCGGCACTGCCCTGCGCATTGAGATTGTTGAGGAGCTCGCCGACCAGCGTCGAATGCTCGCCCTTGCCGTCGTCGACGACCTTGCCGGGCGAAGCCGAGGAGAGGATCAGCGCGTTGTCGGGCGTGCCGATCGGCGCGAGACCGTGCGAATAGGAGCGGAAGCGACGCTCATAGGGATTGCGACGCGACGCATCGACCACGACGAGCTTGGCCTTGGCGCCCCGCTCCTTCATCATCTCGAGCACGCCCTCGATCGAAACGCCCTGACGGCGAACGTCGCTCTCCTTCCAGATCACGGCATCGACCGGCAGCATGTAGCTCTCGCGGCCGGCCTGCACGCCGTAGCCGCCGAAGAACAGCATGACGACGGTGTCGTGCTTGATCCGGGACTTCAGGCGGTTGACGGCGCGGACCATGTCGTCCCTGCTCGCGTCTTCCACCATGTCGACGTCAAAACCGTTCTTGCGCAGCGACGACGACAGCGCGCGTGCGTCGTTGATCGACTGCGTCAGCGGCGCATTGGCGTCGGGATAATGACCATTGCCGATGACGAGCGCGAGACGCGAGGTCTGGCCGACCGAGCCCGTGACCTGGTCGGTCGAAACGGCCCTGGCGGCGTCGAGCGCGCGCATGTTGAGGGCAGCATGGGCGCCGATCGCCAGCGACACCGTGCCGATGAGGGCTGCGGCGAGGGCAATCGAGCGTCTGGAAATGTCGAGCTGCCTTACATTCATCTCGGTTCATTCCTGTCAGTGCCAAAGGCCTGCCAAGCGCGCGCACACTGTTTGAGTAGCGCGATGGCGTCTCTAGGTTTGAGGGATTGGCCGGGGAGTGCCCCCGAATTGCGCGCAATTTGCGGCGCCGCACCAAACAAACCCTTAACCTGAGATCACCGGCCGGGCAATAGATCGTCAAAAATTTGATCTAAGCCGATGAATTTATTAGTTAATTTCCATGTCCAGATTTCTCCTTTTTTGGTATTCCCGTAGGCTTCCGGGGAGCGATCAAGCAGCTTCCGTGCCGGGTTTTTATGTGACCTTAGTCACGTTTTTATTTCCCACGAATCCGGGTAGCTTTTTCAACGACTTGCAGGGGGTGGGTCCTCGCCTGGCCCCTGCGAAAGTCCCCCGCGACCAGGTATTTCATGAGCCTTCATTATTTCGCAGGTGCCGCGTGCCGGGCGCTGACGGCGCGGAAAGACGGCCCCTCGCTTTACGACGTCTGCGATCCCGTCTTGTCCGGTCCGTCCAGCGGCGATCCGCATCTGGCCAAGTTCTACAAGACCGCGCTCGGCAATCCCGCGCTGCGGGTGCTGCTGCGCCGGGCCGGCCTCCCCGAGCTGCGCGACGAGGCCAAGCTCGCCCGGCTGCGCGCGGCTTTGGTCCGTGCTCGCGATGACGCAGAACCCGACTGGGCCGCGGTCGGCGCACCCATCGCCGAACTCGTCGACACCATCGCGCTCGACCATCCCAAACCGCCGCCGGCGATGTTCACCGGCTCCGCGCCGTCGCAGGCACAGATCGACGGCGTCATCCGCGACTGCGCACAGCATCTGATCGGCTCCTATCGCAAGAACGGCTTCCTGCCGACCTATGCGGCCTTCAACCTGATCGGCGATCCTGACGTCCGCGGGCGCGAGCTGATCATGGCGCTCACGGGATTGAATGCGCGCGGCTACAAGAACTCCTCGCTGCTGTTCAACCTCGCCCGCGTCTTCATCGCGCGCTCGCCCGCGCGCGCCGTGGTCAATCCGCCCTGGCGCGGGATTGCCGAGCCGATGTGGGAGCCGGTGCAGATCCGCCATCGCTCGGCCTATTACGACGCGTTCTTCATCGAGGCGCTGCTGAGTTACGTCGAGACCGGGCTGGCTTCGCTTGAAGACAAGACAGCGGCGGAGCGCGCGATCGCCGACATGGTCGATTTCTGCGTCAACATCAGCCGCGAAGAGGTCGAGGGCAGCGGCGGCGCGCGCTTCAACGTCATCACCGCGCTGGCGCCGGCGCCGCATCCGCGCTTCTCGCGCTATTTCGCCCAGATCAAGCAGGACCTCGGCTTCGGCGTCTACGTGCCCGACTGCGACACCACGGCCTGCTCGATCTCGGCGGCGACGCAGGCCGGCTGCACCGATCCGATCATCGACCAGCCGCTGCTGGATTTCTATGCGGGCTACCAGGTGCATGCCGGCGTCAACGAGCCGCGCGTCACGGTGCCGCTCAACGACCACATCGACTACGAAGGCGGCGTTGCGACCTGGATCGACAACCTCAAAGGCGAGCGCCCGTACGGCAACGATCTCGATCCGACGCTCAACCTCGACATTCTCGAGGTGAGCTTTCGCAATCTGGCGCGCTGGAAAATTCTGGAGACGCCGGCGCGGCTCGCGACCGTGCACCGCATCATCGGCTTCCAGAAGCGGCTGGCGGCGAGCGGCGCCTTCGCCAATCCGCGCTCGCACATCTACTATCTGCCCGAGCTCTACAGCGCCTATTTCGGGCGTTGCTATGCGGCCTTCCTCGCGCTGCCGCTCAGCGCGCAGGCCGCGATCGATCCCTCCGGCGATTTCGATTTCATCCGCCATCGCGTGCTGTCCTACGTCAAGGGTGAGCTGATGGCGGCGGAGATGAACGTGTTCGACGCCGCGCTGGCGCTGATCGCGCTCGGCCACCTCGGCGCCGACCCGCGCGCCTTCGCGCCGGCGCTGAACGTGATCGTCGCGGCCATCGGCGAAGGCGGCCGCCGCGGCCCGTTCCGCGCCTATGAATGGAACAAGATGAAGACCCCGACGCGGATCCTGGTCGGCGGGCCGGAGGTGACGTCGGCGTTCGTACTGATGGGGCTGGCGGTGGCGAAGCGGGCGATGGCGCGGGGGTGAGATTGGCTCTCGTGCCCCGACGCAGCGCAGCGCCGCTTCGGCGGTGCGCTGCACGAGCGGTGTTCGACCAATGACGGGAAGTTGAAAGCCTGCGTGTTCGGCATATGCTGGCCGAGAGGCCAAAAGCCGACCACAATTGCGCGCCTCTATCGAGATTTCATTACACGCGGACCGGCATGTTGCGAAAATTCCTGATTGCGCTGTCTCTGCTCGGTCTGCCGTCGCTGGTGCAGGCCGCCGACATCACCGGCACCGCGAAGATCCGCGACGGCGATTCCGTCATGATCGGCAACACGCGGATCCGGCTCGGCGGCATCGACGCGCCCCAGGTCGATCAGCTCTGCCTCAACACCAAGAGCGAGCGCTGGACCTGCGGCGTCGCCGCGCGCGACGAGCTCGCCAAGTACACCGAAGGCAAAAACTGGGTCTGTCATGCCCGCTCGGTCGACCGGCGCGGCCGCACCGTGGCGCGTTGCGAGGTGGGCGGCGAGGACATCCAGAAATGGCTGGTGCGCAGCGGCTGGGCGCTGGCCTTTGTCCGCCTCTCGAAGGACTACGAGGCGGACGAAGCCGCCGCGCGTGCGGCAAAGGCCGGCATGTGGCAGGGTGCCTTCATCGCCCCCTGGGACTGGCGCGTGCGCAACAAGAAGACCGCGATCCTCGGCGCCACCAAGCCGCCCGCGGGCGCCCATGCGGTACTGCTCGCCTCGGCCTCCGGGCCGGTCGCGCCCTCGCCGGACTGCACCATCAAGGGCAACGTCAACTCGTCCGGGGAGTGCATCTACCACACCCGGACCAGCCGCTGGTACACCCAGATCAAGATGAAGATCAGCAAGGGCACCCGCTGGTTCTGTTCGGTCGAGGAAGCGGAGGCCGCCGGCTGCCGCGAGACCAAGAGATAGAGCATGGTCCGGACCCGAAGGGCCGCGTTGGCGCAAAGTGTGGCGCAGTTTTCCGACAAGACCATGCTCAAAACAAAAAGCCGCCCCAGACCTGCGTTTTGTGCGCTTTTCTCAGGCCTCGCCGCCGCGTAAAAGTGTTGCTACAGCGACCCACCAGACAGTCTTCACGACACAAGGAAGATAGCAATGACCGTTCGCGCGGGCCGGGAATTTCTGGCCATCCCCGGGCCCACCACGATGCCCGACGCGGTGCTGCAGGCGATGCATCGTCCGGCGATCGACATTTACTCCAACGAGATGCTCGACCTGACCGAGAGCCTGCTCCGCGACATCTCGAAACTGTTTTCGACCAGGGGCAAGTCCTACATCTACATCGCCAACGGCCACGGCGCCTGGGAAGCCGCGCTGAGCAACGTGCTGTCGCGCGGCGACAAGGTGCTGGTGCTGGAGAGCGGACGCTTTGCGATCGGCTGGGGCAATGCAGCAGCCTTGATGGGCGCCGAGGTCGAGGTGCTCAAGGGCGACTGGCGCCGCGCGGTGCGGCCGCATGAGGTCGAGGAGCGGCTGCGCCGCGACACCGAGCACAGGATCAAGGCCGTCGTCGTCGTCCAGATCGACACCGCCTCGGGCGTGCAGAACGACATCGAGGCGATCGGCAAGGCGATCAAGGCGGCCGGCCATCCCGCGCTCTACATGGTCGACACCGTCGCCTCGCTCGGCTGCATGCCGTTCGAGATGGACAAATGGGGCGTCGACGTCGCGATGTCCGGCTCGCAGAAGGGCCTGATGACACCGCCCGGTCTCGGCTTCGTGGCCGCCAGCGCGCGCGCGCAGGAAGTCCACAGGAAGGCGAACATGTCGACGCCCTATTGGAGCTGGAGCGAGCGCGAGGGCACCGAGAATTATCGCAAATATGCCGGTACGGCGCCGGTGCATCTCTTGTTCGCGCTGCGCAAGGCGATCGACATGCTGCACGAGGAAGGGCTGGAGAATGCGTTCCGCCGCCACGCGTTGCTCGGCGAAGCCACGCGCCGCGCGGTCGGTGCATGGACGGAGGGCCAGGTGCTCGGCTTCAACGTCGCCGAAGCCAGCGAGCGCTCCAACACCGTGACCACGGTGACCATGACCACCGGCCACGATCCCGCGTTGCTGCAACGCTATTGCAAGGAAAAATGCGGCGTCGTGCTCGGCACCGGCATCGGCGACCTCTCGGGACAAGCCTTCCGCATCGCCCATATGGGCCATGTCAACGCGCCGATGCTGCTCGGCACGCTCGGCGTCATCGAGGTCGGCCTCAACGCGCTCAAGATCCCGCACGGCAAGGGCGGGCTCGAGGCGGCGGTCTCGTATCTCGGCGAGCAAGTCGGGGCGTAGGGCACTCAGGCATCGGCCCGCCCCCGCGGGCCGGGCCGATGCCGTTATTTTAACCGATATGCGGCTACCTGCGCCTTCAGCTCGTTCAGCGATGCCAGCGGCTCGTTGGGGTCGACGCGATATTCCCCGCTTCTCAGCCATTGCAGCACCTTCGCATCCACCACGGGCGAATGGTGGATGACGTCGCCGTAATTGCTCAAGTCGTGCGTCACCGCCTTGATCGCGCGGAAATCGTGCAGGCGTACGTTGGGAAGCCGCGTCAGGCGTCGCGCAATCCGTGCGGTGAGATCCATGACGATCTTCAGCGTCTCCGGCGAGGCATCGCGCATCGCGACGAATTGCAGGATCGAGTAGGGCGGGAAGTAGATGTCGAAGGTCACGTCCGGATGGCGCGTGATCAGGCCGACGGCATCCTGCTCGAAATGCCCGATCATGGCGTCACGGTCATAGCCTTCGCCGAGGAAGCGGCTGCGCGAGGGCGCGGTGATGTAGGCGAAGGACGCCAGCGCTTGCTCCGTATTGTAGTTGCGCGTGATGTCGAAATCCCGCGGCAGCGCGTAGATGTCGTCGGCGTTGGCCAGCGCGAACTTGACGGGAAGATACGGCGCCGCCCGCGTCAGCAGTTCGCGCAGCGGCGGGGTGGATCGCAGCAGCGCGAACAGCGACTCCTTCGCCATGGCCGCGCTGAACAGATAGGACGCGATACCCTTGGCCGTCCGGCGATAGAGATCGACGGACAGATAGGGATCGGCCTCGATGTCGGCGGCATCGACGAAGATGAAATCGTCCACCTCCCAGATCACGCGCCGGGCGCCGCGTTCGATCGCCTGCTCCAGCACGAAGCTCTGCTGGCGCGAATTGGACCCGGTCATGGCCAGCTTGAGCGAGTGCACGCCGAGCACGCGATCGATGTCGCTCTGGCGAAAGTGGATCGCGAGCGAGGTGCCCATGAAGGCGGTGTCGAACGACTGGCTGCGGATCAGCCCGGCGTTCTGCACGCGCGTGTCGTCGGAATAAAAGGCCTGCTTCGAGGAACGAAACAGTTGCAGCGGATCGACGGCGTAGGTGAGCACGGCCGCGCCCAGGACGCAGGCGACGCTCGCGAGCAGAAGTCGCTTCAGATGTGAGAAGGTGCCGCGCATCAGAACCGGAAATAGATGAATTCGCTGTGGCTCTGGATGCCCAGAATGCCGAAGGCGAGAACCAGCGACGCACCATAGAGCACCAGCGGCCGCATGCGCCCTGCCCGCATATCTTCGCCGACCCGGCGGTTGCCGTGGTCATAGCCCATGATGCTCTGCGTGTTCGGCGCCAGCCACACCAGCGCGGCATAGATCGCAACCAGCACCAATGCCGCGATCTCCTCGCGGCCGAAGACGACGTTGGAGGGATCAGCCATGGCGCGGAGCACCCGCAGCGCCCATTCGACGCTGGGGGCGCGAAAGAACACCCAGGCGACGACGACTGCGAGGAACGTCAACGCTCCGCCTGCAACGCGCCCCGGAAACGCAAGCGCCGATGGGCCCTTCGGCAGCAGCGCATTGAAGGCATGATTGACGCAGAGATAGGCGCCGTGCAGCGCGCCCCACACCACGAAGGTCCACGCCGCGCCGTGCCAGAGCCCGCCGAGCAGCATCGTGATCATCAGGTTGACGTAGCGCAGCAGGCGGCCGCGCCTGTTTCCCCCGAGCGGGATGTAGAGATAGTCACGCAGGAACTGCGACAGCGTCATGTGCCAGCGGCGCCAGAACTCGACGATGCTGGTCGCCTTGTAGGGCGAGTTGAAGTTGACCGGCAGGAAGATGCCGAACGTCAGCGATATCCCGATCGCCATGTCGGAGTAACCCGAGAAGTCGAAATAGAGCTGGAACGTGTAGGCGAGCGCGCCAAGCCAGGCCTGGTCGAAGCTCGGCGAGCGCGCTTCGAAAGCGAGCGAGACCAGCGGCTGGATGCCGTCGGCAAGGCAGGTCTTCTTGAACAGGCCGATCGCAAAGATGATCACGCCGCACAGGATCAGGTGCGCGTCGGGATATTTCGTATCCTTCCGCTCGAATTGCGGGATCATGTCCTTGTGGTGGAGGATCGGTCCCGCGATCAGATGCGGAAAATACGTCACGAACAGCGCATAATGCGGCAGCGCATAAGCCGCGACCTGCCCACGATAGGCATCCACCAGGAAGGCAATCTGGGTGAACGTGTAGAAGGAGATGCCGACCGGCAGCAGGATGTGGATTGCAAAGTGCGTGCCGGCCAGCGCGTTGACGTTTTCGGTGACGAAACCGGCATATTTGAAAATGCCGAGCACGATGAGATCGCCGATAACACCGAGAGCAAGTGCCGCTTTTCGTCGTGATGGGCCAAGCTTCGCCACGATGAGAAGATGACCGATGCCGTAGTTGAAGGCGATCGAGATCAGCAGCAGGGCCACGAACTGCCAGTTGCCGATGGCGTAGAAGGCAAGCGAGGTCAGCGCCAGCCAGATCACCGGGGCGAGATTGCTGCGCCGGCCCAGCCCAAAATAGCCGGCCAGCACGATCGGCAGGAACAGCAGGATGAACGGGTAGGAATTGAACAGCATCAGGCTGGACCGGCGGCGGGATGATCGCCCCTCAAAGCACACAAGCGCCCCGCCAACAACCCGGCGGCCGGGCGCATCCTTGGCGCAGCGCTGGCAATTCGCGGAATCGGGACGATATAAGGTGGAACACGCAGTTGAATGAGGATCGAGTGACCCAGGCCAAGACACCTTCCCTGCCGCCCGTCGCCCCGCGCCGGCCGCATTCCTTCACCCACCACGGCATCACCGTTGCCGACGACTATGCCTGGCTCAAGGACGCGAAATGGCAGGAGGTGCTGCGCGACCCCGGAGTGCTCGACCCTGACATCCGCAAATATCTGGACGAGGAGAATGGCTACACCGAGAGCCTGCTCGGCCACACCGCTCAGCTGCAGAAGACGCTGGTGCGCGAAATGCGCGGACGCATCAAGGAGGACGATTCCAGCGTGCCGTCGCCGGACGGACCGTTCGCCTATTTCCGTCGATTTCGCGAGGGCGGACAGCACGAGTTGTTCGGCCGCATGCCGCGCGACGGCGGCAACGAGCATATCGTGCTCGACGGCGACGCGCTCGCCAAGGACCACAAATACTTCAAGTTCGGCGGCAGCCGCCACTCCGACGACCACAAGCTGCAGGCCTGGAGCGCCGACACCAAGGGCTCGGAATATTTCACGATCCGCGTCCGCGACTGGGCGAGCGGCAACGATCTCGACGACCTCGTCGAGGAGACCGACGGCGGCGTGGTCTGGAGCAAGGACGGCAAGAGCTTCTTCTATGTGAAGCTCGACGACAATCATCGGCCCATGCAGGTGTGGCGGCACAAGCTTGGCACCAAACAGGCTGACGATACGCTCGTGTACGAGGAGCAGGATTCCGGCTGGTTCACCCATCTGCATGAGAGCACCAGCGGCCGCTTCTGCGTGATCGCCGGCGGCGACCATGAAACGAGCGAGCAGCGGCTGATCGATCTGGCCAACCCCGAGGCGCCGCCGCGCCTGGTCGCGGCGCGCGAGGAAGGCGTGCAGTATTCGCTCGCCGACCGCGGCGACGAGCTGTTCATTCTCACCAACGTCGACGACGCCATCGACTTCAAGATCGTCACGGCGCCGCTTGGCGCCCCCGAACGCAAGAACTGGCGCGATCTGATCCCCTATCGTCCCGGCATCTACATCATCGACCTCGACCTCTACGCCGGCCATCTGGTGCGGCTGGAGCGCGCCAACGCACTGCCGTCGATCGTGATCCGCGATCTCGCCACCAGGAACGAGCATGCGATCGCCTTCGACGAGGCCGCCTATTCGCTCGACACGATGGGCTCCTACGAATTCGAAACGACGAATCTGCGCTTCGCCTATTCGTCGATGACGACGCCGTCGGAAGTCTACGACTACGACATGGCAAAGCGGACGCGCGTGCTTCGCAAGCGCCAGGAGATCCCGTCCGGCCACAATGCGGCCGACTACGTCACCACCCGCATCATGGCGAAGGCGCAGGACGGCGCCGAAGTGCCGGTCTCGATCCTCCATCGCCGCGGCTTGAAGCTCGACGGCGCGGCGCCGCTGCTGCTCTATGGTTACGGCTCCTACGGCATGGCGATGCCGGCCTCGTTCAATGCCAACCGCCTGTCGCTGGTCGACCGCGGCTTCGTCTACGCCATCGCGCATATCCGCGGCGGCGCCGACAAGGGCTGGGGCTGGTATCTCGACGGCAAGCGCGAGAAGAAGACCAACTCGTTCGACGATTTCGCCGCCAGCGCCCGCGCGCTGATCGACGCGAAGTACACCAGCGCCAAGCGCATCGTCGGCCATGGCGGCTCGGCCGGCGGCATGCTGATGGGCGCTGTCGCCAACCGCGCGGGCGAATTGTTCGCCGGCATCGTCGCCGAGGTGCCGTTCGTCGACGTGCTCAACACCATGCTCGACGACACGCTGCCGCTGACGCCGCCGGAATGGCCCGAATGGGGCAACCCGATCGAGAGCGAGAAGGATTTTCGCACCATCCTGTCCTACTCGCCCTATGACAATGTCGCGGCAAAGGACTATCCGGCGATTCTCGCGATGGGCGGACTGACTGATCCCCGGGTCACTTACTGGGAGCCCGCCAAATGGATCGCCCGCCTGCGCGCCACCATGACCGGCGGCGGTCCGGTCCTGCTGCGCACCAACATGGGCGCCGGCCACGGTGGCGCGTCGGGGCGCTTCGACCGGCTCGACGAAGTCGCGATCGTCTACGCGTTCGCGCTGTGGGCGACCGGGATGGCGGAGGTGTAGCCGCGTTACCTTCCGTTCTTCTTGCGCCATTCCGCGAAGTCGGAGAGCGTCTGCGGATCGGTCGCGGGATAGAGGCCGAAAATGCCGCGGCCCTTGCCGACTTCCTCGGTGACGAAATCCTCGAACGCGGTCATCTCGAACGTTTCATTGGCGATCTCGTCGGCGAGATGCGCGGGGATCACGATGACGCCGTCGGCATCGCCGAGGATGACGTCGCCGGGAAACACCGGCGCGTCGCCGCAGCCGATGGGGACGTTGATCTCGATCGCCTGGTGCAGCGTCAGATTGGTCGGCGCCGAGGGGCGATGGTGGTAGGCGGGAATGCCGAGCCTGGCGATCTCCGCGGAATCACGAAAGCCGCCATCGGTCACGACGCCGGCGACGCCGCGCTTCATCAACCGCGTCACCAGGATCGCGCCGGCCGAGGCTGCGCGCGCATCCTTGCGGCTGTCCATCACCAGCACGCTGCCTGCCGGACAATCCTCGACCGCCTTGCGCTGCGGATGAGAGCGATCCTTGAACACGTCGATGGTGTTGAGGTCTTCGCGCGCCGGCATGTAGCGCAGCGTGAAGGCCTCGCCGACCATTGTCGGCTGATCGGCACCGACGGGGTGCACATCCTGGACCATCTGGATGCGCAGGCCGCGCTTGAACAGCGCGGTCGCGACGGTGGCCGTGGAGACGGATTTGAGCTTGTTGCGGGTGGCTTCGGAAAGTTTTGACATATGCGTCCTTTAGTAAATCGACGGCTCGCCGATCGGCGCGCCGAAATCAGTCTCGAGGAAGTCGAAGTCGCAGCCGTCATTGGCCTGCTTGATGTGCTTGGTGAACATCCAGCCATAGCCGCGCTCGAAGCGGCGCTCGGGCTGCTTCCAGGCGGCGCGGCGCTTGTCGAGCTCGGCCTCTGACACATCGAGATTGATGGTGCGCGCGCCGACGTCGAGCGTGATGCGGTCGCCGTTCTGCACCAGCGCCAGCGGTCCGCCGATGTAGGATTCCGGCGAGACGTGCAGGATGCAGGCGCCGTAGCTGGTGCCGCTCATGCGCGCGTCAGAGATACGCACCATGTCGCGCACGCCCCGCTTCACGAGCTTGGTCGGGATCGGCAGCATGCCCCATTCCGGCATGCCCGGGCCGCCCTGCGGCCCTGCATTACGCAGGATGAGAATGTGGTCCTCGGTCACGTCGAGATCGGGATCGTCGACAGCCTTCTTCATCGACGGATAATCGTCGAACACCAGCGCAGGCCCGGTGTGCTTGAGGAAGCGCGGCGCGCAGGCGGACGGCTTGATGACGCAGCCGTCGGGCGCGAGGTTGCCCTTGAGCACGGCAAGCGCACCCTCCTTGTAGATGGGATTGGCGACGGAACGGATCACGTCGGCATTATGCACCTCGGCGCCGTCGATGTTCTCGCCAAGTGTCTTGCCTGACACCGTGATGCAGTCGAGATGCAGATGCTGCTTGATCTCGCCCATCAGCGCCGGCAGACCGCCGGCATAGAAGAAATCCTCCATCAGATAGGCGTCGCCGCTCGGACGGACGTTGGCAATGACAGGCACCTTGCGGCTCGCAATCTCGAAATCATCGAGGCCGATGTCCTGGCCGGCGCGGCGGGCCTGCGCGATCAGATGGATGATCGCGTTGGTCGAGCAGCCCATCGCCATTGCGACCGCAATCGCATTCTCGAACGCCTTGCGGGTCTGGATCGTCTTCGGCGTCAGATCCTCCCACACCATCTCGACGATGCGGCGGCCGCATTCACTGGCCATGCGGATGTGGTTGGCATCCGCGGCGGGAATCGAGGAGGCGCCTGGCAGCGTCATGCCGATCGCCTCGGCGATCGCGGTCATGGTCGAGGCCGTGCCCATGGTCATGCAGGTGCCGTAGCTGCGGGCGATGCCTGCTTCGATATCGAGCCAGTCCTTGTCGGAGATCTTTCCGGCGCGGCGCTCGTCCCAATATTTCCAGCCATCGGAGCCGGAGCCGAGCGTCTTGCCTTTCCAGTTGCCGCGCAGCATCGGCCCCGCCGGCAGATAGATCGCCGGGATGTTCATCGAGGTCGCGCCCAGCAGCAGCGCCGGCGTGGTCTTGTCGCAGCCGCCCATCAGCACCACGCCGTCGACGGGATGGCTGCGCAGCAGCTCCTCGGCTTCCATCGCCAGGAGATTGCGATAGAGCATGGTGGTCGGCTTGAGCAGCGATTCCGACAGCGACAGCGCCGGCAGTTCGACCGGCAGGCCGCCGGCCATCAGGATGCCGCGCTTGACGTCGTCGACGCGCGACTTGAAGTGCATGTGACACGGCTGCGCCTCCGACCAGGTGTTGATGATCGCGATGCACGGCCGATCCTTCCACTCCTCCGGCGCATAGCCCATCTGCATGGCACGGGAACGGTGGCCGAACGAACGGAGGTCGTCGGGCGCGAACCAGCGCGCGCTGCGGAGCTGGTCGGGTGTCTTCTTCCTGGTCATGGTCCTCGTCCGTCGGGGAATCTGCCCTGCTCTTCTCACAGGCCGTCGCCCCCTCGCAAGGCGGCCGGCGGCCCGCAACGTGGGCCCAGCTATGCACTTGGAGGTGCATAGGCTACGGTGCGATGCAACATCAAAAACGGCTCATGCCGACCGGCCCCGAAGTGCTTGCAGGGCGGGCACGATCCGCGCAACAATTTCGTATTTGGAGCTTTGATTTTGGTCGCAGGGACGCATCCCCATCCGACCCGGAGGTTTTTAACGTGGCCAACATCCTGATTGTGGATGACGACCCGGCCGTGCAGTTGACAATCCGGCTGCTGCTGGAGCGGGCCGGCCATCGCGTGACGGTCGCCGGCGACGGCAGCAAGGGGCTCGCCCTGTTCGAGAGCAACCGGTTCGACCTTTTGTTCCTCGACATCTTCATGCCCGGCATGGACGGGCTGGAAACGATGCGTCATGTCCGGGCCCTGCAACCGGCCATTCCGATCGTCGTCATCTCGGGCCGCTCGATCACGCCGGATGACTTTGCCGAGCCCGATTTCCTCAAGATGGCAACCAAGCTCGGCGCGGTCGCGAGCCTGCAAAAGCCGTTCCGAGCCGATGCGCTGCTGGCGATGGTCGACCGCTGCCTGACATCGGCGCAATCATCACCCCCTCCTCACATCGACACCGGCACCGGCGGCCGGTGACGGGACCATCGATGTCGCGTAGAACATTCGGGTCCATTCTCGACGCGGCGCAAAGGGCGACATGACGCTCGCAACCCGGCTGGCCATCGCGATGATTCTGCTGGTCGCGGTTGCGGTCTCCGCGGTCGGATGGCTGAGCCATTACAGCCTGGAACGGGCGTTCCTGCCGCGCGTGCTCGACCGCATCGAAACCCAGTCGGGGCTGCTCGCTTCCCAGCTCGAAGCCCAGACCAGTGGTGCGCGGTCCGCCATCGTGACGTTCCGCGCCAATGCGGCCGTGCGCGGCGTGATCGATGCCCATTTCAACAACGGCATCGACCCGGTTGATCATCTGGCCGAAAAGACCTGGCGCGAGCGGCTGCTGACGCGCCTCGTGGCCGATGTCGAAGCCAACCCGACCTACGCAAAATTTCGCGTCATCGCGGCCAACGGCACCGAATATCTGCGCGTCGATCGCTCCGGCCCGAATGGATCGGTCCGCATCGTTCCCGACGAGGCCCTGCAAGCCAAGGACGATCGCTTCTTCTTCCAGGACGCGATCAAGCTCCACGAAGGCCAGATTTATGTCTCTCCGGTCGATCTGAACGTCGACAACGGCACCATTCAGATGCCCTACGTGCCGACGCTGCGCGTGGCAGCACCGCTGTACGGGTCCGATCACCGCCTGTTCGGGATCGTCGTCGTCAACGTCGACATGCGCCAGGTGTTGGATCGCATCCGCATCACGGCCCGACAGGGAGAGCAGGTCTACGTCGTCGGCCGCAATGGCGACTATATCGTGCACCCGGACCGGACCCGCGAGTTCGGCTCGCAATTGGGCACACCGACGCGCTGGCAGGACGACTTCCCCTATTTCGCAGGCGTCACCGGATCGACGCAAGGCGCAACCCATGTCGTGCCTGAACGCAACGGCAAGCCGAGCGGCGCCGGGATCGCGCCCGCGATCCTCGCCGAGGGGCAATGGGTCGGCATCATCCGGGTCGTGCCCAATGCCGTGTTCATGGCCCCCGCCGTGATCATCGAACACACGAGCCTCATGATCGGCGTCATCGCGGTGCTGGTAGCGGCCGCGCTTGCCCTGATGCTGGCGCGATCGCTGACCCGGCCGATCGGGCGGCTCACCAGAGCCGTCGAGGCGATCGGGCGCGGCAAGCCCGCCGCGATTCCGATCGACGCCGGCGGCGAGACCGGCATGCTGGCGCGAGCCTTTGCCCACATGGTCGAGGAGACCAAGGCCAAGACCTCGGCGCTGGAGCATGAGATCGAGGAGCGGCGCCGCAGCGAGGCCGCCCGCGACCAGCTCGCCGTGCGCGAGCGCCTGTTCAGCGCAGCGGTGGAATCTTCCGACGATTCGATCGTCATGCAGACGCTCGACGGCATCATCATCGGGTGGAACACGGCGGCCGAACGCCTCTACGGCTATTCGTCGGAGGAGGCGGTCGGACAGCCGACCTCGATCCTCCTGCCGGCCGATCGCAGCGACGAGGGCAAGGACTATCTGCGGCGGATCGCGCAGGGCGAACGGATCGAGCACTTCGAAACCGTCCGCGTCCGCAGGGACGGCACACCGGTCGAGATCTCGGTGAGCCTGTCGCCGATCCGGGGCCCTGCCGGCGAGATCATCGGCGCCTCGGGCACGGCACGGCTGCTGACCGATGCGCGACGGACCGAGCGCGCGCTACGCCAGCAGCTCGAGGAGCGGCGGCAGCTGTTCGACGCCTCCGAAGACCTGATCATGATCATGAACTCGCGGGGCCATATCGTGCAGATCAGCCCGAGCAGCGAGACCGTTCTCGGCTATGCGCCCGAGGAAATGATCGGCCGCAGCGGCGTCGATTTCATCCACCACTCGCATCTCGATCAATCCCGCGAGGAAATGCGCGCGCTCCGGCGCGGCGAACACCCCAAGCTCGCCGACACGCGCTGCCTGCACAAGGACGGCAGCGAGGTCTGGCTCTCCTGGCTCGGCAACTGGTCGAACCAGGCCAAGCGCTACTTCTTCGTCGGGCGCGACATGACCGAGGCGAGGCGCGCAGCCGAGTCCTTGCGCGACAGCGAGCAGCTTGCGCGCAACATCGTCGAGACCGCGCTCGACGCCTTCGTCCAGACCGACGCCCACAGCACCATCCTGAATTGGAGCTCGCGAGCCGAGGAGCTGTTCGGCTGGCGGCGCGACGAGGCGCTCGGCAAGAACGCCGTCGACCTGATCGTCGCGGAGAGCGAGCGCGAGAGGGTCAAGGCCGGCCTCGCCCGCTTCCTCGATTCCGCCGAAGGCCATACCCTCAACCGCCGCCGCGAACTGATGGTCCGCCGCCGCGACGGCAAGGAATTCAGGGCCGAACTCAGCGTCACGGCGCTGCGGCGCCGCGAGGGCATCCTGTTCAACGTGTTCTACCGCGACCTCACCGACAAGATCGCCTCCGAGGAGCGCATCCGCCACGCCGAGAAGATGGAGGCGGTGGGCCAGCTCACCGGCGGCGTGGCGCACGATTTCAACAACATCCTCACCGTCATCACCGGCACGATCGAGATCCTGGCGGACGCGGTGGCGAAGGATCCGGGGCTTGCCGCGATCACGAAGATGATCGACGAGGCCGCCGGCCGCGGCGCCGAGCTGACCCAGCATCTGCTCGCCTTTGCCCGCAAGCAGCCGCTCCAGCCGCGCGAGATCGACATCAACTCGCTGATCATCGACACCGCAAAACTGCTGCGGCCGACGCTGGGTGAGCAGATCCAGATCGAATCCGTGTTCGAGGACGAGAGCTGCGTCGCGATCGTCGATCCGAACCAGCTCACCACGGCCATCCTCAACCTCGCACTCAACGCGCGCGACGCGATGCCCGGCGGCGGCAAGCTGATCGTCGAGACGGGCGCCGCCTATCTCGACGAGGTCTATGCCAGCGTCAACGACGTCAGGCCCGGACACTACGTGCTGATCGCGGTGAGCGACACCGGCACCGGCATTCCGTCCCATATGCTGGCGCGCGTGTTCGACCCCTTCTTCACCTCGAAGGGCCCCGGCAAGGGCACCGGCCTCGGGCTCTCGATGGTCTACGGCTTCATCAAGCAGTCCGCGGGACACATCAAGATCTACAGCGAGGAAGGCCACGGCACCACGATCAAGATGTACCTGCCGCCGGGCAAGACGCCGACGGCCGTGAGCGATGGCGTGACGCCTGCGACGGTCGAGGGCGGGCACGAGACCATCCTCGTGGTCGAGGACGACCGGCTCGTGCGCGACTACGTGCTCGCGCAGCTGCACTCGCTCGGCTACGTCACCCTGCAAGCCGCCAATGCCGCCGAAGCGCTTGCGATCGTGGCGAGCGGCGCGCGGTTCGACCTGCTGTTCACCGACGTGATCATGCCCGGCAAGATGAACGGACGACAGCTTGCCGACGAGGTGGTGAAGACGCGCCCCGACCTCAAGGTGGTCTACACCTCAGGCTATACCGAGAACGCGATCATCCACCACGGCCGGCTGGATTTAGGCGTGCTGCTGCTGGCCAAGCCCTATCGCAAGTCCGATCTGGCGCGGATCATTCGCAGGGCTCTGAGCAGCTGAATTCTGGGTGTCATCCCGGACGCGCGTAGCGCGATCCGGAACGACGAAAGGGCGGCGATTCAACAGCGCCTTACGACGCGCGCTGGGCCGCGGTCATCACGATGCGGATCAGATCGGCGGCGTTGCGGGCGCCGAGCTTCTTCATGATGTTGGCGCGGTGATCCTCGATGGTGCGGGGGCTGATGCCGAGCGTGCGGCCGGCCTCCTTGTTGGAGGCACCGGCAGCAAACTGCTCCAGCACCTCGCGCTCGCGTCGGGTCAGCGGCTCGCGTCCGGGGAAATGCAGCGAACCGAACTTCGGCGATGCACTCTCTGCCTGCCTGCGTGCATAAGCGCCGATCGCCTCATCCAGCCGGCCGACGATCTCGCTGCCGCGAAACGGCTTCTCGATGAAGTCGAGCGCGCCGCTCTTGATGGCCCCCACTGCCATCGCGATATCGCCCTGCCCGGAGATCATGAAGATGGGGGCCGGATAGTCCTCGCCTTGCAGCTCCTTCAGGATGTCGAGACCCGACTTTCCGGGAATGTGCACGTCGAGGAGGATCGCAGCCGGCGTGCGGTTTCGTGCAACGGAAAGCAGTGCTGCGCCGTCGGCGAAACAGATCACCTCATAGCCCGCCGCCTTCAACACCATCGACAGGGTGTCGCGAACAGCGGGGTCGTCATCGACCACGAAGATCTCACCACGGGAGGTTTGTTCGACCATGTGCCACGTCCATTCGCCAACCCACGTCGGCATTCAAGGACTCGCGTCCGCGCCTGACATTACGGCTTTCGGCGCAGATTCGGCCCACCCGCATTTGTACGGGACATGAACTTAACGCACAAGTAGCGCCGAGGTGCCTTATTGCGGGGGACGGAGAATATCCATGCTAAATTACGCTGGCACACCCCCGCTCGCCGCGATGGCCGAAACCGACAGCCGTCAGTTGATCGCAGCCGAACTTCGCTCACTGATCGCGCGCATGGAGATCAGTCTGCGTCTGATCGACGCGGCGATGGAGCCTGAAGACGATGGCTCTATCGTGAGTGCCGATCTGGGTTCCACCGAGATCGTCGTGCTCGACGACGTCACGCCTCGCTTCACCGCGGCGAGAGCCGCCCTCAACGCCTGCCGGGCGGAGCTCGGCCAGGCCCTTCAGAATCTGTCGGAATCCGGCAGTCCCGCATAGGCCGCGATCGGCCCGGCTGATTTGCCGCAGCTGATCGCAGGCCAGCGCCGCGCCTCAGGCGCGGTGCCGTTCCACGATCGCGTCGGTGGCGACGCCGCCCCAGGTATGGATCGTCGGCAGTCCCATCGCGGTCTTGCCGAGATTGGCGAGACTGATGCGCAGCGCCGCGAGATCCAGCGGCTTCGGCAGGCTCTGAAGCTCGATCCCGACCGAGCGGGCGAAGTTGCGGGCGGCGCTGCGGCGCTTGCCGTCCATGCCGCTGATCACGATCACCGAGCCCGAGAATTTCGCGGCCGCCATCTCGCGCAGCACGTCGATGCCGTCGCCGTCCTCCAGCACGAGATCGAGCGTCACGCAGTCGAAGCGCGCAGCGCGCAGCTTTTCGATCGCCTCGGCGACCGACGGCGCAACGGCGACCTCGTGGCCGGCCTGCCTGGCGGCGACCGTGATCAGGCTGCGCTGGGTGGCGTCGTCATCGACCACCAGGAGCTGAAGCGCGCGCCGCTCGGCGACGTCGGGCAGATTTGACGGGATGGGGGAGAGAGAGCTTCTTGGCATGGCCGGACCCTGAAATTGCGACCGTCAATCGATACACGGTCCGCGCTTAGGCGACGTAAAGCTACGCCTGCGAATTCGGTCGGATGTTTTCAGAAAATGTGAAGCAACGCGTCAGGGAAAGGCAGCCCGAAACGCGCGGCGATCACGCCACCGCGTCCTGGCCATTGGCTGCGCCGCGCTTCTTGCGGTTCTTGCCGCGCAGGAACTGGATGTCCATCTCGGCGCCGTTGACGCGCACCAGCTCGCAGCGGCGGTAGGCAAGGCCCGTGGACGACAGCAGCAGGAAGAACTCCTTCAGGTTCAAGCCCTGGATCGAGCCCTCCACCGTGAGGATGGCGTCGGTATCGGAAATCGCATTGAGGGTGCAGTCGCGCCGCCAGGTGCCGTCGATGGCCATGATGCAGACATCATAGCCCCGACTGAACGTGACGCGCTCCGTGCCCTTGCCATCCTCGGCCATGTCTATCGTCCTGCCATCGCCATGCGCGGCGCCGCAGCCGCGTCGGCAGCCGGCTTGGCCGCAGCCGCACGCGGATCGTTCGGCTTGTAGAGGCCGCGGCGATCGGTGATCGGCCTGAACGTATCGGTCAGTCCGACCACGGTCTCCGCCGCGCCGAGCACCAGGAAGCCGTCGGGCTCGATCTGGCGGGCGAGGCGGTTGAAGATGTTGATCTTGGTTTCCTGATCGAAATAGATCAACACGTTGCGGCAGAAGATGACGTCGAACGTGCCGAGGTGGGAGAAGTCCTGCAGCAGATTGAGCTGCCGGTGCTGGATCATCGCGCGCAGCTCGGGATGGACCTGCCAGGTCTCGCCGGTCTGCTTGAAATATTTCATCAGCATCTGGATCGGCAGACCGCGCTGCACCTCGAACTGGCTGTAGACGCCGGCCTTGGCCTTCTCGAGCACCTCCTGCGAGAGGTCGGTCGCGATGATCTCGACACGCCATCCGGTGAGCGCCGCACTCATCTCCTTCAGGGTCATTGCCAGCGAATAGGGCTCCTGCCCGGTCGAGCCCGCGGCGCACCAGATCCGCACGCTGCGGCGAGCGGCACGGGCCTTGAGAACCTCCGGCATGATGGTGTCGCGGAAGTGATCGAACGGGACCTTGTCGCGGAAGAAGAAGGTCTCGTTGGTGGTCATGGCTTCGATCACGCTGGTGATCAGCGCGCTCGATCCGCCTTGCAGCTTCTGCACCAGCTCGGGGATGCCGGAGAGCCCGGCCTTTCGCGCCAGCGGCAGCAGGCGGCTTTCGATCAGATATTGCTTGTCGGCGGACAGGTCGAGACCGGAGCGCTCTTTCAGCAACTTACGCAGATACTCGTAATCGGGCGCGTTCACAGGATACCTCTTGACGCTACTGGCAGGTGTATTTTCAGGCTGCGGTCTCTTCTTCGCGCGCGACCAGCCCGACCTCCTGGAACTTCGCCAACACGATTTCCTTGTCGAAAGGCTTCATGATGTACTCGTTGGCACCGCCGCCCATCGCCTTGGTGATGTGGTCGATGCCGTTCTCGGTGGTGCAGAACACCACCTTGGGCTCATCGCCGCCGGGCATACGGCGCAGCGTGCCCAGGAACTGGAAGCCGTCCATCACGGGCATGTTCCAATCGAGCAGGATGGCTTCCGGCATGGCCTTCTTGCAGTGGACCAGCGCCTCGACGCCGTCTTCCGCTTCGATGACCTGGAAGCCCAGCGCCTCGACGATGCGACGCGCGACCTTGCGAACGATGCTGGAATCGTCAACCACCAAACAGGTCTTCATCTTGGATCTCCGGCTCGAATGTCTTTGTGAAAGTTCAGGCGGCCATTTGCACGTCGGTCTTGAGCTCGAGGACGCGATCGACGTCGAGGACGACCATGAGCTGGCCGTCGAGACGGTGGACGCCGCCGGCGAGCTTGGCCATGCGGGGGTCGAGGTTGACCGGGTTCTCTTCCTTGCTGTCCTCGGGCAGGCGCAGCACCTCGCCGATCTGGTCGATCAGGAGGCCATAGGATTCGCCGCGCAGGTCGACGCCGACCGCCATCGGCGTCTTGCCGTCCTCGTCCCTGGGCAGGCCGAGACGGGCGCGCATGTCGACCACGGTGACGATGCGGCCGCGCAGGTTCAAGACGCCCGAGATCTCGCGCGAGGACAAGGGAACGCGGGTAACGCGCTCGGGCATGAACACGTCCTGGACGCGGGAGATCGGCAGGCCGAACAGCTGGCCGCCGATCATCGCGGTGACGTACTCGACCATGGCGCCTTCGGTGGACTGGGTCTTCTTGCTCATTGCAATCTCTCCTGATCCCGGTCCTTACGCCGCCGCCCGGCTCAGCTCGGAGGCGCCGGCGGCGCCCGCGGTCTGCTCCTTCAGCGCCGCGATCAGACCGGGACGGTCGAACTTGGCGACATAGTCGTGGAAGCCGGCCTGACGGCCGCGCTCGATCGCCGCCGGCGACACCAGCGCGGACAGGCCGATGATCGGCATCGCGCCCAGATTGCTGTCGGAACGAATGGTCTCGGCGAACTCGAACCCGTTCATGTCGGGCATCTCGATGTCGGTCAGGACCACGTCGAAGTTCTGCGCGCGCAAGGCAGCCAGGCCCTCCTGCGCGGTCGGCGCGGTGCGGACGCGGTAGCCGGCCGCTTTCAGCACCGGCGCCAGCATGTTGCGGAAGAACGCGCTGTCGTCAACCAGCAGCACCGACTGCGAGTGCATCGACGGCTTCATCTCCTTGCGGGTGAACCAGTCGGCGAACGCCATGGGCAGGAAGTGGCCGACGTCGATCACCTCGGTCGCCTGGCCCTTGATCACGGCCGAGCCGAGGATGCCGCTAGCCGAGCCGCCGACCTCGATGTTGAGGCGCTCCTCGACGATGTCGATGATCTCGTC